>JBAQGO010000066.1:0-4588 GCA_049287825.1 Vitreimonas sp. | reverse complement strand
GCCGCCGCCACCTCCGCCGTGCCCGCCGCCGCCGCCGCCACCACCGCCGTGCCATGATCACGACTGTCATCACGACGGTGATCACCACGGCGATCATGGCCATGGCGATCATGACCATGGCGATCACGATCATGACGGTGATCACCACGACGATCACGACCATGGCGATCACGGGGGCCACGATCACGATGGCGACCATCACGGCGATCACGACCACGATGGCGACCATCATGGCGGCCACGATCACAGTCAGCCGCCGCCACCGCCGCCGCCGCCGCCGCCGCCCAATCCGGGTGGACGCATGCATGAGGACACCGGCGACCACGGTGATCGGGATGGCCACGATCGCGGCGACCGCGATCAGGATCGCATGGGCCGTGAAGACATGATGCGCGATCTCATGACGCGCGAACGCCGCGATCGTGGCGGCGGACCAGGCTAAGCGCGACGAGCTATCGTTAAGTTAGTTTTCGATGGAGCGCTCTAGTAGAGCAGGTGGGGACGCCGCTCGCTCTCCCACGCCTGCTCGTCCGGCGTGGTCAGCGCATCGAAATCGCCAGGCGTTGCGTTCGCATCATCAACCCATTCGCGCAACAGCGGCGAACCGTTGATCACATCGATCGGCAATTTCCCGAACGCGTATTCGTACGGAAAATCGCGCCACAATTCGTAGCCAGGATAGAGCCGACGAATGGCTTTGAACGCCAACGTCTGCAAACGCCAAGGCTTGAACGCCGCGTCATCGTAGTATGGCCCCTCCGTGTGAATCTGCACGCCATTGCAGAGCTGCTTCACATGCTTGTGGAACGTCGGCTCAAACCAGCAATCGCGCAGCTTGCAGCCTTTCAGCCAATGTGGCGCCAGCCGCTCCATCTCCACAATCACCTCACGCGCATCAATGTCCGGCGCGCCAAACATTTCCAGTGGCCGCGTCGTGCCGCGTCCTTCACTCAACGTTGCGCCTTCCAGCATCACCGTGCCGGCATAAGCGCGCGCCATCCATAAATTCGGCGCGTTCGGCGATGGATTGATCCAAGTCCGCTCGCCCAGCGGCCAGCCAAACCCCGGCCCTTCATCGGGCCGATAGCCTTCCATCGCAATGACGCGATAAGTGACATCGAGCTTGAAGTGCTTGATGAACCAATGCCCGAGCTCGCCGAGCGTGAGCCCATGCCGCATTGGCATCGGCCCCGCGCCCACAAAACTTTCCCAGCCCGCGCGCAACGCCAGCCCCTCAATCGGGCGGCCCGCCGGATTAGGCCGATCCAAAACCCAAACCTCTTTGCCGTCCTTCGCGCAGGCTTCGAGCATGTAGAGCAGCGTCGTGATGAAGGTGTAGATGCGGCAGCCGACATCCTGCAGGTCGATCAACACCACATCGAATGTCGACATCATCTGCCCACTTGGGCGGCGCACTTCGCCGTACAAGCTGAACACCGGAATGCCGAACAGCGGATCGTTGTAGTCCGCCGTCTCTATCATGTTGTCCTGCTTATCGCCGCGCATGCCATGCTGCGGTCCGAACGCTGCTGTGATGCGAATGTCGCCGCTCGCCGCTAGCGCATCGAGCGAATGCGTAAGATCCGCCGTCACCGACGCCGGATGCGCCACTAGCGCGACACGCTTGCCCGCCAGCTGCGCGCGCAGCGATGCATCTTCTAACAAGCGATCGATGCCAAACTTCATGGAAGCTCCAACACAAAACCATCGGCGTGATGAAAGTCGGGCTGGCCGGGCGGATGCTTCAACGCCCAGTACGACTTCACCCCATCCGTCTCTTCAATCACCGCGCTCAGCGCCAAACGCCACGGCGCCGCGCCGGGCAAATCGAACGCTACGTGCAACTCATAATGCTCCTGCCCGTGACGCCCCTCAATGCGCGGCGCCAGCACATCAGCCTTGCGCACGCCGGCGCGATAGCCGTCGAAATCGTAAGCCGCCCATTCGGTTGACGGCGAAAAGTTGAACTCGCGATAGCCCACATCGCGCATCGCGAACGCCTCGAAGCACGTGTGCTTCCAAAGCTCATCCGCGCGCTCCGGCGGAGCCGCTTCTGGCAAAGCCAACCGCGCTATCTCACCCGACACCACATAGCGCAGACGCAGCTGCGCCCCGCTCACCGGCCCAATCTCCACCTCAACCGCACGCACAGCACGGGCAGGCGTATCCGGGTGCGGTTTCAGGGCGACGCGCATCGGCACACTCTAACCCCAGCACCGCTTAACAGGACCTACCTTCGACACCTGCGCCGCTCCATGCTATCGGCCAGCCGCCATGACGACCGCCAATCTCAAATCTGATTTCCTTCGCGCCGCCGTCGCGCGCGAGCAATTCCACCAATGCACTGATTTGGAAGGCTTGGACAAAGCCGCTCAAGCGGGCGTCACTGGCTATATCGGTTTCGACATGACTGCGCCGAGCCTCCACGTCGGCAACCTCACCCAGATCATGTACCTGCGCCGTCTCCAGCAAGCCGGCGGCAAACCCATCGTGCTGCTCGGCGGCGGCACCACCCGGGTCGGCGATCCGTCCGGCAAAGAAGAGATGCGCCAGCTGCTCACCGAAGAGCAGATCGAAAAGAACACAGCGTCGATCCGCGGCACCTTCGAAAAGTTTCTCACCTTCGGCGACGGCAAGAGCGAGGCCATCCTCGTCGACAATTCGGAATGGCTGCTCAACCTCAACTACCTCGACTTCCTGCGCACCGTCGGCCGCCACATGTCGGTCAACCGCATGCTCTCCATGGACAGCGTGAAGCTGCGCCTCGAGCGTGAGCAGCCGATGAGCTTCATCGAATTCAACTACATGATCCTGCAGGCCTACGATTTTGTAGAGCTGAAGAAGCGCTACAATTGCGCGCTGCAAATGGGCGGCAGCGATCAGTGGGGCAACATCGTCAACGGCGTCGAACTGGGCCGCCGCATGGACAGCTACGAACTCTTCGGCCTGACCCAGCCGCTCATCACAACTGCCAGCGGCGCCAAGATGGGCAAGACCGCGCAAGGCGCCGTCTGGCTCAACGCCGACATGCTCTCGCCCTACGACTACTGGCAATATTGGCGCAACACCGAAGACGCCGACGTCGGCAAGTTCCTGAAAATTTTCACCGATCTACCGCTCGAAGAGATCGCGCGGCTCGAAGCGCTGCACGGCGCCGAGATCAATGACGCCAAGAAAGTGCTCGCCACCGAAGCCACCGCGCTCCTGCACGGCCGCGATGAAGCCAACAAAGCCGCCAGCGCCGCGCAGGCAACGTTCGAACAAGGCGTGACATCTACGGACCTGCCGACATTCTCGATTGGCGCTGCGGAGTTCGCGCAAGGTCTTCGTGTCGCCAACGCCTTGGCGCTGACCAAGCTCGTCGCGTCCAACGGCGAGGGCAAACGCGCCATCGCGCAGAAAGCGGCCAGCGTGAACGACAAGCTCGTGACTGACGAAGCCGCGGCATTGAGCAACGCCGACATCGTCAACGGCGCCATCAAGCTTTCATTCGGCAAGAAGAAACACGCGCTCCTGCGCGTGAGTTAACGCGAAGGCGAGGCGCTGGCGGTCGCCTCGCCGCCGCCAGCGTCACTCGCAGCCGCAGCCGGCGCAGCAGCATTGTCGTTCACAGCTTCCGGCGCAGCCGGCGTGCGCGGCGTGTTCGAATGCGCATTGCCTTGGCCGCGCGGGGAGACCGGCTCGAAGATGCGCCGCAAAATCCCCGGCGTCAGCGCCGACACCGGATTCACGAACACACGCGGCGCCGCCGCATGGCCGTTGATCGAATAGGTCATCCCAAACACGCCTTCACCGCGGCGCGAGGTCAGCAAATTGCCGATCACCGGCACGTTGCTCAGCATTGAGAGGTTCAGGATGGGCGACGGCGCCACCACACCATCCACCATGAGGTTGTCGGCGCGAATGTCGTAACCACCCGAACCGGTGAGCCCCATTGAAGGGCCCGCCATGCGCGCATCCGTAAAGGTGACGCGGTTGTTTCCGTAATTGAGGCGTGCATCGAGATTGTTGAAACCGATACCGTCGCCATTCAGCATTTCAGCCAAACCCGTCAGCGAGCCCGCCGACGAGAGCAGCCGCGCCAAAGCTGGCAAGCGCACCACTTGAAAATTCCGAAGCCGTACATTGATCCGCGCAGTCGTCGGCGGACCTGGCCGCCAATCACCATCCGCCGTGGCGATGCCGCCGACAACGTTCGGCGTGCCCGTCAGCGCCGCCACCGCGAACCCCGCATCGTCGGAGCGGAACGCGATATGCCCCAGCGGATCGTCATTGCGCGCCCCCAGCGCCAGCGAGAACAGCCTATTGGTTGGCGATTGGCCCGACGCGATCAGCGTCGCCAGCGCGCCGCGCCAAGACGTCACTTCCACATGCGCATTCGACAGCGTCGCCCCGCCGCGCATTTTCAGATTGTCGACAATCACTGTCGCGCGCATCGGCTCTGCAGGCGGTGACGCAGCGGTGGCCGCCACAGGAATGGCGCTCGGCCCCACCATCGGATCGTCGCCGCCGTTCATGAACGGCGCCGCATCGAACAGCGATCCACGCACATCGAAGTTCAAGCCGCCATTGGAGCCGCGCGTCGCCG
>JBAQGO010000065.1:0-42408 GCA_049287825.1 Vitreimonas sp. | reverse complement strand
AGCCCAGCCCTTCAGCCTCGGGCTCGATCAGCGCCAGCAGGCGCTCTTCGGCAGGATTGGTGGCGCGCAGCCGTCCAGCTCCAAAGTAACAAAAAAGCGGCGGGCTTTTGGCCCGCCGCCGATACCCTCACCGAGGGCAATCAGCGATGTGTTGGTGTGGATATAGCGGGTTCAGCGGCTGCCGCCAAGCCCTGCCGGGACTTGAACCAGCCGCCGCTCGGCCCCGTTGAAGATGATGTCGGCGAAAGCCTGCTCGGTGCCGTGGGTAGGCTGCAGCTTGTAGCGGTTCTCGACCGCCACAATCACGCGGGTCTGGTTCGGCCCGAGCGGCTCAATCACCACCCGCCCGATCTCACCCCAATTGTGCGCATCGGTCGGCCGATTGAAATCAATCACGCGGTCCGGTCCGCGCGGCATAGGATCGGACACGTTGACGGGCAGCCTCTCCATTGCTGCGGCAACCGCAGTGGTCACTTGATTCAAGTCACCGTTGAAATCGCGCACGGCGCCGGAGTTGAACGCGCGGTCCGTCAGAGTGTTGGGTGTCAGGCAGCCCGCCAGCATCAGGCACAGAAGGACGACAAAACTGCCGCGCACGGGCATGACGCGCTCCTCAAATTTGCGCGCCGCCCGAAGCGCTTACCGGCAACTGGAACACACGTCCAAGTCGGCGCGTGTCATGTGTGTTGCTTATGACAAAGAACAAGCAGCATGCGCAGCGGCTAGGCGTCAGCGCCTAGCCGCTCATGTATGCGCGCCAAGCATTTGCTTGTGGCGCCGAAACCCCTTTCGGGCGTGCTTGATCAGTGCGGCGAAGCTGGCGCCGCGGTGGGAGCGGTAGCCCCTGCAGGCGCTCCCGCTGTCGACGCCGCCGCTGTCGTCGCGCTTGCTGGGGTGGTGGCCGCGGGCGTTGCCGCGGCAGCCTCAGCGCTCGTCGCGGTTGGCGCCGCCGCCGGCGTATCGGACGCTTCGGCCTCGAGCGCCACGTGCAGCGGATTTGGCGTCAAATCCTGAGTGGCGCCGCTCGTAGCGTCGACGCCGACACCGATTAGGCCGCCAACAAGCACATTGCCGGCCATACCAGCTGCGCCCGCACCAGCGGTATGATGGGTCACGTTGCCCGACCAGGTACGATAGCCCGGCTTGGTAATGGTCACCGTGAACTCCGCCTTGCGTTCGACGCGCGCAAACGTGCAAGGCGTTGCGTCGCAATGCAGCCCGTTGCTGGTTTCAACCATGGCGCCAGACGGCTCCGTCTCAACCGTGAAAGCTTCGTGCATGCCACGCGTCACCGTCGCGCACGCGCCAACGCTCATCGCTAGCGGCAAAGCCGCTAGGGCCAACTTTCTCATGATTATTACCCCCCCGTTCGCGCGAGGACTCTCTCACGCTCGGGGGAAATAAAGATTCGAGCGCGGAGGCGGTCAACAACAATCATGTGTTGCATCGCGAAAGACGCAAGAAAATCGGCGCCTGCTCCCCAGGCGCTTCAGGTCAGCCGACCTGAACCAGCGGCGAATTGGCCGGCTTTGCCGGCTTGAGCACGACGTAACGAAGCCAACCCATGGCCACACCGGCCGCGACCCCGACCACCGCGAAAATCTCCGGCGTATTGCCCCTGAAGAGGCCGTACGAGGTGAGGCTGTTGGTTTGTTCGAGTGCGATCTGTACGCACAGGTAGTCGACGGCGGGCCGCGGCAGCATGAAGGCGCGCGCGAACCACAAGGTCGGAGGCATGGTGAGCGCCGCCAGGAAGAGCGTCACGACACAAAAGCAGACGCCTACAATCAGGGCGCAGCCAACAAAGATGATCAGGCCGAACGTAACAGCGATCGCATTGGGACCCTGCGCGCTGGCCGGTGTCGTTAAAATCAGCGAGGCTACGCTGGCGACGATTGCGCTCAGCACCGTTCCCGCCACCACGAAGGCGCTCGTCATCAATAGATTTTTGACCATAGGCGGCATGTGACGAGCTTAGTGCGTGGAGCGCTAAGATTTCGGCGCGCTGACATGACGAACGAACCGTAACCATATCGGCGCGCAATCGCCCAAGCGCTTCTGCTCGTAGCGCGTTGTGACATGCTCCGGCCATGAGCACCGCCAATCCGCAGCGCGTTCAGCTGCCCATGTGAAGCACGGACTGCGCACAAACACGTCTAGTGTCCATGACGCATAGTTTGCCCAATCCGTTGCGAAGCGCACTTCGCCGCCCGGCTTCAACACGCGTGCGAGATCCGCAGCGAAGGCGGCTTGAATGAGCCGCCGTTTCCAGTGGCGCTTCTTTGGCCACGGATCGGGGAAGAGAGAGTCCACGCGGTCGAGCGAGGCGTCCGGCAAACGCGCTACTACGTCGCGCGCGTCGCCTTGGTGCAGGCGCACGTTCTGAACGCCGCTCTCTTCTATATGCCGGAGACACGACGCCACGCCGTTCAGAAACGGCTCAACACCGATGAACCGCGCTTCAGGGTGTGCGCCCGCCTGCGCCACTAGGTGCTCGCCGCCGCCGAAGCCAACTTCGAGAACGGAGAACGCGCCGGGCAAGTCTGGAAACAGCGCGTCCAGATCCAATGCCCCCGCCTCCGGGACCGCCAAGTGCGGGAGCAAAACCTCGACCAAGCCCGCCTGGCGCGGCTTCAAGGTGCGGGCTTTGATCCGGCCGTAAGTGCGGAGCGGCGGGTGATCCGTCATGGGCCGCTGCGATACCCCATCCCTGCCGCCGCGCGAACTCGTCTCGCGCGCCTATATCTGCTAGCACCAACCGACACGCCCCGGAGGATCAGCATGCGCGAGCAACTCAATTTCTACATCGACGGCAAATGGGTCGCCCCGGCTAAGCCGCGCACGCATGACGTGATCAACCCCTCCAATGAAGAGCCTTGCGGGCGCATCTCCCTCGGGACCGCCGCCGACGTGGACAAAGCCGTGGCCGCCGCACGCAAGGCGTTCGAGACTTGGTCGCAGAGCAGCGTGGATGAGCGCAAGGCGGTGCTCGACAAGGTGATCGCGGTCTATTCGCGCCGCATGCCGGAAATGGCCGAGACCATTTCCATGGAAATGGGCGCGCCGCTGCCGCTGGCGAACGCCGCGCAAGCGCCGGCTGGCCTTGGCTATCTGATGGACGCGCGCAAACAGCTCGACGATTTTGCGTTCGAGTCTGACTACGGCAAGGGCCGGCGCATTCTGCGTGAGCCCATCGGTGTCATCGGCATGATCACGCCGTGGAATTGGCCGATGAACCAAGTCTGCGCCAAGGTTGGCCCGGCGCTCGCCGCTGGTTGCACCATGGTGCTGAAGCCTTCCGAGTTGGCGCCGCTGAACGCCATCGTGTTCGCCGAAATTATGGATGAAGCTGGCGTACCGCCTGGCGTCTTCAATCTCGTCAACGGCGACGGCCCGGGCGTTGGCGAAGCCATGTCGAAGCATCCGGACATCGACATGATGAGCTTCACGGGTTCAACACGCGCCGGCACAGCGGTGATGAAGAACGCCGCCGACGGCATCAAGCGCGTCGCGCTGGAGCTTGGCGGCAAGAGCCCGAACATCATTCTCGACGACGCCGATCTGCAAAAGGCGGTGTCGCGCTCGATGATGCACATGGTCATGAACACCGGCCAAAGCTGCAATGCGCCCTCGCGCATGCTGGCGCCGCGCGCCAAGTACGATGAAGTGGTGGCGATTGCCGCGGCGACTGCCAACGCGATCAAAGTGCAAGCGCCCTCCACTGCTGAGCAAGGCGCGATTGGTCCGCTGGCCAACGCCAACCAATTCCAGAAAGTGCAAGGCCTGATTCAGAAGGGCATTGACGAAGGCGCCAAGGTCGCGGCCGGCGGCGTTGGCCGTCCGGATGGTTTCAATCGCGGCTATTACGTGAAGCCCACCGTGTTCGCGGATGTGAACAACACCATGACCATCGCGCGCGAAGAAATCTTCGGGCCGGTGCTGGTGGTGATCCCCTACGAGAGCGAAGACGAAGCCGTAAAGATCGCGAATGACACGCCGTATGGCCTGGCCGCTTACGTACAAGGCTCACAAGAAAAATCGCGGAGGGTCGCCAAGAAGCTGCGGGCTGGCAATGTGCACATCAATGGCGCGCAAGGCGGCATGGGCACGCCGTTCGGCGGCTACAAGCAGTCTGGGCTTGGCCGCGAAGGCGGTCACTTCGGGCTAGAAGAGTTCACTGAAGTGAAAGCAGCGATCGGCTGGGGCGAATAAGCGTAAACGCGCGCTCATCAAGCTGAACGCTTAGCAAACGCGCCCTACACGTGGAATTAGCGATGAATGGAGAAGGTGGCGTGGCATGAACACGCCATCCGATCCGTTTTCCGAATCATTTGACTCCATCGAGATTGATCCGGCCCGAAAGCCGTCGATCGAAGCTATCGACCACGCGCTCGCCATCTGCGCGCCCGCAGATGGACTCGACGCGCCAGGCTTCTATCTACTCGACGACGCTGGTGGCCGCTTTGTCATCGATCGCGATTGGGGCGTCATTTCTTTGAGAGACGAAAGCGTCCTCGAGCAATCACGCGGCGCCACGCATGTTGCGCGCCTGCGCGTGATTGAGCAATCGGGTGAAACCTATGAACTTGATCTGACACTGCGCCTCACCGGCATGGTGCCGCAATTGATCACCGAAGACGGCGCCATCGAGCAAGATGCCGATGACGCCGATCTGCCGCCCATCCCGCGCATTCATTGGACCCGATACGTCGCCGTTGCCGGTCTCTACACGCCGGCGTCGCTGCCTGACGCCGAAACGCCATTCGGATCAATGCTCGCCGTCCACCTGCCATGCGTGGCCGCTGGATTTGCCGGCCTGACGCTGATCGACGAGCTACCGTCGCCGGCCAAGCGCGGCGCGATCTGGACGCCGTAACGCGGCATTGAACTGACACGCATTCCAGACGACAAGCGCTCATCCATTTCACGGAGATGCGCGTGGCGGAAAAAACTTGGCGCAAACGCACGCTCGGCGATCGCCCGCTGAAGCCCGAAACCCTGATGATGGGCTACGGCTATGATCCGATGCTGTCGGAAGGCTCGCTAAAGCCGCCGCAATTTCAAACCTCGACTTTCGTTTTCAGAACCGCGCAGGACGGTAAGGATTTTTTCTCTGCCCTGCAGGGCCGCCGCAAACCGCGGGCCGGCGAAGAGCCGGGTCTCATCTATTCGCGCTTCAACAACCCTAACCTCGAAGTGCTCGAAGATCGTTTGGCGATCTGGGACGACGCGGAAGCCTCTCTCGCCTTCGCGTCCGGCATGGCAGCGATCTCGACGACCCTTTGGGCCTATATGCGACCCGGCGACATTATTGTGCACAGTCAGCCGATCTATGGCGGGGCCGAGACGCTGTTGCGTTCGCTGTTGCCGGAGTTCGGCGTCAAGACCGTTGCGTTCGAGGCGGAGCACGGACCGGACGCTCTGATGAAAGCGGTTGAGCAAGCAAAGCAGCAGGGCCGCGTGGGTTGCCTTTATATTGAGACGCCGGCCAATCCGACCAATGCGCTCGTCGACATTGCGATTGCGCGCAAAGCCTCTGAAGGCTGCGGCGACGGTTCGCGGCCGCCGGTGATTGTCGACAACACCATGCTCGGACCGGTCTATTGCACCCCAATCACGCATGGCGCCGACATCGTGGTGAACTCACTCACAAAATATGTCGGCGGCCATTCCGACGTGATTGCCGGCGCGGCCTCCGGCTCGCGGGCCCTGCTGGCGCCCGTGCGCCGCATGCGTTCTACACTCGGCACGATGTGCGATGCGCACACGGCGTGGCTGCTGATGCGCTCGCTTGAGACAATGAAGCTGCGCATGGAAGCGAGCGCGGCGGGCGCAGCGCGGGTTGCCGCCTTCCTGCGCGATCATGCTAAGATTAAGAACGTGTGGTATCTCGACTTTCTTCCCGCCGATCATCCGGATCGTCCGATCCATGAGCAGCAGAACAAGAGCGCGGGCTCGACCTTCTCGTTCGAGATCAATGGCGGCGAAGCGGAAGCGTTTCGTCTCTTGGACTCGCTGCAGCTAATCAAGCTCGCAGTGAGCCTTGGGGGCACCGAAACACTAGCTTCGCATCCGGCTTCCACGACGCATTCCGGCGTGCCCGCCGCTGATCTTGCCCGCTACTCGATCACGCCTGGGCTCATCCGCATCTCCATCGGCATCGAGGACCCGGAGGATCTGATCGCCGATCTCAGCCAATCGCTTGAAGCGGTTTGATCGCGCCTCGCTATAGTGTGCGTGATGATTCCCGCGCTGACGCCTGACCAAGCCGAAAAGGAAGCGCTCACGGCGCTCGATGAGCGCACGCCTGTCGTGCTGCTGACCGGCCGCGCTGGCACCGGCAAGAGTCATTTCATTCGTACTTTGGTCGAGCGCGATCCGGGCTTCCCGCAAGCCTTGCTGGCGCCGACGGGGCTCGCCGCCATGAACATTGGCGGGCAGACGGTGCATTCTTTCTTCGGCTTCCCGCCGCGCCCGCTGATTGGCCTGCACGAAAAGCCGAACTGGTTCTTCACGCGCAACGCACGTGCGCTGCGGCGGCTGATCATCGACGAAGTCTCGATGCTGCGCGCCGACGTACTCGACGCCATGGATCAGCATCTGAAGGTGGCGCGCAAGTCCTCGCGGCCCTTCGGCGGCGTGCAGATGCTGCTGGTCGGCGACTTCTACCAATTGCCGCCGGTGGTGCGTGGCGACGAAGGCCAGTTGCTGGAAGACGCCGGCTATTCGAGCCCTTATGCATTCTCCGCGCAGTGCTTGCGCGATGCGCCTCTCGCAGCGCTCGAACTCACCGAAGTCCGCCGCCAAACCGACAGCGACTTCATCGCCCTGCTCTCGGCGCTGCGCGAACAGCGTGGCGTCGAAGATGCGGTGGCGACGTTGAACGCTGAGTGCCTGGAACGCTCTCTACCGCAACGCCCAGTTCTGCTCTGCGCGACCAACGCTGTTGCCGACAATTACAATGTCCGCGGCTTGGAAGCGCTCGGCGGTGTGGCGGCGCGCTATTCCGGCGGCTTTGAAGGCGAGGCGCCGAAAGCGCAGACCGATCGCTACCCTGCGCCGATTGAGTTGATTCTGAAGCGCGGCGCCCGCGTGATCTTCACGCAAAACGATTCTGAGGGTCGCTGGGTAAACGGCTCACTGGGCACCGTGAAGTCGCTCGACGAAACCATCATCGTCGTCGCCATTGATGGCGGTGAGGACGTCGATGTCGAACGTGCGGTGTGGCCGCAGGCACGCTGGACCTGGAACGCCAAGGAAAACCGCATGGAGGTGAAAGAGGAATTCAAATACGTGCAATTCCCGCTTGCGCCGGCCTGGGCGCTCACCATTCACAAAGCCCAAGGCATGACGCTCGACGCCGTCGAAATCGATCTCGGCCGCGGTGCGTTTGCGCCCGGCCAGACCTACGTCGCCCTCTCCCGCGCCCGCGCAATCGAAGGCTTGCGTCTCGCGCGGCCACTCAGCCCGCGCGACGTGCGCGTCGACCCCGCAATTGCAGAAGGCCTAGCGCGGTTGGGCGCCTGATCACATAAACGGCCGGCGCGGGCTGGCGCTGTGCTCGCCGATTTGACTGCCGCTTTCATCGGCTTCGATAAGCTTTACGTCGTAACCCCAGAGATCGGCGACATGCTGCAGCACCTTTGCCGTGTCTTCTTCTTGCAGCGCGATGCCGTCCATGACGCGGTGATTGAGGATCAGCTTGCGGTCGCCCGCTAAATCCACATCAACAATCTGAATGTCTGGATCGCTGTAAGCGACATCATAGTGCTTCGAGAGCGCGCGCCTGATCTTGCGATAGCCGCGCTCGTCGTGGATCGCGGCGACTGCCATTTCTTCCTCGTCTTCGTCGTCAACGACGCGGAAGAAACCGAAATCTCGGATGCAGGCCGGCGAGAGGAATTGCGAGACGAAACTCTCGTCGCGATAGTTCGCCCATATGTCGCGCAGAGTGCCGTACGGATCGGCGTTGCCGGCGATATCGGGCATCCACTCGCGGTCTTCGTCGGTGGGTTTGGTGCAGATGCGCTCGATATCCGACATCATCGCGAAACCGAGCGCGTAGGGATTGACGCCCGAATAGCGTCGATCGTCGAACTCGGGCTGCATCACTACACTGGTATGAGAGTGAAGAAACTCCAGGAAGGAGCCGTCGGTGATTTGGCCCTTCTCGTGCAGGCGGGTCATGATGCGGTGGTGCGTAAAGGTTGCGCAGCCTTCGTTCATCAGCTTGGTTTGCCGCTGCGGGTAGAAGTATTGATTGATCATCCGCACCGTGCGCAGAATTTCGCGGTGCCAACCTTGCAGGCGCGGCGCGGTCTTCTCCAAGAAGTACAGCAAATTTTCTTCCGGGAGGCCGAGCAGCGCTTTGCGCCGCGCATCGTCGTCGGACGTCACTTTGCGCTTTGAAGCCGGCAGCGTGCGCCAGAGATCGTTGAACAATTGTTCGCCGTGGCGGCGGCGTTCTTCTTCTCGCTTTTGCTCGGAGCGTAAGTCCGGCATACGCTTGCGCGGGAAGCGATGAATGCCGTGACTTTGCAGCGCATGCGCTGCGTCGAGCACGCGCTCCACTTCTTCTTGACCGTAGCGGTCCTCGTACTTGGCGATCAGGCCGCGCGCAAAATCGAGATAGTCCAGAATGCCTTCGGCATCGGTCCATTGCTTGAACGCGTAATTGTTCTTGAAGAAGTGGCTGTGCCCGTAGCCGGCGTGCGCCAGCACCAACGTCTGCATCGTCGCGGAGTTTTCCTCCATGATGTAGACGATGCAGGGATTGGAATTGATGACGATTTCGTAGGCGAGGCCCTGATAACCTTTGCGATACATCGCTTCGTTGCGCGCGAAATGCTTGCCGAAGCTCCAATGACGATAGAAGAGCGGCATGCCTGTCGAGGCATAGGCGTCGAGCATCTGCTCGGTGGTGATCACCTCGATCTGGTTTGGATAGGGATCCAGCCCCATCTCCCCGACGCCGATCTCGCCGCAGGCCTCGTGCACGCGCTTGATCAGGTCAAAATCCCAATCGGGGCCGCTGAAGAGCAGCTTCGAGTCGGGCGCGAGAATGGTCATGCGCCCTCCGCAGCCGCGCCTTCCGGCCGGCGCGAAAACAGTTCGCGAAACACCGGATAGATGTCGCGCCGATGCCGGACTTTGCGCATCGCAAACGGCGCATCGACCGAAACGCGGCGATAGGCGCGCCAAAGATTGGTCGAGGGTTCGCCGCCGCCGGGTTGATTGTCGTCCTCGTCGTCCATGCCGACTTCGACATAGGCGTAATATTGGCAGATCGGCAGGATCACATCGCGCAATTGCGCCAACACGACCGCGTTATCGCTCGAGGTATTGTCGCCGTCGCTCGCTTGCGCCGCGTAGATATTCCAATCGCTCACCGGATAGCGATCGCGGATGATCTTGGCCATTTCGAACAGCGCGGTGGAAACGACTGTGCCGCCGGTTTCGCGCGAATAGAAGAAGGTCTGCTCATCGACTTCCTGCGCTTCGTGGGTGTGACGGATGAAGATTACATCGACGTGGTCGTAGCGGCGATTGAGAAACAGATAGAGCAGCGAATAGAAGCGCTTCGCCAAATCCTTCATGTGCTCGTTCATCGAGCCGGAGACGTCCATCAGGCAGAACATCACCGCTTTGGCGATGGGCTTCGGGTTAGACTCCAAGCGCCGGTAGCGAACGTCGACGGGATCAATGTAGGGAATGAGCTTGGTGCGTTTCTGTGCGCGCTCCAAATCAGCGCGCAACTTCACGACCTTGTCGGCTTCACCCGCCGCTTCGGCCTCCGTGATCTGCGCTTCGAGTGCTTCGATGTCTTCTGGCTTGGGGCGGCGCAATGCGATGCGGCGCGACATCGAGTTGCGCAGTGTACGCGGCACCGAAATGCGCGACGGGGGTCCCGCCGTCGAATAGCCGGCTTGCCGCCATTGTACCGATTGTGCGCCGGCGATCTGACGTTTGGCCAAATCCGGAAGCTCTAAATCTTCGAGATAAAGATCAAGATACTCCTCGTCCGACAGCGCGAAGCGAAACTCATCTTCGCCCTCTCCGCTGTCGCTTGCCTTGGACCCCTGCCCGCCTTGCTGGTCAGGGCGTGGGATAGTGTCGCCTTCGATGTATTTCTTGTTGCCGGGCAGCAGATAGTCGCGCACGCCGCCTTGCCGCGAGCGATGCAGAAAGGGCTCGTGCACACCGCCGGCGGGAATGGAAATTTCCCCACCCTTGCCTGCATCCTTGATCGACCGCGTGCTCGAAGCTTCCCGCACTGCGCGCCGCACTTGCGCGCGCGCGCGGCGCAAGAAGCGCTGCCGGTTGGCGAAACTCTTGCCGCCGGGATTGAGGCGCCGGTCGATGATGTGCATGGCCGCCCGTCCTCTCGGCTTAGCCGGCCTGCTTCACGCGCATGTACCACTCGACCAGCCGGCGGACCTGCCGCTCGGTGTAGCCGCGCTCGACCATGCGCAACACGAACTCCTCGTGCTTCTTTTCGCTGTCGCCGTCCTTCTTGGAACCGAACGAGATGATTGGCAGCAGATCTTCCACCTGGCTGAACATGCGCCGTTCGATCACTTCACGGATCTTTTCGTACGACGTCCATGACGGGTTCTTGCCGCCGTGACCCGCCCGCGCGCGTAGCGTGAACTTCACCACTTCGTTGCGGAAATCCTTTGGATTGGCGATGCCCGCCGGCTTTTCGATCTTCGAAAGCTCTTGGTTCAGCAATTCGCGATTCAGCAGCTGACCAGTGTCGGGATCCTTGTAGTCGATGTCCTCGATCCAGGCGTCGGCGAAGTCGACATAGCGGTCGAACAAGTTCTGCCCAAAGTCGTGATACGACTCGAGATAGGCTTTCTGAATCTCGTTGCCGATGAATTCCGCATAGCGCGGCGCCAGTTCGGCTTTCACAAACTCCAGAAGCTTGTTTTCGCTTTCTTGCGGGAATTGCTCGCGGCGAACGTTGGTCTCCAGCACGTACATCAAGTGCACCGGATCGGCCGCGACCTCGATGGTGTCGTGGTTGAAGGTGGCGGCCAGCACCTTGAACGCAAAGCGCGTTGAGATGCCGTCCATGCCTTCATCGACGCCGGCGGAGTCTTTGTATTCCTGCATGGTGCGCGCCTTGGGATCGACTTCCTTCAGGCTTTCGCCGTTATAGACGCGCATCTTGGCGAAGGCGTTGGAGTTTTCATGCTCCTTCAAGCGCGACAGCACTGAGAAGCGCGCCAACATTTCCAGCGTGCCCGGCGCGCACGGCGCTTCGCTTAACTCCGAACCGCGGATCAGTTTTTCGTAGATCTTTTGCTCTTCCTGCACGCGCAGGCAGTACGGCACTTTGATCACGAAAATCCGGTCAATGAAGGCTTCGTTGTTCTTGTTGTTCTTGAACGCCTGCCATTCGGATTCGTTGGAGTGCGCCATGATGATCCCTTGGAACGGGATGGCGCCGATGTTCTCGGTGCCGACGTAATTCTGCTCCTGCGTCGCGGTCAGCAACGGGTGCAGCATCTTGATCGGCGCTTTGAACATCTCGACGAATTCGAGCATGCCTTGGTTAGCGCGATTTAAGCCACCCGAGTACGAATACGCATCAGGATCGTTCTGGGCGTGCATTTCCAGCTTGCGGATGTCGACCTTGCCGACCAGCGAGCTGACATCTTGATTGTTGTCATCGCCCGGCTCGGTCTTGGCGATGCCGATCTGCCGCAGTCGCGATGGCATCACTTTGGCGACACGAAATTTGGTGATGTCGCCGCCAAATTCGTCGAGCCGCTTCACGCACCATGGGCTCATCAGCCCACTCAAGCGCCGCAGCGGAATGTTGTATTCGTCTTCGAGCTTTTGGCCCCAGGTCTCGGGATCGAATAGCCCAAGCGGATGCTCGAACACTGGCGACATGTCCTCGCCGGCCTTCAGCACATAAATCGGCTTTTCTTCCATCAGCGCCTTCAGGCGCTCAGCGAGCGAAGATTTGCCGCCGCCGACGGGACCGAGCAGATAGAGAATTTGCTTGCGCTCTTCCAAGCCCTGCGCGGCTTGACGGAAGAACGCGACGATGCGTTCGATCGTCTCTTCCATGCCGTAGAATTCCGCGAAGGCAGGATAGAACCGCACAGTGCGGTTTTGAAAAATGCGACCGAGACGCGCGTCTTTCGACGTGTCGACCATGCGCGGCTCGCCGATGGCGGCCAGAAGGCGCTCGTGAGCCGTTGCGTACGCCATGGGATCATCGCGGCAGAGCGTCAGAAAGTCCTGCAGCGACATTTCCGCTTCGCGCCGCTGTTCGAACGAGCGCGCATAGCTGCGAAAGATATCCTCAGACATCGTACCTCCGTCCGCGCCCAGCCCGAACTTCACATAGTCATTCGGGCCCCGGAGCGCTCAATGATTGTGAACGATCGCTCATGAATCTGGCCTGTGTGTGGTCGAACTCAAGATGCCACGATTTGCTCCCGGTCGAACGCCTCAGGCGGCAAAAACTTCGACGCCGTGTCGGGCTGATCAATGCACGAGCAAATATTGAAGCGCAAAAAGCGGCGCTGGCGGGCTTTCACATCCTAACGAACGCCTAAAATCCTAGATTTTACGCGACCTTAAGCACGATCCGTCATCTCAGATCAAAGCGCGCAAGCCGAGGCTGAGATGACTGAAAATTCCTGGGTTCTAAAAGGCGTCGACGTCGCCGCTCGTGAGCGGGCGGTCGAGGAAGCGGCGAGCCGAGGCATCTCCCTCGGCGACTACCTTACCGATATCGTCCTTCAAAATGCTCTGGCTGAGCAAATGCGCGAGCAAGGCTCAGCGCTGCTAGACGATGGCGGGCTGACGCCGCCGCCGATAGGGGAAAACTTCGCGATTCGCCATCAAATCAAAGCGTTAGAGCGTCGCCTCGGCTCCTCGGTGACAAGCCTCGATGGCGCACTCAACGCGCTCGACACGTCCCTTTTCGATCTCACAGGGCGTGTTGGCGATGTCGAAGCGCTGGCGGGCGACACTGCGCATGGGTTCGGCGAACAGCTCAGAGAGCTGCATGGCAGCCTCGCTGTGCTCCGGCTCGGCCTGTCCGGCATTGAAGAGGCAGGGAAAGCCGCAAGCGACGGCAACGACGTCGCCCACGCCACGCTCGCGGACGCATGCGGCGAACTTGAGCGCCGCCTCGGCGACATCGAAGTCATTGCGCGCGGCGCCGATCGAGCCGCCGCGCAGCTGGCCGAAGCGCAGCACGCCTACCGCCTCTCTGTCGCTGACGACATCGACGCGTTATCACGTGAAACAACCGCGCGCCTAAGCGCTGGCCTCGATCAAGTGCGCCTTGCCGCCGACGAAGCCGCCGCCCAGGCCGACGCCGCCGCCGCGCATTTAATCGCAGAGCTGCGGGGGCTGCGCCAATCCATCGACGAGCGACTCGTTGCGAGCGCCGCCGAAACCAAACACCGGATGCAAGCCGCGTTCGCCGAGAACGCCGAACGCATCGCCGGCCTCGCCGACCGCCTCGCGGTCGGTGAACGCCACAGCGAGCTTCACGCCGAACACGTCCGCGCCCAGCTCGCCGATGTGGAAGACGGCGTACAGAGCGCTCTCGAGGAAACAGCGCTGACGCTGCGCCGCGCCGATGCGGTGCTTGGCGCCGACATCGTCCGCATGGGCGAAAATAGCCGTGTTGCGCTTACAGAATTGCGCGCTGACATGGCCGCTGAGACAGCTGCGATGCACGAGCGCCAGCTGGGCGCCGCAGCCCGTATCGCTAACGTGGAAACCAAGCTTTCCGCAGTTTCCGAGCACAGCGCGACGCAACACGACGCGCTGGATCGGCGCTTGGCGGCAACGACTGCCTCCTTCCGCGACGCCATCAATCAAGTCGACACGACCATCTCGGAACAATTCGACGCCGCCGCGTTGCGCGCCTCCGAACTGGAGCAAGACATCGCTCACGTCCGCCGTACGCTGGGCGCCGAGATCAACCGCGTCGAGGCTTGCACCCTCGCCGCGCTGGAAAAGCAAGCCCAGGAGCGCACCATCGGCGACGCCGCCGCACTGCGCGCCGTCGACGAGCACACTGCGTCGACGCGCCATGCTGTTGAAGACATGCGCCAGCGTCTCGAAGAGCAAATGGCTGCACTGCGTGGCCAGCACGCCAACGCCCAAGTCCGCATCGACAATATCGATGCAGCACTCGCCGATGACGGGCCGCTCGCTAGCGTCCTTTCAGCCACGGCCGAGGAAGTCGCTGCGCTGCGCCACCGAGTGCTAGGCATTCAAGTGGGCGATCACGAAATGGCCGATCGGGTGGGCAAGCTCGAAACCGCCGACGCCGACGCGGGCAAGGCGATCGATATCCTGCGCGGCCACATCGACAACGTCGCCGCACAAGTGCCGGCCGGCCAAGTTGAACGGCTTCACAAGCTCGAACTTTCTGTCGCGGATCTGCGCCTCGGCCAATTCGCCAGCACCCCGGCTCCTCCCGGCGTTCCTTTGGAGGCAATCGCTGCGGTCGAAGCGCGCGTTGCGGAGATGGAAGAGCGCCAGGTGGAAGCTCTGCATCGGCTGCGCAACGACATCGCTCAGTTCGTCGGCGAAAACGATCGCCGCTTGAGCGAACTGGAAAACGCCGCGCCTGACGCGGCTCTCACACCGCTCACCGCGCCCCTGGCGATCTTTGAGCAGCGTCTGTCCGAGCTTGAAGGCCGCGACATCGGCATCGCCTTCGCCGAACTGCGCGCCCGCATCGAGGACCGCATCTTGGGCGTCGAGCAGCGCAATGTGCGCACCCTCGAACAGCTGAGCGACACCGTTGCGCTGATCGAACGCCGCTTCGCTGCTGGCGAGGAGCAAGAGCGCGCGGCGCGCAGCGCCTAGGCTGCTTGTACCGAGCTTCACCCCGCGCCTGCGGCAATCAAGACACGATCACGTCTCAATCGGCGGCGCGTTGACGCAATTGTGTGAGCAGCGCTGATAAATTCACTGTTTAGAAATCGCTCCTTGCGCTTTCTGGTGCGCATGGCGCTTGGCAAAAATCTTGTCATCGCGGCCAAGCTTTCAGCCGCGGTTGTGCTGCTCGGTGCAGCAACGGTGCTCTGCGCCGACCTTCCGGCACGCGCCGAAGCCGAGCCCTCAGCGCACGCCACGCCTGCCGCCGGCCCCTCAATCCTCACCATGCGCGTTGTCGATGGCGACACCATCGAGAACACCGCGAATGGCATCCGCTATCGTCTCGAAAATGTCGACGCCGCACCGACCGGCGAAGCCGCCGGCTGCGCCTCGGAACGGGCGCTGGGTGAGCGCGCCGCCGCCGCCGCCGAGCAACTGCTCGGTCGCGCCCGTACGCTGGCGTTGACTTCCACCGGACGCTTCGATCAAGCCGGCAAGCCGCTGGTATTCGTTTCGCTCGACGGCCGCGATCTCGGTGAATTGCTGATGGCGCAAGGCGCTGCGCGCCCAGCCCGGGCCCGCGCCGAGCCATGGTGCGACACAGCGGGCGACCTCCTGCTCTAGTCAAATCTGACGCCGCGTCCGGCTTGTGCGATGCGGCTCAGCGCCATAAGCGGGACACTTCAGATCACGAGAGCTTCCTTCATGACGTCCATGGACGATCTGGTCCGCCTGCTCACGCTTGAGCCAATCGAAGTGAACCTGTTTCGCGGCGAGTCCCCGAAAGAAGAGCGGCAACGCATCTTCGGCGGGCAGGTGGTGGCTCAGGCTTTGTCCGCCGCGTACCGGACGGTTAAGGGGCCCGCCTGCCATTCGCTGCAAAGCTACTTCATCCGTCCCGGCGATCCGGCCATCCCGGTGCTCTACCAAGTCGAGCGCTCGCGCGACGGCAAGACCTTCGCAACGCGCCGCGTCATCGCCATTCAGCACGGCGAGCAGATCTTCAACATGGCCTGCTCGTTCCAGATTCCGGAGCAAGGCTACGAGCATCAAAGCGCGATGCCGGAAACGGTCGCGCCTGAAAAGGTACAGCCGTATGTCGACGCGTGGATCAAAAGCCAGCCTGAAGAGAACACACGCTGGCTGCGCGACCTGCCGTTCGACATGCTGGCGATCGATCCGGTTGATGTTTCAAAGCCTGTGGTGAAGCCGCCGCATCAGCAAGTCTGGCTACGCGCTCGCAGTGATCCGGGCGACGACATCGCCCTTAATCAATGCTTACTTGCTTACTCGTCCGACTATTCCCTGCTCGGCACGGCCATGCGGCCGCACGGCGTGAGTTGGCAGTCCGGCGTGCAGACGGCGAGCCTCGATCACATCATCTGGTTTCACCGTCCAACGAACTATTCGAAGTGGCACCTCTACGTGCAGGACAGCCCCTCCGCCTCCGGTGCGCGTGGCTTCAATCGCGGTGCGATTTATCGCGAAGACGGCGTGCTCGTCGCCTCGACGGCGCAGGAAGGCCTAATCCGAAAGCGGTAGCGGAGATACCGTTTTGCTAACAACACGTTAGCCTTACAGGCCTAGCCTGCCCCCATGGCCGACAAATGGGTCGAGCAGAGCGGCTACATCGGCCCGGACCGTCGCAGACGGCCGGGGCCAAAGCGCTTGATGGATCGCCGCCGCCGCGACGAGACATCTGCGGCGCCCGGCGTTAACGCCCTCTTGCGCCGACTGCGGGTGCAGTTGCTCGGCATCTATTCAAACGACGATCGGCTGCGCGTGCTGCAAATGCTCGCCGCGGCGACACACGAGGCACACCGCCAACGCCTCTATGAATGCGCCCAAGCGCTGCAACGGGCCGACCGTGTCTTGCGCTCGGGCCCATCAGGCGACGTAACCGCCGCCGACGCTGCGCTGCAGGAAGCTATGAACCTCGCCTCCGCCAACCGCTAGTCGGCGTAGCCGTAGCGCGCCGCCCATTGATTTAGCGTGGGCAGTATGGGCGCCAAATCCGCCTCATAGCGCCGCCAACGGCCTATGGAGCGATTATAGAGCGGCTCGATGACTTGGCGCGCGCTGGGTGTGTTGATGTCGCGCCCGATAGCGGTTTCGCGGAACGCCAACATTGCAGGCTCGAACGGCAAATCCAGAAACGCACTCAGCGCCCTCGCTTCGTGCTCGAGATTCGCAACAATGTCCTCGTACCGTACTTGATGCAGCGTGAGAGGCAGTCGCGCGCGGCACGCCTCCATCAGCGACATCACCAAATCGTAGTACGCTGCGGCGCCCCCCAAATCGAGAAACTGCGCCATCGCTGCGTTCATGCCGAAACGTTGCTGGAAACACGACAGGATCACGTCACGCGGATCGCGCAACGCGAAGATGATCTTGGCGTCTGGAAACACACGCGCGATCAGCGGCAGAAAGATAATGTTGAGCGGCAGCTTGTCCACGAGCAAGCGCTCGCCAATCGGCTCCCGTACGCGCTCCCAATAGTCAGCGCGGCGCGCCTCGACGTCCAAATCCTCGAGCGCTACATCGCCCAGCAGCACATCGGCGACACTCTCGGCGAAGATTTCCTTCTCCTCCATGCAATAGAGACGCGAGTGGGAAGAGAGAATCTGGTCGAGCAGCGTCGTGCCCGACCGTGGGAACCCGATGAGGAAAATTGGCGGGGGTGTCCGAAACGATGGCGGCGCTGGCGGTGCGGGCTCATCGAGCAGCGCTAGCATTCGCCGAACGCCATCCGGATGATACGGCAAATGCGCGTTGCGCAGCAGCTGCCCGTGCAGTTCGGTCAGCAAACCATTGGCCCTTCGAAACGCGGCGAATGCCTCGTGCGCGCGATCGAGGCGATCACGCGCCTCACCCACCATGCCCCAGGCCAGAGCACGATTGGTTTTGGAAGCGCTCGCGCCCGACGCCAGCGGCAGTGCGACGCTCTCCGCTTCTGCAAATGCCCTTTCCCGCAATGCCACCTGCGCCAAGGCGAGGCGCGCGATGTCATTCCCCGGATTGAGCGTTATGGCGAGCTCGGCGTGTGTGCGCGCTTCGGCGAGCGCGTGCCGCCGCTCCAGCATTTGCGCCAACGATGCATGCGCGGCGGCGTCTTTATCGTTGGCGCAAACCGCCGCGCGATAGGCGGCGATCGCCGCGTCGACATCGTTCGCCTCGCCTTCGAGGTTGCCGAGATTGCGCCAGGCTTCGCCCGCGCCCAGCTCGCCGGCGCGCTTGAACGCCTCCCGGGCGCGATCGAACTCGCCGCTCCGCTTCAGTGCGATGCCGAACGCGTTGTGGATGTTTGGATCCTTCGGCGCGGCCGTACTGGCGCGCTGCAGATGCGTCCTAGCGGCGCTAAGATCGCCCGCCTCCATTGCGGCAAAACCGACCAATTGGTTGGCGCCAACATCGAGCGGCCGCATCGCCACCCATTGCCGACCCAACGCCAGCGCCGCGGCAAAGTCGCGGCGCGCCAGCGCCGCCGCCGCCGCTTGGGCAATGCGGCGAATGTCAGCGTCTTGGGTCATGGACTTGGCAAAACATGGAGCGGGCGATGAGATTCGAACTCACGACCCCAACCTTGGCAAGGTTGTGCTCTACCCCTGAGCTACGCCCGCATCCTGGGTGACGGAGCAGCGCCCCGCCTGAGGGGCGCTCATATCGCAGAGGCGGCGTCGCCCCGCAAGGGGCGAGCGCTCACCAAATCTCCCCAAACACCCGGACGAAATTGGCGCCGAGCACCTTTTCAGCCACCCGCACTGGATAACCGTGCTTCAAAAGCGCATCGGCGATCACCAGCGAGCGATCGGAACGGTTGAGGCCTTCTACGTAGGTCATGCGGTCCTCTTCCGGCGCTGCAACGCCAGCGGCGTGGCGCTGACGTTCCATTTCATCGAACTGCGCATGTGACTCCGGTGAATTATCCATTGTGCCGAAGCTGGTGTCGCTGCCGAAGCCGACATGGTCTTCACCCATGACGTCGAGCGCGTGCGTCATGTGCGCCATGTAGTCGTCGAGCGTCGGCTGATGCGGGCTCGCGCTGAGGTACGGCAGATCGTAAATACCGAACACGCCGCCCTTGGCGGCGAGCGCGCGCAACTGATCGTCACTCTTGTTGCGCGGGTGCGGATGGATCGCCACGCAGCCGCCGTGGCTCATGATCACGGGTTTGGTGGACGCCGCCATCGCGGCGGCAGTGGTCGCCGGGTTGGCGTGGCTGAGATCAAGCGCGACGCCGACAGCATTCATCTTGGCGACCGCTTGGCGGCCGAGATCAGTCAAGGTTGCGTCTGCAGGCGCGAGCACGCCGGCACCGAATGGCGAGGTGAGATTGTAAGAAAGCTGCATCACGCGCACGCCGAGATTGCGGAAGAGCTCGATGCGGTCGAGTTTGTCCTCCAGGCACGTCGCGCCTTCGAAGCCGAAAATGATGCCGAGCTTGCCGGTGCGCTTGGCCGTCGCGAAGTCGGCGACGGTGCGGATTTGCATGAAGGTCGCGGGGTAAACTTCGAGGGCGCGCTGATAGTAGGCAATCTCGGCGACGGTATCTTCGAACGGCGCGTTGAAGCCGCCGATGGACGTTTTTAAGGCCGTGAGACCGGAAGCGTTTGCAATATCGAGATCGGCGCGCGGCAGCGGGAAGGTCTCGCCACTGAATTGCGGGCCGATATTGCAATCGAGCACGATCGAGCGCCGCCAAACCGAGCGCGCCGCAGCGGAGATGCCAGTGCTTTGCGCTGCTGCATTTGACGTCAACGTCGCGACGGCCAAAGCGCTGACGCTCAGGGCGAATTCTCTACGGTCCATGCGTCCCTCCTCGCAGCACCGCGAGGATGCGCGCCGTTCACATTACCAAATTTCGCCGAACACGCGGATGAAATTCGCGCCCAGCACCTTCTCGGCCACCCGCGCCGGATAGCCGCGCTTCAGCAGCGCGTCGGCGATCACCAGCGAGCGGTCAGGGCGGTTGAGCCCTTCCGTGTAAGGCAACCGCCCATCCTCCTCTGGCGCAGCGACACCTGCAGCAATCCGGCGTTGCGTTTCCGCGTCCCAGGAGGCGTGCGCTTCAGCGCTGTTGTCGGTGCCGCCGAAATCCGTGTCGCTGCCGAAGCCGACGTGATCTTCGCCCATCACGTTCAGGGCGTGGGTCATATGCGCCATGTAATCATCGAGATTCGGCTGCCGGCCGGCGGGCGCCAAATAGAAGAGATCGAAGATGCCCATCACGCCGCCCTTGTTGGCGAGCGCACGCATCTGATCGTCCGTCTTGTTACGCGGATTGTCGTGTACGGTCTTGCAGCCGGCGTGACTCATGATCACCGGCTTGGTGGACGCCGCCATCGCGGCGGTTGTGGTCGCGGGATTGGCGTGGCTGAGATCGAGCGCGACGCCCATTTCGTTCATGCGTGCGATCGCTTGACGTCCAAGATCGGTGAGCGTGGCCTCCGGCGGCGCCAACACGCCGGCGCCAAAGGGCGAGGTGAGATTATACGACAGCTGCATCACCCGCACGCCGAGCCAGCGGAAGAGCGTGATATTATCGAGTTTGTCGGCCAAGGCCGTCGCGCTCTCAAATCCGAAGATCATGCCCATGCGATTGGTGCGCTTGGCGATGGCGAAGTCTGCGACATTGCGGATTTGCATGAACACATCGGGATGCGCTTCGACCATGCGCTGATAGAAGGCGAGTTCGGCGACCGTATCCTCGAACGATGCATTGAAACCGCCGATGGAATTCTTGATTGCGCTGACGCCGGAGGCGCGCACCGCATCAAGATCGCCTTGCGCCATGGGAAAGTGATCTGAGCTGATCTTCGGCCCGATATTGCAATCCAGCACCGTGGAGCGCCGCCACACCGAGCGCGCGGCGCTGGAAATGCCGTCCGTCTCTGCGCCCGCTGCCGGCGTCATTGCCGCAATCGCCAGCGCGCCAGCGCCCAGCGTGAAGTCTCTGCGATCCATGCGTCTCCCCTTACAAGCCTCAACCTGGATGCACGCCGGCCGCGATTCAGATGCTATTCGCCCGGTTGCGCCTTACGCGGCGCCTTCAAGCGACGGCGATTGACGTGGCTGTCCGGCGCCAGATGCCCTTCGGGCGTGCGGCCGCGGAAGTAGTCGCGCTGCCAGCCGTGCTTCACGGCGTCGCTATCGCGATCGGTGAGCTTGTTGAGGAAGTTGTTGCGGCTTTCGCCCCAGGCTTTGTACTGCCGCTCCAAGTCCGGATCATCGCTGATCGATTTGATGATCGGCTGCACGCTGTCGAACGTCTCGTGCGGCACAGGCATCACAAAGCAGAACGGTTCGCCCTTCTTGAACGAGATCATGCCCGGGCGCGTGAAGCGCCAGTTCATCGTGAAGGGAAACGGCAGCCAGTACGTCTCTATCACGCCGACCAGCGGCTGAATGCCGTCCTTCAAATGATTGGGTGAACCGCCGGCCCACAAATCCCAGCCTTCATCGGTGCGAAAGAGATAGCCGGTGTGAAAGGTCAGCACGCCGCCGGAGAAATGCGACACCGCCCAGCGATCGACTTGCGCGCGCGTGGTGTCGCCATCGGGATCGATGCGGATGTCTTCCATGCGCGGGCCGCCATTCCAGCTGGCGGTGAACGAGACCGGCGAGAGCAATTCCCAGCCCGTCGTATTGGCCACCACCAGCGGCAGGCAGCGGTAAGGATGGCGGTCGGCGAAATTGTCCATCCATTCCCGGTCCGGCCGGCCGGGCGCCATCTCGGCGGGCTGCGGATCGACTTGATAACAAGTGAGTTTCATTCCCCATCCCTAGACGAGCGGCCCTCTTCAAGCCAAGGGGAAGGCGATGCCTGCCACGCCGGAAGACCTTTACGCCCGCTTTGATGCGCTTGGCATTACTTACATCACCACCAAGCACCGCCCCGTCTTCACGGTCGACGAGAGCCGCGACCTGAAGGCGTCGATGCCAGGCGGGCATTCCAAGAACCTCTTCCTTAAGGACAAGAAGGGCGCACTGTTCCTACTCAGCGCTTTGGGAGACACGCAGATTGATTTGAATGCGGTGTCGAAGCTGATCGGCTCGGGGCGCTTCAGTTTCGGGAATGCCGAGTTGCTCATGCAGGTTCTAGGCGTCACGCCGGGCTCGGTAACGCTGTTTGCGCTGATCAATGACACGGACGGCAAGATCCGGCTCGTGCTTGACGAAGGCCTGTTCGCTTACGACCTGGTCAACTTCCATCCGCTGAGCAACGACACCACCACCACCATCACGCCTGCCGAAATGCTGAAATTCGCGCGCGACACTGGCCACGAACCCATCCGCTTGGCCTTCGACGCCGCGGGGCAACCCAGCTTGATTGAACCTAAACCCTAATCGGCCCATTTAAGGCACGGACAAACAGAGGTTTTCGCATGACATTGCTCGACGGCGCAGCGCCGGCCGCAGATCCCGTGAAAGAAGGCTCCGACCAAGGCTTCATGGCCGACGTCATCGAGGCGTCGAAGCAGCAGCCCGTCGTCGTGGATTTCTGGGCGCCGTGGTGCGGGCCGTGCAGGACGCTAGGGCCGATGCTGGAAAAAGGCGTGCGCGCCGCTGCCGGCAAAGTGCGCATGGTGAAAATCAATATCGACGAAAATCCCGGCGTCGCGGGCCAGCTTGGCGTGCGCTCGATTCCCGCTGTGTATGCGTTCGACAAGGGCCGGCCCATCGACGGCTTCATGGGTGCGATCCCGGAAAGTCAGATCAAGCTCTTCCTTGATCGCTTGACCGGCGCCACATCGGCTGAAGACGTGAATGCACTGCTCGCGCAGGCGGCTGAAAGCTTGACGCTCGAAGACGTCGGCGGTGCCGCTCAATCTTACATGGCGGTGCTGCAGATTGATCCCGCCAACACCAAAGCCATCGCCGGCATGGCGCGCATCGCCGTCAATGCAGGCGAGCCTGATGAAGCGCGCGCCATTCTCGACATGGTTCCGGAAGAAAAGCGTAACGACGTGGAGATTCAGGGCGTCCGCGCTGCGCTCGAACTCGCCGGCAAGGCTGCGGATGCCGGCGACAAGGATCAGCTGAAGTCGAAGGTGGATTCTGACCCGAACGATTTGCAAGCGCGCTTCGACTACGCAGAGGCGCTCTCAGCACGCGGCGACCTGGAAGGCGCGTCCGAGCAATTGCTCGCCATCATTGAGCGCAATCGCGAGTGGAACGAAGACGCTGCGCGTCAGCAGCTGTTCAAGGTCTTCGACGCGGCCGGCCCCACCTCGGACGTCGCTAAGCAAGGCCGCCGCAAGCTTTCGACGATCCTGTTCTCATGAGCGCCTTCGGCTATCGCAAACCCGCGGACCTGCCGCAGACCATTGCGCTGTTCCCGCTGAACGGCGCCATCCTGTTTCCGCGCGCCGTACTGGCGCTCAACATTTTTGAGCCGCGCTATCTCAACATGATCGACGATGCGCTCGGCGCCGAGCGCATGATTGGCATGATCCAGCCCGCCACCGGCGAAGACGAGGAAGTCATTCCAGAGCTTTCCGATGTCGGCACGCTCGGCCGCATCACCTCCTTCGCGGAAACGGATGACGGGCGCTACCTTGTGACGCTGACTGGCGTTTGCCGTTTCACGTATGGGCGCGAACTTGACGGCAAGCCTTATCGCCAAGCGCTGGTGACCTACGACGATTTCGCGGACGACTTCACCGTCTCGCCTGGCGGCACGATTGATCGAACCAAACTGATCGGCTCGCTGCGCACCTACGCGAATCTGCATGGCTACCAAGTTGATTGGGCGTCCGTGGAGCAGGCGCCCACCGAAACCGTCATCAACGTCGCCGCGCAGATCTGCCCGTTCGATCCCGCCGCCAAGCAAGCATTGTTGGAATCGCAGACGCTGGAGCAACGCTGCCAGGCGCTGATCGCGTTGGTCGAATGGGGCTCGTCTGACGACGTTGACCGGCCACTGCAATGAGCGACGTCGATCCGAAGCTGCTCGAAGTGCTAGTCTGCCCGCAAACGCGCACGCCGCTGCGCTACGATCGCGACAAGCGCGAACTGATCAGCGACGCCGCCCGCCTCGCCTATCCCGTCCGCGACGGTGTGCCGATCATGCTGATTGATGAAGCGCGCGAACTGGAGCCACACGAATGAGCGCGCGTGCTTGGCCCACGGCGCTGACGTTCGACAGCAAAGCCCACGCGCTGCACATCGCTTTCGATGACGGCGCCACGTTCGACATTCCGTTCGAGCTGCTGCGCGTCGAAAGCCCATCCGCCGAAAACAAAGGCCACGGCGGCGCCAAACCACCGCCTGTTACCGGCAAACAGAATGTCGGCATCACCCGCGCCGAACCCGTCGGCCGCTACGCCGTGCGCATCGTCTTCGACGACGGCCACGACACGGGGCTTTATTCCTGGGATCTGCTGTACGAGCTGGGGCGAGACAAAGACGCGAAGTTTGCCGCGTATCGCGAGACTGTGGTTTAGTTCGCTATTCGGCGAACCGCACGTTCAAGGCACAACGCGCGTGCGCCACCTTCCGACGTCGCAACCGTGGCGGTCAGCTATGACGAGCAGCCTTCCGTCAACGCGAAATTCTTCGTCCATCCGTGTTGTTAGAGCATGTATCTCGTTTGCCGAAGCCACTGAATCAGGTTGAGTGTGGCTGGTCAGCTCGCCGAACCGGATCTCCAGATCACGCAACGCCTGTGTTCGACCCTCGACGAGCCTGCGCAGTTCGTTGCAATCCATCGCGGCTTCCTGGGCCGTTTCCCGCAGGGGTGGTCCGTCCAATTGTGGTCCGGGAACGTACGTTAAGCGCGCTGGATTTTGTTCCGCGCACGCCATCAAAGCGCACACGGTCAAAATGGATGTAATCCGCGCCTTCAAGCCGCCAAGCTCTCACCGCGCAGCAGCTTCGGCAAATCACCTGCGGCGCCGCCCGCGTACTTCATAAAAAACCGCCGGGCCGGTCCCGCGGCATTCACCGCCGCCAAACCCAAACGCCGCGCAGCGCGCAGCGGCGCGATGGAGTTGGAGAACATCTTGTCGAAGAACTCCATGCCGAGCGCCATCGACACATTGTCGAAGCGCCGCCAACGTTGATAGCGCTCCAGCACCGAGACATCGCCCGGATCCAAGCCCACACTCACGCCATCAGCGATGCATTCCGCCAGCGCCGCGCAATCTTTCAGCCCGAGATTCAATCCCTGCCCGGCCAGCGGATGAATGCCGTGCGCGCTATCGCCGGCCAGGCACACGCGCGCATCGATCATCCGCTCCGCCAATTGCAGCGACAACGGATAGCCAAAGCGCGGCCCTTCCAATGAAAGCGCGCCCAGAAAATCGCCGAAGCGCAGCCGCAGCTCCGCCAAAAAATCCGCCTCCGGCATTTTGAGCAGAGCCTCCGCCGCCGCACGCGGCTCAGCCCACACAATGTTCGAGCGCTCGCCCTTCAGTGGCAAAATCGCGAATGGCCCGTTCGGCAGAAAATATTCGTGCGCGACCGCGCCATGCGGCTGCTCGTGCTGAATGGTCGCAACGATCGCCGTCACCGGATAATCCCAGCCGATGGTACGAATGCCGACCGCTTCGCGCACGAGCGAGCGCCGCCCATCGGCGCCCACAAGCAGCGGCGCGCGCAATTTGTCGCCATTCGCCAACGTCACCGTCGTACTCGCCGCATCGCGTTCAATCGCGCTCACCGACATTGGCTGAATCATGCGGATGGACGGCCGCGCCTTTACTGCGCCATCGAGCGCCATGCGCACATAACGCGCCTCGCACATCAGCCCGAGCGGCTCGCCATCGTCATTCAATTCACCGCGGTCGAAATGCAGATGCAGCGGCGACGGCCCGCGCCCCAGCTTGCCATCCGTCACCATGATCTCTTCGATCGGCTGCGCGGTTTGGTCGAGCACATCGCCGATACCGAGCGCGCGCCACATCCGGTAGGACGCAAACGCAATCGCAAAGGCGCGGCCATCGAACGCCGGCGCCAAGGTATCCGCCGGTTTCGACGCATCGATCACCACCACCGAAACACCGGCCTGATCCAAAGCCAACGCCAGCGTCTGCCCTACCAGGCCGCCGCCGCCGATGATCACGTCCGCATCGAAGCCGTTGCTCATGCACAACAAGTAGGACGGACTTTCCCCCGCGTCGATGCGACTGCGCCGCGCAAGCGAAAAGCAGCGGCGCCCACTTTTTGTGCGCGATCACGCCAAAGCCCGCTCATTGCAGCCCTTCGCTTGCCCGCATGCGCGACGCTGCCGCTGATCGCGGAAATTTTGCGATTGGGGACTGGGTCATGAACGCGACGCCAACTGTGAACACCGGCGACACCGCCTGGATGCTGACATCCACGGCTTTGGTGTTGCTGATGACCATTCCCGGGCTCGCGCTCTTCTACGGCGGCATGGTGCGCAAGAAAAACGTCGTCTCCACCGTCACGCAATCGTTTGCGATCACCTGCCTCGTCACCGTGCTTTGGATGATCGCCGGTTACTCGATCTCGTTCGCGACCGACGCGACAAACAATGCGTTTTGGGGCGGTTTGAGCAAATTCATGCTTGGCGGCGTTGGCGTGAATTCGCTTTCCTACACGATCCCCGAATTCGTCTTCATCACCTTCCAAATGACCTTCGCGATCATCACGCCAGCGCTCATCTGCGGCGCTTACGCGGAGCGCATGAAATTCTCGGCGATGTTTTTGTTCAACGCGCTGTGGCTGCTCGTTGTGTACTGCCCGATCGCGCACTGGGTTTGGGGTGGCGGCTTCCTGGCGACAGCCGGCGTGCTCGATTTCGCGGGCGGCACCGTTGTTCACATCAATGCGGGGATCGCGGGGCTGGTGTGTGCTCTGGTGCTTGGCAAGCGCGTCGGTTTCGGCACCGAAAACTTGGCGCCGCACAATGTCGTTTACACCATGATTGGCGCGGCTTTGCTGTGGGTGGGCTGGTTTGGCTTCAACGCTGGTTCCGCCGTCGCATCGAACGGCCTCGCGGGCGCCGCCATGCTCAACACGCAAGTTGGCGCAGCGATGGCGGCAGTGACTTGGATGGTCATCGAAGTGATCCACCGCCGCAAACCCACGCTTCTCGGCCTCGCCACCGGCGCAGTGGCCGGCCTCGTCGCCATCACGCCAGCATCAGGCTTCGTGAATCCAACCGGCGCGTTGGAAGTCGGCTTAGCGGGCGGCGCGGCGGCTTATTTCGGGGCCGTCGTGCTCAAGCATTGGGGCAAATACGACGACAGCCTCGATGCGTTCGGCGTGCACGGCATCGCCGGCATTGTCGGCGCCTTGCTCACTGGCGTTTTGGCCGATCCGGCCATCAATCCCGCGGGCCAAACCCACTCGCTCGGCGCCCAAGCGCTCGGTGTGGGCGTCACCATCGGCTATTGCGCCATCGCAACCTTCGCCATCCTGATGCTTTTGAAGGTCACGCTCGGGCTCAAAGTCACGCGTGACAGCGAGCGCGAAGGGCTCGACCTGGTTCTGCACGGCGAGGTAGTGCAGTAGGGAGCAAATTTACCGTCGTTTTCCCTTATTAACGCGGTTTTGTGGGCTGTCGCATGAATGCGCCAGTAACCCCGTTCGCTTCCGAATCTTCACGCCTCGTTTACCGGGAAGGCCAACAGTCCCGCACCTGTACTGCGGCAGAACGAGCGCTTCTTTTCCATGGCTGACGACGCTTATCCCACTCGGGGAAGAATCCCCGCTGCCGCTGATAGTGGCGCCGCCGGCCGCATTGCGCTGAAGCGCGCGAGCCTTTCCGTGGGCGCAGCGATCATTGGCGCGTACGGTTTGGGCGCGGTGCTCACCTATTCGCCGGAAGACCCGAGCCTCAACACCGCAGCCGACGGCCACACGCACAATCTGTTCGGCGGCCCGGGCGCGACCTTCGCCGATCTCATCATTCAAACCTTTGGCGCTGCGGCGCCGCTCGCCATGGGCGCGCTGTTCGCGGCCGGCGCCATGCGCATTGGCCGCAAGCAACTGGTCGCGCGCATTCATCCGCGCCGCGTGCTGGTAAGTATGGGCGGCATTTTGCTGCTGGGCGCTGCTGCATCGACAATTCCAACGCCCGAAGGCTGGCCGCTGGCGACTGGTTTCGGCGGAATGGTTGGTGACGGCGTCGCTGGCTTCATCAGCGGCATTCTGAGCGGGCCCGGTCTGCCGATGCCGCGTATCATCACCGGCGTTCTGTGCGCGATCGGCGGCCTGCTCGCCACCGGTTGGTCTTTCCAGATCCGCGCTGAAGACGTGCGCCAAGCCGCAGGCGCAGCACGCCGCGCTGCAAGCGTCACCGCCGGCGGCGCGCAACGCGCTATCGGTTACGTGCAAGAAAAAACCCGGCGCCCAGACGCCGAAGAGGAAGCGACCCGCCCAACCATCGAAGATCGCCGCGAGCGTGCGCCCGCACCGCGCCCAGCGCCGCGCGCGCAACGCCCGCTGCCGCAAACCCGCAGCGAAACCGAAGCGTTCGCGCCGAAAAAGCGTGAAGCCGCCGCGCGACCTGAGAAGAAGCAACCGAAGCAGCACTCGACCTTCTCGTTCGGCCGCGAGTTCGAGCTGCCCGACACCGACCTGCTCTCGACGCCGAAGCAGCGCACCGCGCACACCGATGCGCAAACGCTGCACGCGATGAGCCGCCAACTCGAAACCGTGCTCGCTGACTTCGGCGTGCAGGGCGAAGTGCTCAGCGCCCGCCCCGGCCCTGTCGTCACGCTGTTCGAGCTTGAACCCGCCGCCGGCGTGAAGTCCTCGCGCGTCGTTGGCCTCGCCGACGACATCGCGCGCTCCATGTCCGCCACCGCTTGCCGCGTCGCCGTTATTCCTGGCCGCAACGCCATCGGTATCGAATTGCCGAACGCCAAGCGCGAAACCGTTTTCCTGCGCTCGCTGCTCAACTCACCCAGCTTCGCCGGCACGCAAGGCGATCTGCCGCTGGCGCTGGGCGAAACCATCGAGGGCGACCCCTTCGCCGCCGACCTCACCAAGATGCCGCACCTGCTCATCGCCGGCACCACCGGCTCGGGCAAGTCGGTCGGCATCAACGCCATGATCTTGTCGCTGCTCTATCGCCACACGCCCGATGAGTGCCGCTTCATCATGATCGACCCGAAGATGCTGGAGCTCAGCGTCTACGAGGGCATCCCGCACCTGCTGCACCCGGTCGTGACCGATCCGAAGAAAGCCGTCGTCGCGCTCAAGTGGACCGTGCGCGAGATGGAGAACCGTTATCGCAGCATGGCCAAGCTCGGCGTGCGCAACATCTCCGGCTACAACGAGCGCGTCAGCGAAGCTCTAGAGCGCGGCGAGCGCCTTGAGCGCACCGTGCATGCGGGCTTCGACCCCACCTCGGGCGAGCCGATCTACGAAACCCGCGAGCTGCCGCTCGAGCCGATGCCCTACATCGTCGTGGTCATCGACGAGATGGCCGACCTGATGATCACGGCCGGCAAGGAAATCGAAGCCGCCGTGCAGCGTCTCGCGCAAATGGCGCGTGCGGCCGGCATTCACGTCATCATGGCGACGCAGCGCCCGTCGGTCGACGTCATCACCGGCACCATCAAGGCCAACTTCCCGACCCGCATCTCCTATCAAGTCACCAGCAAGATCGACAGCCGCACCATTCTTGGTGAGCAAGGCGCCGAACAATTGCTCGGCATGGGCGACTTGTTGTTCATGGCCGGCGGCGGCCGCATTCGCCGTTTGCACGGACCTTTCGTGACCGACGCCGAAGTCGAACGCGTCGTCGACATGCTGAAAGCGCAAGGCGCGCCGCAATATCGTCAGGACGTCACCGAAGAGCCGAACGAAAACGGCGCCGACGACAATCCCGAATTGTTCGACGGCGAGAGCGGCGACAGCGAAATGCTGGAACGCGCCATCGAGATCGTGCAGCGCGACCGCAAAGCCAGCACCAGCTACCTGCAGCGCCGCCTCTCGATTGGCTACAACCGCGCCGCCACGCTCATGGAGCTGATGGAAAAAAAGGGCATCATCTCGGCCGCGAACGCGGCCGGGAAACGGGATATCCTGATCGACGTGCTGGACGAGGATTAGGCGGCGCCATCTTTGTCGCTCTCGCGCCACTCACAAATCAACTCTCGCACAGCGTCACCCTCGATCGCTCTCAGCGCACTTTCGAGCAACCGCTCGCGCGAGCGCAGAGCATCTTCGGATGATTGAGCAACAGAGAAAAAAGCGAAATCAAGCAAGGGTACCTCGATGTCAAACGCGTGCGAATCCAGCCGCATCCGTGCGCATGTCAGACTTGGATATATCTGCCACGTATCCTCGCCGACACCTTCATGCATTCCTGATTCCACTGCTTCGGCGAGACGCCGATAGTCTTCTGGGTCCCGGCGCCAATACGTGGTGTCGATGATATGCACGTAGCCGCCAGCAACGAATTGGGTGTCGCCGTCTAAGTCTTCTGTATGAGAACCCAGATCGCAGCCAAGCGTGAACAACGGAGAGTCACTTTGAGCTAGCGTCACAAGGATTTGCCGGAGTGCAGGCGCGTCCGCGCACTCCGAAATGCCAGCAGCGACGTCCGGCCGACCCCTCAGATCTGAAAATCCTCGATTGGTACGATTGTCACTGAAGAATGGCGGATAGGGGACGGTCAATCCATGACTCATCGAGTACTCCGCCGTGCGCCCAGACTTAGGCATCAAACAAACCCTGATCCTTCATTTGAAATCGAAGTCGAAGATTTGGGTCCGCATAGGTGCCGGGACGTCTGCCTGCTGGCGCATCGATCGGAGTTAGTCGCCCTGCGGCCTCCAGACTTTGAAGGACCTTCTTGTAGTGCGTCTCCCGAAAAGGTGAGATCGGGTCACAGACCACAAATCGCTCAACCTCTCCAACAGAGGTTTCACAACCGGCGAACTTATCGACGATCAACTTCTGAAGGAGCGTTCTGTCCGGTTCTTTCGTGAACAGAAGCGCTTGAGTCGGGTCTGTGGCATCAGAGAAAGTGTATGTTCCAGATTCATCGACCTTCCACATCGCCTCTTTCATCTTCTGCAGGCCAAGCTCACTGTTGGTCGCGAAGAAGAGAAAGTAGTCCATCGAATCGTTCTTGTTGCGCATGGCGAAGGAGCGAACAAACTTTGCGCCCGCAGCCTCTGTCAGCTGTCGCTTGTAGAGATCGTGCAGGAACTTCACGCGATCGCTAGGTAGCTTGAGCTTCATTCCCTCGCGCCAGTCCGGGCAACCAAAGAGCTCATCGAAATTCTCGGGCTGATGCTCCTGAGAGAGAAATCTATTTATTTCCTCGAACATAAAATTGATGAGCACTTCGCAGCTCTGCGCCTGCAGTACTTCACGAACGTATCTAAAGGGAATTTTGAAGCCGAATGGATCGATGAAGACAAAAGTCGGCGGCCGTGGCTTTCCTTGCCGCGGCGCGTATGCGTTCCAAACTTCTGGGAACGCATCCTGAAATGCCCGCCCTGCGTGCAGTGTTGCAGTTACATTTGTCGGGAGCGTCAATACTTTGACTTCGGAATCGAGATGGTCGGCGCGCTTGCGATCTAGCTCAATGAAATGGAAGTCGACCTTGGCTCGGATTGCGCGTGGTTGTTCAATCACTGCCTTAATCGCAATGATTGGCGAACCCTCCTCGCCTTTTGAATAGCGGCCCGGGCCGGCGAACCCGTCCAAAAAAACGATGTGGGGGAATCTGCCCTGACTAAGTATCGGTGCCCACGCCTGCAGATATCTCCGCAATATTTCGTGCTTAGCTGCCGTGTGCGGCTCAAGCTCCCAAACTGTTGTCTTCGGCTGCATCGCTGGCGCCGTCCGCGCTCGAATCAATAACCACTTCAATCAAATGGCTGAACGGCTCCGGAATCAACCCTTGCTCGTTGTCGCGACGACATCTCAACCTTCAGACGTTTTGGATACTCGTTCCATTCGCGTCCCCGAAGCAGGCGGCCACCTGATTTCGGTCGGACGCCGCCCCACTGCTTGAAAAAGAACGCAACCTTGTCGCGTTTGCACAAGTCGCGGATCTCGATCGCCCAAGCCTCTTCCATCGGTCGACATCGCGGGCCGCTCTCACCGCCGACGATGGCCCAATCGATACCCGTCAAATCGATATCACCGACCGGACCGAGCAACGGCTCAAACGAGACGAATTTTATCGATGCCTGCGCAACTTTCAGATGCTTCAATCGCACGGCGTTCTTCGCGTCCTCGACACTGACGCCAAGCCATATGTGCGATGGCGCAATTCCACCTTCGCCATACCTGCCGCGAAGATACCTGGTCAGAAGTGAACTGCGTTTCGTCAGAACTTGATACGTGTGCCAGTTCGCTCGCTCCATCGTGTCGAATACCGAGTCGATGAAGTGGCGAGGGACCTCTTTGTGAAAGAGGTCGGACATTGAATTCACAAAAATGCGCTTAGGTTGTCGCCAACTCAGGGGCTGAGTGAGCCGGTCGTGCTTCAGCGTCAGATCAAATCCGTTTTCGAACGGATGGCCCGGCACCCCCCGAAATCTCTCTGAGAATCGCTCCGCATAGCAGAGGTCACATCCCCTTGTGAGCTTTGTGCAACCCGTGACCGGGTTCCAAGTGGCGTCCGTCCATTCAATTTGAGTCGTCGTCGCCATAAACACCTCTAGAACAAAACTAGAACATTTGCAAGCGCCTCGTTCTGAGAGTGCAGGCATTGCTTAGGAGGCCGTTTCGTTTCGGTCCAGGAGAGTCGGCGCGCTGAAATAATTCTCACATCTCATCCAACACCTCCGCGGCTGAGCGATACTCAGGTCATCCCCTGCATGGGAGGTCTCGTTGCTAGCCGGGCAGACCAGACGCAGGGGCCGCGATTGAAGCGTGAGGCGGTGTCAGACCATCGATATCGCGAGAGCCAGCGGGGCTTTTGAAACCGCTGGGGTCCGGAGACCGGCAGTCTCCGCACGTCCAAGCGGCGGACTCCGGAGTGAAAAGCTCCTCAACTCCGCCGCCGAAGCAGAACAATCGCGCGGGGCGCGGGCTGCCGAGCCCATCATCGCGCTTCTTTCTTCGTTGCGCGGCACGTCCGCGCCCCGCTCTCCTGCTTTGTGTGAGCGCCGCGACTTGGTTTTCGTTTTCGGTTGAGAAAACGGCGCAGCCTCCGCGCGCGCTACTCAATCTGCCAATCGATCTCGCCGCGCACGTCTTGGGGAACTTGGTCGCAGAGCGATTTGTGCACTTGCGCCTGCGTCACGCGGCGGGGGATGCGGAAGACGTAATTGACCCGGCATTTGCCGTGCGATTTGCTCTCGCTGATCAACGTGCACTTCAGTTCATCGAGCACGCGCCGGTATTGCATCGAAGCATCGTTGACGCGCCCCTTGGGAATTTCACTCACTTCCAACGAACACACAGGATGACCATCGAAGATGTAGATCAGCACCCAAGAAAACGCCGTCGCCAAAGTCGCAAACTGCGGCAGGTTCAAACCGGAGATGAGGCCAATCAGCGTAACGATGATCAGCCGGCCGGTGTCGCGCGTGGAGGCGGTGGTGGAGCGGAAGCGCATCAGCCCGCCGAGGCCGAAGATCACGAAGCCGATCACCATGCCGTACTTGCGCACGATGACGCCGATCACCGCCCCGATCAGGGCGTACATGATGTGGACTTTCGGGAGCTCGGCTTCTTCGCGGGTGTCGATGGTGCGCCGCGTGGTCGGGTGGAAGGCGATGACCATGCCGAGGAACACGGCGAGGATCAGCTCGGCGAAGCTTTCCAGCATGTAGGAGCTGTCGAGGAAGCCGGCCCAGCCGGAGCTGGTCAGTGCTTGCATGTCGCCGGTCACTGGCATGTGATCTTCACCCTGGTTCCGCGTAGCCCGCGTTTGCGCGCCGGATCAAGCGCTGCGGTTAAAAAGACCTCCAAAGGCCGTGGCGCACTCTTTATTTCGCCACGCGCCCAGGCCAAATCCCGCCCATGAACCTTCGCCTCCTGTTCCCAGCGCTCGCCGCACTCGCGCTCGCGGCCCCGATTCAGGCGCAAGACCTGCGCCCGCGTTTGGCGTCGCCGGACGCACCTGTTGCGCCGGTCGCCGCGCCGGCGTTGGTTGTGCTGAGCGGCGCCGACCGCACCGCCGCGCTGACACAGGCAAACGCGACGTTGAATGGCGTGACGCGTCTGCAGGGCCGCTTCCTGCAGCAATCGCCCGATGGCAGCCGCTCCACCGGCCTGTTCTACCTGCAGCGCCCCGGCAAGCTGCGCTTCCAATACGATCCGCCGGCGACGCTGCTGATTGTCTCCGACGGCAGTGTGGTTTCCATGCGCGACCGCGCCTTGCGCACCACCGATCGCACGCCACTGCGGGCAACGCCGCTCAATTTGATTTTGCGCAGCCAAGTCGATCTCGACCGCGACGCGCGCATCACCCGTGTGGCGCGGCAGGGCCAGTGGCTGCAGGTCACCGCGCGCGACCGCGGCGGCCAAACCGATGGTCAGATCACGCTCTATTTCGTCGGCCCAACTGCACAGCTTGCGTCGTGGGACGTCGTTGACGCCACCGGCGCCCGTACCCGCATCACGCTCTCCGGTTTGACGCAGCCGGCAAGCTTGGACGGCGCACTCTTCCGCCTCGAAGACATTCTGCAAAACCGCCCCGGCCCGCGTCACTAGGCGGCTGTTGGCCATGCGCCCGAAGGCCGGAAAGTTACCAAATAGCAAGTCCGTTTCGGCAGCCAAACCTTGATTTTTTGGCCCCTGTGGCGTACATGCCACTCAGCGGTCGCCGCTATCCCCCTGGGTTTGCGTCGTCCCCCCGCTGACCGACCCAGTGTGGCGGCCGTCGCCGGACATCCCCTGCCGGCGAGACTGCGCCCCCCTCAAGGCGCAAAATGAGAGGCCCGGTCGCGGACGCGATCGGGCCTCTTTCATTTTCGGGCCGAAATGCCGATCGCATTACCGTCAGGGTCTTTGCCGCCGCACATGTCGAAATGCGCCGTGGAGACCACTTTTCCGAGCTTGGCGCCGCGCTTGATCAGGGCGGCTCGGGTGGCGGCAACATCGGCGGCGTAGAAATTGATTTTTGGAGGCCGTTTGCCCACTTCGCTCGGGCCGGCGTGGAGAGCGATGCGGCAAGGTCCTGCGTCAAAATCGACCCAGCCCTTTTCCGTGCCAATGACTTTCAGGCCAAGGACATCGCGGTAGAAGGCGGTCATGCGGTCCATGTTTGAAGTGAAAAGCACAATGCGGCGCAGTTCGAGGTTCATGTTCGGCTCCAATCCCAAACACGCCGCGCAGGTCGTATTTTTTATGTCAAGCGGCAGCGCTTCCTAGGATCACATGCTCAGTATCGCGACCTGGAACATCAATTCCGTGCGGCTGCGGATCGACATGGTCTGCCGCTTCCTGGCCGAGGCGAAGCCGGACGTGCTCTGCCTCCAGGAAATCAAATGCCGCAACGGCGAGTTTCCGGAGAAGGCATTCAAGCAGGCGGGCTACAAACACATGCACGTGGTCGGCCAAAAAGGCTGGCACGGCGTGGCTATTGTCTCGCGCGTGAAGCTTGAGCCGGTCGAAGCACCCGCGATTTGCCCGAAGCAAGAAGCGCGGATCGCCGCTGCGAAGATCGACGGCATCGAAGTGCACAATCTCTATGTGCCGGCCGGCGCCGATTTGCCCGAGCTCACCAATCCAAAATTTGTGCACAAGCTCAAAGTGCTCGACCGCATGAAGGCGCTCTACAAAAAGCGCAAAGGCAGCGCGCCGACGGTGCTGGTCGGCGACCTTAATGTCGCGCCCGGAGAGCACGATGTTTGGAGCCACAAGCAGCTGCTGAAAGTCGTCTCGCACACACCCGGCGAGACCGACCGTCTGAACGCGGTGCGCGATCTCGGCGGCTTCGTTGACCTCGCGCGCCAGCACAGACCTGACCCGGAAAAGCTCTTCACCTGGTGGAGCTATCGCAGCCCGGATTGGACCAAGAACAATCGCGGCCGCCGCCTCGATCACATCTGGGCCACCGCCGACATCGCGCCGCTATCACAGTTGGATGCGTTTCAAATTCACGTCCCCTGCCGCTCATGGGAACGGCCCAGCGATCACGTGCCGATTGTCACGGGCCTAAAGCTATAGTCATTTGTCGCGCCGCGCGTTGCGAGGTCGCGCCTCCTTCGTATGATTGGGACAAGCCATTTGAACGGGGGACTTTATGCACACGACACGTCGCGCCGTGCTTGGCGCAAGCGCCGGCGGTTTGGCTTTGCTCGCGGGTTGCGCCACAGGCGAAACGACGGCTGCTCCCGCGCCAGCTCCAGCAGTGCCGCCGCCAGATGCGAGCGCGCAGCTCACGGCCGCACTCGATCGCGTCGCGCTGCAAATTTTGCACGAACAACCTGAACGCTGCACCGCGCTTGGCCTGACCGAAGCACGCGCCGGCGGGCGCTTCATCGATCGGCTCGGCGATTCCTCGAAGGAAGCTGCGCGCCGCTATCGCGGGATCTTGCAAAATTCGCTGACCGAGCTGAACGCGATCAATCGCGACGCGCTGCCCCCTGGCGATAAGGTCACGCTGGACGTAGTGGCGACATCGTTCTCAAACTCCGTCGCGAGTTCGCAATTCGAAGTCGGCGGCGGCGCAGGCGCGCCGTACGTCGTGAGCCAGCTAACTGGCTCGTATCGTTCAACGCCGGACTTTCTCGACGCACAGCATCCGTTGCGCAACAAGGACGAAGTCGACGCCTATTTCTCCCGCGTCACCGCCTTCGTGGCGCAGCTCGATCAAGAGACGGCGATTATCGGGCAAGACGCCGCTTCAGGCGTGATCCCGCCCGACTTCTGCATCGATAAGACGCTCATTCAGATGCGCGTCGTCACCAATGCGGCGCCACGCGACAACGTCCTTGTCCAAACACTGGTGCGGCGTTTGCCACAAACCCAGGGCCTTACTGACCCGGAGCGCACGGCTTATACCAGCCGCGCTGAAACCATGGTCCGCGACAGCGTGTTGCCTGCCTACGGCCGCCAAGTCGACGCGCTACGCGCCATTCGCCCACGGGCGGCGCATGACGCGGGCATCGGCCATTTGCCGCACGGTCCGGAAATGTACGCCGCCGCGCTCCGGTCGCGCACCACGACAGACATGTCGCCGGACGACATTCACAACACCGGCGTTCAACTGATCGTTGAACTGCAAGGCGAAATGGACACGATTCTGCGCGCCCAAGGCATGCGGCGCGGGAGCGTCTCGGAGCGCATGAGCCAACTCGCACTGCGGCGCGACCAGCTTTATCCCAACACCGATGCGGGCCGGGCGCAAATTCTCGCGGACCTTAATCAGCGCACGCGCGATATCGTTGCGATGATGCCGCGCGCCTTCAACACGCTGGCGCGTGCGCAGCTCGAGATTCGTCGCGTACCCGTCTACACCGAGGCCGGAGCGCCGGGCGGCTACTACCAGCGCGGCGCGCTCGATGGCTCACGTCCCGGCGCCTATTACATCAATCTGCGCGACACCTCGGAATGGCCGCGCTTCAAACTGCCGACGCTGAACTATCACGAAGGCGTGCCGGGCCATCATTGGCAAATCTCAATTCAACAAGAGACTGGCACGCTGCCCTTTGTGCGGAGCGCCTTACTTGGCTTCAGCGCGTTCAGCGAAGGCTGGGGCCTCTACGCTGAACAGCTCGCCGATGAACTCGGCGTCTACGAACATGATCCGCTCGGCCGCCTTGGCTATTTGCAATCCGCGACATTCCGGGCATCGCGGTTGGTTTGCGACACGGGTCTGCACGCCAAAGGCTGGTCGCGCGAGCAGGCGATCCGCTCGATGCGCGAAGCGACGGGGGACAAGGAAAGTTCGATCACCACGGAGATCGAACGGTATTGCGCTCAGCCGGGGCAAGCCTGCGCCTACATGATCGGGCGGCAGACCCTTAACCGGCTACGGCAGGAGGCAACCACCTCCATGAGCGCTCGCTTCGATCTCAAGCGCTACCACGATTTGCTAATGGCGACAGGCGCGGTCCCGCTCAACGTTCTGGACGGCGTGGTGCGAGATTGGGCGGCGCAACCCGCTTAGAACCTTAACCAAAGCGCCGGCGCTGCATTGCTCGCCTGCGTGCGCGCTTGCTACCCCTAGCCGGGGCAATGGCCTATGCTTATGGCGTTGGGGCCGTTGAACGGGTTTGACAGGCCGGGCGCCCCGAACGCCTAAGTGAGAAAAGCACGCACCTGCCGCCGGGCGGGTCCGGAGGAATTTTCGAGTGACGACGATCGAAGGGCTTCTGCCCGCCCCGACCATGCACAAGAAGCTCATTGCCTGGGTTGAGAGCATCGCCTCCCTCACCAAGCCGGACCGCGTCTATTGGTGCGACGGCAGCCAAGCCGAATGGGAACGGCTAACGGATGAGCTGGTCGCGGCTGGCACGCTGAAAGCGCTGGATCCCAAGAAGCGTCCCAACAGCTTCTATGCCGCGTCCGATCCGAAGGACGTTGCGCGAGTCGAAAGCCGCACTTTCATTTGCTCACAAAACGCCGAAGACGCTGGCCCGACCAACAACTGGGTCGCACCGGGCGAAATGCGCACCAAACTCGACGGCCTGTTCGATGGCTGCATGCGCGGGCGCATCATGTACGTGGTGCCATTCTGCATGGGCCCGCTGGGCTCGCGCATTTCGCAGCTCGGCGTCGAGATCACCGACAGCGGCTATGTCGCCGCCTCGATGCGCATCATGACCCGCATGGGCAAGGAAGCGCTCGATCAGCTCGGTGACAATGGCTTCTTTGTCCCCGCCGTCCACACCTTGGGCGCGCCGTTGGCGCCTGGCCAGAAGGACGTCGCCTGGCCGTGCAATGAAGAAAAGTGGATCGTGCATTTCCCCGAAACACGGGAAATCTGGAGCTATGGCTCTGGCTACGGCGGCAACGCCCTGCTTGGCAAGAAGTGCTTTGCGCTGCGCATCGCTTCGGTGATGGCGCGCGATGAGGGTTGGCTGGCTGAGCACATGCTCATCCTCAAGCTCACCAATCCGGAAGGAAAATCGAAATACGTCGCCGCGGCTTTCCCGAGCGCATGCGGCAAGACCAATCTGGCTATGCTGCAGCCGACGATTCCGGGCTGGAAAGCGGAAACCATCGGCGACGACATCGCGTGGATGCGCTTCGGCGACGATGGCCGCTTGTATGCGATCAATCCGGAAGCCGGTTTCTTTGGCGTGGCGCCGGGCACCGGTCACAAGACAAACAAGAGCGCGGTCGACACGCTGCACTCCAACACGGTCTTCACCAACGTCGCCATGACCGATGATGGCGACGTGTGGTGGGAAGGTTTGAGCGAAACGCCGCCTCCAGGCCTCACCGACTGGCAAGGCAACAAGTGGATGCCGGACTCGAAATTCCCGGCCGCGCATCCGAACTCGCGTTTTGCGGTGCCCGCGGGCCAATGCCCGGTGATCGCGCCAGAGTGGGAAGATCCGAAAGGCGTGCCGATCGACGCCATTCTGTTCGGCGGCCGCCGCGCGTCAGCCGTGCCGCTGGTGACGGAAGCGTTCGACTGGCAACACGGCGTCTTTCTCGCGTCGAATGTGGCAAGCGAAGGCACCGCGGCTGCGGAAAACAAGGTCGGCGAATTGCGCCGCGATCCGTTCGCGATGCTGCCGTTCTGCGGCTATCACATGGGCGACTACTTCGCGCATTGGCTGCGCATGGGCGAGGTCGCGGATCAAACGAAGCTGCCGCGCATCTTCTTTGTAAACTGGTTCCGCAAGGATCAGAACGGCAAATTCATTTGGCCAGGCTTCGGCGAAAACAGCCGCGTGCTGAAGTGGGTGTTCGACCGCACTGAAGGCAAAGCGCAAGCGCGCGAGACGGCCATCGGCCGCGTGCCGACGCATGATGGGCTGGACCTCACTGGCCTCACCATGGCGCCGGAAGCGCTTGAAACGCTGCTCGGCGTCGATCTCGTTGTGTGGGAAGAAGAAGCTGCGCTTATCCCGGCTCACTACGAAAAATTCGGCAGCCGTCTGCCGCAGCGCTTGTGGGACGAGTACGCGGCGTTGCTCGCGCGTTTGGGCGCTGCACAAGGCGGCGGACTGAAGGCCGCCGCCGCGCGAGGCCCGCAAGGCGCGCGCACAACCGACCGCGCGACGCCGAACTGAGCACGATACCGGCGGTTCATAATGAACGCCGGCGCGTCTCACCTCAGCGAAGAAAATCGCAGCCAGCGGCGGACCTTTTGCTACACTTGAGGCAAAGGGCGGACCGCATCTTTATGCTTTACGGCCATCTCCCGCGGCGCACAGCGCGCGCGCTGACTGCGGCGTTGCTTGCGGCGTTGGGCGCAGTGACGCTGATGATGCTTGCGTATGCGTACTACGCTGCGCCGAACGCCGATGATTTCTGCCGCGCCGCGCTGTCGGGCGACATGAGTCAGATCTGGGCGCACGTTCAGCACAATTACGCAGACTGGTCCGGACGCTGGGTGGTGCACGCCTTCTATTTCGCGGTGTTCCCGCATCTGCCGATCAGCACGCATGTTTATGGGGCGTTGGTCGCAACCTCGGCGCTGATCTGGTTTGCGGTTTGCTACCTCGCGACCCGAATTCTATTTCGCGATCTGATGAGTTGGCGCGAGAAAGCGTTGCTCGCCTTCGTTCTTGCGGCCGTGTTGTGGTCGGGCGAGCCGGGGCTCGGCGAAACCTGGACGTGGCTGACTGGCCTCTGTGAGTACGAAGCGCCGTTTCTGTTCTTAATGCTTTGTCTGTCTGCGCTGACATCGTCATGGGTGGCGAAGCCTGGGATTGCGAGCAAGCTGTTCGCCGCCGTCACCGCTTCGCTGTTTGCCATTCTGGTAACGGGCATCAACGAACTGGTTGGCGTGTTGCTGGTCGGACTCATCGTGGTCGGTGGCGTGCTGGCGCTGCTTCGCAAACGTTTGGATGTTGCCGCGGTGCTCGCGGTGACGTTGCTCGTCACGCTCGTGGGGCTGGCGATCAACGTTTCAGCGCCTGGCACCGCAGTCCGCGCCGGTGAGGACTTCCCTCACGCGCATGATCTTTTCTACGCGCTCCGTCTCACCTTGCTAGAGCCCGGCTATGCGCCGCTGCAATGGCTGACTGATCCGCGGCTGATGCTGATGGCGCTGGTTCTGCTCAGCGCGCCAGCGTTCCTGAAGCTCCGACCGGCGTGGGCGGAATGGCGGTTGCCGTTGCGGGGCGCGCTGGCGCTGATGGTGGTCGCCGCGCTCGTCATCACTTTGGTTGGCGCCAACGCTGCCCTGCTGCTGGTGAACTACGCGCAGGGCATTCCAACGCCGGGGCGCATTCTCAACATCGTCTTCGCCTTCTTCATCGTTGGGTGCTTCGTGACGCTCGCTGCGGCGGCGCCTCTCTTCAGGAGCCAAGCCGAGTCGCCGGTGCTTCGTATGCTCAGCATTGCCGCTGGCATTGCGCTGCCGTTGGCGTTGATCACCTCGCCGAACTTTCTCACCGCAGCGGCTGATTTGAAGCTGGCGGCTGGCCAATGGCGCCCGGCCGTCGATAGCCGCGACGTCGCAATCCGCGCTCAGCCGGGCCGAGATGTTGCCGTCGCTGCGATCCCTCAGCACCCACGGCTCTATTTCTGGAATGACCTCTCTCCTGATCCGGCCGGTTGGCGGAACGTGTGCATGTCCAATTACTACCGCGTCCATTCGCTCAGAGCAGCGCAGCAGCAGCCATGACAGCCCCGCTGGAAAAGCTGGCATCAAAAGCGCCGCCGGCGCTCCCGGGGCCGGAGATCAGCGTCATCGTGCCGACGCTGAACGAATGCGAGAATATCGCGCCTCTGGTCGACAAGATCGCCGAGGCGCTCGACGGCGAAATCTGGGAAATCGTTTTCGTCGATGACAATTCAAGCGACGCCACACGCGATGCGATCCTGGAATTTGCCCGCACCGATCGGCGGGTGCGCATGCTGCATCGGATCGATCGCCGCGGGCTTTCCTCGGCGGTAATTGAGGGCATGCTGTCGAGCAGCGCCCCATTCCTGGCAGTGCTGGACGCCGACATGCAACATGACGAGCGCTTGCTGCGCGACATGTTGGCGCGTTTGCGGGGCGGCAACGCCGATATCGTCATCGGCTCGCGCTATGTGGATGGCGGCGGCGTCGCCGGCTGGGATGCTGAGCGGCAAGGCATGAGCCGCTTCGCGACGCAGTTGGCCAAGCTCGCGCTGCACGTTTCGGTCAGCGACCCCATGAGCGGGTTTTTCATGATCCGGCGCGAGGCGTTTTACGGCGCCGTGAGCCGTGTTTCAAAGCGCGGCTACAAGGTGTTGCTCGACCTTTTCGCGTCCTCGCCGCGCCCGCTGACCGCCATCGAGCTTCCTTACCAATTCCGCACGCGCCTCCACGGCGAAAGCAAACTCGATTCGCTGGTGTTGTTGGAGTTCGTCGAGCTGCTGGTCGACAAAACCGTGGGCCGCTACATCCCCGCGCGCTTTATCATGTTTGCCGCGGTTGGCAGTGTGGGTGTTGCGGTTCACATGGCGTCGCTGGCGCTGCTCCTGTTCGCCTTCCGCGAGTCGTTTATCGCAGCACAAACCGTGGCGTCGGTCGCGGCGATGACCTGTAAC
>JBAQGO010000064.1:0-37781 GCA_049287825.1 Vitreimonas sp. | reverse complement strand
GCGTCAAAAAAGCCCATGGCTTACCCCGCATGCGTCGAACGCTCCGGAAAATCCGCCCCGAAGCCGTCCCTCACCGGCGGCGGACCATAGACGAGCGCCCTAGCAATGGGAAAGGCAGTTGGACGGATTTCGCGACTGGTGGCAAAAGCCCCCGCGCCAATGCCCCTCGTTGGGCCGCCTTAGCTCAGCTGGTAGAGCACCTGATTTGTAATCAGGGGGTCGGGGGTTCGAGTCCCTCAGGCGGCACGCGGCGCTAGGCCGCGTCCCGCCCGCTTGCGGAGCACGCGCGCGCAGTGGAATTTCCGCGCGGCGAGGATTGTCACATGCGCTTCATAGTCGTGACGGCGGTTGCACTAGCTTTGGCCGCCTGCGGTCAGTCGGGGTCGGGCGGCTCAAGCGAGAGCAGCGGCGGTTCTAGCGCACCCGCTGTCAGTGATGCCCAAAACCAAGCCGCCGTGGCCGCACTGCCTGCGCCATACAACGCGGCGAACTATCAGGCTGGACGAACGGTGTTTGCGCAGTGCCGCTCATGCCACACGATTGCCAATGGCGGTGCGAATATGGTTGGACCAAACCTGCATGGCGTGATCGGGCGCCCTACGGCGTCGTTGGCAAACTTTAACTACTCGCCCCCCGTGCGCGGCGCACATTTCAACTGGGACGCCGAACACCTCGATCAATGGATTGCCAATCCGCAAGCCATGCTGCCGGGTACGCGCATGGGCTTTGCAGGCGTCCGTGACGCAACGCAACGCCGCGACGTGATCGCTTATCTCATGGTGGAATCGGCACGCTAATCCTGCTGGCGACGCCGCCGCCGCGCGCGTCCAGGCTCGGTCCAGAACGAAAGCACCAGCGCCAGCTCGTCCTCGCCGCCGTCGATGCGATCGCGGATGCCGAGCTGGATGCCGCGGCCGTGATTGTCGAAATGCACCAGCGACAGCTGCGCCTTCACGGTCTCGTCGCCGTACTGCGGACCATCGACAAACACTTGCGCCAACGCCATCCAATGGTGTCCCGCGTGTATGCCGGCGGTGATTTCGGCGCGCTGATCCGTGCAGCCGCCTGCGAGAACGCGCTCGGCGACTTCGGCGTTGACGAACGAATTATGCGGCAAATTTACGCCGGCGAGCGCGCGCACCTCCGCCCCGCCCTCCTCGCAATGACCGGGCGGATCGGACACCCAGAGCGCGCCAGCTTGGATCGCTGTAACAATGTGTTCGCTCCGGGTGATCACATGTTTGGCGGCAATGGTGGCTTCAGCGCGCCAGCCGCGTTCGATGGAATAATCCTGGATGAGCCACGGCGAGATAACGACGGAGTCGTTGTGCGTCAAAGGCGCTTCGAGATAGCCGGAGGTTTCGTAATAGGCGAGGCCGTCGCGTTTGCCGTAGGTCGAGGTGACGATCTGCTGACCATCAATTGGCGCGATCCAGGCGGCGGCGTTCGCCGTCGCTGGCGCGCAGATCGCTACCGCCCCCGTTAAAGTTAGGAGTCGTAGCCCGGCAGATGCCGGTCCAGTTTCCTTTTCAGCCCCGGCCACGCCAACCCCGACACCATGCCCAGCCCTTTGGCCTGGCCGCGCGTCTCTTCTTGCGCAGCGTCCGGCGCCAAGAGCACGCCATCACGGCCGACGCTCAAAGCGTTCACTTGCTGCGCACAGGCGCGTTCCAGGAAGAAGATGCCGACAAACGCGTCGGCGGCGCTTGAGCCGACCGCGAGCGTGCCGTGATTGCGCAGAAGCATGAGCTTCTTGTCGCCGAGATCGGCGACGAGCCGTTCGCGCTCGTCGAGATTGAGCGCGACGCCTTCGTAGCCATGATAGGCGAGGTTCGGGATCACCAAGAGCGAGTTTTGCGTGAGCGGCAGTAGGCCACCCTTTTGCGCGGCCACACCGACGCCAGCGTCCGTGTGCAGGTGCATGACGCAGAGCGCGTCTTCGCGCGCCGCATGAATGGCGGAGTGGATCGTGAAGCCCGCCGGATTGATGTAGTAATCGGTGGGCGCGACGATGTTGCCGTCAAGGTCGACCTTCACCAGCGATGACGCCGTGATCTCTTCAAACAGCATCCCATACGGATTGATCAGGAAGTGGTGCTCCGGACCCGGCACGCGCATAGAGATGTGCGTGAAAATCATGTCGTCCCAGCCGTGCAGCGCGACCAAACGATAAAGCGCGGCGCAATCGACGCGCGCTTGCCATTCCTCGGCGCTGACCCGGCCTTTCAAGGATGTGCCTGCATCGTCAGCCATCGTTCGCACTCCACTGGAGGTATGTTAGGGAAAGTCTTAAGTCCGCCAGAGCGATAAGCAAAGAGCGACCATGAAACTTGCCTTCACAGCAAGCGCCCGCCCCGAGGCGCAGGACGCCCTGCGCAGGCTCCGCCATGCCTACGGCGACGTTGGGGAAGGAAACGCCGACATCGTCGTGGCGCTGGGCGGCGACGGACACATGCTGGAAACACTGCGGCGGCGCTTGGCCGACAAGAAGCCGGTCTACGGCATGCATCGCGGCACTATTGGCTTCCTGATGAACGATTATCATGAGGCTGATCTCATCGAACGCCTCGGCAAAGCCCAACAGGTGCGCGTGCGCCCGTTGGTGGCGCGTTGCCAAACCGCGAGCGGTGCGGTGATTGAAGAGCGGGCATTCAACGAGGTGTCGTTGATCCGGCAAACCGCGCAGTCGGCGAAGCTGCGCATTCTGATCGACGGGGCCGAGAGGTTGGCGGAGCTATTGTGCGACGGCATCATCGTGGCGACGCCCGCGGGTTCGACCGCCTACAATTTCTCCGCTTACGGCCCGATCCTGCCGATCGACTCCCGGCTGCTGGCGCTGACGCCGATCAGCGCTTTCCGCCCGCGCCGTTGGCGCGGCGCGCTGCTGCCGTACGGCGCCAAGGTCCGCATCGAAGTGTTGGAGGCCGAGCGGCGCGGCGTCAGCGCAGCTGCCGACAATCGCGAAACCCGCGACGTCACCGCCGTCGACATCAGCGAAGATACGGACGCCTCGCTGATGCTGCTGTTCGATCCCGGCCATGCTTTGGACGAGCGCATTCTGCGTGAGCAGTTCAACGTCTAGCTGCAGTTCAATCAACCCTCTGTTCACCCTCCTGGCCTCACACTCCGACGCGATGAGTAAACCCGCCGTTCAGACCATCGACCCGCGCGAGGCCGGATTGCGCGCGCTGGACCTGAGACAGCCCGTGTTTGGTCCGGACGCTGTTGCGCGCGCCGATGAGACGCTCAAGGCGATGGCCGGGTCGATGCAGCATTGGCTCGATGCCGATATGACTCAACTGCAGTCGCTGCGGCTGGCGGCTGAAGCGGCAAATTGGGATGCGGCTTCGGTCGACGCGCTCATGGGCGCTGCGCACGATTTGAAGGGATTAGGCGCCACTTATGGCTTTCCGTTGGTGACGGCGATCGCCGCATCGTTGTGCCGCTTGACGGAAACTGACGCTGGCAAAGCGGTGGTCATGCGCGATCCGGGTTTGGCGCGCGCTCATGTCGATGCTTTGCGCGCTATCGTCCGCGATGGCATCCGCGCGCCCAATCATCCCTTAGGGTCGGCGCTGCGCCAGACGCTCGAAGCCGAGGTCGCCAAGCTCGGCGTAGCGCCGCGCTAAGCTTCCATTCACGCCGCCTAAACGTTCTCTTCACCCTGCTTTCCGGCCCGTTTTTTAACGGCGTTCGGTCATGGTGGCGGTTCGATAGAAGCCATGAACGTCATCCCTTTCCCCTCGCGCGCCATCGCGCCAGAGTCGTCGACTTTGCCGCTTGCCTTTACCATTGGCGCACGCGTCGATTTGCGCATTGGCGCTCTGGCGGCAGGCGTGGTGCGTCCGCGCGGCGATCCGGAAGACGCCTTCTCCTATTCGATCCTGGCGCGCCTGCTGCGCGCCGCGCGCATGACTTGGCGCGAGCGCGGCGCCTACACCGGGCTGGTGCTGGCAGTGGCGCCGTCGATCCAAGGCGCGCTGGACGCCGACTTGCTGAGCGAAGCGGCGAACGAAGCCGGCTGCACGCGGCAAGGCTTGAACTTCGAACTCTGCGAGCGGGAACTTGTGCGCGATGGCGCAGCATTGGCTGAAGACCTGCGCGCGCGGGGCTGGGGCATCACATTGCGGGGCGATCCGAAATGTCCGCTCCCGTTCGGCGCGAAAGCCCGCACCCTTTATTCTGAACTCGTCCTCGACGCGCCGGAAACGCCCGATCCGTTCCTGGCGCTGGAGGACGGCGACCGTTCGCCGCTCGGTCGCCGCCTGTTGGCGGCCCGCGCGGCGGGGCTGACGATCAGCGCAGAAAGCGTTCGATCGGCGGCCCAGGCGCGAATGCTGGCTATGGTCGGCTTCGATCGCGGCGGCGGGCAGTTCGCAGAAGCAGGTCTGCGCTAGCGGACCGCGGATGTCCTCGTCCGCACTTCCTCCTTGAAAATGCCCGCGTGCAAACTTGAAACAAGAGAGCGGGCGAGGACGCCCGCGGTCCTAGATGGCCGCCGCTTGCGCTGGGTGTAGGCCTGAGGCGTCGAGCTTTTCCATCAGATAATCGAGATCGTCCTTCGGCACTGACTGGAACAGCGTCAGCGTGCGCTCCAGCATCCGCTTGCGGAAGATGACGCGATCATAGGCGCCGCCTTCCCGCTCGATCGAGTGATAGACTTCAATCGCCGCGCGGAAGGACTGGAAGAGCCGCGGCGGCATGCCTGCGCGATCGAACGCCGCCTTTAAGCCAAGTGGTCCGCTATCGTTCATCAACAGCCACATGCGCTGATGCGACATGCCCGCGAGTTCGGCCATGGCGTATTCGACAAACTCGAGGTGCCCGAGGCATAGCCCGCGCATCATCAGCGATGGGCTCAAGCGCCCGTTCAAATTGAGTTGTTGCACGAAGCGCCCGAGATCCTTCTGGCGTACCGCTTGCTCGACGATGTCCAGCGTCGCGCGTTCGCGGGCGCCCATGGCCAGATCAATGGCGATCTGGGGCGGCAGTTCGTGATTGTTGACGAGGTGATCGAACAGCTCGCCCGTCACCATCGTGACCAACTTCTCAGTCACCGAGAGCGGCAATTCATTGCGATGCACCATCGCTGCGGTGACGCCGGACACGCCCGCGAAGCGATCAAGCGACGTCTCCAATCCCTGCTCGTCAAATAGCGCGTTGTCGTTGGCGAGCGCGCGCTCGACGGCGGCTGACACAGCGAATTCGGCGATGGCGCCGGTAACGGTTGTTGAAAGCGTCTCACGGCTGGCTACGGCGATCTGCTTGGCCGGCGGCGATGCGCGCACGATCTCAACCAGATCGGAGTCCGTTAGGATCGGTGAATTGAGGATCACCGGCAGCGCAATCGATTCAACGTCGCGCGCCAGCGTGTTGGCGATATCGCGCGGCAGCTTGGTGGAATTCTTCAGCGCTACCGACAACGCGCGGCGCACAAGCACTGCCGCATCCTGCGCCATGATCGCCATGATGGTCGCGGCGTGCGTGCGTTCCTCTTCAGTAAGATCGGCCTCGTCGATGCAACGGCAAATCTTGTGCGCAGCGTGCGCACGCTCACCGTCCGTCGGACCCTTGATCAGGGTGCGGATGTCGCTATCGGTCAAATTAGCGCGCATGGTGACGATGGACATGGGGCGACGCGACTCCTCCGCGCTCTACCCTTGTGCCTGAGACTTAACGAAGGCTTGATGGCATCGTTGCGAAAAGGAAACAGCTTCACATGCTCGAAGGTTTACGCGTCGTTGAGTATGCGACTTACGTAGCGGCGCCGGGCGCTGGCGGCATCATGGCCGACTGGGGCGCTGATGTGATCAAGGTCGAACCGCCCGGCGGCGACCCGATCCGCCAATTCTTTGCATCCGTTGGTGTGGAAGAAGAACGCAACCCCGTCTTCGATCTCGACAATCGCGGCAAGCGCAGCATCGTTTTGGACACGAGCCAAGATACGGGACGTGATGCTCTGCTGCGCTTGGTCGACAACGCCGATGTGTTTCTCACCAATGTGCGCCCCGGCGGTTTGAAACGCGGCGGCCTCGATCACGAAGCGCTGCTGAAGCGCAATCCACGGCTCGTCTACGCAACACTCACGGGTTACGGCCTTGAAGGCCCCGACGCTGATCGGCCCGGCATGGACGCCGCCGCGTTCTGGGCGCGCTCTGGGCTTGCAGCGATGTTTCGCCCAAAGGGTGGCGACCCCATTCAGTTGCGCACCGCGGTCGGCGATCACGTCGCCTCGCTCGCGATCGTCGCCGGTGTGCTCGCTGCGCTGCGCGAACGCGATACCGCGGGCAAAGGCCGCTTGATCGACGCCTCGCTACTGCGCGTCGCGCACTATGTCGGCGGCAGCGATCTCTCGATCCAACATGTGCGCGGCCGCATCGCCTCCAACCGGCCGCGCAAAGACACGCCCAATCCGCTGATCAACCATTTCAAGACCGCTGACGATCGCTGGATCAGCTTGCTCACCCGCCAAGGCGAGCGCGATTGGCCAAAACTGGCGCGGGCATTGAAGGTTGAGCATCTCGTCGCGGACGAGCGCTTCGCCAAAGCGCGCGGACGGCGTGAGAATGGCGCTGCGCTCGTGGAATTGCTCGACGCGGCGTTTGCGGCTCGGCCTCTGAGCGAAATCGCGGCATCGCTCGACGCCGAAGAAATGATCTGGTCGCCAGTGCTGACGCCGGCCGAAGCCATCACCGATCCGCAAGCTCTTGCAGCAGGGTGCGTGGTGCAAACGCCGCTGCACGATGGGGGCACGATGCCGGCGCCCGCCGGTCCCATCCGCTTTCCCGGCGCCGAGGACGGTCCTAAAGGTCCATCGCCCCGTGCCGGTGAACACACGCGCGCGGTTCTGGAAGGCGCGGGCTATTCCGCCGCAGAGATCGACGCGATGCTTAAGAGCGGCGCCGCTGTCTAGCACGTTTGCGACGAGCGACGGGTCGCTGCAACACGACTGCAATAGACGATCGCGAACCTGTTCAACACGGAGGGCGTGATGCGTTTTGCTGTTCTTGGATTGGCCTTCGCGGCTCTTGCCGCTTTAGCTCATGCTCAAACGCCCGCCGGAATACCGCAGGACGCCTCAACATTCGATCGCGAGTTCTCAGCGCGGTTTCAATATCCGCCGCCCGAACCATTACCTGCAGAGATCGCTGAGCAAGGCACCGGTCAGATTGCTGACGCCACCTATTTCGCTCAATTTCCAAATTTCGATCGTGCCTACACGCCCGCCGCGCGTCAGCAGGCGCGCCGTCTTGCAGATCGTCTGCGGTCGGACGCAGGGCGACTGAGCCATGAGCAGTTTGTGCTTCGTGTAGCCGAAATTGCTGCGCTGGCCGACAATGGTCATACCGCGATTGGCGAGAACGCCTTCCGAAAGAACACATCGCGCCTTCCGGTGCGCACCTTCCTGTTTGCGGATGGACTTTATCTCTTGCGTGCAACGCCTGCGAACGCCGATCTGCTTGGCGCCCGCATTGACGCCATCGACGGGCATCGCGTCGAGGACGTGTTCCGCCAGATCCGTCGCTATCATGGTGGCGAAGATGCGTACCGGCGCATCTCGTTGCTGCCGATGCTAGAATCGCCGGCGTTGTTGCAAGCGGCGGGTATTGCGCGCGAGCACGACGCGCTGACATTGCGTGGCGTCACCGCTCAAGGCGCGCCATTCGAACGCCGGATCATCGCTGAGCAGCGCGACCGCGGCGCACCGGTATCGAGCACTGGCCGCACAGTCTATCCGACCGGTCCCGACAATCCGATGAGAAGTTTCCTGAGTGAAAGCGACACGCTCCCAATCTATCTGCATGGCAGGCAAGACTTGTTCTGGATCGAACCCACCCCCGCCGATGGATTGTACGTGGGCGTTGGCAACAACAACGATAGCGACGACTTGCCGATCGCGACATTTCTTGACAGCGCCCTCAACCGCATCCGAACGGAGCACCCACGCTTCGTGGTCCTAGACATGCGCATGAACGGCGGCGGCGACTTCACCAAGACTTACGCCTTCGCACGCGCTCTTCCGGCAGCTGCTTCCGGCGCCCCCATCTATGTGCTTACCTCTGCGTGGACATTTTCAGCAGCGATCACCACTGTCGGCGCACTCAAGCAAGAAGGTGGCAATCAGGTGCACATTGTAGGCGCGCCCGTTGGGGACAGACTGCGGTTTTGGGCCGAAGGCGGCCAATTCGCGCTTCCCAATAGCTTCTTAACAGTCGGCTACGCGGCGGGACGGTACGTTTATGACGACGCCTGCCGCGACACCAGCATCTGCTCATGGCTTGGCTATCGCTATCCAGTACGCGTGTCGACGCTGGCGCCGGAGATCAGCGCTCCGCTCACGTTCGCGGCGTATCGCGAAGGACGTGATCCGGCGATGGAGGCCGTGTTGGCGCGCGAAGCTAGGTCTGGCTCGCGCGCGCGTACGCGCTGAGCGCGGTCAGGGCATCATTCTGGCGGTGCTCTTCATCGCTGTCGCCGCTGCGCAGAAGCGGCAATAGCGCCATGTTGAACAACGCATTCGCAAGAGCCGGCGACATCATGCCGTCGTGCGCGTACATCGTGCGCGGCGCGGCTGGCACGGCCGCCGAGGTCGCATCGCCCATGCTCGCCGTGGCGTCCAGACCGAGACGGTTCAGCACGTCCTGCGCCGAGCACGCTTGGCCGGACGCATAGAAGATGCCGCGATTGGCGGCTGCTTCGCGTGGAAACAGCGCTGAAGCGTTTGGCGCGGCCTGCGCGGCAGCCTGAATAAGCCGTGCCGCGCCGCCCGAACCCAGCACGTGCGCGGCGTACAATTCGCCCGCGCTCGGCGCGCGGCCGAGTTGCGCGGACAGCGCCGCCGCGTTGTCACGCGTGAGTTCGCCAGCCATGCAAGCGGAGAGTTCTGGGTCTGTGCGTAACGCCAAGATGGCGGCGCGCGTCGAAGCATCAGCACTTCCGCTCTGCAGCGCCTGTGCGTATTGGCCCAGCCCGTGGGCGGCGCCATGGCGGCGCACCATGTCGAGCCAGGTGGAGTCGATGAACTGAAACAGCCCGGTGGCGGATGACGTGCCCGCACGCGCGTTGGCGTTCAGCGCGCTCTCGCGCCGCGCGGTTTGCACCAGCAGATCGAAGTTCACGCCAGTGCGATCCGCCGCGCGCTGGATGGCGGCGCGGACGTTCGTTTCGGGCGCGACAGAAGCGATGCGGTCGCTCATGGACTCCTCATCGCCGTGATTTTATGAACCCCACGTAAACGCCGCTTGACGTGCGAAACAGTCAGCCCACCGGATGTAACGCTGCGGCAGTGTGCTATGAAGTGTCGGGGTAGACTATGTTTCGCAAATTTCTGATTTCACTTGCGCTTATTGCGCTTCTGCCGTCGGCGACTGCGACGGCGCAAGCGCCACCGCCAGCGGTGACCTCTGCCAATCACGATCTTGCACGCCGCTATCTCTTGATTGGGGGCGGCGAGGAAACGTTTCTTGAAGGTGCGTACTACGGGTTTAGAGCGGTGCTAGAACACGCGGGCATTCACGCGAGCGCAGATAAATGGCGGCGCATTCGGGATGTGTTGCGCCGGGAATTTGCGTCATCGTCTGTGATATTCACGAATGAGCTCGTCGCTTTCTACGAGACGCACTACAGCAGCGATGACTTTCAATCTGCCTTGGCGTTCTACGAGACTGAGCCTGGCCAGCATTATGTTGCCGCCTCTATGGCGGCGCTGCTGCCGCTCATGGTCCAGTTGGGTGCGGGGGGCGCACCTGCTCCGGACCCACTCCCAGCATCGGCCTTTGATCCTGCTCGTCTCGCCGCCGCGCGTGCCTTAAGCGTTATCTTGGTAGCGCGCATGACACCGCTCGAATCTGAGCAAATGAGTCGCGCTGGCTTCGACACTGCTCGGCTCGCAGACATTCTAGCGAGAAATCTCGCTGGCTCTTTGACGACCTCAGAGTTGGAAGCCGCGCGGGTCTGGGCCGCAAGCGCTGCCGCTCAACGCCTTGAAGGCGCCAGCGCCGAACGCAACGAAGCGTTTCAGCTCGCCAGCTTGCACGCTTCGGCAGCCGTCAACTCAAGTGAGTTGCGCGAGCAGGTGACTGGAATATTGCGCGAGCAACCGACTTAAGTGTCGCTAGTAGCTCTTTGGCAAGCCCAGCACGCGTTCGGCAATGAAATTCAGAATCATTTCGCGCGACACCGGCGCGATGCGAGCGATCATCGCTTCACGGAAATAACGCTCGACGAAATATTCCTTTGCGTAGCCCATGCCGCCGTGCGCGAGCACCGATGCCTCGCAAGCGCGGAAGCCGGCTTCTCCACCAAGATATTTTGAGGCGTTGGCTTCAGCACCGCAGTCCTTGCCTGCGTCGTAGAGCGCGGCCGCTTTGAAGGCCATCAGGTTGGCGGCTTCGAGTTCCGCCCACGCTTTCGCGAGCGGATGCTGAATGCCCTGGTTCTGGCCAATCGGCCGGCCGAACACGACGCGCTCCTTTGCATATTGCGCGGCGCGGCGAAGTGCTGCGCGGCCGAGTCCGATTGCCTCCACCGCAAACAGTACGCGCTCAGGATTGAGGCCCGAAAGCAAAATCTTGAACCCGACGCCCTCTTCGCCGATCAGCGCTTCGCGCGGCACTTCTAAGTCTTCGATAAACAGCGTATTACACTCGACCGCCTTGCGGCCCATCTTCGGGATCGGCTGTGCTTCGATGCGCGTGCGATCGAAGTCCGTGTAAAAAAGCGACAAGCCATCCGTGGCGCGCTTGGCGTCCGCCTTGGGTGTCGTGCGCGCGATGATCAGCATTTTGTTGGCGCGCTGCGCGTTGGTGGTCCAAATCTTTCGGCCAGTGATGCGATAGCCGCTATTGGTGCGCTCCGCTTTGGTTTCGAGCGACGCAGTATCGAGGCCCGAATTGGGTTCGGTGACCGCGAAGCAAGTTTTATCCTCGCCACTGATCACACGCGGCAAGAACATTTGCTGCTGCTCCGGCGTGCCGAATTTCACGATCGGCAGAAGGCCAAACACATTGAGATGGATGGCGCTGGCGCCGGAGAAGCCCGCGCCCGATTGCGCCACCGTCTGCATCATCAGCGACGCTTCAGTGAGACCGAGGCCAGCGCCGCCGACGTTTTCGGGCATCGCCACGCCGAGCCAACCGCCAGCGACGATCGCGTCAACAAACGCCTGCGGAAACTCGCCAGAATTGTCGACACCCAGCCAATAATGATCGTCAAATTGACCGCAGATATCCTCGATCGCGTGTTTGATCGCCGATTGCTCTTCGGTGAGTTCGATGCCGATGGTCATGCTTGCCCAAATCTATCCGGCGACAGCGCCGCCCATTCCGGAGGAATGGCGTCGCCCATCACATACGCCGTAATGATCTCCGCCGTGATCGGCGCCAAGAGCCAACCGTTGCGGGAATGGCCGGCAGCTATGAGGACGTCACCGGAGTGACCGATCAGCGGCCAGCCATCGGGCGACATCGGGCGGATGCCGGTCCAGGGTTTGGGTGTCGGCGCGACTTCGCCGGGCAGGAGCGCGTTGGCGGCGTCGAGCAGCGCCTGCACTTGCGCCGGATCGGCCATGCGATCGGTGCGATCGAATTCCATGGTGGAGCCGATCACTACCTGGCGCTGTTGCTGAGTCATGTAGAAGCCGGGACCGTGCAGGTTCGGCGCGAGCGGCTGCTGCAGCTCGACGGGCGCCAGAAGACCTTTGGCTGGGCGCACGTGTTTGAGCGCAGGCGCGACGGCGATGAGCTCGTTGGTCGCCCACACGCCAGGGACAAGGATAAGCAAGTCGGCTTCGAAGCTGGCGCCGGGATAGGTCTCGACTTTGTTAGCGGTGAGTTCGAGCACGTCCTGTTTGAAATAGACCAGCACGCCGTGCGCGCGGGCTTCCATCACCAGTCCGGTGAGTGTGCGCAGCGGATCAACGGCGCCTTCGTCGGCCATGAACACCGCGTGCTCGACGTTGGCGGCGAAGCCGGAGCGTTTGCAGAATTGGCTGGCGGAGAGTTGGCGCGCTTCGCGTCCGAGAGTGCGCGCGCGCGCCTCGAGCGAAGATGCATCGGTAGCGCTCGCCGCGACGACGAGCCCACCATCGAAGCGCACCGAGTCCGCCCACACTGCGTCTTCGCGCCAAGTGCGCCAGAGATCGAGTGATCGCAGCGCCAGTGCGTCGTGTGTCGCGTCGGTTTCCGTGAGCGGCGAGAGCATGCCGGCGGCGGAGGCTGAGGCGGTGGGTCCCCACACACTTGTGTTTTCGTCATGTGCTTCGAGCACGGTGACGCGCGCGCCGTGTTTCGCGAGACGCACCGCGCACATGAGACCGATAACGCCGGCGCCGACTATGATGACGCTCTTCATTGGACGCCCGCTTGCCAGCCAAAGCGGGCGCGGGTCAATGCGTCAGCGCTTCTTCTTGCGCTTGCGTTTGGGCGCGCTCGTTTCGCAGGCAGCCAATACCGCTTCGACGCCGGCGGCAAGCAGTGCTTCGGCACTAATGGTGCGGCCTAGCGCTTTCGAGAGCGCGGCCGCGGCAGCTTCCAGCCGCGCTGAGGAGGCAGCATCCAGCGTCAGAGCCGGCGCCTTCTCCGCCTTCGGTTTCTTCGGCGCGACCTGTTTGGATTTCTTTTTGGTCTTGCGCGCCTTCTTCACGGCGTCGAAGGCGGCTTTCATCCGATCGATGTGCGCACGATCTTTGTCTTTCTCGACATCCGGCAGCACCGCGTATGGCTCAAACAGATCCTTGGGCTGATTGGGATCGCCTTTGTTGCGCTTGATCCATTGCTTGTGGACGTACGCGGCCGCCTTCTCGCGATCGTCCGGATATTTCTCAATGGCCGTGGCCGCGGCGTGAGCGGCGATCCTGTTTTCAGCCTTGGCCTTCGGATCGAGCTCGCTCCATGGTTTATTGATATCAACCATCTTGCCGCCGCGTTCGCGCATGCGCGGCAGATCGCGTTCGGCAGGGTTGGTGTCGTGCAATTTCTCACGCCACGCGTCGTGGGAGCGCGAGGCGAAATAATTAACCGCCGCCTCGATGGTTTTCTTAGCCGCCATTAACGCTCCGCGAGATGAGCGACTCTAACAGAAGCACATCAAGGAAACGCAAACCCCTTCGCGTTTTACGCTTGCGGGGCGCGCCATTCCGGCAAATCGAATGCGGGATCGGGATAGGTGGCGTCAACAAAGCCGCGCCCCGCCCCCTCACCGACTTCGAGCAACAGATCGAGATTGGCCTTCTTGCCGTTGTCCATCAGATCAAGTGCGTCGAGCACGTCAGGCGCAAGCTCACGCCCGAGAATGCGTTCGAGCGCCGTTGCCGGCGGCTGCGGATCGCCCGGCCTTACATTCTTCGGCTTGCCTTCGAGCGACACATCCATGCGCTGATAGTCGAGCAACGCCGCACCACCGATGCACAGCCCACGCATGTCGCCAATCTCGGAATTGATGCGCCACGGCCGCTTCGGTTCGGAGAGCGCCTGCATCATCATCACGCCTTGGACTTGCGTGTCGTAGACCATGGCGCGCAACGCATGCACGCCGCGCAATCCTGGCGGCAGGCCTTTGAAAGCATGGCCATTGATGGTTGGGCGGCGCGAACCGGTGCCGCACGACGTCATCATCAAATGCTCGCCGCCCGCCTTCCATCCAAACTTGTAGGAGGGATCAAGCGCCAGTAGGAAAAGCTGCATGCTTGGATTGTTGTTGGCGCTGACCGCGCCGTCGACGAAATAGCCTTGCTGGATGGGATGCCGGCGATCGTCGAACTCGATGTCGATGACCACTTCATCGAAGAAGGTCGGCGCAGCGGCGCTGGCGAGCACCAAGTCAATTAGCCGGTAGCGTTTATTGGGAAAGATGCCGCTGTCGCCCGGCGGATCATAGAAGGCGCCAAGCGGGTGGTTGGTCACCACCCAGGCAGAACCGGTGTCGATGCGCTTGGCGTGAATAGCGAGACCGGTTTTCAAGTCCTCGGTACCGAGCGTCTTGGTGTGCAGCGTGTTCTGCAAGGTGCGGCGCAAACGCCTTGAATCAAATTTCGCCTGCAGGAAGACGCCGTCACCGGTGCTGCGTCCGAAAACGTCGGGCGCCAGATGCATGTAGAGGTCGATGATTTCATCGACGCTCATGCCAAGCGCCAGCGCTGTCGCGATGATGGCGCCGGTCGAAGTGCCGCCGATCAGGTCGTAGTAGTCCGAAAGCCGGAAATCCGGGCCGCCGCCGGCGCGCCGCCGCAGCTCCGCCTCCAACGGCTTCAGCATCCCCAAAGTCAGCACGCCTTTCACGCCGCCGCCGTCGAGCGCGAGAATGCGCTTCGGCCCGGTGTCGGGCGAGAGGTGTTCGAACAAGGTTCTCGGCATTACGTCCCCGTCACGGGCAGTCTTAGCCGCAGCGAGGGGTCAAAAGAAAGCCAGCGACGCGGGGTCGCGCCCCCTGTGCACAGCCTTGAATTCCGCCGCAAGGAAAAGCCCGCCCGCTACGTAAACCGCTGTTTCGGCTGACTTTGCCTTGGCCAGCGCCAATCGCCGCGCATCGGCGACGGACTCCGCGATGACCAGTTCGGCGCCGGGATTTGCAGCAGCCCCAAGCGCCGCGATTTCGGCCGCAGGCGCGCCCTTGTGAGCAGCAGACGCGCAGATGATCGTGTCGAAGGCCGGCGCGAGGATATTGATCAAGTCCGCCGCCCTCTTGTCCTGAGAAGCACCGCAGACGAGCACACCACGTCGCGCACCCCGTAGGGCGTTGAAACCCTCAAGCGCCGCGCGCACCCCGTCCGGCGTGTGCCCAACATCGACGACGATCAGCGGCGCCTCTTCGATGACCTCCAACCGCCCGGGCCAGCGCGTGGACGCGAAGCCTGTTTTCAATTGCGCGTCGCTGATCGGCGCAATGTCGCGCACCAACGCAACCGCCAGCGCAGCGTTTGCGCGCTGATGCGCTCCGGACAACGGTGCTTCGTCTAATGGCGCGACAAAGATGAGCTCAACGCTCTGTTCGGCGCAGCGCGCCACGATGGCGTCTCGCACCGGTATCGTCTCCGGCGCGTAGAGACGCGATCGTGGCGGCGCCGCCCCAATCTTGTCGCGCGCAATCTCTTCCAACGTATCACCCAGGATTTTCGTGTGTTCCAGATCGAGCGCTGTAAGCGCGAGACGCTGCGCCGCAATCAAGCGAACCGGGTCAAGCTGTCCCCCAATGCCGGCCTCCCAAACCGTATGTGCGCACTGCCGCACCACGAACAAATCCGCGGCGATCAAAAACAGGAACTCAAAACCGCCAATCTTCGCGTTGAGGCCTTCGGCGTCTATGGCGGCGCCGACGCGATCCCAATGATGTCGCAACGCTTCGTCATCAATGTCTTCGTCATCGATATTGAAGCGCTCGTTCAGATCGAACAGGTGTGGTGATGTGAAGAGCCCCACGGATCGGCGGCTTTGGCGCAACAATGCGGCCGTCATCGCCGCCGTCGATCCTTTGCCATTGGAACCGACGACCACCGCGCCGCTTTGGCCAAACGCGGCAAGATCAACGCCGAGGCGCTGTGCGACGGCGCGAACCCGCTCAAGTCCCGGCCCGTTACCGAACTTCGGGTACGGAACGCGCCACGGCCTCATCGCAGCGCCGCGTCAAAGTTAGCGCGCCAAATTGTGTCGATCAGGTCCCAACGATTGTGATCTTCCAACGTCGCGATCATTGGATTGGAGTTCACCTCGATGACCACAAGCTCGCTCAAATCGCGCGCCGGTGAGACATCGAACACATCGACGCCCGCCAGACGCAAGCCCAGCGCCAATGCCGCGTCGATCCCAAGTTTCGCCAGGGCTGGCGGAGCACCATCCATCAAGTCCGAAGAAGAGCCACCCGCGGAGCGGTTCGCGGGCCCATCCAACACTACGACCGCACCACGTCGAGCGACGGTGTCGAGCGACAGCACCGAGCCGCGTTCGTTGCGCGCGCGTGTGCGTGTGCGTGCTGACAATCCGGCGCTTTCGACTAGGCGGAGCACACTGCTCTTGCCATCGCCAACAACACTCGGCTGTTGCTTGCGATACGAAAACAGCGCGCGCCCTTCAAGCACGAAGACACGGTGTTCCGTTCCCTGTACATAAGGCTGCGCCAGAATTGCAAAATGCTCGCGCGCCACACGCTGCGTGTAATCGTCGAATGCCTGTGCATCGGCGACTGCCTCGGCATGCAGACCGTTCGACGCCGAAATCGGCTTACAGAAGATCGGATACTCAGCACTCGCCGCAAACGCGCACGCGTCCTCGGGTTCGCGCCCCGGCGAGCGCATCTCGGACCAACGCTTGGTGACGAAGAACAATCGCCCCGGCAGCACCGGCAGATTCGCGGCCCGTAAGGCTTCGGCGCAAAAAGACTTGTCACGTGCCAACGATGCAGCGTTGGCGTCGTTCAGCGCATACGGCGAGCCCTGCCCAGCGGCGAACAAAGCGCGGCGCGCGCCGTCGCGCACTTCAAAGAGGTAGCCATCGGCGCCGTCGAGCGAGCTAAAAGCGTAGCCGCACGAAGCGGCGGCATGAGCCGCGTAGCGCGCGTGGGCGCTGAGGAGTTTATCGGCGTTCATGTCTATGTCCGCCTTCACCCTCCGGGCTTCGGCGAGACAGCCTTCTCTCGCTTCGTTGCCCGCCCGCGCATGGCTTGTCGAGCCGTAGCTCGCGAAGCGAGCGAGGGCTGGTACCGCCTCCCGGGCTCGAACCGGGGACACCTGGTTCCACAAACCAGTGCTCTAACCAACTGAGCTAAGGCGGCGCACCATTCCGTTCTTCCGTGTAGCGACGGAAATCGGCCCCCGAATGTGGAATCCGGGGCGCGGAAACTAGCGTCGCACCCTGACCGAAGCAAGGCGGCGATTCCCGTCGCCAGGACGATCTGACTACACTTCTAACTCCCAAAAAGTCCGTTTGAGCCTGTCGTTTCAGAGCGCGCGGCACGGCGTGGACAGCGCGGGGGCGCCCCGCTATAGACGCTGCCTCCCGGCCCCAGGCCGGGCGAGCGCCTGGGTAGCTCAGTTGGTAGAGCAGCGGATTGAAAATCCGCGTGTCGCTGGTTCGATTCCGGCCCCAGGCACCATCCTTCGCTCGCTTTCGCGAGCTTCGGCTCGGCAGGCCAACCGCGTTGCTGTCCACAGCCCCAACGCTTTCTCGCCAATCCATATCAAACGCCACTGCCTATCGCGCGCGCGTCATAGGGGGCGGAGGTTAAGGCGAAGCGGAGAATTGCTGAGCAATAGCTTCGCTTCGGTCGGAAATTCGGGTGTGCACGCCAGCGTCGCGTTCAGCGGCTACAGCCGCTCGCGCGGCGTCACGCGCGCCGGCGCCATCGCCTCGCGTTGCAAGGATGCGTGCAAGATTGTAATAGGCGCGCGGGGCGAGTTCGCTGTCGCGTACGGGCGAACTGATGGCGCGGCGATAATGCACGAGCGCCTCGTCTGGGGCTTGCCGTTGCTCTGCAATCCAGCCTAGGTAAACGTGCGCGTCAAACGTCGCGGCTGTTGGCTCGGCCGCTTCTTGTCTCAGCGCCGACTGAAATTCCACGATCGCGCCTGGCGTATCGCCATTGTCCCACAACAATCTGCCTCGCGTGATGGGAGCGAGTGTGCGTGCAAGCGCTCGATCCGTGGGGGTTGTCCACAACTGCGTGCGTAGCGGATCGAGTTCAACATTCGCGATGCGGCGGTCGAATGAAAACGTGGCTTGGTCGTGCGCTTGGCTTACTAAAACGCTTCTCATCACCGTGGCGCCATCTGCAAGCGTAATCCGAATGGGAAGCTCGAACTGGAAAATCGGCGGTGCTTGCTGGACATCGATGATTGCCGTGTTTGCACTGGCGCGCCATTGATAGCTCAGTGTCGGAAGACCTGTGCGATGAAACCATTGATCGAAGAACCACGACTGTTCTGGGCCCGCCTCGCGCCGCAATCGAGTTTCGAAGGTCGCCCAGTCGATCTCTGCGAAGGCGTGCTGACGGTAGAGCTCCGTCAACGCTGCCGCCAGATGATCGCGCCCGATCAAGCGGGCGAGCATGTCATAGGCCAAGTATCCCTTGCTGTCGGACAATCCATAATATCCTGGTGCGTGAGGAAGATCGGACAGCGGAGCGTCAAAGCCCGCTTCGATGAGACGCGCTGCGTGCCGCGCCCCGCCTAGACCGTCCAATCCAGCGCGAAACCGGCGCGCATCCTCAGGCTGACCGAGCGCCTCGACCGCGCGAAGTGCGCCATAATTGGCGAGAGCCTCGTCCAACATGTATTCGCCGCCGCGCCCGGCGCTGGTGACCGCCACGCCCCACCATTGATGGCCGATCTCGTGACCGAAAAAGCCGAGATCGGCGCCTTTGGTTTCCAAGAAATCGCTGCGCATCACCATAAACCCGTCGAAGGCGGCGCCGAGAAAGCCCGACTGCTCGCCGGCTTGCGTAGGCGCTTCAATGACAGCGAACTCTGCAAACGGATAAGGACCGAAATCGTGCTGAAGCACATTGATGACCCGCTGCGCGACATGCGCCAGCTGACTGCGCTGAACGAAAGTGTCGGAGGCATAGACGGACACCGGCGTAGGCCCTTCAACGCGCAAGGGTTGATGAAGAGACGCAACAAATCCGAATTGCGTTGAGTGGTTCATGGCGAACGATGCGGTGCGGGTTTGGCCGTCCACGCGCTCGCCGCGCCGTGTGCCGGTCGCCACGAGAAAATAGCGGCGCGGAACCGAAATCGATAAACTGCCTTCACCGCGACCGCCGGCCACTTGCGGGTACCATGGCGTCGAGCCGCCGCCGGCGACGGCAAAGTCGGGTCCGAGCCAGAAATTGAGACTTGCAGTGGCCTCGCCGCTGCTGCGGATGCGCAACCGCGTCGGTCGACCGCGGATTGGCGGGTGCGTAAACGCAACACGCCACAGCACGGCGTTGCTGTCACTGTTGACGCTGGTTTGATCGGGCGCCTGTTCGACGCCCGCGACGCCTAGCCCCGCGGTCAGAGCCTCGACACTCGGCGCCCCCATGTCGCGCCGCAGTGCAAACTCCAGCGCCGCTCGCGGCTCGATTATCCTGGGCAATGTTATATCGGTAACGACGGACATCCGACGCCCATCAGGATCAAGGTTCACGTTGATGCGGTAAAGCGTCGTCGATGTACGCGCCGTATCAGGCGCCGCATTCGCTAATGGCGCATACGACCCCGCGCTCAATGCGCAGATAAGGACCATCATCGTGCAGAGTTTCAGAGCGCTCATGAGCGGACTCATGCCTGGACGCTAAGCAACGGTCTTGTACTTAGTTGACCTCCAGCAGTGCGCGTTCAGCATCGGCTAAGCGCCATCGGCCCGGCGCGCGTCCCGTGAGCCGCGCAATTGATTTGCTGAAGTGCGCTTGGTCAGCGTAGCCGTGTTCGGCGGCGATTGTTTTGAGCGGCACAACTGTCGTCCGCACCGAGCGCCAAGCAGCGTGCGCGCGAACCGATGCGCGGTAACGCGAGGGCGGGCAGCCAAAGACGCGGCGAAAGCCCCGGCTCACTGTTTCGCTTTGAAGGCCGGTAGCCCGCGCCCACGCCCGCAGCGACAATTGCGGATCGCGCAAGATGTCTCGCGCTAACTGCTCCGGCCAGTCGGCCGGTGGGCGGGACGGAGACTCAACGAGGGTGGTCTCTGCAAGCTGGGCAGCGGACTGCACGTCTTTGGTCGCAAGCCGCACGATCTCATCAATGGCCTGAGAGACGCCGAACTTTGGCGCAGACACGTCGCTTGGAAGCAACAGCACGTGCGCACCGCGAGGACCCGCGCGATTGAGATGGGCTTCGAAATTGCTGTGGATGACGATGTCGCCTTCCCCAGCGCTCAACAAGCCCGCATCGCCTGCTTCCACATAACTTCCACGCAGCACCACGGCAATGAACGAAGCGCGATGACGATGACGTTGGTGATGCTCCGACGGCGCGTGATGCAAGACGCCGTGATGGGCCAGCGAAAAGACGGGGCGAAACTCGCACATCCCCACATTGGCGGGCGATGAGCGCACGCCGTCAAGATCAATTGCGCGTTATTGGGGCGTTGCAGCGAGAGCACGCGTCAGCGCTTCGCGAATGCGTGCGTCCGTTGCCGCAGCCAGCAAACGGCGCACTGCCTCGTGATGCGCGACAACCAACGCGCGGTCCACCGGCGCGCGAATATCGGGTTGAACGCCCACGCCTTCCCACGTCGCATCACTGATTGGGCTTGAGACCGCGACATCGGGTACGAAGGCGCGAAAGCCATGGCCGATGTCGACATAGTTGCCAGCGTTGCCTGCGCCCGCAGTTGTTTCACCCACAACGACGGCGCGACCGCGTTGTTGCAGCGCGAAAGCGAACGCCTCCGCGGCTGAAATCGTGGCGCTGCTGGTCAGTACGTAAACGTCGATCACCGGCATGCGCTGGCCAGGCACGCTTGTCAGCGTCGAGTCATAGGTCGTCTGCGGGACGCCATCGCGGCGGAACGTGCGGCTAAGGCGCGTGGGTTCGACGAAGAAATAGCTGGCGAGCAGCCGCACCATGTCGCCGGTCCCACCATCGTTAGCCCGCAGATCGATGATCAAAGCGTCGCAGTTCTGCAAAAATGCCATTGCTGCAGCAGCAGTGGGCGCGGCGAGTTCAGGCGGCGGAAAAGAGTCGAGGCGCAGCAGCCCGACATTGCCGGGTAAACGTTCGACGCGCACAAAATCGTAGTTGCGTCGGCGCAAGCGCTCGACCCAGGCCAGTTGCTCGGCGCGCGATTGTGGCGCTGGGCTTGACGTTGGCGCTGGCGCCGATGGCGCGACGATTTCAATGTGCCGGTCTGGCTGGGTGCGCCGGATCGCTTCGGTAAGCGCCGTCGCGAATGCGGCTGGTTGCGCATACCGGGCAAATGCTCCTGCCGCGTTCTGCTGGCGCAGAGCAGCGGCAATCAACCGCCCCTTATCTTCGAAGACGTAGCCTTCCTGGTATGCCGAGGCTGCAGCCTCGACAATGTCGTGACTTTCGGTCGCGGTCAAAAGTAGCTGAGCGCTGGAATGCCCCGGCGCCGCAAGCAGCAACGCAAAAACCAATCCGGCCATCGGTGCGCGCATGATCTGCTCCTATTTGCGCAACTGTTTGCGCGATCAGTTGCGGTTGTCAACGGGTCCAGTTACAAAAGACAGGACTGAGCGGAGAAACGCACATGCCGGCCGAAGCAGACGAGCGGGACGATTTTATCCGCGCGCAGGGCTTGCCGTTTATGGCGCATCTGCTGCGTCGTATTTCTGACCACATGGTCAACGAGGCAGGGGCTTGGGAAGATGCCACCTTTGGCATTAAAGCCCCGCCCCGCACGGCCTCCACCATGCTGCTGCTCGACCAAGATGGCGCCCAAAGCGTCACCCAGCTGGCTGAGCGCTTGCGTCAGTCGCACCAACTCATGGTCACTTGGCTGAAGCAGCTTGAGGCGCTCAAGTTCGTGAAAAGCGCGCCCGATCCCGACGATGCGCGCCGCTCTTTGGCGGTCCTGACGCCCGCGGGCCGCGCCGAGGCCCGCCGCATGAGAGAAGCTTCAGCTATGATCGGACGCGCCTATTCCAAGCTGCTGCGCGAAGCTCATGCCGATCCGCATATGCTTGAAGCATTGTGGCGCGTGCACGACCTCTTGCAGCGCGGTCGCCTGGCGGATCTGCTCCGGATGGAGCGGCGGTAGATCTTACATCTCTTTCGGCGTCCTAATGCGCCGCCGTTTGCACCGCTCTTACGCGCGGTTGCAGTTCGCGCAGCGCGCTGCCGCCGATATCCGAGGTGTAGCGGAGCTGGTTGAAGGGGCCGCGGATTGAGAACGGGATGACGATGCCGCCGCGCGGCGAGCGTGGCGCGATGCGCAGATCGAGGCGGCGGTTGATGAAATCCACGGCGCCGATGCCGGGAATACGCAGGTTCGGTGTGTTGAAGGAGAGATCGTCGCTGGCGATCGAGCCGTTGGCGACCGCGAGATTGGCGGAGAAACCTTGGAACGCGGTGCGCGCTTCGGGCGCGATCAGTTCACCACGCAGAGCATGGCTGATGGTGGTGGCCACGCCGCCGAGGTCGACGCCGTGGAGAACGCCGGACACGATTTCGAGATGGCTGCGTCCGTTGGCATTGGCGACCAATTCGCGCTGCGTGCGCCCATGCGTGCGCATGTTCAGCGTCACTTCGGCGCGGCCCTCAATGCCGGAAAAGTTCATCGTATCGGCGAGGAACGCCTGTGCATTTAAGTTGTCGAAGGCAAGGTCTTGCGCAAATCGCGCGTCCGGATTGCGCGCGTCAATCTCGAAACGGCCATGCCCCGAACCGCCGTAAAGCGACATAGTCTGCGCGGTGGCGGCGAGATAGCCATCATTGAGCACCAGGGTGATGTGACTCGCATCAATGCGCGTATGCGAGATCAACATGGCGTGCGTCACCAATTCGAGATCGGCATTGAACGCATGTAGTGCTGAATAATTGATCTGCGTGACCGGCGGTGGCGCAGCGATGTCGATGGCTCGATCCGGCGGTTGCACAACGACAATCTGGGCCGTCGGTGTTTGCGGGGCCTGAGTCGGCGTTGGCGCCGCCGTTGCTGGATTGGCGGGCGCGGGCGTGGCCGGCGCCGGGATAGACGGCGGCGGAGCACGCCCCGCAATGTATGGGTTTAAGTCGAAATCGAAGAGTTCGAGCCGCCCGCTGAGATATGGCTTGCCCACCCGCGACGCGAAAGTGAAATCGCCGCGTCCACTCAATTGATCGAGCACAAAGCCAGCATCACTAAAGGCAAATTGCCCACCGCCGAACACCAATTGCCCCGTGACGTCGAAGCGCTCCAACCCCACGCCGCCCTGGAATGGCGCGCCGAACCAACTGACCAATTGGCGCAGGCTCGGACCATAGGCGTGCACCAGCCCGGTCAATTCGCCGGATTGCGCCAGCGTTTGGCCTTCGAAGGCAGCCGTTAGCAAATCGCTGCGCACATTCACTGTGAGCGGCGTTGTCTGTGCATGGATCACCGCGCCCGGATTGCCGACATTCATGTCGAGCTGAATGGCTTTGTCGTTGTACTTGACCGACCCCAGCACGCGCATCGGCGCATTGAGCGCCGTCAACGCTGTGGTGAGCTCCACATCGCCAACGCTCCAGCCATTGCCGTGACGCGCGTCGAAATAGGTGACTTCGCCGCCGGTGATCGTCACTTGCCGCAATGTGGTGCGCGCAGCGTCGATAATCGGCGGTGATGGCGGCGCGCCCGTCGCAGCCACAACCGTGCGCACGCGCGGCGCCAGCGTCCAATTGGGATGGCCGGCCGCATCCACTTCCAGCGCGATGCGCGGATGCTGCAGTACGAGTTGGCGCACGACGACTTGGCGGTTGAGCAAGGGCGCGAGTTCGACGCCGATGTGAATGTCGTCCGCTGTGATAAAGGCGGGCGCGCGCCCGCCCGGCACATTCGCCAAGGTATCGTTGGCCGCGTGCAAGCCCAGCACCGGCCAGTAACTGACGCCCACCTCGCCATGGATGGTGAGGTTGCGACCGGTGGCGTTTTCAACCGCGCGCTCCACGGCGCCACGCACATCCAGCCGCAGCACCAGATACGCCAACCCGCCGGCCGCCAAAAGCGCAACCGCGACAATCGTGCCGAGGATGACAAGCACCCAATGCCACCAGGCGCGCATATTGTGTCCCCACGTTTCGCGCCACCCTAGCCGCTGGCGTCCGGCCCCGGAATAGCTATCTATCGGCCATGGCCAAACCCGTTCCCGTCACGGTGCTCACAGGTTTCCTGGGCGCCGGAAAAACCACACTTCTGAACCGCATCCTGTCTGAGCCGCACGGCAAGAAATACGCGGTGATCGTCAATGAGTTCGGCGAAATCGGCATCGACAATGACCTGATCGTCGACGCCGACGAAGAAGTCTTCGAGATGAATAACGGTTGCGTGTGCTGCACGGTGCGCGGCGATCTCATCCGCATCATTGAAGGGTTGATGAAGAGGCAAAGCGCTAAAGGCGGCTTTGACGCCATCTTGGTTGAGACCACGGGGCTCGCGAAGCCCGCGCCAGTCGCACAGACATTTTTCGTCGACGCCGATGTGCGCGCGAAAACCAAACTCGATGCGATCGTCACGGTGGTCGACGCTAAGCATGTCGGCGGTCAACTCGATACTTCCGAAGAAGCGGTGGAGCAGATCGCTTTTGCCGATGTGATCCTGCTCAACAAAACCGACCTCGTGCCGCCCGCAGAGCTCACCACGGTTGAACGGCGCATCCGCGCCGTGAACCCGACGGCGCGGCTCTACCGCATGCAGCGTGGCGACATTCCGCTCGACAACATCCTCAACATTGGCGCCTTCGACCTCGACCGCGTCACCGAGATCGATCCGCACTTTCTGCCCGATCACGACTGCGACGACAGTTGCGCGCACCACGATCACGACCATCATGCTCATGATCATCACCATGATCATGAGCATGATCACGTCGCCGCGTCCGGCATCGCCTCGGTCTCGCTCTCAACTGAGAAGCCGATCGATCCAAGCAAGCTGTTGCCTTGGCTGAATGCACTTACGCAAGCGCGTGGCCCTGACATCCTCCGCCTCAAAGGCATCTTCGCTTTCCCAGATGAACCAAAGCGTTTCGTGGTGCAGGGCGTGCACATGATTGTCGAAGGCGACACGCAGCGTGATTGGGAGCCGGACGAGAAGCGCGTGTCTCGCTTGGTCTTCATCGGCCGCAAGCTCGACCGCAAAGAACTGGAAGACGCCTTTCTGGCGTGCGCGGCGTGACGGCACGCGTTTACGAAACCGGCAAGCGCCTAGCGCTTGGCGCTTCCGCCACCAGCGTGCATTGGATCGGCAAGCGCGCCCTCTTTGCCCTCGGTGACGGCGTAGTCTTGGGCGCACAACGCGACGCTGAAAATCAGCGCATTGCAGCCCACAACGGCGCTATTCTCTGCAGCGCCGCCCATCCCGATGGCGCCCGCCTGCTCACCGGCGGCGATGACGGCAAACTCAACGCCGTCGCACCTGACGGCGCAATCGAACCGCTGTTCGAAAACCGCAAATGGATCGACCACCTTGTCGCCTCGAAAACCACAGGGTTGATCGTCGCCGGCATCGGCAAAGAGGCCGTTGTTTTTCGCGAGGGGAGAGAAGCGCATCGCTTCAGCTATGCGACGTCAATCGGCGGTTTGGCTTTCGATGGCAAAGGCCGCCGTCTCGCCGCAACACACTACAATGGCGCGACGTTGCGCTACGCGCTGATGTCAGACGACAAGGGCGTCGCTCTGAATTGGGCAGGCTCCCATCTTGCCTGCACGCTTTCACCTGAAGCTGACTATCTAATCACCGCCATGCAGGAAAACTCGCTGCACGGCTGGCGTCTGCCGGATAAAACCGATCTGCGCATGGATGGCTATCCCAACAAAACGCGCAGCTTCTCCTGGGACAAACGCGGCCGCTGGCTCGCGACCTCGGGCGCCGATAGCGCCATCGTCTGGCCATTCGTCGGCAAGCTCGGGCCGCAAGGCAAAGCCCCGCTGCAGCTCATACCGCGCGACGGGATTGTCACCGCAGTTGCATTTCACCCGACCGACGAGCGCCTCGCCATCGGGTATTCCGACGGCGCTGTTTGGCTCGCAAGCTTCGCAACACAAGGCGTCGACGAATTGGATGAACCCGGCGAAGGGCCCGTCAGCGCGCTCGCCTGGAACGCTGATGGGACGCAGCTTGCCATCGGCGACGAAGCCGGCCGCGGCGCGCTGATTGCGCTCTAGCCGCGGCGCGATTGCGCGCTGATTGCTTCGTCCATCACGCGCATGACGCTGGCAATGTCATCAACGATGCGTCGCGCGCGCGCGGGATCATCCAACGGCTTGAACAGATCGCCCGGCTCGAAGCGATTGCCGCCCTCGATCGCCACCAACAGGTCGCCGCCCTGAAACGCGCAGCGCAATTTCTGCCCCTTCATCCGCGCTTCGAGATCAAGCAAACGCTGCATCAGAGTTGGGTGAAGCAAATAGCGCGCTTCAACCTGATCGCTGCCCCAAACCTCAAAAGCTTTTTCAAACACCGGATCTTCGAGCCCAACTTTCTTTAGCCCAGCCTGTCCGCCAAACGCATTGAACATGCCCATATCCCGCCGCACCACCGTGACGCCGAGAAAGTCGCGGGGGAAATGCATGCGGATGAGCTGACCGCGAAACACGGTTGAATAATAGGTGCGGCCCTTGCTGTCAGTGTGCCGCTGCTCAAGGTGACCTTCGTAGAGATCGTACGAGCTGCCTTTGTACGTGCCCGCGAACCAATCCTCGAAGTGGGAGCGCGCATAGCTGGGCGTCAGCTTCCATTGTTCGAAGCGGTCGAACGCGGGCGGCGCGAAGTCACCCATTTTGTAGGTCGCGTCCATCGCTTGCGCGATGCCATCGCAATAACTCTGCTTCACGCGCTTGCCGACGGCCATGAGTGGCCCCGCCGCCCAGGCGTAAGCGAGCAACCCCGCGAACAAGAGCGCGACGGCTCCCGCCATGAATGAGCCGCTGGCGATTTGCCAAACAATTACGGCAACGATCAGCGCAATAACCCCGCCGCTGACGCCGCGCGATTTCAACGTCTGGATGGCAGTCACGCGATCGGCTTCATTGGCCTGAAACACCGGCTCAATGCGCGTTTTGTAAAGCGCCTGATAACCGGCCTCATCGAGATTGCAGATATCGACCGGTGGTGGCGCGGTCGCCGCTGGAACAGGCGTTGCTGGCGCCGTTGCGTCGCTCATCGCCGTCCTCCGAGCGCGAAATCCATCGCCGCTTGCGCGTGTGCTTCGGCTGTGTCGATGGCGGCTAAGTCAAACACCTCCGGCGGCGCCAGCATGCCGAATTCGGTACACCCCAAGATCACACCGTCAGCACCCTGCGGCTTCAACCGGTTAACAACGTCGACGAGTTTGGCGCGCGATTCCTCTAGAAACTTGCCCTGCACCAATTCATCGAAAATGATCCGGTGCAATTCAACCCGTTCCGACTCATCGGGCACGATCGGATCGATGCCATGACGCATCAGCCGCTCGCGATAGAACGGCCGTTCCATCGTAAAGCGCGTGCCCAGCAGCACCGGGCGATAGGATCCGCGCAACTTCAACGCCGTCGCCGTCACGTCTGCGATATGGATCACCGGAATCTTGATCGACGCGGCAACGTCGTCAGCCATCATGTGCATGGCGTTGGCGCAAATCAGTAGGCCCTCGGCGCCGGCATTTTCAAGCCGCGTCGCCGCATCCACCATCACGTCGGTCAGCGCATCCCAATTACCTTCCTCCTGCAATTGCGCGATCGGCCCAAAATCGACAGACCACAACAGCAGCCGCGCTGAATGCTTGCCGCCCAATCGCTCCCGCGCCAAGCGGTTGAGAAGCTGATAATAGTGAGTGGTGCTTTCCCAGCTGGTGCCGCCGATCATTCCAATCAGACGCAAAGGAGAGTCAGGCGGCCGCATTCACGCAAACATGCGCAAGCTGGAGCGCCATTGCAACGCTTCCCTGGTCAAACCGCGAGCGCCCGCATCCCGTCCTCTACGGAGATCACGGGCTGATACCCGATATCTCGGCGCGCTTTGGCGTCGTTCAAAATGCTGTCGCGCGACAGGATCATAGCGGAGAAGCGGGTGATGGGCGGATCGCCCTTAAGGGGAAGGGTCGACCAAAGCCCTTCGCAGGTCGCGCCGATCGCGTCGGCAAGCCAAGCAGGGATGGATTTCTCCGGCAGCGTGATGCCCCGTGCGGCGGCCATGCCAGAGATCATCTCGTGCATGGAGCGCACGCCATCATCGAGGACGAAATAAGCCTGCCCGCCTTGGCCTTTGGTCAGCGCCAGTTCGATGGCGTGCACAAGGTTCGAAACATGCGTCGTCGAAGTTATGCAGCGCCCGTGATTGACCCACATCCAACCGCCAGTCTTGGCCATGTGCTCGATCAGAGGCAGCAATGTCGTATCGCCCGGCCCCCAGATGAAGCGCGGACGTAGAATTATGGTCTCGAAATCCGGCGCATTGGCGGCTATCACCAGCTGTTCGGCTTGCGCCTTCGTCGCCGCGTACGGATAGGGTGAGTTCGGCGCGAGTGGGTACGTCTCATCGACGTCGCGCAGCGATTGCCCGCGCCACAGCACTGACTCCGTACTGATATGAACGAACCGCTTCACGCCCGCCGCCTTCGCCGCGGTCAGCATGCGCGCTGTGCCGTCGACGTTGAATTTCTTCCACGCGTCCTTCGGACCCCATTGCTCAACGAACGCCGCGCAATGCACCACCGCTTCGGCGTTGCCGATGTCTCCCGCGGTGACGTTTTCCAAATCGCAGCGCACCGCCGCGGCGCCAAGCTTCTGAACCGCCGCGTCTGACTTCGCCGAGCGCGACATGGCGCGCACGTCATCGCCCTTCGCCACGAAATGCTTGATGGTCTGGCCGCCGACGAACCCGGAGCCGCCGGTGACGAAGATGCGGGTCACGCGGCGCCCTTGATCTGCGCCAATGCCGCGCTGAGCTTTTCGACCGTCGCGCCGGTGTCTTCGCGCCGCTCGCGCAACTCGTCGACAACCTCTTCCGGCGCCCGGCTCACGAAATCCGCGTTGCCGAGCTTCTGGTCCATCTTAGTGACTTCGCCCTGCAGCTTGGCGATTTCCTTGGTGAGCCGCGCGCTCTCTGCCGGCAGATCGACCACGCCCTCCAGCGGCAACGCCACCGTCGCGCCTTGCAGCACAAACGTCACCGAACCATTCGGTGCGGCGTCAGCGCTGGTCGAATATTCGAGCCGCGCCATGCGATCGACCAGCTCTTGGTAGCGTTCCAGCCGCGCTTGCGTCGGCCCATCCGCGCCGATCAGCAGTAGCGGAATTTTCGCGCCGGCCGGCACGTTGAGCTGCGAGCGTGTCGAGCGGGTTTCGCTGATCAGCTCGACCATCCAATTGATCTCAGCTTCAGCCTTCTCATCAACCAATTCGAGGCTGAGCTGCGGCCATCGGCCAGTGATCAGCATGCCGTCGCGCTTCTGTCCAAAATCGCCAAGCCGCGCCCAAAGCTCTTCGGTGATGAACGGCATGAACGGATGCAGCAGCGTCAAAATCTGATCGAGCGCCCACGCCGCGGTGCGGCGTGTCTCAAGCTTCGCCGCTTCATCTTCACCGTTGAGCAACGGCTTGATGAATTCGAGATACCAGTCGCAATAGACGTTCCACACGAACTTGTAGAGCGCGCCCGCCGCTTCGTTGAAGCGCCGCGCTTCCAGTTCGCGCGTCACGTCGGCCGCCGCTTTCGCAGTTTCGCCGACGATCCATTTGTTGACCAATTGTTGCGGGCTCTTCGGATCGAACTGATCCCACACCGCGCACTCGTTCATCTGCGCGAAGCGCGAGGCGTTCCAGAGCTTGGTGCCGAAATTGCGATAGCCTTCGATGCGCTGTTCGCTGAGCTTGATGTCGCGGCCCTGCGCGGCCATCGCCGCCAGCGTGAAGCGCAGCGCGTCGGCGCCGAACTTATCGATCAGCTCCAAAGGGTCCATGGTGTTGCCCTTGGACTTCGACATCTTCGCGCCTTTGGCGTCGCGCACCAGAGCGTGAATGTAGACCTCATGGAAGGGGACCTCCTTCATGAAGTGCATCCCCATCATCATCATCCGCGCCACCCAGAAGAAGAGGATGTCGTGCGCAGTGACGAGGCTCGAGGTCGGATAATACTTCTTCAGCTCCGGCGTCTTCTCCGGCCAGCCGAGCGTCGAAAACGGCCACAACGCCGACGAGAACCACGTGTCGAGCACGTCTTCGTCCTGACGCAGCTCCACATCCTTGCCGTAATGCTTCGCGGCCGCCTTCTTCGCCGCGGTTTCCGTTTCTTCAACGAACACCGAATTGTCCGGCCCATACCAACCCGGAATGCGATGACCCCACCAGAGCTGACGCGACACGCACCACGGCTCGATGTTGCGCATCCAGTGGAAGTACGTCTTCGTCCACGCTTCGGGAATGATCTTAGTCTTGCCGCTCTCAACCGCCGCAAGCGCCGGCTTCGCGAGTTCTTCCGCGTTCACATACCATTGCTCAGTCAGCATCGGCTCGATCACCACATTGGAGCGATCGCCGAATGGCTGCTGAATCTTCTTATCCTCGATGCGATCGAGCAGGCCGAGGGCTTCGATGTCCTCGACCACCCGCTTGCGCGCATCGAAGCGATCCATGCCGCGATATTTCGCTGGCACATGATCCGCCTCGGCCATGCGGCCCTTGGTATCCATCAGCACGTAGAGTGGCAGATCGTGCGCGCGCGCCACTTTGTAGTCGTTGAAGTCATGCGCGCCGGTGATCTTCACCGCGCCCGAACCAAACGCCGGATCGGGATACTCATCAGCGATGATCGGAATGTAGCGATCCGCCAACGGCAGCAGCACGCGCTTGCCAACGATGCCAGCATAGCGCGCATCGCTCGGATGCACGGCCACGGCGCCGTCACCCAGCATCGTCTCAGGACGCGTCGTCGCGATCGCGATGTAATTGCGCGTTTCCCACTCGGTCGGATTGCCGTCCGCATCATGGGCGATCGGAAACTGATAGGTCTCGTTGTTCTCAAGCGGATATTTGAAATGCCAGAAGTGGCCGTTCACTTCGCGGTTTTCGACTTCGAGATCGGAGATCGCGGTTTCGAAGTGCGGGTCCCAATTCACCAGCCGCTTGTCTTTGTAAATCAGCTTTTCCTTGTGCAGCTGCACAAACACTTTGCGCACCGCCGCCGACAATCCTTCATCCATGGTGAAGCGCTCACGCGACCAATCGCACGACGCGCCCAAGCGACGCAGCTGATTGAGGATCATGCCGCCCGAGGTTTCCTTCCAAGCCCACACCCGCTTCAGAAATTCTTGACGCCCCAGCGCACGGCGATCCATGTTGCCGCTTTCGGCGAGTTGACGCTCCACCACCATTTGCGTGGCGATGCCGGCGTGATCGGTGCCCGGCTGCCAAAGCACGCTCTTGCCACGCAGCCGCTCGAAGCGAACGAGGATGTCCTGCAGCGTGTTGTTGAGCGCATGCCCGATGTGCAGTGAGCCGGTGACGTTGGGCGGCGGGATGACGATGCAGAACGTCTCAGCGTCAGGGTCATTCTTCGGCTTGAACGCGCCAGAGGACTCCCACGCTTGGCTCCAGCGGGGTTCCACTTCTTTGGGATTGAAGGTCGTCTCGATCATCGTCGAGCATATAGCAGGCGCTTATGCTGCATTGCGAGAGGGGTGCGACCGCCTCAAAGCAAAGCGCCCCAGCGTTTCCGCCAGGGCGCTCTCAATTCCAGCTTTCCGAGCTTAACGCGCCAGACGGGCGATCCGTTCGAGTTCGGCCTCAACCCGGCTCTCGACAATCGCCGGCAAATTCTTGTCCAGCCATTCCTTCAGCATCGGCTTCAAGAGTTCTCGCACCACACCTTCGACCGTCTGGCCATTGGTATCGGCGATGCGCAGCGAACCGGCGAGCTTCGCGAGCGAACCCGCAGCGGCGTGCGTCGTCGGCGGCGCCAGGATCGTTGGCTCAGGCGCGACCGGCGCTTCGGCGGCCGGTGCGCGCGCAGGCGCGACGGGCATGGGTGCTGGTGCTACTGCGGCCACGACTTGCTCCACGGCTTCGAAAACAATGTCATCTTCCGGCGCGTCTAACGCGTGCGCCGGTTCATGTTGAGTGAGATCGAGCACAGGCTCAGCGGCCGGCTGCTCCTCTTCAGAGATAATGCGCCGGATCGACGCCAGAATCTCCTCCATGGACGGTTCGGCTTGCGGGTCTTGAAGAGTCATACTCGAGCCTCGCCACTTCAAATTCGAGTCAGTGCGACTCGGAGGTTAAAGTTGGCGGTGATTCCAGTCCATGCGCGCGAGCGGACAACGCACGGACGCGAACGGAATCATCCGCGTTTCCGCGTCACCATGCGATTTCATGCAATAAGGGAACGTTAATCGGTGCGTTATTCCGCGCACGCAACGCGACTTCAGAACACAAACGCCGGTGGCTTTTCCAAGCCTGTCGCCACTGGCGGCGCTGCATCGAAAGCGACACGGTAAGCGACGCTGTCGCCGCTCTTGGTATAGATTCGCGCTGCGCCGGCGGCGCCCGCACGCACGATCACCGCGAGCCTTCCGTTAGGCGCGAGCTGCCGCATCCACGCTTCCGGCACGATTTCCGCGGCGCCGTTGAGCATGATCAGATCGTAAGGTGCGTCGTCTCCCCATCCTTCGGCGATCGGCGCCGAAACAGTCTTCGTGTTGGCAAGTCCGCACGAGTCCAGCGCTGCCTGCGCGGCGAACGACAAAGTCGGATCGGGGTCGTGTGACACGACCTTTTTACAGCAATGCGCCAACACCGCCGCGCCGTACCCGGTGCCGCCGGCAATCTCTAGCGCACGCTCGTGCGCACGCGGCGCAAGCGCCATTAGAAGCTTTGAAAGATCGCGCGGCCGCATCAGTGTCCGGCCCTCCGCCACCTCGACGTCCATGTCGGCATAGGCGAGCGAGCGGCGTTGGGGCGGCACGAAGCGCTCGCGCGGCAGCGTGCGCATGGCGTGCAGGATGCGCATGTCGGTCACGTCATTGGGGCGGACTTGGCTTTCCACCATCAGGTCGCGGGCGCGCGCGAAATCCATGAGAGCTCCTTGGCAGCCCGGTTAAGCCGCCCCGGCGCAACCGGCAAGCGCGTCATTTTGCACTCCTCGAGTCCCGCCCTACACAGGATCGATGACCGAAAAGCGCCACATCCGATTCTGGGACCTGATCGGCTACGCGGTCGTCATGAATCTCGGCATCCGCTGGCTGGCCACCGCCGCAGCCGCCGGTCCGGCCTCTTTGCCGATCTGGATACTTGCTGCGCTCGGCTTCCTAGCGCCGTTGACCATCGCGGCCTCGGAACTAGTCGGACGCTCCGATGGCGAAGGCGCTATCTATGCCTGGAGCCGCGACGCTTTCGGACCGCTTGCTGGCTTCATGTGCGGATGGATCTACTGGATGAGCAATTTGCCGTACTTTTCCGGCCTGTTGTTTTTCGTCATCGAAGTTATTTCTACCGCGCTACCGCTGGATCAGCGCGCCGCTATCCAGTCCCCGCATGCGCGTGTCCTTGCGGCCTGCGCACTGGCGATCCTCTTGCTGATCCTCAATCTGTTCGGTTTGGGCAAAGCCAAATGGCTGCCGATCGCCGGCGCGGCCGCGTCGATCGGGCTTTATGTCATCGTTCTTTCCGTCGGCGCCGTCATTGGCGCGCACGGCGCGAGCGCCACCGATTTCGCGCATCGCACATATCTGCCGCCGCTCGACGCCAACGGCGCCATTCTGTGGTCGACTATGGTGTTTGCTTACGCTGGCGCCGAAGGGTTGCCGCTATTTCGCAACGAGATCGAAGGCGGCATGCCGCGCCTGGTTCGCGCCATGGTGTTTGTGTGTCTGTTGCTGGTAGCTGCATATTTGTGCGGCACCGTATCGATGTTGTCGATCATGGCGCCGGAGCAGGCTTCGCGTCTCTCGGGATTGCCGGAGGCGATTTCTATTGGTTTGGGCCGCGTAGGTTTGAGCGGATTGGCGCCGGCGGCGTTGATGCTGTTGGTCGCAGGTTCGCTGGGCGGCTATGGCGCTTGGTTCGCGGCCGCGGCACGCATGCCCTACGCAGCAGGGCTAGACAGCGCGCTGCCGCCAATCTTCGCAAAGCGCGACCCTCGAACCGGCGCGCCGGTTGCGGCGATGATGTTGCAAACGGCTTTGGTGCTGGTGCTCGTCGTGATCAGCCAGCTCGGCGCTAGCGTACGCGCGGCCTACGATTTCATCATTGCGATGACCGTGCTCTCTTACACGATCCCCTACCTGTTCCTTTTCGGCGCCTTCATTAAAGCACAAGCAACGCCGGCGCCCGCCGGCGCGTGGGCAGCGCCGGGCGGTGCGCGCGTCGCCAAGATCATTGGTTGGGTTGGCCTGCTCGTAACTTTAAGCGCGATCATCTGCAGTTTCGTGCCGAGCCCGGACGCCGCCGACCAAGCCGGCGCTGTGATCAAACTGCTCATCGCCACCGCCGCGATGATCCTTTCGGGCGCGGGCCTCTACGCACTCGCCGCGATGCGCAAACCCGCGCCGGCTCAGTGACAGATTTTGTAGGCGCCCATGTCGAGGTGCAGGTGATTGGCGTGCGCGCGATTGTAGTCGGGTGAGAGCACGCCCTGAAAAATCCGGCAGCCACCGTTGCGGATGTCGTGCAGAAATGCGCTCTCCGCCGCAGGCGTGCGCCAGGACTGCAGCACGGTGATCGCGCGCCCATCGGCTAAGGTGAAGCCGCCAACATCAATCGCGTTGGCGTGCGCATGCTCGCTCCACCGCCCGTCCGTACGTCCGGCGATGCGCCGGCAAGCATAAGCGCCCAGCGGATTGATGCTCGCCAAGTGCTGTCCGAAGTGACGTTGCGCTGCGGGCTCAACCACGTCACGCCGCCAGAGCGCTAAACCCGCCGCCAAAGCGCAACTGGTTTGGAGCGGCGTCCCGGCAGCCGGCTGCACCAACTCCACCACATCGCGGTACCCGCATTGCGGCGTGCGATTGAGATCCGGCACAATGCGCGTCTGAAACCCCGCCGCGGACAGCGACCCACGGCAGGACGAAACATGCGTTTCAAAGAAGGGAAGCATGTCGGCCCGCAAGGGCGGCGGCGTCAGATCTGTTTTCGGCGGCCGTCCGATCAGCAGCACGACCATGAACAGCGCCAGCACCGCGAGCGCGCTGGCCGCCCAAAGGCGCGCGCGCTCGTGTTCAGCTGGGGTCGGCGCGCGGAAGTATCGGAGCATCCCGCCTCTTAAGCCCGCCTTGACCGGGCGAGCGCAAGCCGCCTAGACCATCCGCCCGCAGCGGACGGCCTCGTGGCGGAGTGGTTACGCAGAGGACTGCAAATTCAAAGCTAAGCTCGCTTGATCAAAGGTTTAGCAGTAAACTGGATCGCCGGGCCCCCTCGCAAGATCAATGAGTTGCGCCCGTAGTGTAAACTGCAGACAGCTTCGTCTGCGGCTCCGATTTCCTTAGGTGAGATTTCAGCATTGTTCCCGCCGCCGGGCTGGCAGCCCGGTAACCAATACAGCTCAAGGCGATAACGGGCGCATGTCGACCGCTGACAACACCCCTTCGGAATGAGCGATCATGGGTACGCAGCAAACGCGACCAAAACCCAAGCTCAGCGTGTGCCCAGGAAATCTCGTTGGCAGCATTCGGGAGCGCTCGTCCAAAATGGCCACATCGGTTTAACTGCGCCTACTTCGTACAAGCACCAGCGCGCTGACGCAAATGCCACCGGCGCTCGCCAACAGCATAGCCAGCATCCTCACTTCACCAGCCCCGTCCGGCAGCATCATCGCAACGGCCACGGGGGCCCAAAGAGGCGACAAGAGCACAAACAGCAGAGGGATGGACGACCACCTCTTGTGTTGCGCTGGATCAGACGATGTCATCTCGCTCACGTCGACTGTCCCTGGTTGTTGCTAGCACCGGCGTAGGCCGAGTCTTGCTAATTCCTTTCCACATTGGGTTCAGGTGGTGCCGATTGCGTATGACCGTGGTCGCGCAGGACAATCGTTCGCGCACCAAAACAAACTAAGCACCCTCGGAAGTCCCATCGGATTGAGCGTCAACGCCAGTTGCGTTTTCACCACCTGACCCACTAGCGCTCGTCGGAGTCGTCCTTCGCTTGACTGGTGGAGGCGTGAAACCCGTCGCCGCCGCCGGAAGCGCCGTCCCTGCGCCACCGATCAAAGCTGGGCCGCCTCGAATAAGAAACAGCACCAAGGCGGCGAACATGCCAAGCGTCGTTATGTTGCTTGCGAAGATCAAATCATCGGTATCCCTGTTCGCCGCTGTCGCGTGTTGGAACCGATCGACTAGCTGCGCCAAAACGGACACGACGCAGAATACGCCGAACAACATCATCGCGACGAAAAGCGCGTTCCTGAGATCACTTCTTTCTCTGGCGCGCGCTCCCGTCTTTGCCTTTAGAGGCCGCCCCACCAACGCTGCACGACCTAATTTTGTATTCCTTAGCGTTAGCCCTGCTGAGAGGAGACCAATGCCGACCGCATTGATGTTGACCAGAACGGATGAAGGCACGCCAGCGTTCAATAGATTATCGATGCCAAGCCCATAATATGCCGCAACGACGTTCTGCCACATCGGATTGCCGATGTTGGTGCCGACCCAATCGAAAATCGCGTCCAACTTAGCCCCCCCGGCCAGTTACCCGTTTGCTACCCGTAGAAGCTCCATCTCCGGTTCAGCATCCACCCGCAACGTTGGGACGGCCTCGATGTCAAGACGGGCGCGTAGCGCACGATCAGGATCGAAGGCGTAGTAATCCACGTGCTTTTCCTTAGCGTCGTGCTCAACCCCGAACTGTTCGATCTTCACATGCAGGTCATCGAACACTGCGCCGTGGGAGATCTTCGAAGGCTCGATGCGAATGAACTCGGCTTCGCGGCGAACAAGCTCGGCTACGAATGCCGCGCAGCCGGCATCCAATTTCTCTGACTCATAGAAGACTTTGATTCGGACGCCCTCCGGCATTCGCCTCAGAGCTTGCACAACACTCGCGTGGCCAAACAGGTCGCCATGCAGGCAGCCCGTCACAAGTAGTAAACTCGACTTCGTGATGCCCAGTAGGTTCGCAAAATTCCGGCGTCGATCCTTAAGCGTTTCGTTATCCCAATGCCACGACTCGTCTCGTTGCGCCGCATTGAAAACGAGAGCAATCGCAACGAGGAAAGCTAGAAGGATGGCGACCGACCAAAACGTGCGCCAGCCGTCGGACAGATTGAAATTTTGGAGAGGCGCAAAGCGCAAGACCAGAAGCGCGAGAAACAGCGCTACGACGCTGGGATTCCTTGCGGCGACGACGACGCGCGCCAGCAAGTTTTCGCCGACGGAAAATGCACGCGTTGCGGCCGATCGAGCCAACTCAGACCCCAACTGTTAACCCCGGCCGCAGCCCCGCCGGGCCAGAACGTAGTGCGGCCCTCTCTCGATGCAAGTGGAAATTGAAACTCATAACGCCGACAATGGCGGTTAGGGCGTTGGATATGGTTCCGGAGGCGACCAATATCCTACGCTGGTGCGGCCCCCTGGTGGGAGTTCAACTCTAACGTTGTCGCACCCGCCGGGCTGACCGTCGAGGACGCGACCGGTCTTGTGCAGCGCACCGCCGCAGGTAGCGTCGTTACGATCAGTCCGCCAGAGCCGTCCTCGTCGCCGCAAGTTTTGGACAATGATTTCATCGGGGAGAACGACTCCGTCATAGGGATATGGCCCCGACGAGATAATGTAGTCGTGGGCTCCCACGGCATCGAGGAATGCGTCTCTCGATGAGCTCATGCTTCCATGATGTGCGACGACCAGGGTGTCTGCCTGCAAATCTCTGCGACAGCACTCAAGTAGCAATGACTCAATTGTGCCCGCCCGAGGCGCGCGGTTCGGCTCGAAGCGACCACCCGCTTCAGCGTCCCCCATCAGCAAAACCCGCCTGCCACCTAGATCGAGCATGACTACCAGGCTATTTTGGTTGGGGTCAGGAAGATTGCGGCCATCAGCGTGCAGAAATCTCATGGTTGCTGATTGCCCAATGGCAAACGGACCGTCGGAAATCCTACTGCCCTCCGCCAGTTGAATTGATTCAGCAGGTAAACGCGCGCCGCCGCATATCTCCATCGGAAAACTAAACCTCCGCTGGCCAAATTGACCAACGGCGTCGTGATAGATCACTC
>JBAQGO010000063.1:0-52921 GCA_049287825.1 Vitreimonas sp. | reverse complement strand
GCGGGTCCGTTCGCCGGCGTGCCGGCGTTGATCAAGGATCTGCTGCCGCTGGCGGGACTGCCGACCAAGTTCGGGTGCCGTGGCCTCGCAAACTTCCAACTCCCGGATCAGTCGCCCTATGCGGATGCTCTGATAGGCGCCGGGCTAGTGCCGCTCGGCAAATCGACAACGCCGGAGTTCGGCCTCACCGCGACAACTGAGCCGTTGCTCGGTGGGCCAACACGCAATCCCTGGGACACGAGCAAATCTTCCGGCGGGTCGTCGGGTGGCGCAGCTGTCGCGGTTGCTTCGCGCGCCGTGCCGATCGCGCATGCGAGCGACGGCGGCGGTTCGATCCGCATCCCAGCTTCTTGCAATGGGCTATTCGGGCTGAAGGTGTCCCGCGATCGCACCATTGACGCGCGCTCTCTAGAAATCGGCATTGTGCTTTCAGTAAACGGCTGCGTCAGCCGCAGTGTACGCGATACCGCGACGTGGCTCTCGATCAGCGAGCAAACGGGCGGCGGTGCAGCGTTGTCTGCAACAGGCATGGTTGCTGGCCCGAGCAAGCAGCGTCTTCGCATCGGGCTCTGCGTTGCTGACGCGCGCGGCCGCGATCCCGATCCTGACGTGCGCGATGCGATCCAGGATGCAGCGACGCTCTGCCGCGATCTTGGGCACAGCGTGCGCGAAGTGAAAATGCCAGTAGAGGGCGCCGCGTTCGCGGACGCGTTTACCCTGGCGTGGGCCGCCATCGCTTCGGCGGTCACCAAGCAAGTGCAGATGGCAGCAGCCGGCGTGCCCCTGGACCAAGTGCTGGAGCCGCTGACCATAGGTTTAGCCGAGCGCTTTGACACAGCTCCGCAAGGCACGTTCGAAAACGCGATTGCGCTGCTGCACGAAGCTGAGGCCCGCTACGCGGCGATGTTCAAGGATATCGACGTGTTGTTGACGCCGGTGCTCGGCTCGACGCCGCCGAAAATTGGGGACATCGGGCCGCTCTCGGGCATGGATGGGTTCGCCAAAGTCGAGCGTTACGTTGGCTACACGCCGTTGCAGAACGCCGCCGGTGCGCCTGCGATCAGCGTGCCGCTGGCCTGGTCGCCGGTTTCGGGCATGCCGATTGGCGCGCATTTTTCGGCCGCGAAAGGACAAGAGCGTCTCCTGCTTGAATTGGCATACGAATTGGAACAAGCGAAGCCGTGGATCGGCCGCAAACCGGCGGTGAACGCAGGCTGAAGAAATGCGCCATACGCATGCCCTCATTTCGGGCTACCCGCGCGCCATGTTTCGGAACGCTCTTTTCGCGCTGGCGGCAGCAGCCATGACAGCGTCGCCGGCTATCGCGCAACAACCGCCAAATGTTGGCGGCGATGATTGGTACCACCAACAACTGACCGATCTGGCTGAGGTGCTTGGCGGCTCGCACTATCTTCGCATCGTTTGCGAGGGACGCGGTGATCAACGCTGGCGCACTTACATGCAGGGCGTCATCCAGCGCGAGCCGCAGCTGAACGATCAGCTGATCGCCGCGTTCAACCGCGGCTATCGCGATCAAGAAGCGCGCTTCCCGACCTGCGATGAAACCACACGTCAGATGGAAGCGGAGTTGCGCGCGCGGGGTCTGCGCATTTCGCAAGGTCTCGGCGCCCATCACACGGAACGCTGATGGCGGACGAGGGGGATCTGCCGTTCTGGAAAACCAAAACGCTCGGCGAGATGAGCGAAACGGAGTGGGAAAGCCTCTGCGACGGCTGCGGCAAATGCTGTCTCGTGGGACTTGAGGATGAAGATACCGGCGAAATCTATCTCACCGATGTCGCCTGCAAATTGTTCGATTCCGGCGCTTGCCGTTGTTCGGATTACCCCAACCGTCAGAAGCTCGTGCACGATTGTGTGAAGCTGACGCCGGAAAATGTGCCGGAGCTGAATTGGCTGCCGAAGACGTGCGCTTATCGGCTCGTGCACCAGAAGCGCGACCTGTTCTGGTGGCACCCACTGGTTTCCGGCGATCCGGACACGGTGCATCAAGCGAACGTCTCGGTGCGCGGCAAAACCCGGCCGGAAGGGCGTCTGAAAATTCCGGGGCTTATGAAGCGCATCAAGACTTGGCCCGATCCAAAGCCAGCGCCGGACAAGGCGTCGCCTCGACGCCCGCGCGCCAAGCGCTAAACTCTTTCCATGAGCTTACGCCGCGATCTCGGGCGCGCCCGCTACGCCGCAGCACAAGGCGCCCGCGTCGCTTGGTACATGAGCCAATATCTGCTGGCGCGGCGGGTCTCCGGGCCATTCAACCGGCCTGGCGAGCCGAAGTTCAAGCCGCAAGCCGAGGAAGGCGATCCCGCGCGTATTCGCACGGCGTTTCTGGAGCTATTTGCCAGGGACCGGGCCAACATCGAAGAAGGGCTCTATCCAGCACCGGATGACATCCGCGTGACGCGCGCTTTGGCGGCGCTGCGCAACTCGGCGCGCTTCTTTCGTGATCTGCCCAACGTGGATGCACGCCGCTTGCAGCGCGATGGCGTGGAAGTGCGCGACGCCGTGCGCGCCGAAGGCGAGACAAGGTACCCGACCTATTATCTGCAGAACTTCCACTATCAGAGCGGTGGCTGGCTGACCGAAGAAAGCGCCAAGCTTTACGACACGCAGGTGGAAATCCTGTTCGGCGGCGCAGCCGACGCGATGCGGCGCATGGCGCTGGGTTCGTTGGCGCGCGGCGTCAAGGGCCGCGATCAGCGCGGTGTGAGATTGTTGGACGTCGGATGCGGCAACGGCCATTTCCTGCGCCAGATCATGGCGGCGTTTCCTCGCATGCCGGCGACCGGTCTCGATCTTTCACCCGCCTATGCGGCAGAAGCGCGTGAGCGTCTGGCGCCATGGCGGCAAGTGGAGATCATACAAGGCGCCATTGAACAGGCGCCCTTCGAAGATGCGAGTTTCGATGCGATTTCCTGCGTGTATTTGTTCCACGAGCTGCCGCCTCGCGTGCGCCGCGAAGCCGCGCGCGAAATCGTGCGGCTTCTAAAACCCGGCGGCGTGCTTGTGCTGGGGGACTCTATCCAAACCGGTGATGCCACCGATCTCGACCGCATGCTCGAATACTTCCCAATCGGCTTTCACGAGCCGTATTTTAGCTCGTACCTGGGTGAGGATTTCGAGGCGCTGTTCAGCGAAGCCGGCTTGGAACCGGAGCAGACGGAATTAGCTTTCTTAACGAAGGTGATGCGGTTCCGTAAGCGGGGATAGTTTATGACGGCAGGCGCTCAGCCTTGATCGTTTGCCGATGGCGATGGGCTGTCGACTTTCGCGGCATCTGGATCGACTGCTGCGGTCGCTTGGCGGACGTCGTTTTCAATCGCCTGGAAGCGTTGATCAGACGTCTGTTCGTCTATGCCCGGCTGCGCGGCTGCTGGTAGCGCCTGCTGCGACGGGCTCGGTGCAAAAGAGGCTGCCGTCACCGTACCGTCACCCTCCAGACCGCGCGTGACCTCGGAGGGGTCGACCGTCATTGATGCATCCTGGGCGGCAAGTTGCACGCGTTGCGGCGGGCTTGTGCTCCAATCCCGATTGACATCGTCCTGGTACACCGTTGACGCGCTCGCGTAGACGACCGGCGCAGCGCTAGCGCCATCGCCGCCAATCTGCCAACCGCTGGTGAGCATGGTGTCTACGCCCGCCGCGCCGCCGAGCAGGATGGCCCCGATCGCGGTCATGCCGAGCACGCGCTCGCGAAGGGTCGGATTGTTTTCAAGGGTTTCAAACATGGCTTTCTCTCGGCGGGTCAACCGCTAGCCGGAAGTCGCGGTTCCACAATTCGCTGCGATGTGGTCCAGGCTCGGTTGCGATGTGGTGTGGGGGCGCCATAAGCTCGCCCGCGCGGGAGGGGACATGCCGAAGAATTCGGACACGATCGCCATCGTCACGGTTCACGGGACGGGTGACACCGCACATGGGCCAGATGGCGAAAAGTGGTTCCAGCGTGGCTCGCGCTTCACCGAGCGGCTGAAGCGCGATCTGGCTGCACAAGCCATCGAGTCAGAAATCGTGCCGCATCTCTGGACCGGCGCGAACAGCGCGTGGGAGCGGGAGCGCGCCGCAAATAAGCTGGCCGCGCTCGTCCGGCGCCTCCGCGGCCGCTACGCTGGCGTCCACATCATCGGCCACAGCCATGGCGGCAACGTCGCCAATGACGCTGCGGTGTTGTTGAAATGGGGATTGCGCCGCCATGCCAAAAATGAGCGCTTCGATAGCCTCGTTACGGTGGGGACGCCTTTCTTCGATGTGCGTACCGGATGGATTCAGGCGCTGGCGGGCGTTCTCTTCCTGGTTATCGCCTGGGGCAGCGCCATTGCGTTTCCGCTGACGGCGCTGTTTGCGCTTTACTCCATTTTGACCGGCGATCCTGCTGAGCGCGGCGCCATGTTTGTGCTCTGGCTTCTTTACATCGCGGTCATCGGTCCGTGCGTGTTCTTCATGCTGAGCCTGTCGCGCCAAGGGATTAGGCGCATTTTGCGACCGCGCCGCGGCGGCAGAACCAAGACGCAAATCTTCTCCATTTGGCACGATAACGACGAAGCGATTTCCTTTCTAGAACGCGTGCAGGAATTGCCCTTAGAGCCATTCCCGCGCGGTGCATTGTTTCGTGGCTCGCGCGGCGCTGCGATCAGTCTGGGTGTTTTGTCGGTGATCGCCATTGCGCTGCTTAACCCGCTCGCATACGCGTTCCATTGGGCCGACTTTCTGAATTTTGAAGCGTCTGCAACGGAGAACTCACCGGTCAGCAATGTCGCTGCGCTGACTTTTCTAGGGCTCCTGTTTGCGCCGGCCATCTTCATCGCGTTCTACATCGTCTATCGGTTTTTGATTGGCGGTGCGCAGGAAGTTGGGGCGCGCGGATCGATGAACCGCTTTGTCGCTGGCGTGCTCCGCGGCATCGCCTACGGGCGCGATGGCGATCAGGTTCTTTGCAATGTCTCACCGCGTTCGCACACGCATTTGACGCAGGAGCATAGGATTGCCGGTGAGTGCGCGGCCCGCATGCAAGCCGGTGCGCATGACGCCGCGGGGAAGTTGATCGACAAATATCGATGGGCGTTGTTCAGCGTCGGCGGCGATTCTAGCGCGTCGCTGACTTCGCTCACCACCGACGCCATGACCTGGGATAGCTTGATCCACACCACGTATTTTGATCAGCCCGAAGTCGCCGATGCGATCGCGGGATACATTGCGGCGAAGGTGAAGCAGGAAGAGTTTCTCAGCTCGTCCGCCGCGAGTGCGCCGAGCGCGCAAGCGTCCGCACCGGCGGCCGCGCCGCCAACGCCGGAAGAAGGCGCGCCGCCCCTCGGCGACGCCCAACCAGCCTAATTTCCCGTTTGTCCCCGATGCCGCAACTTTGCGTCCGCTAGCACGCAGGCGAGCATGGCTTCCACAACCGGTGCACCGCGAATGCCGACACACGGATCGTGGCGGCCCTTGGTGCTGATCTCAGCATTACGGCCTTGGCGGTCGATGGTTTGGCGCGGGGTGAGGATTGATGAGGTCGGTTTGATTGCCACGCGCACGACGATGGGTTGGCCTGTGGAGATGCCGCCGAGCACGCCGCCGGCGCGGTTGGAGAGAAACAGCGGCTTGCCATCATTGCCAGAGCGCATCTCGTCGGCGTTTTCCACGCCGGTCAGCGCTGCCGCTTCGAAACCGGCTCCGATCTCCACGCCCTTGGCCGCGTTGATGCCCATCAGCGCGCCGGCGATCTCGGCGTCGAGCTTGGCGTAAACGGGAGCGCCCCAACCGGCGGGTACGCCGGTTGCTTCCACTTCGATGATCGCGCCAACGGAATTGCCGTCCTTACGCGTGTCGTCGAGCAACGCCTCCCAAAGCTTGGCCGCATCCGCATCCGGCGACCAAAACGGGTTGTTCTCAACTTCGTCCCAATTCCACTTGGCGCGGTCGATTCCAATCTTGCCGATCTGCACCAACGCTGAACGGATCTTGATGTCGTCGCCCAGCACGCGCCGCGCGATTGCGCCCGCCGCCACGCGCGCCGCTGTTTCGCGCGCGGATGAGCGGCCGCCGCCGCGATAATCGCGGAACCCATACTTGGCGTCGTAGGTGTAGTCAGCGTGGCCGGGGCGATAGAGATCGCGGGTCTCGTCGTAATCCTTGCTGCGCTGATCGACGTTTTCGATGATCAGCGAAATCGGAGCGCCGGTGGTGACTTGTTGCTCGCGGCGGTCGTCGCTGAACACGCCGGAGAGGATTTTCACTTCATCCGGTTCGCGCCGCTGTGTGACAAAGCGCGATTGGCCGGGCTTGCGCCGGTCAAGCCAATGCTGGATGTCGCTCTCGGTGAGCGGGATGCCGGGCGGGCAGCCGTCCACCACGCAGCCGATCGCCGGCCCATGGCTTTCACCCCAGGTGGTCACGCGGAAGAGGTGGCCGAACGTGTTGTGCGACATGGCGACGTGTGTGTTGGCACACGCTCACGAGTCCCGCAATTCAGTTGGCGGCGGAGGCGACCTTTGCGTCCCACTTCGCCTGATTCATGCCGCGAACCAGCAGCCAGAAGCCAAGCAGGACGCCGCCGGGCGCCATCAGGAACAGCATGATCGGGCTCGCGAGCTGCGGCGCAAGCACGGTGGAAAATGTCCGCGCTGCAAATCCAAGCCCGCCGACAATCATCAGGACGCCAAGCAGGCTCGGCAAGTAGCCGGATCGGATCATGAGCCAACCGCGAATGATCCAGCCGATGCCGTAGAACACGAGAAACAAACCAGCGCCGTAAGAAAAGAATTTCATCGAGAGGAGCGTCAACGCGGCGATCTGATCAGGCGCGAATGTCCGCAGATAGTCTGCGTCGCTGAGCAGCAGGTGCGGCAGCGCGAAATAGAAGAGCTCGCAGACCGCGTAGGTGGCTGTGCTGAGGATGCCAAAGAACGCTGCGAGTAGAGCCAGTCCACGGCTGACTGGACGCAGCAGGATGTAGAAAATCAATGCGATGGCGATGTCGCAGGCCGCTTCGGCGAGATAAGCGGCGAAGCTCAACCGAAAGAGCGACTCTTGTGATCTGAGCGCCGCGACGGTCGCCGACGCGTCGTTGCCGTGAATGAGCAGGTTCGGCGCGTATCCTTCGCCGAATCCGCCGGCGATGATCGATACCAAGAGCAACAGCCCCGCCACGCGGGCATAGGTCTGCACTGAGCCGCCCTGGCGATTGTCCGTTGCGTTCATCCATTCCCCCGTGGTGCGGTTATCCTAGGGACGTCTCAGCGCCGCCGCTATGATCGCAGGGTGCAAAAACCAGGCCGGACGTTACAAAGACGGCTCAGCAGCAGCCCACTGGGGGGATTATTTGTCCGGCGACGATCTTATTCCGCCTTCGCCCAAATACGATCCGGCCGGAACGCCGACGCCGGACGACGCGGCGCTGTTTGCTGAGAACGAGCCGTTTGCGCTGTTCGAGCATTGGTTCAAGGACGCCAAGGCCAAAGAGCCGGCCGATCCCAACGCCATGGCGCTCTCGACTGCCGATGCTGATGGCTATCCCGACGTGCGCATGGTGCTGCTGAAGGGTGTCGACGCACATGGGTTCGTCTTTTACTCGAATGCCGAAAGCGCCAAGGGCCGCGAACTCACCGCCAATCCGCGTGCGGCCGTCGTATTTTATTGGAAGAGCTTGAAGCGGCAGGTGCGTGTGCGCGGACTGATCGAGTCCGTGAGCGACGCCGAGGCCGACGTTTATTTTCAAAGCCGCGATCGTGGCGCTCGCATCGGCGCCTGGGCCAGCCAACAGTCGCGTCCGCTGGAGGATCGCCTCGCGCTTGAGAAGCGCATCGCGGAATACGCCGCTAAGTTTGGCTTGGGCGAGGTGCCGCGGCCTGCGTACTGGCGCGGCTGGCGGCTCGTACCGCTGAGCATGGAGTTTTGGCGCGACCGGGCGTTCCGCTTGCACGACCGCTTGGTCTTCGAACGCGCTGACGCCAAGGCGCCCTGGTCCAAACACCGCCTCTATCCGTAGCTGCGGCTTGGCGTTTCGAGGCGCGGTGTTACCATCGCGCTCTGAACGCCCCGGCAGAGGGCTTGGGAGGATGTCGCGATGCTCGGGCTCATGCAGGATTGGCCGCTGACCGTCGATAAGGTCATCGATCACGCCAAAGCCAATTTTCCGCGCCGCGAAGTGGTGACGCGCAGCACCGACGGCCCGATCATCCGCAGCAACTACGCAAATGTCTGGGACAACGCCAAGCGCGCCACCAATGCGCTGAAGGCGCGCAGTGTGGGCTTAGGCGACCGCGTCGCTACGCTGGCCTGGAGCACCGACCGGCACATGGAAGTCTGGTACGGCGCCATGAACATGGGCGCGGTGCTGCACACGGTGAACCCACGGCTTTTCCCCGAGCAGATCGCCTGGATCATCAATCACGCCGAGGACAAAGTGCTGTTCCTCGATTCAACCTTCGTCTCGATTGTTGAAGGCATCGCCGCCAAAATTCCGACCGTGAAGCATTTCGTGCTGCTGAGCGGTGATCCCAAGCAGAGCAAGCTGCCCGGCGCCATCGGCTACGAGCAATTTCTTGCCGGCCAGTCGACTGAAGCCCAATGGGGCGGCTTCGACGAACACACGGCTGCTGGCCTTTGCTACACATCTGGCACGACCGGCGATCCCAAGGGCGTGCTTTACTCGCACCGCTCGAACATCCTGCACGCAATGATGGCCAATCAGACCGACGGTTTTGGCTGCGGCGCTGCAGATCACGTCATGCCGATCGCACCGATGTTCCATGCCAATGCGTGGGCGATTTCATTCGTGGCGCCGATGTGCGGCGCTAAGCTCGTAATGCCTGGCCCGAAGCTGGATGGCGCCAATCTCTACGAACTCATCGAAGGCGAGGGCGTCACCTTCATCGCTGGCGTGCCGACGGTGCAGCTGGCGCTGCTCAATCACGTGCGCGACAATGGTTTGAAGTTCTCGACACTGCGCCGGGTCGCCGTTGGCGGTTCGGCCATCCCCGAAGCCGTACTGCGCGCCTACGAAGACGATTATGGCGTCGAAGTCATCCACGCCTGGGGCATGACCGAAATGAGCCCCATCGGCACCTTCGGCAAACTGCATCCCGAACACCGAAAGCTCAGCCACGACGACCAGATCAAGGCCAAGCTCAAGCAAGGCCGCGCGCCGTTCGGTGTTGAACTCAAAATCACCGACGACGAAGGCAAGCTGAAGGCGCACAACGGCAAGGATTTCGGCCGCCTCATGGTGCGCGGCCCGGCGGTGGCGAAAGCTTACTTCAAGAACGCCGGCGCCAAGAACGCGAAGGGCGAATGCCTGCAGCCGTGTGGGTTCTTCGATACTGGCGATGTTGCCACCATCGACGAGCTTGGCGTCATGCAGATCACTGACCGCGCCAAGGATGTCATCAAGTCCGGCGGTGAATGGATCAGCTCGATTGACATCGAAAACATCGCCGTCGGCGCGGATGGCGTTGCGTGTGCTGCGGTGATCGGCGTCTATCACCCGAAATGGGATGAACGGCCTCTGCTCATCGTCGAGGCCAAGCCCGGCGCCAATCCCACGCGTGAGCAGATGTTTGCTGCACTCAACGGCAAGATCGCCAAATGGTGGACGCCTGACGATGTGGTGTTCGTCGAAAAAATCCCACTCGGCGCCACGGGCAAGATCAACAAACTGGCGCTGCGCGAGATGTTCAAGGACTACAAGCTGCCAACGGCGCAAGCGGCTGAATAGATCCATTTGAACGCCGCCATCGAACAGCAATTGTGGAGCGGGCCGCGCCCGGCCAATCCGCAAATCTTTGCGCTGATGTATTGCGGCGTGGTGGGGCTGATGATCCCCGGCCTGCAGCCGCTGCTGCTTGGCGCGTTGGCTGAAGAGGGGCGTCTCAGCGCCAATCAACTTGGCATCGTCGCGACGGCTGAGTTGCTGGCCATGGGGCTGACCGCCGGATTTGCCGGTAGCTTGCTGAAGGCGTCACGGCTGAAGCTCGTTGCCATCGCCGCGCTCATCGCGTTGGCCATCCTCGACGTGCTGACCCCCTTTGCGCGCGGCGACCTCGTCATGCTGGTGCGCGGTGCGGCTGGCGTTCCGAGCGGCATCCTGGTCTGGATCACCATCGCCTTCATCGCGCGCACGCCGACGCCGGAGCGTTGGGCCGGCGCATATGTTACCGCGCAGACACTCGGACAATTCATCGTGGCCGCCCTGGCGAGCGCCTTCATTGCGCCGCGCTTCGGCGCCGATGGTGGGTTCGTGGCTCTCGCGGCGCTCTGTGTAGCGAGCGTGCCGGCAGCGTTGTTGCTACCGAGAGACCTGACGCCATTGCCAGCGGCAGCGACTGCCGGTCTTCCAAACATGCGCGGATGGGTGGCGTTGGCCGCATCGTTTCTCTTCCTGGCCACGAGCAGCGGTGTCTGGGTTTATGTGGAGCAGCTGTCGCGGCAAACGCACCACGCGCCCGCTGTCGCAGGCCAAGCAGTTTCGCTGTCGCTGGCATTGCAGGTCGCCGGCGGCGTCGCCGCGACGCTGCTGGCCGGACGCATTCGATGGCTATACGCGCTGATCGTGTGTGCTGTCGCGGACCTCGCCATCTTCGCGGGGTTTGCACTGATGCCGGCGCCGACGCTATTCATTGCGCTCACCGGCGCGCTTGGTTTCGCGTGGCTGTTTGCAACGCCATTCTTGGTTCCCATGACCATCGAGGCCGATCCCACGCGTAGGGCGGCGCTGTTGATCGGTGGCGCGCAATTGGTAGGCGGCAGCCTTGGGCCGCTCTTTGCCTCCTTATTTGTCACCGATGCGGACGCGCGCGGCGCGCTCGTGTTTGCCACCGCCTGTGTGATTGCAGCTGGCGCGATTGTGTTGGGGCTTCACGCGACGCGTCCGCGCTAGACGACCGCATCCGCCCTTCCTACCATCCAAGGATCGAGATCAGGGGACGCTGAATGTTTGCTTCGCTCGTCTTGGCGCTGGCTTTGCAAGTGAGCCCCGCCGTCGCGCCGCCTCCATCGGTTTCGCAGTGGCAAACCACCGAAACGGATTTCATCGCGCGCAATGTCCGCTTTGGAAGCGGCGAAACGCTGGCCGAAGTTCGCATCCACTACGCCACGCTCGGCCGTCCGCATCGTAACGCGCATGGCGACATCGATAACGCCGTCATGCTGCTCCACGGCACGGGTGGCACAGGACATCAATTCCTCGCGCCGCAATTTGCCAACGAGCTTTTCGCCCCGGGCCAGCCGCTCGATATTCAACGCTATTGGATCATCATGCCTGACAATATCGGGCACGGCGGCTCCTCAAAGCCATCCGATGGCATGCGCATGCATTTCCCGCGCTACGATTATGACGACATGGTCGCCCTGCAGCATCGGCTGCTGTCTGACGGTCTGCACGTTCGCCGCGTGCGATTGATCCTTGGGACCTCGATGGGCTGTATGCACGCATTTGTTTGGGGCGAGACTTATCCCAACGATGTCGCGGCTTTGATGCCGCTAGCGTGCGAGCCGATTGAAATCGCCGGCCTCAACCGCATGTGGCGGCAAATGGTGATCGACGGCATCGAAAATGATCCAACGTGGAGCGGCGGCAACTACACGAGCCAACCCGCGCAAGGTCTACGCACTGCTGCGTCCGTGCTGGTGATCGCTGGCGCCGCGCCGCTAAATTTCCAAGCGCAGTACCCAACGCGCGACCAAGCCATCGAGCAGGCGCGAGCACGCGTTCAGCGCGCCATGACCGGCATCGACGCCAACGACACCATCTACCAGTTCGACTCGTCGCGGAACTACAATCCGTGGCCAAATCTGGAGCGCATCACCGCCCCAATGACGTGGATCAATTCTGCCGACGATTTCATCAACCCGCGCAACTTCGACTATCCGCAGCGCGCCCTCCCACGTATGCCCAACGCGCGCTTCCGGTTGATCGCCGAGACTGCCGACACGCACGGCCACGGTACGCACACTTGGGCCGTGAACTGGAAACAGGACTTGGTCGAGCTACTGGCCCGCAGTGGCGAGTGATGGGTCGTATGAGGAGACGTGGTTCAGCGCGATCACCCAGCGCCCGTGGACCTTACGCATTAGCCGCGTGTTGATGCCTTCCTGCGGATGTTCGGCGCGCTCCAGGTGATAGTGGCTGACGAGCATCGCTGCATCCGGCGCGAGTTGCTCGATGCTGATCTCGTAGAAGTGCAGCGTTCCGCGCCGTTCCGGCGCGCCATAGTCGCGGATGTAGTGATCAAGCGTGCCTTGCCAGCCGTCCTGGATGCGTCCGCCTGAAACGAACACGACGCCGGGGTTCTCGAATGCATCCATGTAGCCGCGGAAGTCGCCGCGGTTCCACGCTGCTTCCATGCTAACGACCAGCGCGCGGATGTCGCGCTCGTCTTGGCTCATGGCCGCTTGAGCATCCGCGCTCGTCGGGCGAAGCGCGAAGGCGCCAAAGCTGAGTAGGCCAGCTAGGAGCAATCGCGCAAACACTAGGCGCCGCCGCACATGTGTTCAGCGTCGGGAGCGCTCCACGTCTCGTGCGTGCGCGTGTTGGTCGCCTGATAGACCTTCCCGCGATCATCGCCGGGCGGGCAGTTTTGCGGTAGGCTGACGAGGCAAAGGTGTATTGGATCGCCAACGCGCGAATGAGTGATCCCGTCGATCATGTCGTAGCTCACTTGGTACACGCCGTTCGCATAGGTGACGGCGCTGCCGCTGTTGGGCGCGCCTTCCAGACGCGAAGCGATTTCACGCACCGTCGTCTCAGCGCAGTCGCCAACGTGCTGCTGTGCGGCGCTCGCCTGCGTCGTTTGCGTCGTTGTTTCGGGCGCAACCGAGGTTGTCGTCGTGCTGGTCTGTGGTTGGCCGCAGGCCGCGAGCGCCGCGCAGGACACCAACATGCCGAAATTAGTCCGCCAACGCATAGCTTCCTCCCAAGCTGGGCGCGCCATCACAGCGGACGCGGCCGATTTTCACAAGCCGGATCATGTGCGCCAACACCGAATGCGCCGCAGCCGGATAGAGCCGCGGGTCAACGTCCGCATACATGACCGGGACCATGTCGTTGATCCGTGTCTGGCCGGCTTGGAGTCGCGCGATGATCTGCGCTTCGCGATCCATGCGATGGGCGCGGTAGGCATCGATGAATGCACTTACCTCCGTCACCGGCGGGCCATGCGTCGGCCACAGTGTCGCGACGTTGCGCGCCTGAACTTTGCCGAGGCTAGCGAGATAGGCATCCATGTCGCCATCGGGCGGGCTGACCACGGTTGTCGACCAGCCCATGATGTGATCGCCGGAGAAGAACGCGTTCTCTTCGCGCAATGCCAAACACATGTGATCTGAAGTGTGGCCGGGTGTGAACACCGCCTCCAGTGTCCAGCCCGGCCCTCGGAACACGTCGCCATCGCGCACGATGACATCCGGCTTGAAGCCCAAATCGTCACCAGCTTCGGCGACAAAATCATCTGCAGAGAAACGCGGCGCGATGCCGCTCGCATAAATCTTGGCGCCAGTCGCTGCAGCAAGCGGTCGTGCGGCGGGGGAGTGATCCAAATGCCGATGCGTGACGAAGATGTGGCTCACGCGCTCGCCGGCAAGCATACGCGTGAGCGCTTCTATGTGCGTTGCATCATCTGGGCCAGGGTCAATCATAGCGACGTCGCCTTGACCGATAATGTAGACGCCAGTGCCGCGAAACGTGAACGGCCCCGGATTATTTGCCACGACGCGCCGGATCAGCGGGCTGACTTGCTGAGGCACGCCGTATTCGAACGTCATGTCGCGCACGAATGGAATTTTTACCGCCATCAGGCGCGCTCGCCGAGCGCGTACGCGCGGAACGCTTCGGCCAACAGGCGCGTCGCCTTCATCTTGTCCGCGAGCGGCAGCGCAATCGGCGGGCCCATATCCGTCTTGTTGGCGTCAACCACGTAGAGCCTGCCGTCGGCACGGTGGCGGAGGATATCGATCGCGCCCCAGTCGAGCCCCATCTCGCGCGCGAACGCGCCGATGCGTTCCATCTCTTCAGCGGAGAAAACCTCGGCCGGCATCCGAAAAAGCACCTCAGTGTTTGTGTTCTGAAAGCGCTTCGCCAGAGGCCTTCGTTTGACGAACACGCACACAGGCTGGCCGTTCACCGTGCAAGTCCGAAGATCGTCGACCATGGTCAGATCTACGCCGCGATTGTCGATCAGGCGCTGATAAGCGCGTCCAGGCAAACGATGCGCCGGGCACATCACCACATGCCCATCATGCGCCCCGTTCAGTTCGGACTTCTCGACAGCCAGCCCTGTGTGCTGGGTCGGGTCGAGCGCGAGCGGATATCCAAAGGCTGCCTCGAATGCTGTGGCGATGCGCGACTTCGAGACATTAGGGCAGCCAAAATTGATTAGCCGTGCGCCCCGCTTCAATTTCAGCGGCGGCTTGTTCGGTGTGATCGTGGCGTCCTCGAAATGCATGATGACGTCGGCGCCGGACGTATCGCGCGCCAACTGTGCTCCCGCGATGCGAGATACGGCCCACACCAGGTACCAAGGGCGCGCTCGCTCGGGCGTGAAGGCGATGGTGAACGGCGCGCCGATCGGTTCCGCCGCATGCGCGGCGAAGAAATAGCGAAACCAGGCCGTGACTTCGGCGATCACCGATGGTGAATAGGGCACGCGCGCGCCAGTCTTGCGCACGATGAGGCTGGTTAAACCGAAGCGGAAATCGCGCAGCCATACAGGGCCCGCGGTCTGAAAGGCGCGATCGTCAAGGGTCATGGCGCACGCGCGGCCCGGTGTTTGCTTTCCGAGCGCCCATGCGCAGCGCCGTATCCGCCTTTGTGTTTACCTTCGATCGCGTGCGCACGGTGCTGCTCGCCCTCTCGTTCATTGTTCTTATCAAGACCGGTCTGGTTCTGACCGCCTTGGCGTTTGTCCGCTAACGTTTCGGCGCCAAGCACTCCAGCGCGTCGGCAAACCGGCTGAGATCGTAACCCGCTTTTTCTCCGGCTTCGATGATCGCGGCCGGGTCATCCCGACCGGAAAGCGCCTGCGCCATGGCCCATGCCGCAGCCGAGCGTGTCCCGCTTCGGCAATAGGCCAGGATTGGACCTCCGCTTTGCTCCATCGCCAGAACCGTTTCGGCCACCACCGCCGGTGGCGGCGGGCCCGTGAAGGGGAGCGCACGGTAACTCATTCCGGCTGATTTGGCTGCCGCAATGACCGTTGCTTCAGTGGGTTGACCAGGGTCTTCGTTCTCGGGCCGGTTCTTAATAATGGTCTTGAAGCCGTCAGCCGCGGCGCGGGCGATGTCTTGGAGCGAGAGTTGCGGAGCCACCGCGAAGTCCGGAGAAAGGTAACGAAACTCGGCCATGCGGACGCCACGTTGACACGGCTTTCCGGGGAAGCAAGGTTTGCGCGCGCTTGCGAGTAGGCGAGTCAGGGCGTTTGAATGCTAACCCTCACCGTCCGGCGCCTTCTTCTTTCGATCCCGACTTTGTTGGCGATCATCGCTGGCTCGTTCTTCTTGATGCACGCGGCGCCCGGCGGCCCCTTCGCGCGCGCGCGACAGGTGCCCCCGGCCATCGAGCAGCGGCTTGAGGCGCACTATGGTCTCAACAAGCCCGTCTTCGAGCAGATGATCGACTACGTCGGAGGGCTGCTGCGTGGCGATCTCGGTCCGTCGATGATCTACCAAGACAAGAGCGTGCTCGACATCATCGCTGAGGGCGCGCCCACCAGCGCTGCGCTCGGGATATCGTCATTGATCTTGGCGCTCCTGGTCGGCGGCGGTCTGGGGACTATGGCGGCGCTCCGGCAGAACAAGTCGCAAGATCATCTCGTCATGGCGATTGCGGTAGTCGGGGTGTGCCTGCCGCCGCTCGTCGTTGGGCCGCTGGCGCAGATGCTGTTCGGCGTGCAATGGCGCATCCTGCCGACGACGGGGCTGCACCGCGACGAGTTCGGGCTGGTCTACTTGTTCTTGCCGGTGTTGACGCTTTCGCTGCCGATGATCGCGGTGATCTCCCGGCTCATGCGCGCCAGCATGATCGAAGCTCTGCGCTCGAACGCCATCCGCACGGCGCGCGCCAAGGGCCTGCCAGAGCGCACCGTGCTGTTGAAGCACGCGCTTCCAATCGCGCTTCTACCGATTGTCTCCTACGGCGGACCGGCGCTCGCCGGCGTCATGGCCGGCTCGTTCGTGATCGAGACGGTTTACCAACTCCCAGGCATCGGCAAGCAATTGGTGCTCGCTGCGGGTCAGCGTGACTACACATTGGTGATGGGAGTGGTGCTGGTCTATTCCGTGCTGATCATTGTCGCTAATCTCGGCGCCGATCTGTTGTATCGCGTTCTCGATCCAAGGACGCGCGCGGCATGAGCGATCTGCTTCTCGACGACGTAGAAACGCCTCGCGTGATACGCGGACGGTCGCTTTGGGAAGATGCGCGCCGGCGACTGATGCGCAATCCCGGCGCGGTCGTCAGCCTCTACGTCGTCGCCATTCTCGTGCTGATCGCCGTCTTTGGACCCATGTTGTGGGTGCATCCGATGGACGCGATCTATCCGGATCGCGTCGCCATCGGCCCAACTTTTGCGCACCTGCATCTGCTGGGCACCGACACTGAGGGCCGCGACATGGTTGCGCGCACCATGTTCGGCTTGCGCATTTCGCTTCTCGTCGGCGTCGCGGCCACTGTTGTGGCGCTTAGTATTGGCGTGACCTATGGCGCGGTGGCCGGCTTCTTCGGCGGCGCGGTCGACGAGGCAATGATGCGCATCGTCGATGTACTCTATTCGATACCCTTCATCTTCTTCGTTATCGTGCTGATGACAGTAATCAACACGCCAGATCCGTTCGCCAAACTGATGCTGATCTTTATGGCGATCGGCGCTGTCGAATGGCTGACTATGGCCCGGATTGTGCGCGGCCAAACCATAGCGCTGCGAAACAAGGAATTCGTTGAAGCAGCGCGCGCGGCGGGCGCCAAGCCGATGCAAATCGTGTTCCGCCACATCGTTCCCAACGTCCTGGGTCCAGTCGTGGTGTTCGCCACCCTAAACGTGCCGGTGATTATTCTGTCCGAGAGTTTCCTCTCTTTCATCGGCCTAGGCGTACAGGAGCCGCTGACTTCGCTCGGGCGGCTGATCTCCGATGGCTCAGGTCAAATGCTCAATGCGCCATGGATGCTGATGACGCCGGCGGTCGTGATGCTGATCACGCTGCTGGCGCTCAACTTCCTCGGCGATGGCCTACGCGACGCGCTCGATCCAAAGGATCGCTAGCGCTACTGGACGCGCCGCACGCGGAGCGCCGGGCCGCCCGCTTCCACATGCATCAGGAAGCTTCCCATCGTGGCGCGGCGGACGCGCACATCGCCGCCGGTGCGAGCCGCGCGGGGGTTCTCGTCATCGATCTGTTGCCATTGTTGGCCGTTATCCAACGTGAAGGTGGCGTGGCCGCTGCGATCTTGAGAGATTCGCGTGATGTGAGCGGCGACTTCCGCGACATCTTCCGGCGCAATGATGTGTCCGCCGCCGCCGCCGAACAGGTGTCCAAGGCTCGGCAGCGAGAAACCGAAGGCTTCGCGGTTTACGCGCTCAGCCTGCTGACGGTCCACGGCGACGAGATCGCCACGGTTCTGCGCCTCATGCATGCGCCCGACCGCGTTGTCGTAGCACTGCAACCGTTGATGCTCATCAGTGATCTGCGAGCAGGCATAGACTTCGTCGAGAGCCGCCGGGCTTCCGGTGGATTGTTGCGGCGCCGGTCTTTGGGCGGCTGCCGGCAGCGCCAGCGCAACAATCAACAAGCCTGCGAAAACAAGGCGCATGTCGGTATCTCCCACCCGTCCCCGGATCATCCTAGACTGTCCATTACGCCGTTGTCAGCCCACAGTGACAGGAGCCCAAGCCCATGAGCGCCAAATGGACCGACCGGAGGTCGTTGCTCGCGGCAGGGGCCGGGCTTGTAGTTGCGCCCACGCTCGCGGGATGCGCGAATTCATCCATCATCGGCTTGGACAAGGCCGCCCGTTCGCTCGACATCTGCAACCAGGGCGAACCGATTTCCCTCGATCCGCACAAGTGCAACAGCTCCTGGGAAAACAACATCATCGGCAACATGTTCGTTGGGCTGATCACGGAGGATCAGCATTCACATCCTATTCCCGGCATGGCCGAACGCTGGGAAACAAGTGCCGATGGGTTGACTTGGACGTTCTTTTTGCGCCCCGCGCAATGGTCCGACGGCCAACCGTGCAACGCCCACGATTTCGAGTTCGCCTTCCGGCGCATTCTCGATCCGGCCAATCGAGCCGTCTACGCGTCATTCCTCTATCCAATTAAGAACGCCGAGGCGATCAACAACGGCCACATGCATCCCGACCAAGCAGGCGTGAGCGCGGTTGATGATCTGACGCTTGAAGTGCGGCTCGAACATCCCGCGCCGTACCTGCCGCAATTGATGAAACACTACACTGCGTGGCCGGTGCCGAAGCACCTCGTGCGGCGGCATGGCGATGCATGGATCAAGCCCGAGAACATCGCGGTCAACGGCGCCTTTACCCTGCGACGCTGGTGGTCGAACTACATCGTGCATCTCGAACGCAATCCGCACTTCTTCGACGCGCCCAATGTCGTCCTACAAAATCTCTATTTCTACCCTGGAAGCGATGTGAACGCTTCAGCGCGTAAAGTGATGAGCCGGGAAGCGGGATGGGCGACGCGCTTTGCGTCCAATCAGTATCGCGAGCTGCGGCGGGTGCTGCCGGGATATCCGCGCGTGGCGCCGTTCCTGGTCTGCAATTACTTCGCGTTCAACGTCACGCGTCAGCCCTTCACCGACAAGCGTGTCTGCCAAGCTTTATCAATGGCATTCGACCGGGACTTCATCGCTGCACAGATTTACGGCACCGGCGAACGCGCTGCCTATGCTATCGTGCCGCCCGGGATCGCCGATTATCCCGCAACGGCGCGCTACAGTTGGGCAGGTCTGCCGATGGCTCAACGCATCACGCAGGCGCAGAGCTTGCTGCGCGCTGCAGGTTTTGGTCCAAACAATCCTCTGCGCTTCGAAGTGGCCTACCGCGCCAGCAGCGATAATCCGCGGGTGGCCGTTGTCGCACAGGCTAACTGGCGCGCCATTGCGCCGTGGGTGACGGTGGAACTGCACCCCTTCGAAGCGCAGGTACATTACGCCAATTTGCAAGCGCGCAACTTCCAGGTCGGGGATTCAAGTTGGGTCGCCGACTTCAACGATGCGCGCAATTTTCTCTATTTGCTCGAAACCCGCTCCGGTCCCCAGAACAACCCCGGGTACTCGAATCCCACTTTTGACCGGCTAGTCATGCAGTCGGACTTTGAGCCGGACCTAGGCCGCCGCGCGCAACTGATGAGCCAAGCTGAACAGATTGCGCTCGACGATGCGCCGTTCTGCATGAGCGTGTTTCTGAACTCGACCAATCTCGTGCACCCGGATCTCACCGGCTATGCGGATAATCTTGAAGACATCCACCGCGCCCGCTGGTTCGGGATCAGGAACGCCTAGCGCACGCTCTCAATCGCGCCGCGCGCCAATTCGTCGGCGCGGTTGTTCATGACGTCGTCGGCGTGACCTTTGACCCATTTCCAGGTCACGTTATGGCGCGCATTGGCGTCATCAAGTCTGCGCCAGAGGTCTTCGTTCTTCACCGGCTTTTTGTCGGCGGTTTTCCAGCCGTTTTTCTTCCAGCCGTGAATCCACTTGGTGACGCCGTCCATCACGTATTTGCTGTCGGTGTGCAGCGTGGCGTTGACGCGCCCCTTCAGTGCTTCAAGCGCCTGGATCGCCGCCATCAGCTCCATACGATTGTTGGTCGTCGCCGCTTCGCCGCCAGCGAGTTCTTTCTCTGTCTCGCCATAACGCAGCACCGCCCCCCAGCCGCCAGGCCCCGGATTGCCGCTGCAGGCGCCATCGGTCCAGATATCGACGGACTTGCTCATGGTGTGGGCTTAGTCGGATTCGTGACTGAAACCACGCGGCGTTGCGCATCGATCTGCACAGTCCAGTCCGCCATCACAGCGCCATCCATCATGCTGCGCGTGATGCGTTCGTAGTGGAGGATGAAGCGGTCGATCCAAGCTTCTTCGTCCGCCGTCAGAGCACGTCCGCGCAGCGTCACTTCCTGCTGCCCACGCCAGCGCCGGACGACATCCCAACTCGGTGCGCGCAGATAGATGATGGCATCGAAGCTCGCGAACCAATCGGCGTAGGTGGTGCGCAGATACTCGTTCTGCGTTTCGCGCCAAATACCGCCTGTATCCTCGTCCTCAACGGCATTCAGCGGCGGTGAGAGCGGAACGGGCAGCGCGCCCAAACACCACGCATCAACCAGGATCGCCTCCGGCCGTCCGCGCGCCACCGGCCAATCGGCCGGCGGTTTCATCACATCCTTGATTTTGTCGAAGCGCGGCAGGGGCGTCTCGGCGCCCGGCGCTGCTGAGGACAAGCGATCAATCGTTCGCCGCGCCAGCGCGATATCGTGCGTGCCCGGCGGCCCGCGTGTCGCGAACAAACGATGCGTGCGCGCGGCCATTTCGGCGCGTTGGATGTGGTCCTGATACAGGTCGTCGATCGAGAATTGCACGAAGCGCGGCCGGTTCGCGGCTTCCAGCAGCTGGCAGATCGTGGTCTTGCCGGACCCTTGCGCTCCTGACACTCCGATCAGCGCGGGCCGATCCGGATTGCGGCCACGCTGTTCTTGGATGACGCGATAAATCAGGTCGGGGAGCGGTTTCTCGTTCACTCCGCCAGCACGCGTGGCAATTTGAATTCCACGTCTTCGTTGGTCACCCGCACGTCTTCGAGCGTTGCATCGAAGCGCGCGCCAATCGCGGCGACTAGGTCCTCAACCAAATCCTCTGGTGCGCTGGCGCCAGCCGTCACGCCAACGCGGTGGACATCATCGAACCAAGCCCAGTCCACATCCTCGGCCGATCCCACCAAACGCGCATCTCTTGCGCCGGCGCGCCTGGCCACCTCCACCAGCCGCACCGAGTTTGAAGATTTCGGCGAACCGATCACCAACACCAAATCCGCGCGCGCGCCCATCGCCTTGACGGCGTCTTGGCGGTTGGTTGTGGCGTAACAAATGTCTTCCTTGTGCGGCGCCGCCATCGTGGGGAAGCGCCGCTGCAATGCCGCGACAATCTCGGCGGTGTCATCGACCGAAAGCGTGGTCTGAGTCACGAACGCAAGTTTGGCCGGATCACGTGGCGTGAATTTCGCGGCGTCAGCGACGGTCTCGATCAGCGTGATGGCGCCAACCGGGAGTTGCCCCATCGTGCCGATCACTTCGGGATGGCCCGCATGGCCGATGAGCACGATCTCACGTCTGGCATCGAAATGCCGCTCCGCCTCAACATGCACCTTCGACACAAGCGGGCAGGTGGCGTCGACGAAAATCATCTGCCGTTGCCGCGCCGCCGCTGGCACTGATTTCGGCACGCCGTGCGCGGAAAAGATCACCGGCCGGTCTTCGGGACAATCGTCCAATTCCTCGACGAATACCGCGCCCAAGGCTTCTAACCGCTCCACCACGTGGCGGTTGTGGACGATCTCGTGGCGCACATAGACCGGCGCACCCCACTTCTCGATGGCGCCTTCGACGATCTGGATGGCCCGGTCGACGCCGGCGCAGAAGCCGCGCGGCGATGCTAACAGGATTGAAATGGGGCGTTTTTCCGGCAGGGACATCGGGTCTCAGGCGAACTCTTCGCGCGGGCGCCGGGGCTTGTTGCGGGCCGCTTTGGGGGAAGCTATCACGGCCCGACGCCGATTGCCTCGGGGCGGGGATGAGACATAAGCGGCCAACGCCGCAAGCCCAAGGCGCGAGAGGGTACTTATGAAGCTTCCTGTCGTCGCTTTGCTCATCATGGGTGCGCTGGCGCTCACCGCCTGCGGCTCAGGCCGCGGCCGCACTGTCGAACTGCCGGGTGGCGTGCTTCCGGAAGACCCGGCCGCCAATCAGCGACAGCCAAACGCTATTGATCGCATGCTCGGGATCGACCAGCGGCCGAACGCGGGCGCCTGCCCACTGATGGGTGTGCTCTACGATAGTTCGCGCTTGGTGCAGTTTGCCCAGCCCAACGCGCCGCGCTACGCCAACATCGCCTACACCGGCGAGATGGAAGGCGTGCATGGGCTCTGCCGTTACGTGGCTGCCGATCCGATCACCATGAACGTCGACATCAGCATGGAGTTCGGGCGCGGTCCTGCGGCCACGTCTGATCGCCGCACGTATCGCTATTGGGTGGCGGTGACTCGCCGCGGCCGCGCGCCGATCGCCAAGCAGTATTTCGACATCGACGTTGCTTTTCCGCGCAATCAGTTGGTCGTTTCTCGCGTCGAGCACATCAACCGCATCGTCATCCCACGCGCCAATGCCGACATCTCCGGCGAGAATTTTGAAATCCTGGTGGGCTTTGAACTGACGCCGGAGCAGCTGCAGTTCAACCGCGATGGCCGCCGCTTCCGCATCGACGCGGCGACGCACGCCGCCACGCCGGCGCCGCAAGCAAACTGATAGAGCCAACGAACGCTTGACGCCGCAGCTCAGCGCGGCCAAGTGCGGCTTGTCATGAAGGACCTCGCCACGGCTTTGACTGGCGCGAACGCGTCGGTGTTCACCGCGCTTGGGCTTGAGCCCAGGCACGCAGAAGTGCGCCGCTCCGACCGGCCTGATCTGGGTGAATTCCAGTGCAACGGTGCGCTCGCCGCCGCCAAAGCGGCGGGCAAGAAGCCGCCGGAAATCGCGCAGCAAGTGGCGGCGGCTTGGACCGCGATTGAACTGGCCGACAAGCCGACGATAGCAGGACCGGGCTTTCTCAACTTCACGGCGGCTCTCGGTGCGCTGACCACGCGTGCACAGAGCGTCGCAGACGATGCGCGCGCCGGCGCCTCGCTTGTCGACCACAAGCGTCGCGTCGTGGTCGATTACGGTGGCCCCAACGTCGCGAAAGGCATGCACGTCGGCCATTTGCGCGCCTCGATCATCGGCGAGAGCGTCAAGCGTATCTACCGCTTCCGCGGCGACGAAGTCTGGGGCGATGCGCACTTCGGCGATTGGGGCTTTCAGATGGGCCTGGTCATCACCGCACTTGAGGACGAGCTCGGCGACTTCGGCGACGAGGCTAAGATCGACGCGCGCTTGAAAACACTCACGCTCGATCAACTGGAAGCGATCTATCCGGCCTACGCCGTCAAAGTGAAGGACGATGTCGCTCTGCGCGACCGCGCGCGTAAAGCGACCGCTGCTCTGCAAGGCGGGAGCGCGCTGCATCGCGGGATTTGGAAGGCGATGCACGATGTTTCGATGGCCGCACAAAAGCGCGACTTTCACGCGCTCGGCGTCGATTTCGATCTCTGGCTGGGCGAGAGCGATGCTGACCCGCTGATCCCCGACATGGTCAAGGATCTCGAAAAGCAGGGGTTACTCGAGGAAGACCAAGGGGCGCGCATCCTGCGCGTGGCCAATGCAGGTGAAACCAAGAAGAAGAAGCTCGACGATGGTACGGTCGTTGAAGTCGAGAGCCCAGACCCGCTTCTTGTAGTGTCGAGCGAGGGCTCGGCCATGTACGGCACCACCGATCTCGCCACGATCGTCCAGCGTGTGCGCGATCAGCGGCCGGACTTGATCCTCTACGTTGTGGACCAGCGCCAGGCCGATCACTTCGAGCAGGTGTATCGCGCCGCCGCCAAGGCTGGGTACGCCAAGCGCGAAGCGCTGGAGCATGTGGGCTTCGGCACCATGAACGGGCCAGACGGCAAGCCGTTCAAAACCCGCGCCGGCGGCGTGCTCAAGCTGCAAGACTTGATCGGACAGGCTGAAGAGAAGGCGCGCGCGCGTCTGCGCGAGGCAGACATCGGCGCGGATTTCTCAAAGGAAGAATTTGAAGAGGTCGCCCACAAGGTGGCCATCGCCGCGATCAAGTTCGCCGATCTCACCAATTATCGCGGCACCTCCTACGTGTTCGATCTTGATCGCTTCATGAGCTTCGAGGGCAAAACCGGCCCGTACCTGCTTTACCAAGCCGTGCGCATCAAAAGCATCCTGCGCCGCGCCGACGTGGAGGGCGTCGTCGGCGGCCCCATCATTATCGCGCACGACGCCGAGCGCGCTCTGACGCTTGCGCTCGACGGGTTCGACGCCGCACTGCGCGCCGCATACGACAAGAAGGCGCCGCACTTCTTGGCGGAACACGCTCACACGCTCGCGCAGACCTTCTCGGGTTTTTATGCAAATTGCCCAATTTTGCCGTCCGAAGGCGCGATGCGCGCTTCGCGGCTATCACTGGCCAGCGTCACGTTGAAGCAACTCTCGCTGACGCTCGATCTGCTTGGCATCGCGCTGCCGGAGCGGATGTAAGCGCCAAGTCGTCGAGGCCATCTGCCGGGCCGCCGAACGCCGCCGCACTCCTGCAGGAGGGTTGAGGGGCTCAGGTCGCTTGACGGATCAACGCGAAAACAAACGCGATCGGCGAACGAGCCCAAGGTACGCTGATGATGAGGATGACGGCCAGCCCGAACGCTACAAGCGCGCCGACCAGCTTTGCCCGTGTGAATTTGGCCAAGGCCAAAATGGAGAGCGTGACGGTCGCAACGAACAGGACCAGCGGGCTCATCATGACAAGCAGGCGCGCATTCATCTGCGCGAGCGGAACGTTTGTGTCGTTGAATGTGTAGGCCATGAAGGCTTCAATGCCGCCAACGGTGAGCCACAACACCGCGCCCACGGCGCTCAGGCTGGAAAGCACGAAGAGCGCGGCTCGACTCATTCGATTGGTCAATGTGGTGGCCAACTTGCCTCCGCTGTCTGGCTAGTGCGCGTCGTTGGCCACCTTGTGCGCTTTCTCCTCGATCCAATCCATCAAGGCAAAACCGATGCCGGAGGCCACGAACGTGAGGTGGATCATCACGTACCACTGGATGCTGGTCGGTGTGTAGCTGTCGAGGTTCATGAAGATTTTCAGCAGGTGGATGGCCGAGATCGCCACGATCGACGCTACCAGTTTGATCTTCAGCCCTGAGAAATCGAGCGTGCCCATCCATTCCGGGCGATCAACATCGTCATGTGCCGCTTCGATCTTGGAGACGAAGTTCTCGTAGCCCGAAAACAAGATAATCAGCACCAGATTGCCGGCGAGCGAGATGTCGATCAGCGTCAGCACCAGAAGGATGATCTCCTTTTCCTCCATGGTGTAGAGGGCCGGGATCGCCATCACCAATTCCCGGAAGAAGGTTATCACCAGGATAGCCAGCGCCGCCGCGAGCCCAAGATAGAGCGGCGCCATCAGCCAGCGGCTCGCATAGATGAGGCCCTCAAGCCCATGCTCGACGGCGCCCGGGCCGCCCTTGTTGTTTTCGCTCTGGCTCATGGTGTCCCTTTGCTGCGGCGCAAACCTAAAAGTTTGAACGCCAACGCCAAGCCAACTCCCGTTGCGGGAGGCTTGCCACATCGGCGCAGGCGGCGAAGATACGCCGATAGGGGGAGTTTCAATGTACGAACACGGTTTACTCGCGCCCGTCGTGGCGCTCGCCGCTTGGTCGCTCATCATGCTGGTTTGGCTTTACGCGACCCGCATTCCCGCAATGATGCGCATGGGCGTAAAGCCGGGCCAGATCAGCAACGACCCAAACGCGGCTTCGAAATTGCCTCCGTGGGCGCGGAACGTGGCCGACAACTACAATCACCTCATGGAGCAGCCGACGATTTTTTACGCGACGGCGCTCGCGCTCCAGCTTATGGGGCAAACTTGGCAGATCAACATCACGCTGGCTTGGATCTATGTGGGTTTGCGTCTGCTGCATTCGCTGGTTCAGGCGACGGTGAACATCGTCCTCATTCGCTTCACGATCTTTTTGGCCTCAAGCGTGGTGCTGGGCATGCTGATCTTCCACGCCGCGATTGGCGTTGGACTCGTGCAGTGGAGCTTCCATCACTAGCGGCTTGAACCATCAGGGTTCATCTGCGCGATCCATTCGCGCATGAGCGCGACAGCGCGCGCATCAGCGCGCTGACGCCCCAGCTCCGGCATCATCTCGCCAGGGTCTGTGGAATTCATGCGATAGACCAGGATCGATTGCTCGGGGTGGCCCGGGGCGATGTCGAACTCGAACGTGGACGACCCTCGCCCCGCCGCCACCGGCCGCTTGTGCACGCCCCATTGCACGGGTGTCGTGTCGTTGTAGCGGAGGTCCAGCCCCGACGTATGCGCCGGGCCTTCCGGATTGTGGCAGTGCGCGCAATTCACTTGCAGATACGCCCGCGCTCGCTCTGCCAGCGTGCCGCTGGCGGCGTCGTAGGCGTTGGCGAAATGAGGCGCATCGTTGGGGACCCGATCCAACCAGCCGTGATTGAACCAATACAGAAGCTGGTTTTCGGGAGACGGCCGCGCCGCCAGACCGCGAACAGGATCGACCTCCGGCTCCTGTGAGTCATCGCGGACCGGGCGGTTCAGATTGCGCGCCGTCGGCCCAATTGGAACAATGGCGCCTGCGCGATCGTGACAGCCCTTGCACTGGTTGACGTTCGGCACGGCCCAATCCAACGCGACTGAACTCCCGTCCGTATCCGTGAAATCGATTGGCACAGTCGCGCCGATCGGCGAGAGCCGCGCCTCGGTCTGGGCTTCGTTCCACACATACGGATACGCCACCCAGCCATTGGTGCGATGGATCAATAGCCGCGTCTCCAGGAAACGCACATTCTCCGCCGGGTGGCGCATATCGGCGGCGAACGCGAAGGTCTTGATCAACACCGCGCCCACCGGCAGGTCGAAGACGCCGTCTTCGCGATAAGCCGCCTGAGTATGCGGCGGCAGATAGAGGTAGCGAAACTTCAGCGCGCCGTCGGAATAGAGCACCGTGTTCAGATCGTAGGGCGTGACGCGCGCGTTCGGCTGACGCGCGCCGGCGTCGCGGAAGAAGTGATAGGCCGAAAGCAGCTGCGGTGGCGCGGTGGCGGCGATGGCCCGCGCATCGACGCCGGGCGGCGCCTGCGCCACCGCACTGCCCATCAGGGCGACCGCAGCCGCCGCCAGAACCGCAGTGCTACGCATCAGCGGCGCAGACGTACCGGTGGCGGCTCGTCAAACGTTTGCAGCGGCGGGAAGTCGGTGCTCGGGTTGCCTTCCGTCAGCGGCGTTCCAGACGCAGGCAGACCCATCGACGTAAATGTGCCGATGCCGCCGCGCGAGGAGCGGTTGTCGCGCATGACGATGCGCACGTTCTCCGAATGCGGAACGCCGCCAGCCGAGTAGGTGGTCACGCCATCCCAGAGTACGTCGGGTAGCGTCACGCCCGCGCGCGCCAATGCAGCAATATCGCCTGACGGTGAAAACCCGGTGTTTCCGAAGCGGTTGTTGCGGATCATCACGTTGCGCGGGAGCGGATTGTAGTTCGGATCTTCGAACGTGGTCCAAAACGAGGTGACGATGATGTTGGCGGTGCCGTTGTCGCCAATGTCGTTGTCGAACACGACCACATCGCGGTTGGCCATCACGATCACGCCGGTGCCGGCGGGCACTCCGCCCACAATCGCCCCGGCGGCGGCGAAGTTCGGCGTGTTGTTGGACTGGATGCGGTTATGAAACACCCGCACCGCATGCCCGCCATGCTGCTGCAGGTCGGGCAGGTCGAACACCAGGATGCCGCCCGTATTGTGTTGAGCCGTGTTGTTGAAGACATCCGCGTTAAAGCAGTTCTCGATCTCGATCCCCGCCACGTTGTTCTCGGCGATGTTGTCGCGGACGATGATGTTGCGAGACTGCCCGACATAGATGCCGGCGTCGGAGGCGCCGCGGACCATCGACTGCTCCACCAGCACGTCCGAGCAGTTGACGGGATAGAGGCCGTAAGCCCCGTTGTGGCTGCTAGGCCCGCCAGTCCACTCCACGCGCAGGGCGTGGAAGGTGATTGCTTGGCAGTCGCGCGCTTTGATTGCGTCGCCCTTGGCGTCTTCCACCGCAAAATCACGGAGCATCACGTTGTTTGAGGTGACCAGTAGTCCCTCGGCGCCGCGCCGCTGGCCCGCGAACGAAAGAACGCTACGGTCCTGACCGGCACCGCGCACAGTGACGCGATCGACATCGAGCGATAGTCCTTGTGTGAGATCGTAGCGGCCTGCCGCGATGGCGATGGTGTCCCCGGGTTGTGCGCCGATCATCGCCGTTTGCAGTTGCGTTTCAGCGTCAGCGCCCGGCCGAATCTGCCAAGTGCGCGCCTGGGCGGCGCCGATCATGCTCAAGGATACCGCCAATGCAGCCGCAACAAGTTTCATGGCCAAGTCTCCCGCCCAAGGAATCGGCAGTTTGCCGCGGCGCGCGCGCCTGTAAAGCGCGGGAGGCTGCCCTTAGGAAATGCGTGTGGCAGAGCAGGCTTAGCGCGGGCGGTTAAAGCGCGCGGCGAGCCCTACCAGATCGCGCACCAAGCCTGGATTACGCGCCGCAACTGCACCGGCAATGAGCGTGATCGCCAGGGTCACCAAAGGCCGGTCACGCACCACGTCGCCCAGCAATTCGACCGGCAGCGAATGCGCTAAGTCGTGCCCGGCCGCTTGCGCCTCGCGTTCGCGCTTGCGGGCGCGGAAGTTGGCGAACAGCGCGATAATGGCCACGATCAGCGCCGCAATAAGCGCCACAATGGCCGATGCGCCGGCGGCGCCGACCTGCGGCACGATCAGCGCATAAAGGGAGAAGCCGGCGGCGAACACGGCCATCACCGCCGCACCGCTAGCCGCCGCGATGGCGACGATCCGAGAAACTGCCCGGTCGAACATTAGCGGCGGCTTCCGATCAGCAAGCCGATAATCACACCTGCGCCCAACGCGGTGGCGGCGACCGCCACGGGACGCTCACGCCACTGACGTTTCAGATAGCGGTGCGCCTCATCCATCCCGTCTTCGACTGCGGATTGCGCACGCTCGAGCGCTTCCTCGGCGCGGTCACGCACATCATCAGCGATGTCTTCAGCCCGGCTTCTGTCCTTGGCCATGACGTTCTGTCTCCTTGGCTTGAGTGTAGGTCAGTTCGATGTGGTGCGCCCCGCCAGAAGCGCCAAATGCGAAATCTCCGCTCAACAGCGTTTGAGCGGCCGAAAATGTTCCCGGCTTCAGGTGGTTAACCGCGTTTAGCCATGGCGCGTGCCGCTTCGATGATGCGCACGGTCTCTCGCCACAGACCCAAGCCTTCGATCTCCGCGGGACTAAAGAAGCGCGCGTCGCGCGCATCGTCGCCGGCACGCGGCTCACCGCTGGTCCAGCGCGCGGCGTAGTCGATCAGCACATAGTGCGCCCACGGCGGATCGCCTTCCGATGCCGAAGATCGGTTCATCAGGCCGTCGACCACATCGACCAGCCCAAGCAGCTGCGCTTTGCAGCCCGTCTCTTCCTTGAGTTCACGCAAGGCCGCGTGGGCCGCCCGCTCACCCCATTCGATCCGTCCCCCTGGCAGTGACCAATGTCCTTCCAGCGGAGGTGTGCCGCGCCGGATCAGCAGCACCTCGTCGCCGCGCAAGCAAGCCACGCCAACTGCCGCGACCGGTCTGCGCGAAGACAGCTGCTCGCTCATGCGGGCCTCAATGCCTCCCAGATCACCAAGGCGCCGATGATGATGAAGCCGCAGCCTGCGGCAAGCTTCAGCCAGGGGCCGGCAAACAGGCCGTGCAGGTACGATCCTGCGAGCGTTGCAAGCGCGGTTGATGTCACCAAAGCTGCGGAAGAGGCGAGGAAAACCAGCCACTTCGGCCTGTCGCCTTCGCCGGCGAAGAGAGCGGTGGCGAGTTGGGTCTTGTCGCCGAGCTCAGCGAGGAAGACCGAGGCGAAGATGGTGAGGAAGGCAGTGAACATGCGCCTCAGCTAGGGCGCGCGCCGTGCCTACTCAACGCCAAAAGCAAGAGTGCGCGGCACTGTCGCGCCGCGCACTCTGTTGAGCTTTCGCCCTTATTCAGTTGGAGCGCTCCGTCGGAGCACTCGACTGCCAACTACCGGCGCTTCGCCTTCTTGGCTGTCTTACGCGGCGCCTTTTTGGCTGCCTTCTTACGTCCGCCGGCCTTCTTGGCTTTCTTGGCCATCTTCTTTGCTTTCTTAGCCATGCCCTGGCTCCTCTATTTCACGGCAACGAAGCCGCAGTACGTCGTCATAGTATTGCGCGCAAGAACAAACGCTAGCGAAAAAAAATCGCGCGATGAATTTGCAACACGAGTCACACGTACATCAAAGTACGCGCGCGATGCAAGTGATGCGAGTCAGCGAAACGATTCGCGCGCGTCGTTCGTCAGATGAGAACGCGGGGGTTCATCACATTGTTAGGGTCGAGCGCGCTCTTCACCACACGCATCAACGCGATCGACTCCGCGTCCTTGAAGCGGAGGAGGTCGGCTCTGCGCGCGACGCCGATGCCGTGCTCGGCGGAGATCGACCCTCCCAGCTGAGTGGCCACCTCATAGACCGTTTGTGTCAGGACGGCGCCGGGGAATTGGCCGGCGCTCACGCCCGCGGGCTGCATCACCGAGTAGTGGAAGTTGCCGTCTCCCATGTGACCGAAGGCGACGATGCGTGCGCCGGGACAGGCGCGTTCCATCGCCGCGTTGGCGTGATCGAGGAACGCCGGCGTCTGCGAGACCGGCACGCTGACATCGTGATTCACTTGCGCGCCTTCGGGACGATGGCCAGCAGAGATGTCTTCGCGGATTCTCCAGAAATCCCTTGCCTGGCTTGCATTTTCAGCAATCAGCACGTTTGCGCATTCGCCTGCATTAGTAGCGGCTGCGAATGCGTTTTCGATCGCATCGCGAAAGCCAATGTCGTTCGCCGCTTCGAACTCAACCAGCGCCATCATCGGCGCGCCGGGCATCGGGTCGCGCCGGTCGGCGACGTTCTTGACGACAAGATCGACCGAGAGCCGGTTCATAATTTCGAACGCCGCTACCGCGCCGGTCGCGGCCTTGAGCCGGTGCAGCAGATCGAGCGCGCGCGCCGCGTCGGCAACCGCGGCGAGAGCGACGAGGTGGGCGTGCGGACGGGGGAACAGTTTGAGACTTGCCGCCGTAACGATGCCGAGCGTCCCCTCGGCGCCGATGAAGAGTTGTTTCAGGTCGTAGCCAGTGTTGTCCTTCCGCAACGCCTTCAGGCCCGCGAGCACGCGCCCATCGGCGAGCACCACTTCGAGACCCAGGACGAGGTCGCGCATCATTCCGTAGCGCAGCACGTGCACGCCCCCGGCGTTGGTCGAAATGAGGCCGCCGATTGTGGCAGAGCCCTCGCTCGCGAGGCTCAAAGGGAAGAGTCGGTCCGAATCAGCAGCCGCTTGCTGCACGTTCGCGAGCACTACGCCGGCCTCCGCGATGAGTGAGTCGTTGGCTGCATCGAGAGAACGAATGCGGTTCATCCGCTTGAGTGAAACGAGCACTTCGCCCTCGGGGATCTGACCGCCAACAAGCCCCGTGTTGCCGCCTTGTGGCGTGATCGCCGCGCCCGCTTCGGCGCACAAACGCACGACATCGGCCGTTTCCTCGGTGTTGGTGGGCATCGCCAGGAACGGCGTCGCGCCTGCGAACTTGCCGCGCCATTCTTTCAAATACGGCGCGAGATCAGCCGCATCGGTGACGTAGCCTTTGGGGCCAAGGCGGGCGGCGAGTCGCTCGTAAAGGTCGGTCATGCTTGGGAAATTAGCGCGGCGCGGCGGCGCGCGCGAGGCGATCGCGTATCGCCTCGCCCAAACCGCGCGCCGGGATCGGCGCCACCGCAATCACCTCTGCGCCGCTCGCGTCGAGCGCGCGGAGGTGTGCGTAGAGGTTGGCTGCCGCTTCCACGAGATCACCGGTCGCTGAGAGCGTGAGACCATGAGCGGGCGCGCCAGAGCCGAAGGCCAGATAAGCCTCGCCCGCGCGCGGCGCGTCAGCGTCCAGACGCAAGCGCGCGTGCGGCGCGTAATGGCTCGCTAGCATGCCTGGCGCCTCAATTGATCCACCGGCTCGAGCGAGAGGCCCGGATACAGCCTCGATTTGTTCGCGCGTGACAGCGCCGATGCGCAGCAGCGTTGCTGCCCCGCTGTCATCAACCGACACAATTGTTGATTCCAATCCGATGGGTGATTGGCCCGCATCGAGCACGGCGGCCACGGCCGAACCAAGATCTTCCGCCGCATGCGCCGCGGTCGTCGCGCTCACCCGGCCCGATCGATTCGCGCTCGGCGCCGCAATTGGTTTGCCGAACGCTTCGAGCAGGGCACACGCTGTCGGGTGGGAGGGCGCTCGTAGTGCTATGGTCGCCAGCCCCGCACATGCCAGCTCCGCCACCGCGCTCTCCGCCCGTCGCGGCGCCACGATCGAGAGCGGCCCCGGCCAAAAGCGCTCAGCCAAAGCGCGCGCTGTCGGATGCAGCCGTGCCTCACGCGCAGCCGCAGCGAAATCCGGCACGTGCGCAATCAGCGGATTGAACTGTGGGCGACCCTTCGCCGAATAGAGGCGCGCCACGGCCTCCGGATTGGTGGCGTCGCAGCCGACGCCATACACCGTCTCGGTAGGGAAGATCACCAGCCCACCTTCGCGCAACACCTCGGCGGCGCGCTCGACATCGCTCATGGGCCGCGCGTGGCGTCAACGCGCACGCTGATCGTGACATTCTGAGCGATCATGTCGTTGGCGTCGCTATGAACGCCGATGTCGAAGTCGGAGCGGCTGATGCTGAGGTGGCCCAACATCCGCGCATGATCCCCCTCGATGGTGAGTGTGAAGGGCAGCGTGACCGGCCGTGCATGCCCTTTGATGGTCAGCTGTCCCGCCGCTTCGTAGTCTGAGCCGCTGTGCCGGATCGAGGTGGTGCGGAATTCGGCCGCCGGATGTGCTGCCGCGTCGAACCATTCTGGGGTCGGCAAGCCGCGATCGTGAATATCGACGCCATCATGGGCCGACGCCATTTGGATGATCACCACGGCGGACGAGTGCGCCAGGTCGTTCGGGTCAAACCGGACGTCGGCGCGCCAACGGCTGAAGGCGCCGTTGAAGGTCGTGTCGCCGTTCTCGGGGTCTTGGTAGACAAAACGGAAGCCGATCGAACTCGCAGCCTGGTTCACGCGCCAGTTCACAATGCCGCCCGGCGCCGTCGGCGCGGTCGTGGCTGACGCAGTGGCGGTGGCCGTATCAACGGCGGCCGTGGTCTCGACAGTCTGGAACGTCGATGGCGGTTGCGGCGCACTCGCCTCCGGCAATGTAAAGACGGTGTAGAGCGCCAACGCCGCCAACAATGCTGTGAAGCCTAATCCCAGACCCAGCGTCGCCAGACGTCCCGGGTTGCGTGGCGCTTCTTCTTTCGCAAAAGGCGCCTGCAGGCCCGGAACCATGGCAGCCATGACTTCGTCGCGGTCGAAGAATTGGTGCTTCAGCGCCGCGAGCACGTGCAACGCTGCTAGCGCCAGCGTCGCCCAGCCCAACGCCCAGTGCACCTTCAGCGATGTGAATGCCGCCGAGGCCCGCACATCGTCGCCAGAATGCGAAAGCCCGAACAGGTCCGGTACATGGAAGAGACCAAAATAGCGCGTCGGCACCACCAGCGGGTGGTCGGTGTGCACCGACCATCCTGCTGACACATAGAGCCAGCCCGTCAGCGGCATCGCCAGCATCACAGCGTAGAACAAGAAGTGCGTTACCCGCGCCGCGCGTTTCTCCCAGGTCGGCATATGCGCCGGCAGCGGCGGCTGTTTGTGCGTCAGCCGCCAGCCAATCCGCACCAAGCTCAGCGCAAGCACCGTCAACCCGATCGACTTGTGCAGCTGGAACGCGCGAAAGACGCCTTCGCTCACATCGTTGGCTTCGGCGCGGCCGTGCATCCACAGCCCAAGAGGGATGTTGAACAGGATCGCGAACGCAATCGCCCAGTGCAGAACGATCGCGACAGCGGTGTAGCGTTGGTTGGTGTCGGCCATGCTTGTGCTCGGGTTAGCCTAGCCCCGGGCCAGGATGTTTCAACGCCGCTCGCTCAGGTGTGGACGAGTTCAGCGGAGATCACGAGCTGCACGTCGTGGCCGGCGAAGCTGCTCCACTCGTTCACGCCCCATTGCCGGCGATCGATTGTGCCTTGGGCCGAGAAGCCGAGCACAAAGGCGCCCCCGCGCAGCAAGTCCCCGTGACCGCCTTCGAATGTTACATCGAGCGTCGCCGGGTGGGTTTGGCCATTCATGGCCAGATCGCCCGTCACCCGCGCCGTGGTTGGACCGGTCGACTCGACCGCTGTGGACGTGAAGGTGATCTGCGGCGCGGTGCGTGCTCCCAAGGTGTTGCCGATGGAGCGATCGAAGGTGCGTTCGCCGGAATTGCTGGTCAGGCCGGTGTTCACGCTGCTCGCATCGACGCTGGCCGTCAGATGCGATTGGCTCATGTCGGCGGGATTGAGATCAAGCGTCGCGTCTTTCGTATCGAAGCGCGCGGTGAACCAAGCCAAGCCTTCGTGCTGGATGCGGAAGAGCACGCTCGCGTGCCGAGGATCGAGCCGATAGGTCCCCGCCGGGATGCGGCGCGGCGCCTCGGGCGCGGCGGTCGTCGTCGTGGTGGTGGTTTGCTGACCACTGGCGCTGACGCCGGAGAGCGCAGCCAATCCCAAACCCAAAGCAATGACCCAGGCGCGCATAATAACGATCTCCCGTTCATCCCCCTCGGCGATCTAGCAACGGCGCTCATCAGCCGCCATGCTGGGGGCGAAATTGTCGCGGGATCGTGATCCTGCCAAGGCGGTGGAGACAGTGAGCATGGGCTATCGCGCACCCATCGGCGACATGCGCTTCGCGCTCGAAGCCTGCGCCGGCCTTTGGTCGCTCAAATCACGGTTCAACGATATCGACCCGGATTTGCTCGAAGCCATTCTCGATGGCGCAGGCTCGCTCGCATCGGAAACTCTGGCGCCGATCAACCGCAGCGGCGATCACGCTGGCGTCACATTAAAGGACGGCGTCGTCACCACGGCTCCCGGATTCAAGCAAGCTTACGTCGCGTTCAGAGACGCTGGCTGGCAGGGGTTGGCGGCCGACCCAACGTATGGCGGCCAGGGTCTGCCGCGCGCTGTCGCGCTCGCCGTGTTCGAGACTATCCACTCCGCTAATATGAGCTTCGGCCTGCTGCCCATGCTGACGCTCGGCGCCATCGAAGCCATCGAGCAGCACGGCGCGCCGGATCAGAAGGCGCTCTATCTCGAAAAGCTCATCTCCGGCGAATGGACCGGCACCATGAACTTGACCGAGCCGCAAGCCGGCTCGGACCTCGGCGCGCTCACCACGAAGGCCGTCCCACAAGCCGATGGCAGCTACGCCATCACTGGCCAAAAGATCTTCATCACCTGGGGTGAGCACGACATCACCGAGAACATCATTCACCTCGTGCTCGCCCGCATCGAAGGCGCGCCGATGGGCTCGAAGGGCATTTCGATGTTCATCGTGCCCAAGTTCAAGGACGAAGACGGCGCCCGCAACGCCGTGCGCTGCATCGGCATCGAAGAGAAGATGGGCATCCACGCCTCGCCCACCTGCACGCTTGCTTATGAAGGTGCGACGGGCTGGCTGATCGGCGAAGAGAACAAGGGCCTTGCCGCCATGTTCACGATGATGAACGCCGCGCGCATCAATGTCGGCCTCGAAGGCGTCGCTGTCGCCGAGGCCGCCTACCAGAAAGCGTTCGCTTACGCGCAGGAGCGCAAGCAGGGCGGCGCCTTCATCATCCAACACCCCGATGTCCGCCGCATGCTGACGACCATGCGCGCCAAGATCCAAGCGGGCCGCGCCATTTGCTACGCCACCACGGTCGCGGCGGACGGCGGTGACAAAGCGCGTGAAGATCTGCTCACCCCCATCGCCAAAGCCTGGTGTACTGACCTCGGCGTCGAAGCCGCCAGCCTCGGCGTGCAGGTGCATGGCGGCATGGGCTTCGTCGAAGAGGGCGGCGCCGCGCAATTCTATCGCGACGCCCGCATCGCGCCGATCTACGAAGGCACTAACGGCATCCAAGCCATCGATCTCTACGGCCGCAAACTGCTCAGCGATCGCGGCGAGGCCATGCACGCACTGATCGCCGATGCGCGCGAGGCGGGTGGCGCGCTCAAGAAGACCCGCGGCGCCCGCCTCGTCATCGCCGCCGACGCGCTGGAGGAAGCCACCAAATACATGTTGAGCGCCAGCCGCGACGACGCGCTCGCCGGCGCCTCAGACTATCTCATGTTCGCTGGCGATGTCGCAGGCGGCCTTTACCTCGCGCGCGGGCTCGCCAGCGCCCCCGGCCAAGCCGCCATGACCAAAGAGATCATCGTCGATCAAACCGCGCTCTTCGCCTACTACGCCGAAGCCGTCCTCGCCCGCGCGCCCGCACGCTTGCCCGCGATCCAGATTGGTTTGGCGGCCCTCGCAGTAGAAGGACAAGCATGAGCGATCTCGCAGAACGCCGCCTTCAAACTGTGCGCGACCACATGGCGCTAGAGGTCACGCACGACTGGGATGCGGTGATCGCCACCTTCGAACACCCGCGCTATGAAATGCACGGCAATTGCGTGGTGTTCGACGGCGAAGCCGCCGTCCGCCGCTATTTTGCGCTCTCGCGCACGCCGTTCCCGGATCAAGGCAACGAGATCATCGCCATCGCCCACAACGACGACACGGTGTTGGTCGAGTTCTGGCTCACTGGCACGCACAGCGGCCCACTCAATCTCGGCGACCGCGCCGTCGAGCCGACCGGCAAAATCCTTCCGCATCCGCATGGCCGCCAGCTTCGAGTTCGCGCCTGGCAGCGACAAGATCATCTGCGAGCGCCCATACTTCGACACCATGGCCGTCCCACGCGCACTCGGCTTGGCGTAGCGGCACGCCGTTTTCAGCGTTTGGCGTGGCCGCCGAGCGCGGCTAGGCTCGCCTCATGTCTATGGACGGCCTTGAAGATGAAGTCACAGCCGACCGCCCAGCGCGGCCGTCGCTGGTGTATCCGCTGGGCGATCCCCCCGAGGCCGGTATCGCGCGCGAGATCGCGCCGGGCGTGCGCTGGATTCGCATGCCGCTGCCGTTCGCGCTCAAATGGATTAATCTCTGGCTGCTCGAAGACGGCGACGGCTGGACGGTCATCGACACTGGCGTCGCCATGGAGCAATCGCGCGAACATTGGCGCGCCATTTTCGAATCCACGCTCAACGGCAAACCAGTCACGCGTGTGATTTGCACCCACATGCATCCCGATCACATGGGTCTGGCTGGCTGGATCTGCCGCAAGTTCAACGCGCCGCTTTGGATGAGTCGGCTCGAATACATTACGGGGCGGGTGCTCGTGGCGGATACTGGCCGCGAGGCGCCGGAAGAGGGCGTTGCCTTCTACCGCGCCGCCGGCTGGGACGAAGACGCGCTCGATTCCTACAAGGTTCGCTTCGGCGGTTTCGGCAAAGCGGTGTCAAAAGTCCCCGACGCCTACCATCGCATCAGCGACGGCGACGTCATCGGCATCGGCGGCCGCCCCTGGCGCGTCATCACCGGCAACGGCCATTGCCCCGAGCATGTGTGTCTCTGGCAAGAAGAGCTGAAGCTGTTCATCTCGGGCGATCAAGTGTTGCCGCGCATTTCGTCGAACGTGTCAGTATTCCCCACTGAACCCGACGGCGATCCGCTCGCCGATTGGATCAGCTCGTGCAAGAAGCTGCTTTCTGTATTGCCGAATGACGTGCTGGTGCTGCCCTCGCACAACGAACCGTTTCACGGCCTGCATGAACGCCTCACCAACCTGATCGAAGGCCACGAGAAGGCGCTGGCGCGGGTGCTCAGTCGGCTTCGCCAAGAACCGCGCCGCGCGGTCGATCTGTTCGGTGCGTTGTTTGCCCGCAAAATCGGTCCCGATTTGATCGGCATGGCCACCGGCGAAGCGCTCGCGCATCTCAATTGCTTGGTAGGCCGCGGTCTCGCGAAGCGCGTGGTCGATGCGCAGGGAATTGCACGCTATGAGTCAGCCTGAAACCCCCAACCCCGAGCAAAAATCTAACAACGCCATGCTGTGCCTGTGCATCGGGCTTGGCCTGCTGGCGCTCACTTGGTTTCTGGGCGTGGGCACGGCATTCACGGCGGCGCTGTCGGGCGGCCTCGCCGGCGTTGCGATGGGCGTGGTCGGCGGCGTTGTCCTGATGTTGGCGGCGTGCTCGGGCGCCGTTCTGGTATTTGTAGGGATCATCTGGACAATCCTGCGCGTGATCGCCGATCAACGGGGAACGCGCGATCCATATCGCGACGTGCAGCGCTGAAGCAGGAGAGCGGAATGATTCTTTCCACCACCTTCGACGTTCCCGGCCGCACCATCGCGCAGAATCTGGGCATCGCACGCGGCAATGTTGTGCGCGGCCGCTCGATCGGGCGCAACATAGTGGCGAGCTTCCGCATGTTGGTCGGCGGTGAAATCCACGAATACACCAAGCTGATGGCCGAAAGTCGTGAGCAGGCGCTCGATCGTTTGATTGAACACGCGCAATCGCTCGGGGCGGACGCGGTGATCGGCTTGCGCTTCGATGCAACAGAGGCCGGTGCGCAAACGCCCGCAACCGAAGTTCTGGCTTACGGCACGGCCGTCAAGCTAGCCTGAGCAAGCTTCAAGGGCGCGGCGTGGATAAGCCGCCAAGCCGTCAGCGCCACGATGCCGGCAGAGAGATCGAACATCGCCCCGAACGCCAGCAGGAAGAGCGTGTGGTGAGTCAGCATGTGCACCGTCGGCGCAACTGAAACTTCGCCCAGCCGCCACTCCGCCCCACGCCGCAACACCCAGTCGGCCAACACAATCATTGCAACGCAGCCCGCCGCGACTGGAACCCAAACCGCCACATGCGGCAGATCAAGCGGAAGGCCTGCGATTACGTGCGGCGAGGTGAACGCAGCGAGCGTCAAGCCAAACACTGGCGTGGTCCAACCATTTGCAAGCGATCGCCACGTCGCCTGTGCCGGGCGAGCATCCGCACGCGCCAAGCGCGCTGCTTCGCCCAAGCTCCAGCGTGTATCCGCTTGTAGCCGCCAAACGAACAGCACGCCGACGCCGCCCGCTAATCCGACGAATGAGCCAACGATGCACGCCGCGAGCGCCGGGCCGGCGAGCGCAGCAATATCGAATGAAGGCGCTTGTTCAGCGCGCAGCAACGCGCGCGCCGCCAACACAGCAAGCGCGAGCAATGCGATTGTCGGAGAAACCAGCGCGAGCGCGCCAGCGGCGATCGCGGCGATCAGCGCGCTAAGCGATTGCAGAACAGTAGCGCGCTCAAGCGCGCTGCTGTTCAAAGCCTGCGGGATTCTCCCATCCATGGCTCATGACATGCGCCAAGGTCGTGAAATCGCAGTAAACGCCTGGATAACCAAGCGTTTACCACGATAAAGGCCGCCTTAATGCGGGCCTGGATTCAGCGCGGGTCCATCGGCGCGGTCGCGGCCGTTGCGGCCGTGCGATTGGGCTTGCTGTTGTTGCGCGTGCTGGGCCGCGGCTTGTTGAGCGGCCGCTTGTGCTGCGGCCTGCTGTGCTGCGAAGTCAGTCGCTTGCTGCGCCGCAGATGCTTGCCAGGTCGCGTCCTGTGAATTGGACAGTGAGCGGAACAGGCTTTCGTACGTCGCCGTCGCATCCGCGCCGCCATAGGTCCAGCACATCGCCATGAGATCGAGGCCCGGGCGGCTGGTGAGCGCAGCGATCACCGGTCGCGCAGCGGAGGTAAATTGCGCGCGCTGAATCGGCCAGAACCCCGATGTATCCACGGATTGTGAGGTAAGGTGCGCCGAATGATTTGGGAACATCGGAGTGATCGCGTTGGCAGCGGTAACCCACGCATCGGGAGAGATCGGATCGACGGCCCGGTGAACGCGATCGGCGTTTGCGCTCGCGGTGTTGGGGTTCGGCGTCGCCATGACATAGCATTCGTCATTGGCGTTGCCCGTGAGCACGATCGTCTGCGGGTTAGCCCGTTGCACCTGCGTCACCCAACCGGACGGCGCGGTGAAATTCACCCGCCCGGCCGGATCGGTCCACGGCCCCGCAAACGCAACGCCAGCGATGGTCATTCCAACACCGACAATGGCGGCAATCTTCAGCGCGCGCATAAGCGGTCCTCCACGAAAAAACTTGAACAGCCCTCGATCCTGAATCTCGCCACGAAATGGGCGTCGTCAAGGCCCTGGAGCGTCGCGGATAAGGTGGAACCCGTCCCGGAAGCGCCTATTGTGGCAAAAACTTGGGAGAGGGCCGCATGAGCCTGCGCGGTAAGACTTTGTTCATCACCGGGGCCAGCCGGGGCATCGGCCTGGCCATAGGCCTCCGAGCCGCCCGCGACGGCGCCAATATTGTGATCGCAGCCAAGACCGCCGAGCCGCACAAAAAGCTCCCGGGCACCATCTACTCGGCCGCCGAGGCGGTTGAGAAGGCCGGCGGCCAAGCGCTGCCGATTGTGGTCGACGTGCGCGAGCCCGACAGCGTCAACGCCGCCGTCGAAGCCGCCGTCGCCAAGTTCGGCGGCATCGACATCTGCATCAACAACGCCTCCGCCATCCAGCTTACCGGCACGCTGCAGACCGACATCCGTCGCTACGATTTGATGAACCAGGTGAATGCGCGCGGTACTTTCATCGTGTCGCGCGCCTGCATTCCGCATCTGAAGCAAGCATCCAACCCGCACGTGCTGATGCTCTCGCCGCCGCTCGACATGAGCCCGCGTTGGTTTGCCGGCCACGTCGCTTACACGATGGCCAAGTACGGCATGAGCATGTGCGTGCTCGGCATGGCTGAGGAGTTCAAAGACGACGGCATCGCCTTCAACGCGCTGTGGCCGCGCACCGGCATCGCCACCGCCGCCATCGAATTCGCGCTCACTGGCGAAGAGGGCATGAAGCACTGCCGCACCACCGACATCATCTCCGACGCCGCATACGCTATCTTCAACAAGCCCGCGCGCCAATGCACCGGCAATTTCTTCATCGACGACGTGCTACTCTACGCCGAAGGCGAACGCGATTTCGACAAATACCGCGTCGACCCTACCAAACCGCTGATGCCGGACTTCTTCGTACCGGCGGACACGCCCGTCCCGCCCGGCGTGAGTATGGCGCCCAAGGCGTGAGGTTGTTCAGCCTCCGCACGGGAGCATCAGCGTAGATACGAACGTCGGTTGAAGAATCTGCGCGGCATCGCCCATCACCCCTTTGCCCCTTTTCACCTCGGTGTAGTGTACCGGGATGGCGGACATATTTGTCTCGTACAAATCTCAAGACCGGGCGCCGGCGGCGCGGATTGCCCACGGCTTGGAGGCGGAGGGGTTCTCTGTGTGGTGGGACAACGAACTGGCCACCGGGGATGATTATCAGGAAACCATCGACACCAATCTCCGTCAGGCGCTGGTGGTCGTCGTTCTTTGGTCCACTCAAAGCGTGAAATCGCGTTGGGTGCGTTCGGAAGCGACGATTGGCGATCGCTATGGCGCGCTTGCGCCAGTGATGATCGAGGCATGCGATCGCCCCGTTGCTTTCGAACTGGTGCAGAGCGCCGACTTGATTAGCTGGCGCGGTGACCGGAATGATCCGGTCTGGAAGGAATTCATCCGCGACACACGCGGTAAAGCCGCGGCCCGGCGCGCAAAAATAGGTGCAACCAAGCCCGCGCCCAACGCGGGCGCCGTCGAGGCCATCTATTGGCAATCCATCAAGGACGGCGGTGATCCCGCCGATTTCCAATCCTATCTCGCGCGCTATCCGAAAGGTCAGTTCGCGCGCGACGCTCGCGCGCGGTTGAACGCAAAAGCGAGCAGGCGAGGCCCGCCGCTCATGGCGCTGAGCGCGTTTGCGGTCGTCGCGATGGCGTGCGGGTACTTCTTGCTGCGTCCTGCGAGCGGCACGGCTTCTGCGCCCGCTTCGGCGCCGGCGGCTCAGTCAACAAGAAGCGATGCGAGCGCTGATCCGGCGCCTAGCAGCGCCGTTTCGACGCAAATCCACGATCCGCTCGTGAGGCGGGCAATTGCGATGGGGTTGCTTGGGAGATGGTGCGGCGATGCCGGCGCGAGGGGCGGCGACCTCGACTTCACCCTGGTTGACGGCGAGATCTACGTGAACGAGGTGCGCATGCACATCACAAGCGTCGAGGGGCGCGTGATTGCGACGGCTCCATACGCGTACACGATCTTCGATGACCACATGCGCTACGATATTTTCGGCGACTATCGCAAATGTTGAGTCCTGCGCGTGTAAAATGGACATTCATCGCTAGCGCTGATCGGCCCGCTGCGGGGTGAGGAACATGATACGGATGTCCTCGCGCGGCATGTAGTTGGTGCGGTCGAGTTCGAAGCGGGTGTCACTGGTTCGGCGGATGTCTGGCGCGCAGAGGCTCACCAGATTCTGCGGCGCGCCTTTATCTACGGTGAGATGAAAGCGTCCGATCGGGCCTGCCCAATTTGCGCCAGTGCGCAGTACATAGGCGAGGCGCCGCTCCTGCACATATTCTGCGCCTCCATAATGCTGCATGGTTTCCCGCGCTGCGCGTTCGAACGCCGCGTCGACGCAATAATCGCGCACTAAGCGGCGGCGGTTCGCGTCGGTGCGCGGAATGGAATCGATCAGCAGCAAGCTTTCGACCGAACCGCCCGTGACCGGCGCATAGCGCTGCTCAACTGTGATGTCGCGGCCAGCCGGGAAGGTCTGCATACGCGAATAGGCGGTCGAGAGTGACCACAGCGCCCGATATTGCGCCGCTTGCGCCTTGTCGCCTTCGTTTAGGTTCTCCAGCAGATGCGCACGCACGAATTGCGTGCGCGTCGCTGCATTCATCCGCGCTACAGCGTCATCGAAGTGCGGATCGATGGGCGAAAGCGGCAGACCCGCTGCCCGGACGCGCGCGGTCACATCGGCGCCATGTAGCCGCGCATGCTGCTCGACCTGCATCGGAATGATCTGCCCATCGGCGCGTGTCTCGAAGCGCACGAAGTTCGGATCGCCCGTGTTGGGGATGGCGACCGGTTCGAAATAGTAATTGGGCGAAATGTCAGGCAGCGGAAAGCCCACCCGCATCGTAACGTCGTGTTGCGTGCGGTTGTGGAAGACATAACGAATGCGGACCTGATCCATCGACAGGTAGAGATCTTCCGAAACCATCTGGATCGCATTGGTGCGCGTGAATTGCAGACCGCCGATTCCCAGTTCTGCCTCGCTGTCGTCCGCGAGCGCCGCCGGGGCCAGCCATAGACACGACGCGCCGATTGCGGCCAATACGCTCTTCCGCATGCCCAAACCTCCCAAGTCCCGCCGATCATTCCGCGTCCGCGGCGATCCGGCTAGGGCAATTTGTTGACACTCGGCTAGGATCATCGCCGCCACCGGAGGCATGAGGAATACGATGATCGCGAAATTGGCCGCCGCCATGGCGTTCGCTGCGTTCGCCACCCCTGCACTTGCCGACACTTTCGTCCCGAGCCGTCCGGGCAACACCGAAAGCCCGATCTCTTCGCCGGTTGGTCAATGGCAAGTCGAGACCGAAATCGGCTCCTACACGCTGGGCCATGGCGACGATCGCTCCTGGAGCGCGCTGCAAACCAATTTCCGTTATGGTCTCGCGCCCGGCTGGGACGCGCAGATCCTTGTCTCGCCTTACGTTGGGCAGGATGCCGGCGATCGCGAAGAGGGCTTCGGCGACACCACGCTACGTCTCCATCACAACATCTTCGGCGAAGACGGCAGCGGACCGGCCTTCGCGCTGATCGGCTTCGTTACTTTGCCGACGGGCACGAATGGCCAAAGCGATGGCGCCATGGAAGGCGGCCTCATAGGCACCGGCTCATTCCCGATCACCAACGCTGACAGCATCACCTACACAGCCGGCGCGGCGGCTGTGAATGTCGATCACACCTACGAGTCCGATGTGTTCGGCGGCGTAAACATCACGCATCAATTCACCGACGCCTTCTCGGCCTACGCCGAACTCTTCGCCGATCATGCCCAAGGCGAAACCGCTGGCACGCTCGATATCGGCGGCGCTTTCCTCAGCGACGCGCACACGCAATGGGACGCCGGCGTCGATCTCGGCGTCACACACGCCGCTGACAACGCGCGCTTCTTCCTAGGATGGGCGCACCTCTTTTGAGCTTCGTCAAATAAGCGTGCGCCGCTCTGGAAACTCTACTGTAAGTTGTATATAACGTCTTTACCATTCGCTCGAAAAGGGTTGAAGACGTGTCGAAGGCTTTGAACCGAGAAAATCCCTGGCTGGTCACTGATTACCTTGATTCTGTGCGAGATTCCTTGGGGTCTTCAGATCAGTCTCGTTACCGGCGCCTGCTCGGGGCTCTGAGCCTCACTGCCGGTTCAGTCTCCTTTGCCGAACTCGTGCGGCAATTGCCCGACGCGCCCAAGCAAGTTGCGCGCGATGTCGTGGATCTCGCCGAGCAGCATCTGGTTCAGCTTGAATCGAGTGATCCGCAAGAAGCCCAGGTGAAAATCACCGACGAGGGCAAGAAGGCGCTCGCGACTGGCTGATGTCGTGACTTTCGGGGCTGACAGGCAGTCCGGCGCCGCGCCGACATTTGCGCCGGCGATGAAAAGCATCTGCGACGCGGTCACCCACGTGCTGCAGTTCTTTGCTGGCACGCCGGCTCGCCGCACGCTTCTGTTCTTCGCGACGCTCATCGCAGCAGCCTTCGTGTGCGGCGTGATGGTGCCGCACGACGCGGAGCTCACACGCGACTATTTCGCGGTGTTCGTGCTGGGAGCGGCCCTAGGCGTTTCAGACGTGTTCAGCCGCTACCAGGAAGCGCCTCTGCGTACGCTCGGCTCACCGGGCGCGATCACCCGCATCGCCACCAACGCACTAGCGTCCGGCTTGGCGCTCTGGCTGATCAAAGCCAATCCTGAGGCGCTGCGAACCATTCCCAATCCCGCCGCGCAAATCATCGCTGCTGGCTTCGGGGCTCTGGTGTTGCTGCGTGTCTCTATTCGCTTCCGGTTTTCCGGCCAAGATCTTTCCATCGGCCCCGCGGAACTGATCGACAGCATTCTCGCCGCTGCCGATCGCGACGCCAACCGATCGTCCGCACTGGCCACCGCACTCGATGCTTACGAAGTCCGGCGCCTGGTTCTCTACAATGACGTGGTGCGTCGGCTCGCGCCGATTTGCATCGAGCTTCCTCAAACGCTCAGTCCGACCCAGAAGCAAACCGCCTACAACGATATCAAAGCCTGCGTTGACCGCGATGATTGCGAGGATAAAGAGAAGACCCTGCTGATCCTCGCCATAGTGGCGCGTCTGGTAGGCTGGGAAGTCGTGAAGGGCGTAGCCCGCGAAATGGCCCGGGACGGCAATCCGCTCGTCGACACGCTGGCCAAGCAAAGCGACAAGGCGAGTTAGCGTTTTTCGCCGTCTAGGCCGGAACCTTTCGTCCTGCTCTCCATCTAACGGGCGTAAGGGACGAGATGGACGTTGCCCGTGACTATGAAGGCTTGAGCGAGTTCGATCTCGCCACGCGGGCCCGCGCGGGCGACCCGCAGGCCGTTCGCCTCGTCACCACCCGCAACAATCAGCGTCTCTATCGCGCTGCCTGGAGCGTTCTGCGCAATCGCGCTGACGCTGAGGAGGCGGTGCAGGACGCCTACCTCAAGGCCTTTACATCCGGCCGTTTCGAGGGCCGCTCTTCGCTCGCCACCTGGCTCACGCGCATCGTCGTCAATGAAGCGCTCAGCCGCAAACGCGCTGACGAGGCGCGCAAGCGCTCGCTGGCCGACGCCGACATCACCCAAATTGACGACTATCGCGAGAAACTCATGAGCGTCGCTCTCCGCTCGCCGGAACTCCAAGTGCTGCGCGCCGAATTGGCGAAGGCCATCGAAGTGGCAATTTCGCGTTTGCCTGAAGAGTTCCGCACCGTTCTAGTGCTGAGAGACATCGAAGACATGAGCGTCGAAGAAACGGCCGAAGCGCTCGACATCCTGCCCGCCACGGTGAAGACGCGCCATCTGCGTGCGCGCCGGCGCCTGCGCCAAGAGATCGATCCCGACTTCCGCGCGGTGCTCGCTGAAACGCTGCGGTTCGATGGGGAAAATTGCGAGCGCATGACCGCGCGCGCGGTTGCTGCGCTCACACAAGAATAGAGAGAGGGCTTTATGATCGTTACATCAATCGTCTTGTTTTTGATTGCTGCATTGGGCGGCCTTTACATGGCCGCGCGCATCTTCGCTGGAAACCTACCGCCCTGGGCGGTCGTCATCATCCATGGCGCGCTCGCCGCGTCCGGTTTGCTGGTGCTGCTCTATGCGCTGTTCACCGGTCCGCAGGCCGCGGCCGTGATGATCGGCGCCATTCTGCTGGTGATCGCAGCGCTCGGCGGTTTCTTCATGTTCAGCTACCAGCTGCGCAAATTGCCGCCACCTAAAGCCGTTGTTATCGTGCACGCGCTCGCCGCCGTCCTTGGCGTCGCGTGCCTGCTCGCCAACGCGGTCGGCATGGCTTAGCGCTCGATTGATACAGTCGTCACGTTTGCGCTGATATCGGTCATCTGGTCGGCGCGGCGCAGGTGGAAGACGTGGCGCTCACCCGTGCGGAGAACAAGCTCGCGCAGGTCGCTCAGCTTGAATTGCGCCGCTGTGCGATCGTCGACGCCGGCGACTACATCGCCTTGGTGGAAGCCCGCCGCTTCGGCTGGCGATCCGCTGCGAACGGCCGCTATGGTGTAAGTGTGCAGATCGGCCCCGTCGGCGACCAATGTGAGGCCAAACGAGCGCCGCTCCGGGAAGGGGTCGTTGGAATGCGCCGTCGGTTCCAGCACGATGCGACAGCGTGCGTAGTCGATGTACACGTGGAAGCGGCTGTAAATACCGTTGCCGATGGTCCCGGCGAAACTCGAACTCGCGTAGGCGCCGCTTGTGTTGGCCGAGAAGCTCACGGGAATGCTGTTCAATGTCAGGCCGCCCAAATGCAGCGCATCAATGTGGCCGCGTGTGTTGTGCTGCGTGAAGAATTGGTGCTCGAGGCCGGAGGCGCCGAACACCGTAGGGTTGGTGCCTGCGAGCCGCTGCAGATCGTTGGCGGCGACGAAGGGCGATGTCAGCGTCATCGTGTCGGCGGCGCCGAAATCCACGATCATGTGCGCCGGCAGGTTCGGTTTGGTTGGCACGCTCAAGATAACATCGGTGCGCGGAATGCCGCCGTCAAAGGTGATGGGTGCGCTCGCGGCGCGTCCCTGATAGCGCCAGGTGCGCGGGCGCAATGTCATGATGTTGGACTGGTAGTCGAGTTCGACCACGAAGCGGCTGATAAAGTCATAACCCAGAATGCCTCCGATCGGCACGCCGAACGCACGCTCCAGCCCCGAGAGGTCGAGGACGGTGGCGTGCTGGCGGCTGAGTTCGACGCCAGGCATGGAGAGATTCAGGTCACGCGCGAAGCTGCTTGCCGCCGCATTGCCGCCGCCGACGAGCTGACTTGCGCCATAAGCAGTCACGCCCATCTCCGCAAGGCGCGGCGCACTCAGCGTTTCAGTGTCGTCACCGGTATCGAACACAAATCCGATTGGTGCATGCCCGTTGACGCTGACTTGCACCACAACGTGGCTTGCTTCGTTGGTGAACGGGATGTGTACGACGTCCGACGCCAAGGTGACGTCCGATGGCCCAGGCCTAAGGCGGCTGAAAGTTTGTCCCGCATTTTCGAAGGTCGCAGACAACAGCGTCGCCGTCCCGCCGCCATTGTCGCTTCCTGATGACGTGATCTGCCGCGGAGCCAGCACGCCGCCCGACGCGCTCCATCCCGCATAGGTCGTGACGATGGTGTTGCCGTCCCCATCAACCGAGGTCGATGTCTGCGGCAACCAGCTTTGCTTATCGATGATCCAGACGATTTGCGCGCCGCCGCGCGGCGTCATGGTCAGTGTCCATGCTGTGTGATCAGCACTCTCCGCAACAGTCGCGCCTGCGAAGCCGGAAGTGATAGGCCCGAACGCCAAGACACTAGCGCTAAACGCATCACGCCGCGCGCGCTGTAGCTCTGTGCTGTCCAGGTCGCGCACAAATCCGTCCCAGTCGCGATATTGGGCGCCTCCGCTCGTCACAAGTAGATCATCAGTGCTGAAATCGCTCGCCGCGGTCGCGCGGTAGCGGCCGCTGCGATCAATCCAAGTGTCATCGGTTCGCGTGACGCCGTCTTCCTGCACGCGCTGGCGCCAATGCGCGACCCCGCCGCGACCAGCATCCGCATGCATCGCCTCGCGCCAATGCGACACGATTTCTGGGGCAGTAGGTGTCGTGCTTGGCGGGTCGGCGGAAGCCAATGGCGCAAACGCCAACGCTAGTCCTGCAAAGATCAAGCCTCGCCGCATACATGGCTCCCGTCTAAGGATGCGGAACCATATCCTCCTTCGCCGGCGCCTTAAGTAGAATTCGACTGGTCCACACCCCTCATCGGCGATTGGACGGCACGCGGAGGAGCGCCTCCAGCGCCTCCAACCGGTCCGCATCACGCGTCGGCTTGTCCCAGCGGATGCGCGAAATGCGCGGGAAGCGCATGGCGATGCCGGACTTGTGGCGCGTCGAGCGCTGTAAGCCTTCGAAAGCGACTTCCAGCACGAGCCCCGTATCCTTGGTGTGCGTGACTTCGCGTACTGGGCCGAAGCGGTTGGTGGTGTTGTTGCGCACGAACCGGTCGAGCTCGGTCAGTTCTTCATCCGTAAAGCCGAAATAGGCTTTGCCGACGGGCGTGAGGTGCTCGTCGCCGCCTTCTCCAGTCCAGACCCCGAACGTGTAGTCAGAGTAGAACGAGCTGCGCTTGCCGTGTCCGCGCTGAGCGTACATCAGCACTGCATCGATCACCATCGGATCGCGCTTCCACTTGAACCAATAGCCCTTCGGCCGTCCCGCCAGATACGGCGCGCCGCGCCTCTTGATCATCACGCCTTCGACGGCGTCTGCGTCGAACGGCACGCCATGCGTTGACGGATCGGCGCGCGCCGCGGTCAGCTGCTCCCAAGTGTCGAACGGCACCATCGGCGAAAGATCAATCGGCGCCAGAGGATGCACCGCCACGAACGCTTCGAGCTTGGCCCGGCGTTCCTCGAAGGTGAGGACGCGCAAATCTTCGTTGTCGAGCGAGATCAGATCATAAACGCGCACGAACGCCGGATAGTCCGCCATCATCTTGGCGGTGACAGTCTTGCGGTTGAGCCGTTGCTGCAGCGTGTTGAAGTCCTGCACACGCCCGGCCTTCTTCACCAACAGCTCGCCATCCAGCACCGCGTCGAAATCAAAACCCGCCGTCAAATCTGGAAACGCGCCCGAAACATCTTCGCCCGTGCGCGAGAAGAGGCGCGTCACCCGCTTGCCATTCGGATCGAGCCCAGCCGCCGCCTGCACGCGAATGCCGTCCCATTTCCATTCCGCGACAAAGTCCGCCGCATCGAGCGCTTCAAACTCCGGTGGCTCAATCGCATGCGCCAGCATCACCGGATGATAGCGCACCGCCGTATTCACGCGCGGCGCTTCGCCCTTGCCCTCCAGCCACGCAAACAACGCCGGATAGGGCGGCTGGTCGGCGTGCCAAACATCTTCGATCTCGTCCGGCTCTCGCCCGCCCAGCCGCGCCAGTGCGGTGCGCGCCAGCCGCGCCGAAACACCGATGCGCAACGCGCCTGTGATCAGCTTCAGCAGCGCCCAGCGCCCGTTCTCATCAAGCCGATCGAGCCAATCCGCCAGCTGCGCCGGCAAGTCTTCCTTCTTGGTGACGCTCAGCCCTTCGACCACATCGCTCAGCGACAGCTCGGCATTGGCGCGCGTGTCGCGCGGCTCCCACAGCAGCGCCACCGTTTCCGCAAGATCGCCGACATAATCGTAGGAGAGATGCAGCAGTGTGGGATCGAAGCGCTCTTCCGCGAGATTACGGATGATCGCGGGTTTGGCGTTCTTGAATGAGAGCGAGCCCGTCATCGCCGCCAACGCCCAGCCGCGATCCGGATCCGGCGTGTCGCGAATGTACGCTTCCAGCAGCGCCAACTTGCCTAAGCGGCCGCGTTCGTACGCCAAGCGATCAAGGAGTGCGGCGAACCGGTTCATGCCGCCACTTCCGGCGGCTCTTCCTCATCGCCATAGCCGACAAGATGCAGCGCCTTGGCCTCCAGCCCTTGCGTCTTGCACCAATGCGCCAGCGCGTCGGCCTCACCGTGCGTGATCCAGATCTCGCCGGCCTCGGTGTCCTTGATCGTCTGCGTCAGATCATTCCAATCGGCGTGATCGGAAATTACAAGCGGCAGCTCCACCAATTGCTGGCGCGCCCGTGCGCGAATGCGCATCCAGCCAGAAGCGAACGAATTGACGGGGTCTGGAAAGCGCCGTGCCCACGGTGTCTGCAAAGCCGAAGGCGGGCAGAGCACGATGCCGCCAGCATAGAAGCTCTTCGGCGCCGTCTTCACATGCTGCACGTCGCCCAGCTCGACGCCGTACTCTTGGTAGAGCCGCGTCAGCTCCATCATCGCACCGTGCGCGAAGATCGGTTTCTCCCAGCCACACTTGCGCAGCAACGCCATTACGCGCTGCGCTTTGCCCAGCGCGTAAGCGCCAACCAGATGAGTGCGCTCCGGGAACAGCGCCACCGAGCTCATCAGCTTACGCACTTCTTGCTCGGCGGAGGGATGCTTGAACACCGGCAGCGCAAACGTCGCTTCCGAGATGAACACGTCGCACTTGATCACTTCGAACGGCGGGCAGGTCGGATCAGCCTGCCGCTTGTAATCACCGCTGACCACGATGCGCAGGCCATCACATTCCACCGCCGCTTGCGCCGACCCCAGCACGTGCCCAGCAGAATGCAGTGAGAACGTCACGCCGTTGATGACGAGTTTTTCGCCGTACTTCAGCTCTTGTTTCGATCCGCAGAACGCATCGCCATAGCGCGCGCCCATGATGGCCAACGTCTCCGGCGTCGCCAGCACGCGCCCATGCCCCGAGCGCGCGTGATCGGAATGGCCGTGCGTGATCAGCGCCCGCTCAACCGGACGCGTCGGATCGATGTAAAGGTCCGCCTTCGGGCAATAGAGACCCTCAGGCTTGGGGCAGAGCAGGGCGCTGGGCTGCATGTCGTGGATAAATAGGTGCGCGGCGTGTCGGATTCACCCGCGCGAGAGCGTCTTCAAACGCAAAGGGCTGGCGCATTCGCGCCGGGTTCCTTATGTCCGCCCATCTCCTCACCGCAGCCGCGAGTCGCATGCAGCCGATTATTTCCGTCAAAGGCGTCGCCAAGACCTACGCGTCTGGGTTCGAAGCGCTGAAGCCCATCGATCTTGAAATCGAGAAGGGCGAAATCTTCGCGCTGCTTGGCCCCAATGGGGCCGGCAAGACCACGCTGATCAACATCATTTGCGGCATCGTCAACAAATCGGCCGGCACAGTGACAATCGATGGCGAAGACAATGCGACCGCGTACAAATCCGTGCGCAAGAAGGTCGGCCTCGTCCCGCAAGAGCTGCACACTGACGCCTTCGAGCGCGTCATCGACACCGTCAGTTTCTCGCGCGGTCTGTTCGGTTATCCGCAGAACCCGGCCTACATCGAGAAAGTCCTGAAGGACTTGTCTCTTTGGGATAAGCGCAACGACAAGATCATGGCGCTCTCCGGCGGCATGAAGCGCCGCGTGATGATTGCCAAGGCGCTTTCGCACGAACCGAAAATCCTCTTCCTCGATGAACCCTCCGCCGGCGTTGACGTCGAGCTGCGCCGCGACATGTGGCAGATGGTTCGCGCCCTCCGCGAAAACGGCGTCACCATTATCCTCACCACACATTACATCGAAGAAGCTGAGGAAATGGCCGACCGCGTCGGCGTCATCAACAAAGGCCAGCTCATTCTCGTCGAAGACAAGAAGGCGCTGATGCAGAAGCTGGGCAAGAAGCAACTGACGCTCGAATTGCAGACGCCGCTCGAAAAGGTGCCTGAAGGTCTCAACGGCTATCAGCTCGATCTCGCCAACAATGGCTACCAGCTCGTCTATTCCTTCGATGCGCAAGCCAGCGAAACCGGCATCCCGGGGCTATTGCGCTGCCTCAACGAGTTGCACATCGACTTCAAAGATCTTCACACCGAGCAAAGCTCGCTCGAAGATATCTTCGTTTCCCTGGTGCACCGCCAATGAACACCTACGCCGTCCAGGCCATCTTCAAATTTGAAATGGCGCGCTGGTTTCGAACGCTTGGGCAGAGCTTGTTCTCGCCCGTGCTCTCCACCTCGCTCTATTTCATCGTGTTCGGCTCAGCGATCGGCTCGCGCATGGTGGCGGTCGACGGCGTGAGCTACGGCGCTTTTATCGTGCCCGGCCTGATCATGCTTTCGATCCTCACCGAAAGCGTCTCCAACTCGTCCTTCGGCATCTATATGCCGAAGTGGGCCGGCACGATTTACGAATTGCTCTCCGCGCCGGTCTCACCGATCGAAGCCGTGCTCGGCTATGTCGGCGCCGCGGCGACCAAATCGGTGATCATCGGCCTCGTTATTCTCGCCACTGCACGCTTCTTCGTGCCGTTCAGCGTCCTGCATCCAGTTTGGATGCTCGTGTTCCTGGTGATGACGGCGCTGTCGTTCTGCTTGTTCGGCTTCATCCTCGGCGTACTCGCCGATGGCTTCGAAAAACTCCAGATCGTCCCAATGCTGATTCTGACACCGCTGACCTTCTTGGGCGGCACGTTTTACTCGCTCAGAATGCTGCCGGAGCTTTGGCAGAAAATCACGCTCTTCAATCCCGTCGTCTATTTGATCAGCGGTTTCCGCTGGGCGTTCTACGGCATCTCTGACATCAATATCGGCGTCAGCGTCGCCGCCATCAGCGGCTTCCTCGTGCTCTGCCTCAGCATCGTCTACTGGATTTTCAGCACGGGTTATAAACTGAAGAACTGAAGGCCAATTGTCTTCGTCCTCTACCGATAGGGAGAGGTGGCGCG
>JBAQGO010000062.1:0-28296 GCA_049287825.1 Vitreimonas sp. | reverse complement strand
ATGTGCAGGCCAACCACAACATGCTGACCTGGACCTTTCGAGTTTCGTTTTCTCTCCTCGAAACTGCGGCGCCTGCTCTCACGAGTTTCTTCCGCATCACACTCAAACCACATCTCTTGAACTGATTGGCTGTTGGTACCGTCAGCCTCCCGACAAGAGACGGCGTCAGTATAAGCGCGCTCGAAAACGGTCGAATTGCGAAACGCACTTTCGTTGATGGCAAAGGGATTTTTGGTCGAAAACTGTAGGATTGCCGCCGTGCCAATCCCCCAATGTGCGAGCGGCAGCTTGTGGCCGAGGGGCGGGCATTGGGCGATCAAATCCGATATTGCTGTAGTGAGCTTTGGAGACGGCAATGAGAACTTGGCCAGCCTGCGTGCTTGCGATGGCGCTGGTGTCCGCTTGCGACGATGCCCCAGACCCAGGGTTCGCCGGCCCGAACCAGATTCGCTTAGCGGCCGAGCGCTGCGGCCTCAGAGGCTTTGCGGGTAATCGAGCGGGAGTGAATTGGGACGCTAACGTGCCTCACAACGTCGAGAACTGGGTCGTGGTCGAAGACTGCATCTACGACGAGTTGGATAAAAGAGGACTGCGCGCGACTCGCGCCATGAACATTTACGAATGGGACGCTGCGCGGGAGGCCAGCGGATGTCGCCGCGATCCCACGACGCGGGTTTGCGTTCGGTGAAGAACGTCTGCATTGGGCAATATGAGCGAGGAAGGCCCGCGATTTGCGCTCGCGGGCCTTGCTCTGCTTATGACAAACCGCTCGTCCGCTCGCCGCCTTGGCGTTGGAGCATCCAGCCTGGGTATTCGGGTTTTAGCTTGGATACATCGTCGAGCTTTTTGAGATCGTCGCTGGACAGTTCGACACTGGTGGCGGCGAGGTTGTCGGTGAGCTGTTGCTCATTCCTGGCGCCGATGATGACGCTGGTGACGTGCTTTTGGTGCAAGAGCCATGCGAGCGCGATTTGCGCGACTGAGACTTTGCGCGCGTCGCCCAGCTCTTTCATCACGTCGATGATGTCGTAGGCCTTCTCCTTGTCGACCGGCGGGAAATCGAAGGCGACGCGGCGGGCGCCTTCGGTGGGCGCGCCGTTGCGGGTGTATTTGCCGGAGAGGAAGCCGCCGGCGAGCGGGCTCCAGGGCAGGATGGCGAGCTGCTCATCCTTGGCCAGCGGCACGATCTCACGTTCCAGATCGCGGCCGGCGATCGAATAATGCATTTGCAGCGAGTCGAAACGCGCGATCTCTTTGCGCGCCGAGACGCCGAGCGCTTTGGCGATCTGCCAGGCGGCAAAATTGCAAAGGCCGATGTAGCGGACCTTGCCGCTCTTCACGACCTGATCGAGCGCTTCCAGCGTCTCTTCGAGCGGCGTCAGCGGATCGAAGGCGTGCACTTGGTAGAGATCGACATGATCGAGATCGAGCCGCTTCAGGCTGGCGTCGATACCGTCGAAGATGTGCTTGCGGGAAAGGCCCCAGAGATTGGAATTGTTGTAGCGGCGCTGCGCTTCCGGCGTTTGATCGTTGCTGTAGGCGCCCATGCGGCCGAACACTTTGGTGGCGATGACCAATTCGTCGCGCGGCAGCGACTTGATCGCCTGCCCTGTCACCTGCTCCGAGAGGCCGTTGGAATAAACATCTGCCGTGTCGATGAAGGTGACGCCTTTGTCGAAGGCGCTTTTCACCAGCTTGGTGACTTCCTCTTGTTGCAGCGCGCCGATGACTTTCCAGAAGCCGTCACCGCCGAAAGTCATGGCGCCGAGGCAGATTTCGGAAACGGCGAGGCCAGTGCGGCCGAGTTTGCGATAACGCATGTGTTGGTCCTTTTGGTGGGAGACTGCCGTCAGCCGACGCCGTGTTGATGCAACCAGGCGATGGCGCGTGTCCAGCCATCTTGCGCGTCGGCTTGATTGTAGGAGCTGCGATAGTCGGCGTGGAAGCCGTGTTGCGCATCGGGATAGACGACGATGTCTGAATGCGTTGGATTGCCGTGCGTGTTGAGCGCGGCGCGCATTTGCGTGATGGCGTCTTGAGTGATGCCTTGATCGAGCGCGCCGTAGAGGCCCAGCACTGGCGTGCGCAAAGTCGGCGCGATGTCGATTGGGTACGGGCGATGCTCTTCGTAACCGAAGCCGTTAGGTTGCGGACGCAGCAGCGGCCCGTACCACGCGACACCGGCGCGAAGATCGTGCGGAAAGCGCGCCGCCGCCATCCAGGTGACGCCGCCGCCCCAGCAGAAGCCGGTGACGCCGAAGGCGTTGTGCTGTGTGAAGCTTTGCGCCTTCAGCCAATGAATGGCGCCGGCGGTGTCGCCCATGACTTGCTCATAGTGCGCGGTTTGCACGATGGCGCGGATGGCGTTCATGTCGGTGAGTGGGGCGGGGTTGCCAGCGCGATTGAAATAATCCGGCGCGATGGCGACGAAGCCGGCGCGCGCGAAGCGGCGGCAGGTGTCCTTGATGTAGTCGTGGATGCCGAACACCTCGTTGACGACGATGATGGCCGGATGCCGGCCCTGCCCTTCGGGACGCGCGACATAAGCGGGCAAGTTGTAATTGTTGGCGCCGTGGATGTGGATTTCGTCGATCACCAAGCCGTCGCTGGGCGTGACGATCGGCTCGGCGTCAGCCGAGAGCGCAGCCGCAGCATACCCCGCGAAAAACAAGGACGCGGCAATGGTGCGGCGCGAAGGTTCGATATTTCCGAAGGCTGTATCGAGGCGCATGGGTGGTCTCCGTCGCATCCGCGCGCCCATTCGCGCGCATCCCCTTGATCGGGCATATGGGACGGGAGCAGTCTGGCGGCGAGCCAGGACGGGGGGAAATCACGATGCGTGTTTTTGGACGTCTTTTGGGATGGGGCGCGCTCGCCGCGCTCGCTGCGATGGCCGGGCCTGCTTTCGCGCAAACCGCCGCTGAGCATGCCGCCACCGCTACGACCGCTGCGCACGCGGCGACAGCGCTGCCGTTTGATCCGGATCAAGCCACGCGGGAATGGCTGAACACGATGGACCCCGCGGCGCGGGCGCGGTCGGATTCATATTTCGAGGGCGGCTACTGGATCCAGTTCGTTGGCCCGATCATCGGTTTCGTAATCGCGTTTCTGGTGCTGCAGCTTGGCTGGGCCAAAGGCGTTCGCACGTGGCTCGAAAAGACCGTGAAAGTTTATTTCCTCGTCGTCATCGGATTCTTCCTCTTTTATTCGCTCATCGGGCTGGTGACCCTCCCATGGGATTACTGGGTCGGATTCGTGCGCGAGCATGATTACGGCCTATCGCGGCAGACCCTTGCGCAATGGTCGACGGAAGCCGCGCAAGGCTTCGGGATCAATCTCGCAGTCGGCTCAATTGGCATCGCGATATTGTATTTCGTGATTTGGCTGGCGAAGAAGAATTGGTGGGTCTGGGGGACCGTCGTGGCGATCGCTCTGCTCGCCGTGTCCAGCATGCTGGCGCCGGTCTATATCGCGCCGATCTTCAATCATTATACGCCGATGGCGGAGAGTCCGCTGCGCACCAGCGTTCTACAAACCGCCCAAGCTAACGGCGTGCCGGCCGACAACGTCTATGTGTTCGATGTCTCGCGGCAATCCAACCGGGTGACGGCCAACGTGTCGGGCTTCGCCGGCACGACGCGCATTTCAATGGCGGACAATCTAATCAATCGTGAGTCGCCTGGCGGCGTGCGCGCGGTGCTGGGACACGAGATCGGTCATTACGTGCTCAATCACACTGTCTCGTTGATGGTGATGTTCACGCTGCTGATCGTCATCGTGTTTGCGCTGGCGAACTGGTTGTTCAACAGGCTGAGCGCGGGCGAGCGATGGGGCATTCGCAACGTTTGGGATCCAGCGGGCATGCCCCTGCTCTTCTCGATCATCGGCTTTATGTTCCTGATCGCGACACCCATTCAGAATAACATCGTCCGCTTCCATGAGCACCAGGCCGACATGTTCGGCTTGAACGCAGCACGGGAGCCGGATGGGTTTGCGGAATCGGCGCTGCTGCTCTCCGAGTATCGCAAGATGGAGCCGTCGGCGTTCGAGGAATGGTTCTTCTACGATCACCCGTCGGGCTATGACCGCATCCACATGGCGATGGTCTGGAAGGCGCACCACATGGCGCTCGGCGACATTCCGATGGGCCCGGGCGGCCCGCCACCAGGATGGCATCCGGATTTCGTGGTGATGCAACACGGCGCGAACGCGGCGCCGTCGCCTGCAGCACAATCTTCTACGGTAGCGTCACACGCCGCACCGTGAGATTGATCCTCCCGCCTTTTACTAGGAGGCGGGAGGTGCCGGGCAGTATTCGGTCGACGCCGTGATAGAAACGGCGGCTGGCGCCGCCGAGTAGGCACACGTCGCCTGATGCTAATCGCACGCTGCGCGTAGGATCGGAGCGCACCGGCCCGCCGATGCGGAAGAGCGCGGTGTCGCCGAGCGAGATGGACAGCACCGGCGCGTCCCAGGCTTCTTCGTCGGCGTCGATGTGCAAGCCCATGCGCGCGTCGCTCTCATAGAGATTGACCAGGCACGCTTCTGGCGGCGCTGGGTAATCGGCGAGCTCATTCCAAAGGTCGAGCACGCGCGGCGGCATATCGGGCCACGGTTTGCCGGTGTCGGGATGCGTCGCCTGATAGCGGTAGCCTTGCTCCTTGTCGGTGACCCAACCGAGCGGGCCGAAATTGGTCATGCGCACGCGCATGGGCTGACCGGACTTCGGCATGCGCGGGATGTAGAGCGGCCCGCCCCGCATGCGCGCGAAGACGTCATCGCGCAGCGCTTCCTGTTCGGCGCGGCCGAGCAAGCCGGGCCAGAGCCGGAAGCCTTCGAGATCGGCGCCAACTTGAGCCATCGGCAAAGGCTCTCCACCCAATCGGTTTCTTTTTTGTTCCGCGCTAAATCAAGGCGAAAATTCGCCCCGGCTATTTCCCCGCCCCGAATGCGGTTAGGAGGCCCAAAAGCCTTGCACGCCGTAGGCGATACACCACATGAACCGAAACATTGCGGCCAGGATGCTTGAGCGGGGGCGCCGGGTCGTTAATCCGTTTGAACTGTAGAGGTCAGGACGCGCGCTTTCGGGACGCCAGTTGATGGGTCCATGAAGAAAGGCCGCGCCGCTGTGAAAGGAATGAGGACGTAAGATGGGTAAGGTCATCGGTATCGATTTGGGCACGACGAATTCGTGCGTTGCCGTCATGGAAGGCGGCGCCCCAAAGGTGATTGCGAACTCCGAAGGATCGAACACCACACCCTCTGTCGTCGCCTTTCGTGATGATGGCGAACGCCTCATCGGCCTGACCGCGCAGCGGCAGGCGGTGATGAATTCCGAACAAACGTACTACGCCGTGAAGCGTCTGATCGGACGCTCGTTTGACGACCCGATTACGAAGAAGGATGCGGGCCTCGTTCCTTACAAGATTGTGCGCGGACCGAACGGCGACGCCTGGATCCAAGGCCGCGACAAGCAATACGCGCCATCGGAAGTGTCCGCTTTCGTGCTGCAAAAGATGAAGCAGACGGCGGAAGACTATTTGGGTGAGCCGGTGACGCAGGCCGTCATCACGGTTCCCGCCTATTTCAACGACGCTCAGCGCCAAGCCACCAAGGATGCCGGCAAGATCGCCGGCCTGGAAGTGCTGCGCATCATCAACGAGCCGACCGCGGCGGCACTCGCTTACGGGCTGGACAAGGCCGGCCAGAACAAGACGATCGCTGTGTACGACCTCGGCGGCGGCACTTTCGACGTCTCGATCCTGGAAATTGGCGACGGCGTTTTCGAAGTTCGCTCAACGAACGGCGACACGTTCTTGGGCGGCGAAGACTTTGACATTCGGTTGGTCAATTACTTGGCCGACGAATTCAAGAAGCAGACCGGCGTCGATCTTCGTCAGCAAAAAGACGCGCTGCAGCGTCTTAAAGAAACCGCCGAGCAAGCGAAAAAAGAACTGTCATCGCGCAGCGACTTCGACGTCAATATCCCGTTCATCACGCAGGATCCGGCGACGAGAAATCCGCTTCACCTGAACATGAAGCTGACGCGCGCCAAGTTCGAGAGCTTGGTTGATGACTTAGTTCAAAGAACCATTGGCCCCTGCAAGGCGGCGCTAAAGGATGCGGGCCTCTCGGCGAGCGACATCAAGGAAGTGGTGCTGGTCGGCGGCATGACGCGCATGCCGAAAATCCAGCAAGTGGTGAAAGAATTCTTCGGGCGCGAACCCCACAAGGGCGTCAATCCGGATGAAGTCGTCGCCGTGGGCGCGGCGATCCAGGCCGGTGTGCTGCAGGGCGACGTGAAGAACGTCGTGTTGTTGGACGTCACCCCGCTGTCGCTTGGCATCGAAACGCTGGGTGGCGTGTTCACGCGACTGATCGAGCGCAACACCACGATCCCGACGAAGAAGGGCCAAATCTTCTCGACCGCTGAAGACAATCAGCAGGCGGTGACCATTCGTGTGTTCCAAGGCGAGCGCGAAATGGCGGCGGACAACCGGCCGCTCGGTCAGTTCGATCTGGTCGGCATTCCGCCCTCCCCGCGCGGCATGCCGCAAATCGAAGTCACCTTCGACATCGACGCCAACGGCATCGTCGCGGTCAGCGCCAAGGACAAGGCGACCAACAAAGAACAGAAGATGCAGATTCAGCCGTCAGGCGGACTGTCGGAAGCCGACATCCAGAAAATGGTCAAGGAAGCGGAAGAGCATTCCAGCGAAGACAAGTCGCGCCGCGAATTGGCGGAAGCCAAGAACCAGGGCGAGGCCCTGGTGCACGCCACTGAAAAGCAGCTCAAGGAAAACGGCGACAAGATCCCGGCCAGCGACAAGCAAGCCATCGAAGGCGCGATCGCCACGCTGAAATCCGTGCTTGGCACTGAGAATACAGCTGAGATTGCTTCGGCGACGCAAGCTCTGGTGCAAGCGTCGATGAAGATTGGTGAGGCGCTTTATGGCGGCCAAGGCGGCGCAGGCGGTGGTGACACCGGCGGCGCGGGCGGCGGCCAAGCAGATCAGGAAGGCGTGGTCGACGCCGACTTCGAAGAAGTCGACGGCAACAACAAGAAGAGCGCCTGAGGTCAGTGATGCGCAGGTTTGGCGGGTAGCGCACCATGACCACCACCAGCAGCGGCGATTACTACGAAATCCTGGGCGTGCCGCGCGATGCGGACCAGGCGGCCATCAAATCGGCTTTTCGTAAGCTCGCGATGAAATTGCACCCGGACCAAAACCCCGGCTGCAAAGTTTCCGAGGACAGGTTCAAGGAAATCGGCGAGGCCTATTCCGTTCTCTCCGATCCACAGAAGCGCGCCGCCTACGATCGCTATGGCAAGGCCGCGTTCCAAGGCGCTGGCGGCGGGGGACCAGGTTTTGGACCGGGCGCCGCGGGCTTCAGTGATTTCTCCGACATCTTCAACGAAATCTTCGGCGGCGGTTTCGAGGACATGTTCGCGCGCGGCGGCGGCGGACGTGGACCGCGCAACGGCCCGGAGCGCGGCGCCGATCTGCGCTACGATGTCGAGATCACACTTGAACAAGCTTTCCGCGGCATGGAGCGCGAGATCGTCGCCCCGCGCGCGCAAGCATGCGAGCCCTGCGGCGGCACCGGTTCGGAAGGACGCGCGCCGCTCGAGACCTGCCACACCTGCAATGGCGCAGGCCAAGTGCGCGCCAGCCAAGGCATGTTCCGCATCGTGCGCACCTGCCCTGCATGCCACGGCCGTGGGCAAGCCATCAAAACACCGTGCCGCTCCTGCGGCGGGCGCGGGCTCACGCAGCAAGAGCGAACTCTAGCGGTGAAGATTCCGGCAGGTGTCGAAGACGGCACGCGCATCCGACTGGCCGGTGAAGGCGATGGCGGCGCACGCGGCGGTCCGCCGGGCGATCTCTATCTCTTCCTGTCGGTGAAACCGCACCAATTGTTCGAGCGCGAGGGTGCGGACCTCTATTGCCGGGCGCCAACGCCGATGAGCAAAGCCGCGCTCGGCGGTGAAATCGAAATCCCCACCATCGACGGCGACCGCACTAAGGTGAGCGTGCCCGCCGGCGCACAGACGGGGCGGCGCTTCCGCATCAAGGGCAAAGGCATGCCGCAGCTGCGCTCACGCGATCGCGGCGATCTGCACGTCGAGCTGCTGGTGGAAACGCCGGTCAATCTCTCGGCAAAGCAACGCAAGCTGCTGGAGGAATTCTCCAAAGAGTGTGGCGAGGAAGCGCATCCGCAGACGCAAGGCTTCTTCGATAGCGTCAAGCGCTTCTTCGAAGCCAACACCGAGCCGCCGACGCGGTAGAGCTTGCCGCCGCGCGAGGCGCAGTTCATGACTCGACCCATGACACTTGCTCTCGCCATCGCTGGCTGTAACGGCCGCATGGGCCGCGCGCTGATCGACGCAGCGGGTCGCGATGCGCGCTTCTCCATCACAGGCACCACGACGCGCGGCGGCACGAGCGCCAACGCCGCTGGCGCCAACGCGGATGTCTGGATCGATTTCACGACGCCGGACGCCACCATCGCCGCCTTGGACGCGCTAAGCGGCGCCAAGGTCCGTGCCGCCGTCATCGGCACCACCGGGCTGTCGCCTGCTCAAGAGGATCGCATCGTCGAACACGCTAAGCGCATCGCCATTGTGCGCTCTGGAAATTTCAGCTTGGGCGTCAATCTGCTCGCGGCGTTGGTTGAAGACGCAGCCTCTAAGCTCAGTGCCGATTGGGACATCGAGATTTTCGAAGCGCATCATAGGCGCAAGGTGGATGCGCCATCCGGAACGGCGGTGATGTTGGGTGAAGCCGCAGCACAGGGGCGCAGTCAGGCTCTGAAGGATGTGCGGTTGCCGCCAAACACCGGCATTACCGGCGCTCGCAAGCCAGGCGGCATCGGGTTCGCCTCGCTGCGCGCGGGCGGCATTATTGGTGAGCACGAAGTGATGTTCGCAACGGAACGCGAAGTGCTGACGCTTTCGCACTCGGCGCTGGATCGCGGTTTGTTTGCCGACGGCGCCTTGGCGGCGGCGCTTTGGGCGGCTGACAAAACACCGGGCCTTTACACGATGCGCAACGTTCTCGGGCTTTAGGCGCCGCGCTTGGCGCGGAAAAGCGCCAGGTCAAGTTGGCGCGCAAGCTCAGCCCGTTCGTCGGGCGACAGAAACGCGCCGACGCGTAGCGCCCTTCCCCCGCTCCAGATGGACACGCCGACGCTCTCTTCGCGCGCCTTCGCCCACACCGGATTGAGCACGAAGTAAGAGGTTTCGCTGTTAGGACTGCGACGCTCGACCTGCATCTGCAATGGCGTCAGCACGATGTGCTCTTCGGCCTTGGCGGCGCGATAATTGATCCGGAAGGCGATCCAAAGCGCCAGCACATCGAGGCCGAGAAAGCCCGTCACAGGGAAAGCGCCGCGGGTCAGGAAAAACGCGCCGATCACAAGGTTCGCGACAATCACCACCAGCATCATCAAGCGGAAGGCTGTCAGGCTGAGACTTCGGTGCGGGCGCAATGTCGTATCGAGGTAAAGCTTGCCCTCAAGCGGCGGGGGCGATTGCGTGCGTTCCCAACGCGGCGTCATGTCGATTAAACTACCCCGATTGCAGCATTCGCCAAGGGACTCCGCGCACGTGGCCAAACGTCTAACCAAAGCGAAAGCCGAAGAACTCTATGCGCGCCTCGCCAAAGTGCGGCCCGACCCGAAGACGGAGCTCGAATACGTCAACCCGTACACGCTGCTGGTCGCGGTGGTGCTTTCCGCGCAAGCGACCGACGCGGGCGTGAATCGCGCGACGCGGGATTTGTTCAAAAGCGCCGATACGCCGGAGAAAATGGCCAAGCTCGGCGAGGCGGCGCTGGGCAAACGCATCCAGACCATCGGGCTCTGGCGCAACAAGGCCAAGAACGTGATCGCACTGTCAGAAGAGCTGATTGAGAAACATGGGTCGAAGGTGCCGCACGATCGCGACGCGCTTGAGGCGCTGCCGGGCGTGGGCCGCAAGACCGCGAATGTGGTGCTGATGGAGATTTTCGGCGAAGCCACAATCGCCGTCGATACGCACGTGTTTCGTGTCGCCAACCGTACCGGCCTGGCCGACGGCAAGACCCCGGCCGAGGTCGAGACACAACTGATGAAGGTCACGCCGTCGGAGTATCTGCACGGGGCGCATCATTGGCTGATCTTGCACGGGCGCTATGTGTGCCTAGCGCGAAAACCAGAATGTCCGCGCTGCGTGATCGCCGATATCTGCTTGTATCAGCCCAAGACGCGGGCGATTGCGTCCACAAAGACACGCGCGCCTTCTGGCGCGAAGTCCAAGAAGAGATAAGGCTCGATCGCTTCGATCTCGATCACCCGCCAATGCTCGTCGTCGCCCAGGACGAGATCGATCCGCACGTAGAGCAAGTCTTTCGGCGCGCGCGCCCGCGCCGATTCCGCAGCATCCATCACATCCGGCGACGGCGTTTCAGCTACAAAATGCGTTTCGCCCGGAATATTGGCGCGCCAATCGCCACGCGCCGGCGCCTTGCGAATCGCGTGCGAATAGACGCCGCCGAACCAGAAGAGCGACCACTCCCCTTCCGTTTCAATCGCGCGCAGGAAAGGCTGGATCATCGCCGCGCTCTTCGGCCCGTCGATCAGGTCCGCGTCGCTCCAGGCGTTGCGCTTAAGACGGACGGTGTCGCGCGAGCCCGCGCCGACCTGCGGCTTGACCACGATCTCCGCCGCGTCGAGTGCATCAAACGCTTGAGCGATCGTCGCGGCGTCGGCCTTGTCTGTCCATAGTGTTTGAATGGCGGAGGGGCCAAGTTCTTTTAGATAAGTCTTGCGCGCATTCCACTTCACGACGCTCGGCGCATTGAATACACGCAGGCCTGCGCGCTCATGTGCTTCGAGCGTCTCAACGAATTGCTCTGGACGTTCGTGATAGTCCCAGCAGGTACGGATGATCGCGAGATCAAACCCGCGCGACGGCAAGTCTGGCTCGTCCCAAAACACAGTGTCGAACGCGATGCCGCGCTCAGCGCCGGCGGCGATGATCAAGTCGCGGCTCTTGAGCTCAAGTGCTGGCACGTCGCCGCTTGCAAGACGCGTTCCCCGATACGATCGGCCTGTGAGGTAGGCGACGCGAGGCACTAGGAGCGATGCGCCTCGGCTTCGGCGCCGCATTGATCGAGCGTCGGCGTAGCTTGCCCAGCCTGACGCGGGCCAGCGTGCGCGTCCGCAAGGCGCATGGCACTGTGCGCGTCTGCGGTGAACACCAGCAGAAGCGCACATGTGTTGAGCCGGTAGGTGAGCGCGACGCCAGCGCCGTCTTGGCGGGTGATGTCGGCAGCGCCAAATGTGCGCTCAATGTCAGCGCGTGTGGGCGCATTGGCACGACCAGCTTGCGCGAGCAGTTGGGCGCCGCGATTGCTCGTGGGCGCTGTGGCCGATGGTGCGGCGGCTGCAACCGCCGGCGCCTGCGTACTCGCGGGCGTGCTCGCGCACGCGCTCAGCATGGCCGCTGAAAGGATCGCTGCAAAATATCGCATGCGCGGCACCATGCCGTGCGAATCATTAGGCGGCAATGCTTGCAACGACCGAGCCCACGCGCTTTAAACCGCCGATCCTGAAGGGTTTTTCCATGACTTACGACGTCGTCGCCGTCGGCAACGCTATTATCGACATTCTGCAACCCGTCCCGGATGCATTTCTGGCGCAGGAGGCCATCAGCAAAGGCGCGATGACGCTGATTGACGAAGAGCGCGCCGATCACCTGACCTCTGTATTTTCCAGCGCCACCGTCGCGGCCGGCGGCTCTGCCGCCAACACTGTGACGGGGATTTCAAGCTTCGGCGGCAAGACTGGCTATATCGGCAAGGTCGCGAGCGACGATTTGGGCGCCCAATTTACACGTGAGTTTCGCGCGGCTGGCGTCAGCTTCAACACCTCGGCGCGTGACGGTCAGCCCGGCACCGCGCGCTGCTTGATCGCCGTGACACCGGATGGGCAACGCTCGATGAGCACTTATCTCGGCGCATCCACGCTGCTCTCGGCCTCCGACATCGACCCCGAGTTGATCCGTTCGGGCGCAGTGTTGTTCCTCGAAGGCTATCTGTTCGATCGCGATGAAGCGAAGGCCGCGTTCGTGCGGGCAGCTGAAATCGCGCGCGCGGCAAAGCGCAAAGTTTCACTAACGCTCTCCGATTTGTTCTGCGTCGAGCGGCACCGCGAAAGCTTCAAGCAATTGGTGGCGCACCACGTTGATATCCTTTTCGCGAACGAAGCGGAGATATTGGCGCTCTACCAGACCAACGATTTGAAGGCGGCGCTCGCCGCGGCGCAGGCCGCCTGCCCCATCGTTGCGGTCACGCGTTCACAGCACGGATCGGTGGTCGTCACCGAAACGGGAGAGACGGCGGTTGCGCCGATGCCTGTTGCAAAAGTCGTGGACACGACCGGCGCCGGCGATCAGTACGCGGCGGGCTTCTTGTTTGGACACGCGCGCGGTAGGCCGATCGCGGAATGCGGCGCGCTTGCCTCGCTCGCCGCATCCGAAGTCATTGCGCATATGGGGCCGCGGCCGGAAACTAATTTGCGGGCGCTGGCGCTGAAGAGTGGCTTCCGCGTTTAGGCCGCGTCTTCGCCGAAGATCTCTTCGCCGCCCTGCCTGCGCAACAGCTCCGCGAATTCCGGCGCCGAGACCGCCGCGCCGTAGAGGAAACCCTGGATCCAATGGCAACCGCGCGCAGCCATGAATTCCATGTCTTCGCGGCGTTCGATGCCTTCGGCGACGACTTCCATGTTGAGCGTGCGCGCCAGCGCCAAGATCATTTCAATGATGGCGGCGGCTTGCGTATCGCCGCGCTCCAGCGCGCGCACGAATTGCTGATCGATTTTGATCACATCGAACGGCAGCTTAGAGAGCGCCGCCAAACTAGAGTGCCCGCACCCGAAATCGTCGATGGCCAGCCGCACGCCGGCTTCGCGCAATGGCTTGATCACATGCAGGGCGCGATCGGGATCTTCCATGACCACCGACTCGGTGATTTCCAACTCGAGGTGATCGGACCGGAGCCCCGCGTGCTGCACGATGCGCAACACGCGCTCAGCAAAGCGATCGCCACGGAATTGCAGCGCTGAGACATTGACGGCCACCTTAGCCGGATGTCCGGCGCGCTCCCATGACGCCGCTTTCCAGCAGGCCTCGCGCATGATGGCGTCGGAGAGTGGTCCGATCAGCCCACTTTCCTCCGCAACTGGGATGAATCGCCCGGGACTGATAATCGTACGATCAGTACGCACCCAACGCGCGAGGGCTTCGCAAGCTTCGATGCGGCCGGTGGCGAGATTGATCTTGGGTTGGAAATAGGCGCGGAACTCGTTGCGATCGAGGGCGCCACGCATTTCGCGCTCGAGCGTCAGGCGCGCCACGGCCTCACGATCAAGCGATTGCGTGTATAGCTTGAGCCGAGCAGGTGAATTGTGTGCGGCGCCGAGCGCCATGCGGGCATGGCGGATGACGGTGTCGGCGTCTTTGCCGTCGCGTGGCGCCAGCGCCACACCGCAGCTTGCGCCAAGCGTAAGCTTGTGCCCGCGCCATTCAAACGGCTGGTTCAAAGCGGCGTTGAGGTGTTGCGCAAAACGCGCGGCATCGGCGGCGGATCCTATTTCTGGAACGAAAACGCCAAACTCCACAACGCCGAGCCGTGCCGCGATGGCAACGGGGTCTTCCTGGTCGGTAAGACGCACGACGCGGTCAACTGTCATGAGCGCCATCGACAGGCGATCGGATACGGCGCGTACGAAATCGCGCGCGTCAGCTGGATCCAGCATCTGCATAAGTTTCGTAAGCCGCTGCAGCTCGAATACGATGACGGCGCCGGACTTGGCTTTGGCTTGCAGAATGAAGAAGTCCACTTCACGCACGAAGCGGTCGTGGTTTGGAAGTTGTGTCGCTGGATCGACGAAAGCGATCTGCTGGATGCGCTGCATCGAAGCGTCGAGGCGGCCAATCATGCTGTTGAAAGCGTTCGCCAGCGTTTCGAACTCGTCGCCTGTCTTGATTTGTATCGGCTCAGCCTGGCCCTGATCGCCGATCCGCGCTGCGAAGCGTGCAAGCTCGTCAAGCGGCGCTACCGCCTTGCGCACCAGATGCGCTGTCAGCGGCACCGCTGCTCCGGTCAAGCAAATCAGGATCAGCAGAAACGGCGCCAGCGCCGGCAGGGCGTTGAAGCGATAGGCGTCACCATTCCACATCATGACAGCGACCCCGAGGCGCTCGCCGTTGTGAATTACCGGTGCGCCCAGCGCTAGACCATTGTCGGCGGTGCGCACGTAACTCGGCGCGCCTGTAGCTGCGACGCGCGCTGCAAGCATGTCCGCCGCCGCGCGATCCGCCGCACTGCCGCCGTGCGACGCCAACACCCGTCCCTGTTCATCGTGAACCGTGATGCGGCGCACTTCGCGGCGCGACGTGGCGATGGCGGCGACCTGATTGAGTTCGATGAGGTTGTTCTCGGCGATCAGATTGCCGGAGACATTCGCCAAGTGCTGCGTCAGTTCACCGGTGACTACGATCTGATGGCGTTCGCTTTCGCGATCGGCGCCAAACATGATGGTCGCGGCCGACAGCAACGCTGTCGCCATCATCAGCCCGGTCGTGAACAGCACCGCGCGCGCAGCCAAGCCACGCGGCGTGTGTGATCTCACAATGCGAGCGAGCGCGCCCAAACTCATCTCCCGGCGCACCCGCGCGGGCGCACGCGAGAAACCTGCCGGAGTTTGGTTAGGATGGGCTGAAGCGCGCGGATACGAGTTGGAGAGAACGCTTAAGCTTGTGTTGACGCTAGTCGCGCAATCGCTTGAGAAACACATAGAAGGCGCCGGCGCCGCCGTGCGAGCGATGCGCCGGTGCGTAACCCGCGACGATTGGGCGTATCTCCTTGGCGGCAAGCCAGCTCGGAAACATCCGCTTCAACACCCCCTCCCCGCCGCGTCCAACGCCGGTGACAACGATCACCGCGCGATCGCCCCGCTTCTGGGCGCGGCGAAGAAAACGCGAGAGCGCCGCGAGTGCTGAATCTTGCGTATGCCCATGCAAATCGAGCGTCGCGTCAAACTCGACGTCGCCGCGCCGGACGCGTTTTTCCGCAGCAACATTCTGCACCGGCCGTGTAGCTGTTGATCGCGGAGCGGGCGGGCGCGTGGTTGGTTCGTGTGGCGCAGGTCGCCGCGCCGGCGCCTTACTCGGCGCTTCCGGTTCGTGATCAGGCAGAGGACGGCGCGTCTTTACGGTGGACGCGACACGGCGCCACAAACTGCGCTCGTCAGATGTTAAATCCCGACGATTCTTGCTCACGCAGCAGCGACGCGCGCCAGTCGCCAGTTCGGATCGGAGGTGCGGATCAGACGCTCGAACGTCCACCGCTCATGCGCGTCGCGAACGCCGTGTGCGCCTTCGGCTAATTCCGATTCGAACTTCACGGTGACGCGTGCGGTATCGCCGGCGAGTTCCGCGCCCGCGAGGTCGGCCGACTTCAGACGCACCAGTTCAGGTCCTGGCTCACCTTTGGCTTCGCGCGCGGCGATGGCGGCAATGTAAGAGTCAAACACGCGCGGAGTCAGCAGATTGCGCAACGCGTCGCGGTCACCCTTGGCGAAGGCGCCGACGATGATTTCGTAAGCGCCCTTCGCGCCATTCATGAAATGCGCGATGTCGAAGCTCGGGTCAGCGCGCACAATGGCGATGACGCCTTCGCTGGCGGGATTGCCGGCGAACGCCTGCGGCAGCGGCGAGGACGGCGTCAAACCTTGCGGCATGGGACCCTGCACCGGCGCAGGATGTGGCGCGACGGGGCGCTCTGCGCCTGTACGGCGGCCCAGCGTCGCGTAGAGGCGGAACAGCACGAAGCCTGCGATAAAGGCGAGGACAACGATCTCGATCGTGCTCTGGTCCAAAATTCCAACTCCTGGCCCGAATTCTAGGGCCGCTAACAGCCAAGATAGTGCTAACAACCCGTCACCGCCAGCACGGTTGCCGCCTCCCGGCCTCCGTGTTAGCCCGCCGCCGCCCACCAACACGGAGTTTGCGCATGTCCACGCAACCCGGCCCAGAATTTGGCCAATCCGCGGATTCTCCGCATCTCCGCGTGCTTTCTCAGTACGTGAAGGAGCTGTCATTTCGTAACAAGATGGCTGCGGCGTCTTCACAGGCTTACGAGCAGCAACCCACGATCGATATGGGCGTCGAGGTGAAATCGCGCCCCATTGGAGACAGCGGCGAAGCCGTCGAGGTCGATCTCTGCATCAATGTGGCGGCGAAGCGCGCCGACGATGTGATGTTCTCCGCCAACCTCGTCTATTCCGGGCTGTTTCAATTCGTGAATGTCCGTCAGGAAGAGATCGAGCCGTTGATCTGGATCGAGTGCCCTCGCCTGCTCTTTCCCTTCAGCCGCCAGATAATGGCGGAGATCACACGCGAAGGCGGCTATCCGCCGCTGATGATCAACCCGATCGATTTCACGCCGCTCTATTGGGCCGAGTTGCGCGATCGCCAAGCGCGGGGCCAGCCGCCGAGCGCCGCGAGCGCCGCGTTCTAAGTTTTAGGTTCCGTACTTCAGCCAGAGCGCGTTGGGCCCGAGCTTGGCAATGAACGCAGCGTGCGCCTCTTCCTCGGCTGACGTTGTGAGCGACGGCAGCGGTATGGCGCGTGGCGCGCGCTGTGCAAACTCTACCGTGATGGCGACGCCTGTGGGTTCGGTCGCTACCGCAACTTCGAACGCCAGACGCTGTTCGCGCCCGCCCTTCAGTTGCAGGTACACTTCCGCCAAAATGCGCGCGTCGACGAGGGCGCCGTGGCCGCCAGCGCTTTTGCGCGCCGCTAGATCGAAGCCATAGCGATCGAGCTGAAATCGCCGCGCCAAGGCATCAAGTGAGCATGAAGCGCCCGGGAAACGCTTTTTGGCGATTGCCAGCGTGTCAATGAAGCGCTCGTGCGCTGGTTTTGGAAGCTCACACCGCGTCAGTTCGGCGTACACAAAGTTTTGGTCGAATGTTGCGTTGTGCGCGACCAGCGGCGCATCGCCGACAAAGTCGAGAAACTCTTGCGCGATCTCCGAAAACTTGCGGTGCTTGGACAAAAACTCGCCGGTCAAGCCATGCACGCGCACCACTTCATCCGGCACGTTACGCCCGGGATTGACGTAAGCGTGAAACTCGTGGCCGGTGCGCTCGAGATTGATGAGTTCGACGCAGCCGATTTCGACGATGCGGTCACGCTCACGCGGCTCCGGATGGTCCGGGAAGATGCCGGTGGTCTCCGTGTCGAAAACGATTTCGCGCATGGATTCGGCGCTAACTCTGTTTGCTCAGCGCGTCCAGCACGGCTCGGACTTGGGCGCGCGTGGCATCCAGTTCACCGCTGGTGTCGATGACAAAGTCCGCCCGCGCCCGCTTTTCCGCGTCCGGCATCTGGCGCGACAGCAAATAGGCGAACTTCTCTTCGGTCATGCCTGGCCGGCTCATGACCCGCGCCTTTTGCACATCAGCCGGCGCTGACACCACCACAACCTTGTTGACGCGCTCGGCGCCGCCTGACTCGAACAGCAAAGGAATATCGAGCACCGCCACCTTAGCGCCGGCCTGGTGATGTTTCTCAAGAAACGCGATCTGCGCCTGGCGCACCAAGGGATGCACGATGGCTTCGAGCTGCTTGATGGCTTCGGGATTGTCGACGACGCGAGCACTCAGTGCGGCGCGATCGATCGCGCCGTCTTTGGTCACGCCTGGAAACGCCGCTTCCACTGGCGCAACCCCGGCGCCGCCGCGGGCGTACAGCTCGTGTACGGCATCATCGGAGTTGAAAGCCGGCGCACCCTCCTCCGCGAACATCTGCGCCACGGTCGACTTACCCATGCCAATCGAGCCGGTGAGACCGATAACGATCATGACGGTTCGCCCAGCGCGGCGAGCAGTCTCGTGCGCGCTTTCCCGGTGTCAGGCATGACGTCAAACCACAACTCAAACGACCGCGCGCCCTGATGAATGAGCATGCCGAGGCCATCGATCATGGTGAGGCCGCGCGCGTTGGCGGCATTGAGCAGCGGCGTGAGTAGAGGGCGGTACACAATGTCCGCGACGATGGCGTTGGCGCGGCAATTGGCGACCGGCCATTCGGTTTCCGGTTGGCCTTCCATGCCAAGCGTTGTTGCATGAATGATCAGATCGGCCGCACCGAAGCCGCGCTCCAGATCGTCCCAGCGCAAGGCGCGCCCGTTCGGCAATGACAGCGCGGCCGCTTCGCCCCGCTCAGCCGTGCGATTAGCGAAATGGATGGTGTCGACGTAAGGCGAGAGCGTTGTCGCGATGGCGCGCGCGGCGCCGCCGGCGCCGAGCATCAGCACGCGGCTGATGCGGCCGCGCCAATCCGGCGCGCGTTCGGCTAGTGAGTCCAGAAAGCCCAGGCCATCGGTGTTGAAGGCCGAAACGCTGCCATCCTCTTCCCAGCGCAACACATTGGCGACTGCGTTCTCGCTGCGATCGGCCGCGCGTGCAGCGGCTTCCTTGTGCGGGACCGTAACGTTCGCACCCTTCAATCCGAAGCGCTTCAGCGCGCGAAACGCGGCGGAGGGATCGTCGCCCGTCAAGGGCAACGCCACGTACACTGCGTCCAAACCGTGATCAGCGATCCAGCCATTGTGCATCACCGGCGACAGCGAATGCGCAACTGGATCACCAATCACCGCGAGCACCTGCGTGGAGGCGGAAATCGTCATGCGCCGAGCTCCCCCTGCCCGCGCAGGAAGGTCAAGAGCGGCAACAGCGGCAGGCCGAGGACAGAGAAGTAATCGCCGTCGACGCGCTCGAACAATTGCGCGCCGAGACCTTCGAGTTGATAGGCGCCGACGGAATGCAACACATCGTCGCCAACGCGCTCTATGTACGCATCGAGGAACGCATCAGAAAACTTGCGCATCCGCATGCGCGGCACATCGGTCGCACGCCACACAATCGCGCCGTCCTTCGCGACCGCGGCGGCGGTGATGAGTTCATGCGGCTTGCCGCGCAGCAGCAGCAAGTGTTCTCGCGCTTCGGCTTTGCTCTTGGGCTTGTCCAGAGCGACGCCATCCAGCGCCAGCATTTGATCCGCGCCAATCACATAAGCCGGCGTTTGTTCAGAAACCGACCTAGCCTTCAGTTCAGCCAACGCCTCGGCCTGCGCATGCGGCGAGCGGCCTTGCGCGCGGTACTGCCGCTTCGCCGTTTCTTCGTCACAAGCAGGCGGGATCACATCGAACACCAAACCTGCGTCTTCGAGCATGCGCCGGCGCGCGGCGCTCCCGGAGGCGAGCACAAGACTCATAGGCCACGATGCTCGGCGAGCAGATTGAGCACAGCGGCGGCCGTCTCCTCGATCGAGCGGCGTGAAACATCGATGGTCGGCCACCCCTCCCGCTCGAACAGGCGCTGCGCATCCATCACTTCGCGGCGCACTGCTTCTTCTTCAGTGTAATCGCCGGCGCGGGTTTCCTTCATGGCGACCAGGCGGTTGCGGCGGATGTGCACGAGCCGGTCGGCAGAGATGGTGAGGCCCACCACCAACGGATGATCCTTGGCGAACAATTCCGGCGGCAGCGGCACGTTGGGCACCAGCGGCACGTTCGCCGCCTTCACGCCGCGGTGCGCGAGATAGACGCTGGTCGGCGTTTTCGAGGTGCGGCTGACGCCAACAAGGATCACGTCGGACGTCGAGAGTTCGATGACCTGCTGGCCGTCATCATGGTCCATTGCGAAATCGAGGGCGTCGATCCGCTTGAAGTATTCGGCGTTGAGTTTGCGCGCCGCGCCGACCCGATGGTTCAATTCCTGGCCCAAATATCGCGAAGTGATGTCGAGCACCGGGTCCAGCACCGCCACGCAGGGCATGCCTACTTTGGCGCAATGTTCCTCTAGGATGGCCCGGTGTTCCAGATTGGAGAGCGTGAACATGACCACGCCCGGTGCGCCCGCGATCTCCTCCAGCACCCGCTCCAACTGCCGCACCGAGCGCACCAGGAAGTAGGAATGCTCGATCGGCATGATGTTATCGAACTGGGCGCAGGTGGCGCGCATAACGCCAGCCAGCGTCTCGCCGGTCGAGTCCGAGACGAGATGGACGTTGAAGTACGTGGCCAATCGCTGACGCATCGTCATCTCATATCAGGCCATGAAGCGCTGTGAACAAGTTGTCAGCAAGTGATGAGCGAAAGGGCCATGATCGGCCGCCGTTCTCGGAAACCGAGTTTTTCTTTCGCCTCACCAGCGATTCCCTCGACTTCTCTCCACAGAGGGTGATCCGCACGGCGAGGGAATCAAAGCATCGAATCGCTCGGTGCAACATGTTCTGACCAAAGCGTTTTTGACGCAGGGCCGCAAAGAGCAAGTCTGTGGATTTGCTGTGGACACAGAAGTTGTCCCGGTTTGCATATCGCTACAACAACGAGTCCCATTCATCACGATCAAGAAATTAGGTTTAGAAGAGGCAATGGCAGACCTGAAAGATCCTTCGGTCTTTCTACGCGTCCTGAGCGGAGAGAGGATCGATCCTCCTCCGATTTGGATCATGCGTCAGGCTGGACGGTATCTGCCTGAGTATCGCGAGCTTCGAACTCGGGCGAAGAGCTTTCTGGATTTTTGCTATTCCCCTGCCCTGGCGACAGAGGCTGTGTTGCAGCCTCTGCGCCGCTTTCCGCTCGATGCTGCGATCCTGTTCTCAGACATTCTCGTGGTGCCCGATGCGTTGGGCCGGAAGGTTTGGTTCGTTGAAGGCGAAGGGCCTCGGCTTGAGCCGTTGATTCCAGAAACGGGCTGGACCTTCGACGATCCGCAGAAAGCTATTCAGCGGCTCTCGCCCGTTTATGAAACTGTGGACCGTATTCGCAGACAGATTTCTAAGGACATTGCGCTGATTGGCTTTGCCGGCGGACCTTGGACGGTAGCGACGTATATGTTGCAGGGACGCGGCGGCGATAAGGATGAAGCGCGCCGTGCTGCGTATACTCGATATCAGGATGTTGACCAACTGCTGAACGTGCTGGTCGAGACCACCGCCCAACATTTGGCCGCGCAAGTCAAAGCGGGAGCGGATTGCCTGCAGATTTTCGAGAGCTGGGCGGAAGGGCTTTCGCTTCCCCTCTTCGAGCGCTTGATCTTGAAACCCACGACGGCGCTTGTTTCACGGTTGCGGGCGCTGGGCGTGACTGTGCCGATTATCGGATTTCCGCGCGGGGCTGGAGCACATATCGGACTCTATGCGCGTGAAACAGGCATCACTGCGCTTGGTGTTGATACGCAGACGCCAGCGGCGTTCGCGCGGGAGCAAGCGCCGGCGAACATGCCGCTGCAGGGCAATCTTGATCCGCAATTGCTGGTCGCTGGCGGCAAGTTCTTGGAGCAAGGCGCGCGGCATGTCGTGGAAGCATTCCGAGGTGGGCCTCACATCTTCAACCTGGGCCATGGCATCACCCCACAAGCGACGCCGGAAAACGTGGCCGAGTTGGTGCGGATCGTGAAGGGCGCGGCGTGAGCGCTGTTCCGGTTGAATCTGAAACGCCAACGCCGGAGCGCCAGGAAAAGCACAGCCTGCGCATCCTCACGTCGCGGCGTGTCGCCATCATTCTGTTCAATCTTGGCGGGCCCGATGAACCGAAAGCGGTGCGGCCGTTTCTGTTCAATCTGTTCAACGACCGCGCCATCATCCCCTACCCGCAACCATTCCGGGCTTTGCTCGCAACACTGATCGCGCGCTCCCGCGAACGGTTTGCGCGCAGCAATTATGATTTGATGGGTGGGCGTTCGCCGATCCTGCCAGAGACCTTGCAGCAGGCCGAAGCGCTCGACGCGGCCATCGCTAAGCGCATCGACAACGTGACGTTCAAATGCTTCCCGGCGATGCGCTATTGGAAGCCGTTCGTGAAAGATGCGGCGAAGGCGGCCGAAGCGTGGGGCGCAACGGATGCGATCCTGCTGCCGCTCTATCCGCAATTCTCGACCACCACGACGGCATCATCGCTGCGCGCCTGGCGGCAAGCGTCGAAGCTGCCGGCGTCGACAGTTTGTTGTTATCCGATCGGGCAAAAGTTCGCGCAGGCCCACGCCGATGCGATCGTGGAGACTTGGCACAACGCTGGTGAGCCACCCAATCCGCGTGTGCTGTTTTCGGCGCACGGTTTGCCGAAGCGCGTGGTGGCGGGCGGCGATCCCTATCAGTGGCAAGTCGAGCAGAGCGTCGCCGCTGTGAAACGCGCCCTTCCCGCGCAATGGGATACGCGCATCTGTTATCAGTCGCGGGTCGGGCGGTTGGAATGGCTCGGGCCGTCCACCGAAGATGAAGTGATCGCCGCGGCGCGCGATCTCACCGGCGTGATCGTGACGCCGATCGCGTTTGTCTCTGAGCACGTCGAAACGCTGGTTGAACTTGACGTCGAGTACGCGCAACTCGCTTCCGAGCGCGGCGTGCCATTCTACCTGCGCGCCCCCGCTCTAGGGGTTGCGCCGCGCTTTATCGACGCGCTGGCTGATCTGGTGGAGCGCGCGATGCAAGCGCGGGGTAAGGTGCAATCGGAGCTAGGCCGTCGGATTTGCCCGGCGGAATTCGGGCGCTGCGCGCAACAGGGCGAGTAGTCAGGGATCGTGATGGGGCCGCACATCATCAGCTATGATTTGGCGCGTGGCCTGCACATCATCGCGGCGATGGCCTGGGTCGCCGGGTTGCTGATCCTGCCACGCTATTATGCACACATCTCCGGATCACAACCGGGCGGCGAGCTTGAGCAGACGCTGCTAAAGGCGGCGGTAAAACTCAAAGCGATCATCCTCATACCCTCCATCATCCTGGCTTGGGCGTTCGGCGTCTTTCTGTTCGCGGCCTATTTGGTGGGCGATTGGAGCCGGCCCCTGCCCGAGATCCTCGCCCACGTCCCGCACTGGTTCTGGCTCAAACTTATCTTTGTCTTAGGCTTGAGCGGCTATCACGGCTTCCTATCTCAAGAGGGACGCAGGCTTGCAGCGGGCGAGCGGCGTCATTCCGAACGGTTCTGGAGAATCATGGGCGAGGTCCCTTTCCTCGTCGCCATCGTGGTTATCCTACTGGCAACGGTGGAACCGTTCTGAACACCGCAGCGCGCTAGGCGGCTTGACGCCGCCCGGCCGTTATGGTGTCCATCCCCCACGTGCTTCGGCACGGAGCGCCTCGGCGGCGCAGTACTTCTCCCAACGCCGAACTTTTCCTTTCCGACCGCCCCGCCTTCCCCGCTGAACGCGCGCGCGGTCTCCCGAGATAAACATGACTGAAGAACAAGCACTCGAAGGGCTCACCCAGCTGACGCTGCAGGAGCTCAAGCGCAAACCCCCAACCGAAATCCTCGCGCTCGCGGAATCGCTCGAGATCGAGGGCGCCAACCAATTGCGAACGCAGGACATGCTGTTCGCGATCCTCAAACAGGTCGCCGAACGCGGCGTCGAAATCGGCGGCGCCGGCGTTACTGAAGTTCTGCCCGACGGCTTTGGCTTCCTGCGGTCGCCGCAATCGAACTATCTGCCCGGCCCCGACGACATCTACGTGTCGCCGCAGCAGATCCGCAAATTCGGCCTTCGCACCGGCGACACCGTCGAAGGCCAGATCAAAGCGCCGAAGGACGGCGAGCGCTATTTCGCGCTGGTGAAAGTGAACTCGATCAATTTCGAAGATCCAGATCGCGTCCGTCACAAAGTTCATTTCGACAACCTGACCCCGCTCTACCCGACCGAGCGGCTCAAGATGGAAATCGAAGATCCGACGCTCAAAGACAAAACCGGGCGCATCATCGACATTGTGGCGCCCATCGGCAAAGGCCAGCGCTCGCTGATCGTCGCGCAGCCCCGCACCGGTAAAACCGTCATCCTGCAAAACATTGCCAAGGCGATCGAAGCCAACCATCCGGAAGTTTTCCTGATGGTGCTGCTGATCGACGAGCGTCCCGAAGAAGTCACCGACATGCAGCGCACGGTGAAGGGCGAGGTCGTCTCCTCCACCTTCGACGAACCGGCGACGCGCCACGTCGCGGTGGCGGAAATGGTGATCGAAAAAGCCAAGCGGCTCGCCGAGCACGGCAAGGATGTCGTCATCCTGCTCGACTCCGTCACCCGCCTCGGCCGCGCCTACAACACTGTCGTGCCCTCTTCCGGCAAGGTGCTGACGGGCGGCGTCGACGCCAACGCCTTGCAGCGCCCGAAGCGCTTCTTCGGCGCGGCGCGTAATCTCGAAGAAGGCGGTTCGTTGACGATCATTGCCACCGCGTTGATCGATACCGGCTCGCGCATGGACGAAGTCATCTTCGAAGAGTTCAAGGGCACGGGTAACAGCGAACTTCAGCTCGACCGCAAGGTTGCTGACCGCCGCATCTTCCCAGCCATCGACGTGCTCAAGTCCGGCACGCGCAAAGACGAACTCATCACGCCGAAGGAGCACCTGCAGAAGATGTACGTGCTGCGCCGTATCCTCTCGCCGATGGGCACCCAGGACGCGGTCGAATTCCTGCTCGACAAGCTCAAGGGCTCGAAGAACAACGACGACTTCTTCCAGTCGATGAACACCTAACGGGACTCTCCTGCGCCGCCGCGCTAAGACTGGCGGCGGAGGAAGCCCATGCTCAAAATCTTTCACACGCCGCCGTCGCGTTCGGTTCGGGTCGTTTGGCTCGCCGAGGAGATGCGTCTTCCCTACGAGGCGATCGCGGTGCCGTTCGGCGGCGAACGCCCTGCCGGCTTCGTGGAAGCGAGCCCCTTAGGCCAACTCCCCGCCATCACCGACGGCGATGTCTCCATGGTCGAGAGCGTGGCGATCATGCAGTACGTGATGGCCAAGTACGGCCCCACCGAACTCGCAGTGACGCCGACCGAAAAGGACTTCGCGCCCTATCTGCAATTTTTGGAGTTTGGCGAGTCCGGCCTGTGCGCCATCGGCAACGCCTTCGTCGCCACCCGCTTCCAAGCGCCAGAGGACCAAAAGAAAAACTGGACGTTCGACTACGTCGTCTCCGCCATCAACAAGCGCATGAAGCTGGTGCAAGCACGCCTCGATGCGGGCAACGAATACATGGCCGCGGGCCGCTTCACAGCCGCCGACATCTCCGTTGGTTGGGGCTGCGGCATCGCCAAATATTTCGGCATCGTCACCGAGTTCGCGCCGAGCGTCGAAGCATACGTCGAGCGCGTGACCAGCCGCCCCGCCTACAAGAAGGCGGCCGGTCAATAGGAGGATGCGATGATCAGGATTTATCACATTCCCGGCACGCGTGCGCTTCGCGTCGTGTGGCTCGCCGAAGAGATGGGACTCAAATACGAGCTCCAGCCCGTGCAAGGTTTCACCGACCCGAAGCTCACCGAAGCCAATGCGCTGGGCTCAATTCCGGTGCTGGAAGATGGCGAAGTGCGCATCATCGAGTCGCTGGCGATCATGGATTATCTCATGGATCGCTACGGGCCGACGCCGCTGAAGCCCAACCCAACCGACGCCGCCTACCCCGCCTACATTCAGTTTTTCCATTTCGGCGAATGCACAATGGGCGCGCGCTTTCGCAATCTCGTGGTCGCGAAGCTGCTCATCCCGGAGGACCAGCGCGACAATTGGGCGACGGCGGATTCCGAGAAAGGTTTCATCACCGGCGTCGAGATGATTGGCGAGCAACTGCAACGCCATCCCTATCTTGCCGGCGATCAATTCACAGCCGCCGACATCTCCTGCACGCTCATGCTTGGCGGCGGCGCCAAGCTGTTCGGCTGGGAGGATCGCTATCACCAAGCCGTGCGCGACTATCTCAAGCGCGTCACGGAGCGCCCTGCCTACCAACGCGCGTCAGCAGCTCGCTAAGGAATTAGCACCAGGCTGCCGGTCGTCTTGCGCGCTTCGAGATCGCGATGCGCTTGGGCGGCGTCGGCGAGCTTGTAGTGCGTGGGCGGGGCAATCTTCACCACACCCCTCTCGATCACCGCAAACAGATTATTCGCCGTTTCATCGAGCGTCTCACGCGTCGCTGTGTAATGGCCGAGCGTCGGGCGCGTCAGAAACAATGACCCCTTCTGCGAGAGGACCAGCGGATTGAACGGCGGCACGGCGCCCGACGCGTTGCCAAAGATCACCAACATGCCGAGCGGCTTCAAGCACTCGAGCGACGCTTCGAACGTATCTTTGCCGACGCCGTCATAGACGACATCGGCGCCAACGCCGTTGGTGATCTCGCGTACGCGCTTGGCGATATCCTCGCGCCCGCTGACGATCGTATGGTGCGCGCCGAGTGATTTCGCGATTGCCGTTTTTGCGTCGCTACTGGCTGTTGCAATCACCGTCGCGCCGAGATGCTTGGCCCATTGCACGAGGATCTGACCAACGCCGCCCGCGGCTGCGTGAATAACGACGACGTGGCCACGTTCCACGCGAAACGTCTTTCTCAGAAGATAACGCGCAGTCATGCCCTTCAACAACGATGCTGCGGCGATATCGAACGAAATGCGTTGTGGCAGAGCGACGGCGCGATCTTCGCGTACAACATGCGCTTCGCTGTATGCGCCGATCGGGCCCGAGCAATACGCGACGCGATCGCCGAGCTGAAAATGCGTGACGCCTTCGCCGATCGCATCGACGACGCCTGCGCCCTCTTGGCCCAATCCACCGGGCAGCGCGATCTTGTACAAGCCTGTGCGATGGTAGGTATCGATGAAGTTCACGCCGCACGCGGCGTTCTTCACGCGGATCTCGTGCGCGCCTGGCGTTGGCGTTTCGACGTCTTCGACGTGAATGACTTCAGGCCCGCCGTGGCTCTCGATCCGAACAGCTTTCATCGTCCCTCCTTGCCGCCAAGACGTAAGCGTGGGTGCGCGTCGTTCAATGCGCGCCAACGCACTGAGGCGCGCCGTAGCCGCGCGCGTTGTCGTGCGCGTCGAGGTCGGCCAACGCCTCTGCCGGCCGGCCCGTCGAGATCAGCTGCAGCCCCGTATCGGCGAACGCCGCGTATTGTTCGCGCTGTTGTTCGGCGAAGCGCGAGTCCCAAGAGCGGCGGCCGCCCAGTGTGCCGAACTCTACCTCCACGCCCCGCTGAGCGAGCTCGATGTTGAGACCGCTATTGGGCTGATCGGTGCCGGTCCACGCCACGACCCGATTCAGATCGACGTCGCGGCGGACCAGGTCGTCCAGGTCGGCGGGAAAGCGGATGGAGACGAACAACATGGCGTTGGGGGCCACTTGATGCAGACGCGCCGCGCCGGCGACGCCGTAGGCGATGAACGCCACCCGATTCATCGCATGCGCTTGGGCGACTGCGTGCGCCACGTCCTCGTAGGAAACGCCCCGCTTCACGTCGAGGGCCAGGATGGTCTTGCCTTCAGCCCAATCCAAAGCTTCCCGCAACGTTGGCGGATGCGCGTTGAGCACGGCGCCATCCTCGTCACGCAGCCTCAGCGCGCTGACTTGCGCCGCCGTCAGATGATCGACTTGACCCCTCCCATTGGTCGTGCGGTCAACGCTGTCGTCGTGCATGAGAACCAGCACGTTGTCGCGCGTGCGGGCGATGTCGACTTCCATGATGGCCGGGGCGCGCGCGAGTGTGTGTTCAAAGGTCGGGATCGCATTCTCGGCAAAGCCGGGCGCGGGGCCGCCGCGATGAGCGGAAATGGCGGTGAAGTGGCTCTCGCGCAGGCAATCGAAGAACGCGGGCAAATTGGCCGGCGCGAGTGTGCCGCCAGCGCTTGCAGAGGCGGCCTGGGCTGGCGTCGCCGACGGGGGCGCTGATGCGCTCTGCTGTTGCCCGCACGCCGTCAGCGCCAACGCCAGCGCGATTAGCGCCCGCCTCATGCCAGGTTCTGCGTGAAGAACGCCAAGGTGCGATCGTCCGCAATCTTGGCGTCGCCGGCGTCGTAGTTCTTGCCGCCTTCGCGCGTGAAGGCGTGATCGCGCTCGGGATAGTCGTGGAGCGTCACCAGCGGATTGCCATCGAGGCACTTGTGCATCTGCGCCTGCATCTCGGCGTTCACGAAGCCATCCTTGCCGGCGATGTGCAGCATCAGCGGCTTTTTGATCTTTGCCGCTTCGTCCAAGAACTTCGGGATGTTGACCCCATAATAGCCGACGCTGGCATCAGTGTCGGTGCGTGTGGCGCAGAGATACGCCAGCAGTCCGCCGAGGCAGTACCCCAATGTGCCGACCTTCTTGGCGCCCCAGCCGCGCGCTTGATTGATCGTCACCTGAATGTCCTCGACGCCCTGCATGGCGTCGAAGCGGTTCATGTAATCGAACGCCTGCTTCCATTCAGCGTCGCTTTT
>JBAQGO010000061.1:0-10295 GCA_049287825.1 Vitreimonas sp. | reverse complement strand
GAAAACAGAGGAGTGTTGAAAATGGCAGACGTTCAAGTCACGTGCATCAACAAGACGCCGCGCGACGACACGCACGAGGGGATCACACACCTCGGCGGTTCAGGTTGGAAGTGGACCCGCGCCGACGTCATTGCCTCCATCGAGGCTGGCACCAACACCTTCTACACGAAGGTGGATGGAAAGCGCGCCGACGTCGGCGTGGTGAAAGGTCAGAACGGCAAATATGTTCGCACCCACGCTGACGGCAAGTGGAACGACAATCTGCTCGCTTTGAAAGAATGCACCTGAAGATTGGGGCGTTCGAGCGAGAGCGTCCCAATCATCGGCGGAGGCAAAAAATGCACTATACGATCTATCTCGACGCGGCGTCGCCGCGGCGGTGGCGTTGGACGCTATTCGCGCCCAACGGTCGCAAAATCGCCAACTCAGGCGAAGCATACATTAGTTATTCCGATTGTGTTCACGCGATCGGCCTGACGGCCAATAGCGGTGACGCGTCCGTAATACTGTCACCCGAAGCAGAACTTCGCTTGAAGCGCCTTCGTAGATTGACGCGTGGCCGATGACCGCTCTTAAAGCACCTCCTCCAACGCCCGCATCAGCTTCGCCAGCTCATCCTTCGACGTATAGTGCACGAAGCTCACGCGCAGCGCGCCGTGTTCGGTGTCGACGCCTTGCCCCTCCAAGCAGCGGACGCCGTAGAAATGTCCGCCGCTGGTCATGATGCCCATCGGCGCAAGTTTCGCGGCGACATCGGCGCCAGGCTCGCGCACCACCATCGCCACGGTCGGCGCCCGCGCTTCGGCGCGACGCGGCCCGAGCAGCCGCACCGAATTTTTCTCCGAAAGATAATCCAAAAGCGGCTGCAACAGCGCCGTCTCATGCGCGCGCATCAGATCATGCACGAACGCCGCGCGCGCCATTGGCGCCAATGACGACTTGCCATGGTGCGCCGCCAACGCATCGACGTAATCCGCAAGCCCGGCGCACGCCGCGATCTGTGCATGGTCCGGCCCTGCTGGCGTGAAGCGCTTGGTGAGGCTGTCGCCGTTGAAATAATGCCCCTGGTTCGGCAACGCCTCACCCAGCGCGCGCCGGATCACCATCACGCCTTGGTGCGGTCCATAGGTCTTGTATGCGGAGAACAGATAAATATCCGCGCCGAGCGCCCCGACATTCGGAAATCCATGCGGCGCATACGCAACGCCATCCACGCAAACCTTCGCGCCCGCCGCATGCGCGAGCGCAACAATCTCCGCCACCGGATTGATCTCAGCGACAATGTTCGACGCGTGCGGAAAGCACACCAGCTTCACACGCTCATCCAGTAGCGCCTTCAATCTTTCAACCGGCAAATGCCCCGTCTCGCGATCGATCTTCCATTCGCGCACCTCGACGCCGCGATCCGCTAACCGCCTCCATGGCCCGGTGTTCGCTTCATGATCCTGATTGGTGACAATGATCGTGTCGTGCGGCTTCAGCCATTGTCCAAACGCCTGCGCCAACACGTACGTGTTCTGCGTCGTCGACGGCCCAAAGCTCACTTCATCGCTCTCGACGCCCAGCATCACCGCCAGACGCGCACGCGCTTCGTCCATCTCCTCACCGCCAAGCCGTGAGGCCTCGTAGGCCATATACGGTTGCACCTTGCGTTCCCGGTAAAAGCGCGCCAGCCGTTCAGTGACGAAGCGGCAGGGATACGAGCCACCCGCGTTCTCGAAGAACGCCTGCCTCTCCAGCGAAGGCTGCGCAAAAGCCGGAAACTGCGCGCGGACAAAATCGAGATCGAGCGTCGCCACGGCAATCCTCCTCAGTGTGTCAAGGCCAAGGCCGCGCCGTTGCCCTCAATGCCCGTTCGCCCCGCCTCGATCAGCGTATCGATTGTCTCGCGCGGCAGCGTTACGCGTGTCGGCGCATCGCTCAGGCGCGCCCGCATCGCCTCGTCGAAATCAGCAAATGAGAGCATGTCGACAGCAATATGGATGTCGTTGCAGTCCCAGCCGATCAGCGAGCCGCGCAACCGCAACACCGCATCGCTCCTGAGGCCGCATCGATAGGAGCGTAAGTCGCGCTCCCAATCCGCCATGAGCAGGCGGAAGGAGTCGTAAGCGCTGCGATTGGGCGACTCGATCGCGATCCCAAACAGCGCGCCCGCTGTTTCCGCGCCATTTGGTCCGCGCGCCGTGGTCTGCCAGGTCGAACGGCGCGTTTGTTCGGCGTTGATCACTAGAAATGTCAGCCGGCGTACACGCACTGCATCGCGCGCCGTGAGCGGCCCATACGCCGTGCCTGCCGTCTCGCGCGCCAAGCTCAGCGAAGTCAGGCCCAAATTGTCGAGCACGCCGCCATCGACCAAATGCAGGTAGGGCTGCCGCGCCGGGTCGCGATAGGCCGCGAACGCCTGCGCTGTACGTCGCACCAAAGCCGGCGCCGCGTGATCGCCTGCGTTCGTTGTCCATGCCGGTAGCGGATCGCAATGCGCAGGGTAGGGCGTCAGCAATATCGGCCGGAACGCCAGCGGAAACGCCATCGACGACGCCACCGCATCCGCCACGCGCACAGAGCCCAGATCCGAACACAGCGCTTGGAAATAGACCGGCGCAAACGCAAAGGTCGTCCCATTGTAGAGGTCGGTCGCGTTCAACCACACTTGCACGCCATGTGCGTTCCACACATCGCGCATGGCGGCGTGATTGAACACTTCGCGATCCAGCCAATCCGCGAACAGCGGCGGCCCGTTCAAACTGCCATTCGAAAGCCGCGCCCAATTCAGCGGCGACATCGGGCTGGTGTGCAGTTCGTGCGCCCAATCTTTATCGAGATACGAGGCGCGAAAGGTGTCGAGCCCAGCTTCGCCGTGCATGCCAAAATAAGCAGCGGTGATTGAACCGCCTGACACCGAAGTTACAAGCCGCACACGGCTCAGCAACGTCGCGCCGTCTGCTCCGTGCATGTCGCGTAAGCCCTGCAGCGCGCCGAGCGAGAACGCCGCTGCGCGGGCGCCCCCACCCGAGAAGGCAAGGGTGATCACATCGCCATCAAGTTCGGGGTCGGGCGCGAGAGCGTTTCCTGTCGCAGGCGCGTTTACCGGCTGAGGCGGCGCCGAAGCGGTCGCGCAGCTCGTCGCCAGCAGTGAAACCGCCACTAAAAGCGCGCGCATTCGAGCCCCGCCACCATTCCGCTGGAGAAACCTTGTGCTCCCACTCCCGAGAACGGGTCAATTAAATGCGCCCAGTCCGCCCGTCGCTCTGGCTTTCCCGCTGGACCTCCGCGTACGAATTATCCAGGCTGAACCGCGAACGGGGTCACGCGCTTGATCGAAGTATTGTTCAGTCTGTTCGCGGCGTCGGGCGCCGAGCCCACATCGGCGGGTAACGCGCCGCTTGCGCTTCTTATCCTTCTCGTCGCAGCAGCCGGCTGGTTTGGCCTGCGGACACTGGTGCGCGGTATGCGCGCCGGGAAGGCCGAAGCCGCCGTGCATGGCGCCTTCGACGACTTTGCGCGCGAGGCGCTGATCAACGCCGCGAAGATCGATGGCCGCGTCGATGTGCGCGAACGAACGGCGATCGCAAGCGCGCTGAAGGAAATCGGTGTGAGCCTTGAAGGAGCCGCCTCTGACAGCGCGTTCTCGCACGCAGGTCTGACTAAAGATGAACTGATCGCCTACCTGCGCAGCAAATCGAGCGCCTTCAGCCGCGAACAAAAGACATGGCTGTTGAAAACGCTGATGACGGTGTTCGTGGCCGATGGCCATTTCGACGAAGCCGAACATGCGGCGTTGATCGACTACACGGCCGCTGTCGGTTTCGATCGTCAGAGCGCACCCGATATGCTGCGCGGGCTGTCGCAGCAGTTCAAGCGCGGCAACATCACCTGACGCCTACGAGGTGACGCGATGCGCGAATGTGGCGACATCGTTCAGCACCGGCGCGTTGCCACGGAACGGCACCGACAAAGCTAACATGATGCCGACGTGATCGACACGCGGGTAGATCTTGCTTTCCACCGCTTCGCCGGCCGCCCGCGCCGCGCGCTCCATGCCGGTGATGTTCTGACGTCCCACAAGCGTGTCGCGCTCGCCCCAAAGCAGCAGCAGCGGCGGCCCGTCGGCGCGCGCGTAATTGATCGGTTGGGTGGCGCGCGGGTCGGGCGCTTGGCTGAAAGCGCTGCGCGTTGAGTCAACGTCGAACGGGTAGAAATTGTATGGGCCGGCCAGTCCTGCAAAGCCGCGAATAACACGCGGATCGACGCCAACAGCGCGCAAATAGCTCGGATCGACGGCAACCATGATCGCGTTGTAGGCGCCCGCCGAATGGCCGCAGAGAACGATGCGGGTCGGGTCGCCTCCCTGCGCGGTGATGTGCTCCGTCACCCATTTTACGGCGAGCGCGCAATCCTCGACGAACGCCGGGAAATGCGCGCTTGGTAAGAGCCTGTAGTTTGGAATTACTACGACGAAACCGCGCGAGGCCAGTGCCTGGCCGAGAAACTGATAATCGTCCTTCTCGCCCGACGCCCACGAGCCCCCATAGCAGAACACGATCACCGGCAGGTTAGCGCCGGCGACCGTTCCATTCGGCGCGTAGACATCTAGGCGATTGCGGGGATCCGGCCCGCATACTGCGTCGTGGACCACCCGGCGCGCGCCGCCGTCCTTCGGGGTCAGCGCGTCGAACGTCCCGAGGGACGGCGTGCAGGCGGCCGCCAGAGCAGAAAGGCCGGCCATCAGGGCGTTTCGGCGCGTCATGAGAACTCCATGATACGACCCACGTCCGAGCCTGGATCGCGGGGCATGCATCTAAGGCGGACATAGGGGGCATCTCAGGTAAAACAGAGGTGCACAAGCCAGCGGCTTGAGCAGCACCTCGGCTTATGGAGCAAGCCATGAAGTATGCCGTAGCGTCAGTTTTGCTCGCCCTCACCATGGCCGCGCCCGCCTCAGCGGAACTTCGCAATCTCTCCGGTTTCACCGAGGTCCAAGCCCAGGACAACATCGTCGTGGAAGTGCGGACGGGACCGCAATACGCGGTAGAGGTCACAGGACCTGAAGCCAACCGCATCATCACCCGCGTCGACCGCAATCAGCTCAAAATTAGCGAACGCAATCGCCCCTGGTTTGGGCCCGATCGGCGCGTCAACGCGCTGGTTCGGGTGACCGTACCGGCAGTCTCGAGTCTGGCTGCGGCCAAGGGTGCGACGCTCAACGCTTTCGATATCAATGCCGATGACATGTCCTTGGCCGCCGCCATGGGCGGCCAGCTTCGGGTCACCGGCGCCTGCCGTGCTGTCGATGTGGCGGCCGCGATGGGGGGCATCGTTCGAGCCGAAGGTTTCCGTTGCGCGACCGCTGACATCTCCGCAGCCATGGGCGGCGAAGCACGCGTCTTCGCCACCCACACCTTCGACGCGACCGCCGCCATGGGAGGGTCGGTCAACGTCGCAGGCGGCGCCCACGGCGACACCACCGCGGTGATGGGCGGCCAAGTCAACATTGCCGACGGCGGCAAGTCCGATCACAGCACCGCTGTGATGGGCGGCGAGGTCAATCACGACTGACGGAACAGCGTTGCCTTCACGGCGTTCTGTTCCATCATGGAAACTGTAGCCGACACAGCTGCCGCGCCAGTGCAGACCGATGCCGTTACGCCCGTTCACCAATACAAAAAGGCTCTAATCCTCTTCAACGAGAAGGCTGGCAGCGTGAGCGCCAGTGACGGCGAAAAGCTGATCGAGGCCGTGAAGGCTGCGGGTGTTGAGCAATTCGCCATTCTCGGTCCTGAGAAGATGTCGCCGCAGCTCTTTGCGCGCTCCATAGACTTCGATGTGATGATTGTCCTCGGCGGCGACGGCACCGCGCGCAGCGCCGCCGAACTGATGCCGCGCGACGGCCCGCCGCTCATTCTTTTACCCGGCGGCACGCTCAACGTCTTGCCGCGCGCGCTCTATGGCGAACTGGCTTGGCCAGCGGCGTTAATAGCAGCGCTCGAACGCGGTGTGGTGCGTCGCTTGCCAGCAGGCAAGGCCAACGGAACTCCATTTTTTGTCGGCGCCTTATTCGGTTCACCCGCAATTCTGGCGCGTGCGCGCGAAGCGGTTCGCGAGGGCCAATTCCTCAAAGCATGGCAGGGCTTTCGCCACTACATGAAGCGCTCATTTTCGCATCGTTTGCGAGCGGGCTGCGACGGCAAACGGCTGCGCAAAGCCGAAGCGGTTGGCGTGCTCTGCAGCGCGTTCACCGGGCAAGTCGGCGGAGATGGACTGGAATGGGTGCGCTTCGACGCCAAGAAGACGTTCGATCTGGCGCGCCTAAGTTTCAAAGCACTCAGCCAATCCTGGCGCGACGACAAAAGCGTCGAAATCGGCGCCTGCACACGCGGTCAAATCTATTCCGCTGGCGTCATTCCCGCGACGCTGGATGGCGAGCCGCGCACCTTTGTGTCCAGCGTGCGCATCACCTATGATGCCAGAGGTCCGCGCGTATTGGTGCTGGAAGACGAGAAGGCCTGAACCCCTTGCAATTGGTTCACATAACCGATCCGCACTTCGGTTGCGAAGACAAAGCCGCGCTCGTCGCGACTGCTAAGTTCATTCACGATCAGAAGCCGGACGCTGTCATCTGCACAGGTGACATCTCAATTGATGGCCTTCCGCGTGAGCTCGATGCGGCGTGCACCTGGATGCGCAATCTGCATGCGCCGGTCATGCTTACGCCCGGCAATCACGACGTCCCGTACTACAATGTTTTCGGCCGCGTGTTCTTTCCTTGGAAACGCTATAGGTCTGCATCCGTCGGTTTGCGTGTCGCTCCGTGGCACACGCCGCTTTGGTCGATCGTACCGATTAACACGGCGCGCGGTGTGCAGCTTCGTATGAATTGGGCGCAAGGCGCGATCTCGCGACAACAGATAGACGCCGCTTCAGTCGAACTTGCAAAGGCCGCACCCGGCGCACTGCGCATCGTCATCACGCACCACCCGCTTGATTGGCCTAACGACGCGCCGATCCACGGCGCCACCATCGGCGGCGTCGCCGCGCAGCAAGCGTTGATCAAGGCGGGTGCTGAACTCTTCCTCAGCGGTCACCTGCATTTTGCGTCCGCGCGTTTGATCGGAACCAGTGCGCTTTCCATCACGAGTGGAACGCTTTCTCGTCGAGTGCGGCACGAACCATGCGCCTTCACAGTCGTGCGTCGGCCCGAGCCCAATGTCATTGAGGCAGAAGTCATGCACGTGACGCAAGGTGTCGTGCAAACCGCCAGTAAGCGGCAGTTTCGTTTAATCGCACCCCAGGTTACGGCGGCGGCTGAAATCCACGCAGCGACCTAATCGCCGCGCGTGTCGAGGTCGGGGTCGCCTAGACCATCTTCCATTTCTTCCAGCAGGTTGACGCCAACCTTAGCGGCGCCTTCTTCGATGTAATCACCGAGCAACGGGATGCCCATCAAGTAGCGGGCGGTAGGTCCTTCAACACGCTCGCGCGCCGTTTGCAGCGCCTCCGCCCATCCGTCGAAGTCGCCTCGCCCAAGCCAGGCCAGCGCCACGAGCGCTGCCTGCGCATCGTTGTTCAAGCTAGCGATGGCGGCGCGCAATTCGCGGTCTGTTGGGCTATCGCCACCGGCCTCGATGGCTTCGACGAATCGATCATCGGCAGGGCTCGACGCATCGTCAGGATTGTCCGGCTCGACCTGGCCGTCATAGGCGCGCGCTTTCAGAACAACGAATGCCAACGTCTCGCGGTCGATGCCTAGATCTAACGGCGGCTCAAGGATCTCACGTGTTGGCATCGTGTGCTCTGGCGTCGTTGGTTTGATTGTGGGCGCCGCTTGGACGCGTGATGCCTTCGAGCGCTGCGCCGGCGCTTTCACTTCCCGCGAGCGTGACAATGTCGGCGAGCGAGACGATGCCAACTAGGCGCTTGTCGCGGTTCAATACTGGCAGGCGACGCACTTGAAGATCAGCGAGATTTTCGCATACGTCCTCGATCTCTTCGTCTTCGAAGCAATATTTGACCTCTTGCGACATGACTTCGCCGACCGCCGTGTCCGGACCCTTACCGAGCGCCACGCCACGAACCGCGATGTCGCGGTCAGTGACCATGCCGATCAAGCGGTCTCCGTCAGAAACGGGCAGCACGCCGGCATCAATCGTGACCATCAGTTTGGCGGCCTCGCGCAAGGTCGAACCGGGGCTCACGGTGCGGACATCCGGCGTCATTGCTTCACGGATTTGCATGGCAGGCCTCCAAAGGGCTCGGCTCCGCCCCAGTTTGCTGCCAACGTGTGCCGGAGAGGGCTGTTCCGGACCCTGGCTGGACTTGCCCGGCGCGGCCCTTTCGACTATCAGCCCCGCTTCCCCGAACCCCCTCATGGGACCAACCGGGACAGGAGTTTTCCGGCCATGGCCGTTCCGAAGCGAAAAACCTCGCCGTCTAAGCGCGGCATGCGCCGGTCGCACGATAAGCTGCCCAAGAACACGTACATTGAGGACGCGGAGTCCGGCGAATTGCGCCGTCCGCACCACATCGACCTCAAGAGCGGCCGTTATCGCGGCAAGCAAATCTTGAAGCCCAAGGAAGACTGAGGCTTTCGCCTCCGTTGCGTCGCAAATGAGCGCCCGGGACAAAAGGCTGGGCGTTTGCCGTTCATAACACCTCTGCAGTCAACTCCGCTCTCCGCGTTATTTCTTGACAACCGAAGATCAGCCGCAAGATGATGGCGTAATTGACGCGACAGCGTCCATCTCCGGGGGGAGACAATCATGCGTGCTGGTATGGCCGCGGTCCTTGGGATCGCGTTGGCCGGGTGTGCGACCACGCCCGTTCCGTCGATGCGTCCTCTGACGCAATCTTACATCGACCAAATGAGCGCCACGCCAGTGGAAGTCACCGAGAACAATAACGGCGTTGCAAAGAGCTGGTTCTACACCAGCACCGCGTCGGCAGGCGCCGCATACGGTTTGATTGGCGCGCTAGTGTCGTCCGTCATGGACGCGATCATCAACGCGGGTCCTTCCGCACGTGCGCAAAAATCGGCTGACGAGATGGCGCGTCTTGCCACCAGCGATGAACTGAACGCATCGCTGGCGCAGCATTTGCAAGCCCAGATACCGGCGCAGGCGCCCTCGAGCGGCGTTTTCTATGAGAGCGTCGAGTCCGCGCAGCGTCAGGGCGAGCGCGGCCACCCGGACGATGTCGTCCAGGTCAACGTCCGCTACACCCTTTCGGAGGACGCCTCGACACTGCGCGTGCAGGCGACTGCGACCTATCAAAGTCCACAAACGCCATATCATACGCCTTATCATTTCAGCGGCTCGCCGCCGCGTTCGGAGCGAGAAGGGCCCGCCTACAGCAACACGTTCACTTATTACTCGAGCCAATTGCCGGTCCCGACACTGACGCCGGAACTCAAAGAACGTCTGGTGGCGTCGATCGAGAACAGTGCGCGCGAAGCCAACGGAGGAGAGCTACCAGTTGAGGGCAACCCCCAATTTCGCGCGATGAATCACGAACTGGATAACGCCCGCGACAACAATCTGACCAGAGATGAGATCGCCATCTTCCTGACGCGCGAATGGTTGGCCAACGACGGCGCGAGATTGCACGAAGAGGTCGAACGCGCCCACGAGTTCATCGCCCGCTACGTGGTTGTTGATATGAACCGAACCGAGATTCCGCGCATTGACGGTCAAGACGAGCTGCTCGAAACGACGGCCGACGAGCGCACGGTCCGCCGCATTGGCGAAGGCACGGCCGCCGGTTCCTACGTGTCGTCAGCCTCGAACGTCGCCACGTTCTCAAGCTACGGCAACACCATCGCCATTTCACACGCGAACGCGGCGCGGATTCAAAGCCTAAGCAGCGCGTCGCATCGACCCGCTGCGGCGCACTGAGAGTCTCAGGAAGGAGGCGATCATGTGGCCTGCAATGCGAACGGCAGTGCTGATACTGGCGGGCCTTGCGCTTGCGGGCTGCATCACGCCGCTAAAATATGGCCCCATGGCCGAGAACCATGGCATGGGCTATCGCGATTCCAGCAACGCTGACGGCAGTTACACGATTCTTGTCATTGCGTTTGACGCCGCCACCGCGCATCAATTCTGGGATCGCCGCGCGGAGGAGTTGTGCGGCGATACGCATTTCCACAAGAACATCTTCCGCGCGGAAGTACCCGTTGTCCGTGTCACCGGATACGCGCCAAGCGCGGTGAATCCTGGTTATGGCGGGGCCTATAGCGAGGACCAACACGGAAGCTTTTACCTTGAAGGCTATTTGCGGTGTCAGGGTGAAGCGGAGTCGAT
>JBAQGO010000060.1:0-35481 GCA_049287825.1 Vitreimonas sp. | reverse complement strand
CCTATGGGAGACGCAATCTGTGAACGCGTTCGAGGATGTATCGCTGCCGTTGCCATTTGCGCTGGGCGCCAGCGGCGGCCCGCAGCGGCGCGTGGACGTTGTGGCGCTCGGCAGCGGCCGCGAGGTGCGCAACACGCCATGGGCGCATGGGCGGCGCTGTTACGACGTCGGCGGCGCGGTGCGGACGCTCGATGATATGCACGCGCTGATCGCGTTCTTCGAAGCGCGGCGCGGCAGGTTGGTGGGTTTCCGTTTCCGCGACCCGTTTGACTGCAAATCCTGCGCGCCGTCGGCGACACCGGCGCCAAGCGATCAGGAGCTTGGGATAGGCGACGGCGTCAAGAGAACGTTCCAGCTCATCAAGGCTTACGGCGCGGGTGCGAGCGCGTACGCACGGCCGATCAAGAAGCCGGTCGTCGGATCGGTGCGCGTAAGCGTCGCCGGATCGGAGCTTTCGTCCGGTGCGTTTGCCGTCGATGCACTTGGGCTAGTCACACTGACATCCGCGCCAGCTGGCGGCGCGCACATCACCGCCGGGTTCACCTTCGACACAACCGTCCGCTTCGACATCGATCGGCTCGATCTTGCACTCGACGGCTTCGGCGCCGGGCACGCACCGAGCATTCCGCTCATCGAAATCCTGATCTAATGCGAACCATACCGACTGCGCTCGCCACGCAACTTTCGAGCGGCGTGACAACGCTCGCGCACGTGTGGCGCTTTACGCGCCGCGACGGCGCTCAATTCGCATTCACCGATCACGACAGCGCGCTCGTTTTCGATGCGCTCACCTGCGAGCCGGTCGCTGGGCTCAAAGCAGGCGCGATCGAGAAGAGTCTTGATCTCAGCGTCGACACGGCCAGCATCCAGGGGGCGCTTAATTCCGACGCCATCACTGAGGACGACATCGCGCGTGGCCTCTGGGACGGGGCGCGCGTCGATCTTTATCGCGTCGATTGGGGCGACCCCTCGCTGCGCGTGCATTTGTTCGCAGGCCGCATCGGTGAAGTGCGCCGCGGCGTTGCGGCGTTCGAAGCGGAACTACGCGGGTTGCAGGCGCCCCTTAATGTTGCGGTAGGCCGAGTGTTCTCACGCTTTTGCGACGCCGATCTCGGCGATGCGCGGTGTGGCCAGGATGTCGAGACGTCGGTTTTCAAGGGCGCGGGCCTTGTCACGGAAGTCATTTCGCCGACGGCGTTCAAAGCCAGCGGGCTTGGCGCATTCGCCGACGCCTGGTTCGATCGCGGCAAGCTTGTCTGGAGCGCCGGCGGTCAAAACGAAATCGCAGCGCATCGCAATGAATCTGGCGCAGCAGTGCTTGAATTGCTCGATGATGCAGACCCGGCAGTCGTGCTGGGCGCGACGTTCAACGTGTACGCCGGCTGCGACAAGAGTTTCGCCACCTGCAAAGCCAAGTTTGCCAACACGCTCAACTTCCGCGGCTTCCCACAGATGCCCGGCGATGACGCCGTGCAAGCGCGGCCATCCGCCGGCAGTGTCATGGATGGCGGTTCGCGCTTCCATGATTAGCCGCGAAGCGATCCTCGCCGAAGCGCGCGATTGGATCGGCACGCCATACCAGCATCAAGCCAGCGCTAAGCATGTTGGCACAGATTGCCTGGGTCTGGTGCGCGGCGTTTGGCGCGCGGTCTATGGCGATGAACCAGAAGCGTCGCCGCCTTACACTCCGGATTGGGCGGAGCGGCAGGGCGTCGAGACGTTGTTCGCCGCCGCGCAAAGGCATTTGCAGGACATCACCATCGCCGAATCGAAGCCAGGCGACGTGCTGTTGTTTCGCATGGATGCGCGCTCGCCGATGAAGCACGCAGCGATCCTCGAAACCGACGATCGCATCATCCACGCCTATTGGGGCCGCGCGGTGGTGCGCTCGCGCTTCGCAGACTGGTGGCGCGCGCGGTGTGCGGCGGCGTTTGCCTTTCCGGGAGTTGCGCCGTGGCCGAGTTAGTTCTTTCGAGTGTCGGCCAAGCGCTTGGTTCGCAGCTGCCGGGTGCGCTTGGGTCGATCGGCGCAGCGTTGGGCCGCGCCGGGGGCGCTTATCTTGGCCGTTCGATTGATCAGCAGCTGTTCGGTGCGTCGCAGAACTATCGCGGCGCGCGGCTCACGGACCTGCACATCCAAGGTTCGACAGAAGGCGCGTCGATCCCGGCTGTTTACGGGACAGTGCGCATCGCAGGCCAGGTGATTTGGGCTGCGCGCTTCAAGGAGCACACATCAACGCGCAGCGTCGGCGGCAAGGGCGGACCGACAGCTAAGAGCACGACGTTCACCTATTCACTCTCCTTTGCTGTGGGGCTCTGCGAGGGCGACATCGCTCGCATCGGCCGCGTCTGGGCTAATGGTGATGCGTTCGATCTGTCGCAATGCACCTGGCGGCTGCACACGGGCAGCGAGGATCAGGCGATCGATCCACTCATCGAAGCGATTGAGGGCGCTGACGATGCGCCCGCTTATCGCGGACTTGCCTACATTGTGTTCGAGGATCTGCCGCTCGAGGCGTTCGGCAACACCATTCCGCAGCTTTCGTTCGAGATTATGCGCCCGGCGCCGAGCTTGGATGATGGGCCACGCTTCGAAGAGCGCGTGAAGGGCGTATGTCTCATCCCGGGCGCTGGTGAGTTTGTTTACGCGACAGAACCTGTGTTGCGAAACTTGGGACCCGGTCAACAGGCGGCAGAAAACGTGCACCTGGAGCGTAATCGCGCCAACATGCTGGTCTCGCTCGATCAACTGGGCGCCGATTTTCCCAACTGCGATTTCGTGATGCTGGTTGTCGCGTGGTTTGGCGACGATCTGCGGTGCGGTGTTTGCACGATTAAGCCTGGTGTTGAGATTGCGCACAAGGACACGACGCCGATCGTGTGGCGCGTAAACGGTGTTGATCGCTCCCCTGCGCATGTTGTGAGTGAGCATGATGGCGCGCCGGCTTTTGGCGGCACGCCTGCGGATGAGAGCGTGTTGCAGGCGATCGCTGAACTGAAGGCGCGCGGCTACAAAGTTGGGCTTTATCCCTTTGTGCTGATGGATGTGCCGGAGGGCAACGCGCTTGCAGATCCATACGGCGCCAGCGCGCAAGCTGCGTATCCGTGGCGCGGACGCGTCACACTGCATCCCGCTGCCGGCCAAACCGGATCACCGGATAAGGCGAGTGGCGCCGCGACACAGCTCGCTTCGTTCTTTGGCGTCGCAGCCGCCGGCGATTTCGGAGCAAGCGGCGGTTTGCCAACTTACTCGGGTCCAACCGAGTGGTCTTATCGCCGCTTCATCCTGCACCACGCGAAACTTGCGACGCTGGCCGGTGGTGTGGATGCTTTCGTCCTCGGTTCGGAAATGCGCGGTGTGACGACTGCGCGCGATGGCGCGGCGAGCTATCCTGCGGTTACCGCGCTCAAGGCACTTGCGACAGATGTCCGCAGCATGCTCGGGTCAGGCACGAAGCTGACCTACGCGGCGGATTGGAGCGAATATTTCGGCCATCAGCCGCAAGACGGTTCACATGACGTCTTCTTTCATCTCGACCCGCTTTGGTCGGATGCGAACATCGATGCGGTTGGGGTGGATTGGTACTCGCCGCTCAGCGATTGGCGCGATGGGGAAACGCACGCGGACGCCGCTCTCGCGCGGGATGGACACGATGGCACCTATCTTGAGGGTCGCATCGAGGCGGGTGAGGACTTCGACTTTTACTACGCGTCGGATGCAGATCGCACCGCACAGACACGCTCGCCAATTACCGATGGCGCTTACTCCGAGCCATGGGTGTTCCGCGCCAAGGACATCCGAAACTTCTGGAGCCGGCAGCACTACAATCGTCCCGGTGGCGTGCGCGCCGCTTCGCCGACGGCGTGGATGCCACAAGCGAAGCCGATCTGGTTCACAGAGCTTGGCTGCCCTGCCGTCGACAAAGGCGCCAACGCGCCCAATCGGTTCATTGATGATAAGAGTTCTGAGAGCGCGCTGCCCTACTTCTCGTCCGGCGCGCGGGACGATTTGATTCAACGGCGCATGCTCGAAGCATACTTGCGGCACTGGGACGTCGACGGCGGCAACAACCCGGCCTCGACCATCAACGGCAAGCCCATGGTCGAGCGCTCCTTTCTGTGGTGCTATGATGCGCGGCCGTCGCCGGCGTTTCCAGCGCGTACCGACGTTTGGGCAGATGGTCCCGCTTGGCGGCTCGGGCATTGGTTGAATGGCCGCGCTGGGCTTTCAGCTTTGGGCGAAGTGGTCGCCGATTTGTGTTTGCGCGCGGGTGTGGCCGCGGATGTCTCGGCGCTGTCAGGCGCCGTCAGCGGCTATGTTGTCGATGCGCCATCGACACCGCGCAGCGCGCTCGAACCGCTCATGGCGGCGTACGACTTTGTCGCCGCTGAGCGCGACGGCGATGTCGTATTCTTCCACCGTAGCGGCGCCGCATCCGCCACGCTGGCGATCGAGGATGGCGCTGCCGAGACCGCTGCGGCGGTATTTGCGCAGCGCGCCGATCCGGCCTCCACGCCGATCGAAGCGCGTGTGCGGTTCTTGAACTCGCAGCGCGACTATTTGATCGGCACAGTCAGTGCGCGGCGGCTCGATCGCGCCGAGGGTGGTGTGGCGAGCATCGACGTCCCGCTGGTGCTTGAGGTTGAAGCAGCGGAGCGGCTGGCGCGCAGCGTGCTCGCCGATCACCGCGCAGCCGGGGAAACACTGAATCTTTCACTCGGTCCGCACCAAATTGGGCTTGAGTCGGGCGATCACATTGCGATCACGGGTCGTGACGATCTTTTCGAGATCACCCGCATCGCAGATGCCGAGACGCGCACGCTCGACCTTACGCGCGTACGCGCGCCTGCCGATGCACAACTCGCTTTGGTCACGCCGAACGCGCCGCAGACGCCACCCGTTGCGCCAACGCCTGCGCTCTCTGTGCTCGATCTTCCGTTGTTGCCAGGCGCCGAGACTGACGAACGCCCGTTTGCGGCAGTGTTTGCCTCGCCATGGTTGGGCGATTTGGAAGTGGACGCTGGTGTCAGCGCCCCGCTTGCCAGCAAACGCGCGACAGCGTCGCAAGCTGCCGCCATGGGCGAACTGGTGTCGGCGCTTTGGCCTGGTCCAGTGGATCGCTGGGACCAAGGCAATGTCGTGCGCGTCAAACTCTATGGAGGGGCGCTTGCAAGCGCCTCCGAAGACGCGGTGCTGAACGGCGCGAACGCGTTTGCGATTGAGGCCGACGGTGAATACGAAATTGTGCAGGCGCGCGATTGCGTGCTTGTCGGCGATAACGAGTACGACCTCTCAACCTTCTTGCGCGGTTGTCTCGGCTCCGCGCACGCCATGCAGGCGCCGCATCCGGTTGGTACGCGGATTGTCGTCCTCAATGATCGGCTGACGCGCATGGAAATTGGCGCGCACGAGTGGAACGAAGAGTTGCAGGTGATCGCGCCGCCGTTTGGCGCGCCGCCGACGGATGCGCGTGCGGCGGTGGAGGGCGCAACGCTGCCGCATGCAGCGGCGCGTCCTTGGGCGCCGGCGCGCGTGCAGGCGTCTCGCGGCGCATCGGGCGACGTTGCAATTTCCTGGATTCGGTGCGCGCGGAGCGGCGGGGATTCTTGGGGGGCGGGTGACGTGCCCTTGGGAGAGCTCAGCGAGGCTTACCAACTCGACATTCTCAGCGGCTCGGTTGTTAAGCGCAGCGTGACCGTCACGAGCCCGGCCTACACTTATTCCGCCGCCAATCAGATTGTGGATTTCGGCGCGCCGCCTGCGTCGTTGCATCTCCGAGTCGCGCAATTGGGTTCTAGCGGTGCGCCAGGGTTGAACACGGAGTTAACCATCACATTATAGCTCTTGGAGACGGTGCTCCGTGATTCCAGCATTTGGCTTCACGCGCGGTTGCTGCCAATCTCCAAGAGGCTGGAGTGCTTACAGACACCTTGAGTTGGGATCCTTATGCCGCCCTCGGCGTTAGCCGAACCGCCACCGCGGACGAAATTCGTCGCGCGTACCGGAAACTCGCGAAGGAACTGCATCCCGACGTTCGGCCTGGCGACAAGGCGGCGGAGGAGCGCTTCAAGCGCGCAACGGCGGCGTTCAATCTTCTCTCAGAGCCCACCACCAAGGGGCGCTTCGATCGCGGCGAAATCGACGCTGACGGCAATGAGCGCATGGCGTTCAATTCCCGGCCGCGGCAGGGCACACGCCAACATGCGGGCGCAGGTGCGGGGCCAGGCGCCGGCGCCTACTCTGGCGATGCGTTCGATCTCGGTGACATTTTCTCCGACCTGTTTGGCTCCGGCGTCGGCGGTGGACGCGGTTATTCGCGCATGCGCGGGCGCGACATCCGCTTCACGCTGGATATCGATTTCATCGACGCTGTGAACGGCGCCAAGCGGCGCATTTCATTGGCGGAGGGCCGCACGCTGGACGTGGCGATTCCGGCCGGTGTCGAGAGCGGTCAGGTGCTGCGGCTGAAGAACCAGGGTGGTCCAGGCGTGCAGGGCGGGCCTGCTGGCGACGCTTTGGTCGAGCTCAATGTGCGCCCGCACGCATTCTTCCGCCGCGATGGTCAGGACGTGCACATGGATTTGAATGTGTCGCTGCCGGAAGCTGTGGAGGGCGCGAGAATCCAAGTTCCAACACCGGCTGGGCCGGTCGCGTTGACCATTCCGGCTGGCGCCAACACCGGAAAAACGCTGCGCTTGAAGGGCAAGGGCGTCGCCGGACAGGGCGATCAGCTCGTGCATTTACACGTGGTTTTGCCTGAGACGCCTGACGAGGACCTGAAAAAGTTCGTCAAAAAGTGGTCAAAGCGCGACTACACACCGCCGCGTCCTGCTGGTTAACCCCGAAGTACCCGTTACATTCAGGGCACATTCACGGCCAGGGGCATACAGCCTTCCTGCAATGTTCGTCCGTTCCCTCCTTCTCGCCGCCGTCGTGCTGGCGGCCAGCGCCTCGCCGGCGCTGGCGGACAAGGGTGGGCGTCATCGCGGTGACGGCTACATGCAACCTGACTTTTCCTTCCAACAACGTGGAAGGGGTGACGAAGGCGACCGCAACAATGACGAGCAACGCCAGCGCAGTGTTCGCTCGGTGCGCGAAGTTGCCGATGAAACGTGCCAGCTTTCGCGCGGGGGCCAGCTGTTGTCCGCGCGGCTTGAGGACGGCCCGCGCCCTGTCTATGTCCTGCGGTGTAGGATGCCCGACGGCGAAGTGCGCGATTTCCGCGTGGACGCGTCCCGCTAAGGATTGAGAGCGCATGCGGGTTTTGGTTGTCGAAGACGATAAGAACCTGCGTGAGCAGCTTGCCGCTGCTCTGGGCGATGCCGGCTACACGGTCGACAGCGCCGACAATGGCGAAGACGGCCAGTTCCTGGGTGAGACGGAGCCCTATGATCTCGCCATCCTCGATCTCGGTCTTCCGAAGATCGACGGCCTCTCGGTTCTGAAATATTGGCGCAAGGAAGGGCGCACCATGCCGGTGCTGATCCTCTCGGCGCGCGACCGCTGGAGCGAAAAGGTCGAAGGCCTCGACCTCGGCGCCAACGATTATGTCACCAAGCCGTTCCACATGGGCGAGCTGTTGGCGCGCGTTCGCGCCAATGTGCGCCGCCAGACCGACCATCAATCCTCGACGCTTGAGGTCGGCGATCTGCAGCTGAACTCGGCCACGGGCCAAGTGACGGTGAACGGCGCGCCGGTGAAGCTGACGGCATATCAGTACAAAGTGCTCGACTATCTGATGCACCATGCCGGCCGCATCGTCTCGCGCTCGGAGCTGACTGAGAAAATCTACAGCCAGGACCACGAGCGTGATTCCAACACGATCGAAGTCTTCATCGGCATCCTACGCCGCAAGATTGGCTCAGACCGCATTATTACCGAGAAGGGACTCGGCTATCGCTTGATTGATCCTGTGGCGATGCAGTGAGCGAGAGCGGCGGGGGCCTTCTGCAACGCTTCCGGCGCCTGATCGCGCAATCGCTCGCCGCCCGGCTTTTGACCATCGCCCTCGTGAGCGTCACCGGCTTGGTGGCGGTGGGTTGGATCGCGCATGCGCAATTCAACCGTCAACTGCTCAGCTTGCTGATCGACCCTGAAATTCAGAGCGTCGCCGACAATCTCATAGGCAATGCAGGGCCGGGGCTTTCGGGCGAACTGGCGCTGCAGGATGTGCCGTACGATCCGCGCTATTCGCAGCCGCTCAGCGGCCGTTACTTCCAGATTTCGCGTATTCATGATCCGGACGGCCGTCTCGATACTCAGGTGATCTCACCCTCGCTGTTCGACATCACGCTCCGTCTCGACCCAGATCTCCAGCGTTCACTAACGGCTGTGAGTGCGCCGCGCGGGCCGCGATTTGTCGATATTGAGGGGCCGGATCATGTGCAGCTGCGCGCCATTGTGCGCGTTGAGCAAATCCCGCGCCTACAGGGGCGATATCTTTTTGTAGTCGGTGTCGCGCCGCAGGCGATCATCGCGCCAGCCGCCAATCTCGTGGGCTTGGCGTTTGCGGCGTTCGTCGCCTTTTGCGCTTTAATGGTGGCGGCGGTGACGGTGCTGCAAGTGCGCATCGGCCTGGAGCCGTTGCATCAACTGCAACGCGATATCGCCGATGTTCGCCGCGGGCAAAGCGAGCGCTTGGCGGGCGAATATCCCGCAGAGCTGCAGCCAGTAACGCAAGAGTTGAACGCGCTCGTCGATCACAATCGCGAAGTCGTTGAACGCGCGCGCCGCCATGTCGGCAATCTTGCGCACGCGCTGAAGACGCCAATCGCCGTATTGAAGAATGCCACTTCAGGTGCCTCGAGTAGCGACGAGACAGTGATGAAGCAATCGATCGAGGAGATGGAGGGCTTCGTCGAGCGTCAGCTGCGGCGCGCACGGGTTGCGGCGCGTGCGGGCGCTCTTGCGGGGCCGCAGGCCGCGACGATCGCATATCGCACGCCGGTCCGGCAAAACCTCGACGACCTCGTTTTTATGATGGAGCAGAAATACGATCACCTGAAAGCGATGGACATTTCCATCGAAGCCGAGAGCGACGTCACCTTCCGTGGCGAACGAGAAGACCTGTTGGAAATGGTTGCCAATCTGCTCGACAACGCCTGCAAGTACGGCAAGAGCACGGTGGTTGTGCGCCTGCTGCCTTCGTTCCAAAGCAATGGCCTCTTCGAGATCATCGTGGAAGACGATGGCCCCGGTCTTTCCGAGCCCGATATTGAGCGAGCCATGGCGCGGGGAACGCGGTTGGATGAGGCTGCACCCGGTCAAGGGCTCGGGCTTTCAATTCTGAAAGAGACGGTCGACCTCTATGGCGGCCAGTTGCTCTTCGAACGCGGGCATCTGGGCGGCCTCAAAGCGCGTCTGCTGCTGCCGGCTACCGACTAGCTGCGGCGAGGACGCGGATTTCGCGCCTTCGCGAAGCAGGCTAGGGAACGGCCGTGACGAATTCGATCATCGTTCTGGTCATCGCGGCGTTGATGACGGCGTCTGCAGCGGGCTGGACGCTGCGCGCCTATCGCCTTGCGGGCGGCGGCGCGGCGACGCCAATGCCGGCGCTCCTGAGCTGCGGAGGCGTCGCGCTGATCGCGCTCGTCGCCTACCTCATTGTTGGACGGCCTGAATTGCCTGACGCGCCATTCAGTGCTCGACTCGAAGCGCTGCGCCATCGCGACATCAACACCTTCAGCGCGGAAGAATGGCTGGTGGTGTTGGACCAGGCGGGGCGCGCGCGCCCAACCGATCCACGACCGCATCTGATCGCAGGTCGACTGTTGTTGGATCAGGAGCGAGCGCAGGAGGCTGGGCGAGAATTCGACGCGGCGCTTCGGCGTGATCCACGTTCGACGGAAGCCATGATGGGCCTTGGGCGCTCGATGGTCGCGACCAACAATGGTCGAGTGACCCCAGAGGCGCTTTTGCTCTTCCAGCAGGCTTCAGCCGCAAGCGAAGATGCCGCGCCCTGGATCTATCAGTCGCTGGCGGCGGCGCAGGCCGGACGCGTTGATGACGTTCGGCGCTTGTGCGCTCAGGCGGTGGCGCGCGGCGCGCCTGCGCAGATGTGCGAAGGCCTGATCAACGGCGTGCGCGCCGGCGAACAGCGGCAGGAGTAGAGGGTGCGGCGCCGGGATCAGCGATTGATGATGATCAGCGCAGCAGGCGCGGTGCTCGTCCTTGCAGCAGCGCTGACGTTCGCAGGCTTGCGTGACTCCATCGTGTATTTCGTGGCGCCGTCGGAATTGGCGCAGAAGGCGCACGCTGGTCAGCGCATTAGGCTGGGCGGGCTGGTGTTACCCGGCAGCATTCATCGCGACGACAATGGGGTTACGAGTTTCGTTGTCACCGACGGCGCGACGCGCGTTGATGTTCGTTACGACGGATTGCTGCCTGACCTCTTCCGCGAGGGCCAAGGCGTCGTCGCGGAGGGGAGTTGGTCTCCTGGTCAAGCATTCATCGCCGAACGTGTCCTCGCCAAGCACGATGAGCGCTACATGCCGCGCGAGGTTGTTGAGGCGCTGCGCCGCCGCGGCGAGTGGAAGGGTCCGCAGTGATCCCGGAGATCGGCGCGTTCGCCCTGTGTCTCACGCTGGCCATGAGCTTGGCGCAAGGCGCGTTGGGACTGGCTTCGTCGAAGCGTGACTCGCGCGCTGCTGCGCTGAGGGCGATTGCGCAGTGTGTGGCGGCGGCATGCTTCGTCGCGTTTGTTAGTTTGATCGTCTCATACGTGCGTTCGGATTTTTCCGTTGCCGTCGTCGCCAATAATTCGCACACCGACAAGCCGCTCATCTACAAAATCGCCGGCGCCTGGGGAAATCACGAAGGCTCGATGCTCTTGTGGTGTTTGGTGTCTTCTGTGTTTGGCGCGGTGCTGGCGAGTGCACGCGGCAAGCAGAGCTTGGCCGTCTGGTCCAAGGCCGTAGGCGTGCAGGGCTTGGTGACGGCAGGCGCGCTTGTGTACACGCTGTTTCTCTCGAACCCGTTCGCACGTCTTGATCCAGCACCATTGCAGGGCGCGGGGCTCAATCCGCTGTTGCAGGATCCCGCCCTCGCTGTGCATCCGCCGATGCTTTATCTGGGCTATGTCGGCATGAGCGTGCCGTTCTCGTTGGCGCTTGCCGCTTTGATCGAAGGCCGCGCCGACCAAGCGTGGGCGAAGGCGCTGCGGCCGTGGACGCTTGCGGCGTGGACGTGCCTCACGGTTGGCATCGCACTCGGTTCGTACTGGGCATATTACGAACTGGGTTGGGGCGGCTGGTGGTTCTGGGATCCGGTTGAGAACGCCAGCTTCATGCCGTGGCTCGCCGCGTGCGCGCTGGTCCATTCAGCCATCGTCACCGAGCGGCGCGGATCGCTGGCGTCGTGGACTATCCTGCTGGCGATCATGGGCTTTGGGTTCGCACTGCTCGGCACCTTTCTGGTGCGCTCCGGCGTTTTGACCTCCGTGCATGCGTTTGCAGTCGATCCGCGGCGGGGGATTGCAGTGCTTGTTCTGCTCGGCATCGCTTTAGGCGCAGGCTTCGGGCTTTACGGATGGCGTGCGCCAAAACTTAGCCGTGCGGCAGGGTTCGCGGCGATCAGCCGCGAGAGCATGCTGGTTTGGAATAATTTCGGGCTCGCCGTGGCGGCAGGCGTTGTGCTGATTGGCACGCTTTACCCGCTGATCGTCGAGGCCGCAGGCGGTGGCTTGATTTCGGTCGGCCCGCCATTCTTCAATATGACCGTCGCGCCGTTGCTCGGCTTGCTGTTCGTGCTGCTGCCGGTTGGACCGATGCTGACGTGGCGTGTGGGCGACCTGCGCGCTGTGCTGATGCGTCTAGCGCCGGCTGCGGCGCTCGTTGCTATCACGCTTCTGGCAACGCTGGCCTTCACGCAATGGCGCGTGGCGCCGGCGATTGGCGTGGCCATCGGCGTGTGGCTCGTGGCCGGCGGCTTCACCTATCTTTGGACGCGTGCGCGTCGCGGCGAAGGGCGCACGTTAGCGAAGATTGCGGCACTGCCGTTGGCGGTGTGGTCAATGAGTATCGCCCACATCGGCGCGGGCGTGCTGACCATCGGTGCGATTTCCGAAACGGCCTTTCGTTCGGAACGCGCCGTCGCGTTGGCGCCGGGCCAAGGCGTGGATTTCGCCGACAGGCGCATCACGTTGTTGACGGTCGCCGATGCCGACGGGCCGAATTACGAGGCGACGCGGGCGAGCCTTCGCGTCGATCACGATGGCGATGCCGTGCCGCTGGCGACGGAACGCCGCTTCTATTCCACGTCACCAATGCCGACGACGGAGGTCGGCATTCTCACGGGCCTCGACGGCGATCTCTACGTGGCGCTGGGAGAGCCGGTGCGAAACAGCAATGGGGCGTGGGGACTTCGACTTTATCATAACCCGATGGTGCAGTTCATTTTCGCAGGCGCGCTGATGATGGGCATTGGCGGCATCTTGAGCCTGATTGCGCTCGCGCGTCGGCGAAAGGTGAGCGCATGAGACTTGTCGCTCTGCTCATAGCGGTTGCCGCGCCGGCGGCGCTGGGCAATCCGGCGCTTGAGGCGCGCGCCGATGCGCTTGAAATGGAAATCCGCTGCGTGCAGTGCCAGAATGAGCCGATCGCGCAATCGACGGCTGACATTGCCGGCGACATGCGCGCCCTCGTGCGCGAGCGCATCGTGGCGGGTGACAGCGACGACCAGATCCGCGCCTTCTTCCGCCAGCGCTATGGCGATTTCGTACTCTTCCGTCCGCCCTGGGACGCGCGCACTTGGGCGCTTTGGGCGTCACCGTTTCTTCTCATTGCGGCAGGGCTTATCACAGTAGGCGTGTTCCGAAGGCGGCAAAACGCCCCCGATCTCGCACCCGAGGAAGATGAGCGCTAAGCGACGAGCAGACGATCAAGTGCGTCAAATGGCGCCCGGCGCGCTGCCCAATCCTAAAAAAGCCGCCGAGTTCTGCCCAGATCAGTCGCAAGTTCGCCTAAAACCGCTCTTACGCGGCACAAAGGCAAGCTAAGGTGGGGCTGAAGACCGTCCATGGGATCGGCCTCCAATTCATTAGCGTCCTGTTGAGGGTATTCATGTCTGACGCCAGTTCTGTCTCATTTCTTCGCCGCACGCTGATCGCCGGCGCTTCCGCCATGGCGCTGTTTGCCGGTTTTGCAGCCGCTCCAGCGCTGATGGCGCGGCCGGCCCATGCACAAGAGATTCAGCCCGCGCCGGTCGCCCCTCCGGGCGGCGCGCCGATGAGCTTCGCCAATTTGATCGAGCACGTTCGTCCCGCGGTGGTCTCGATCTCAGTGCGCCAGCGGCCAGACGCGGCGCAGGGTCCCTCACTTGAGGGCTTGCCTCCGGGCTTTGAACAATTCTTCCGCGGCCAACCCGGTCGTCCGCAACCTGCGCCCGTCGCGCTCGGGTCGGGTTTCTTCATCGATGGCAACGGCACCATTGTCACAAATCATCACGTCATCGACGGCGCCGAAGGAATCACCATCCACACCAGCGACGGCCGCGATATTCCTGCGGATATCGTTGGCTCTGACGAACTGACCGATCTCGCTGTCATTCGTGTTCGCGGTGGCGGGCATTTCCCGTACGTGACGTTCGACGACGCCACGCATGTGCGTGTCGGTGATTGGGTTGTCGCCGTCGGCAATCCTTTCGGCCTGGACGGCACCGCGACAGCTGGCATCGTCTCCGCGATCGGTCGGCGTGACGCTGGCTCGTCCGCTTATGTCGATTACATGCAGATCGACGCGCCGATCAATCGCGGCAATTCCGGTGGTCCGACCTTCGACCTCGCCGGCAACGTTATTGGCGTGAACAGCGCCATCTATTCGCCGACCGGCGGTAGCGTCGGCATCGGCTTCGCCATTCCGTCAAATGTTGCCCGCCAAGTCGTTCAGCAGCTGCTGCATGGCGGGCGGGTGACGCGCGGGTGGATCGGTGTTTCGATCCAACAGCTGGATGACGATATCGCCCACAGCGTAGGTCTACCCAACTCGCACGGCGCACTTGTTGGCGCGGTCGTGGCTGATGGTCCGGCCGCGCGTGCTGGCATCCAGCAAGGCGACGTGATCCTCACGTATAATGGCCAGCAGATTCAAGATAGCCGCGACCTGACGCAACGCGTTGGTGCGACTCCTATCGGCCAAAACTCGCGAATGGAATTGCTCCGCAATGGCCAGCGGCGCACGGTTTCCATCCAGCCGCGCGAACGGCCATCCGAACAGCAACTCGCCAGCGCGGACGGCGGCACGAACAACAATCAAAACGTCACCCCGCAGCAGCCAAACGTGGTGCAGGGCGCATTGGGTGTCACAGTTCGTCCGATCACGCCGGCCGAGCGCACGCAATTTCAGCTGAACGCCAATGAATCTGGCGTGGTGATCACCGCGATGGATCAATCGAGCGGCTTGCTCGACAAAGGCGTGACGGTAGGCGACGTTATCCTTCAGGCGGGTGGGCGGACAGTCCGGACGCCGCAGGAGCTGACGGCTGCGGCAGATCAAGCGCGGCGTGCCGGACGGCCGCTGTTGATGCAGGTGTACGGCCGCGGCGGCCGTCGCTTCGTCGCAGCGGACGTGGGACAGGGTTAGTGGGATGAAGACGATGCGGGTTCTTCTGGTGGAAGACGACGCCGACATGGCTGAAAGCCTAAAGGCGTCGCTCACCGCCGACGATCACTCGGTTGACATCGCCGGCGACGGCGAACTTGGCCAGTCGATGGCGGCGGACGGCGGTTACGACGTTATCGTGCTCGATCGCATGCTCCCGAAGAAACTCGGTGTATCGGTGGTGCGCGATCTGCGGGATCAGGGCGTCTCGACGCCGGTGTTGATCCTTTCGGCACTTCACGATGAGGATCATCGTGTCGAGGGCCTAAATGCCGGGGCTAACGACTATCTTGGCAAACCGTTCTCAACGCGCGAACTACTCGCGCGCGTTCGCGCGCTGTGGAACGGTCGTGATCGCGAACCACAAACGCGGCTCGCGGTTGGCGATCTCGAGATGGATTTGTTGGCCCGCACCGTGAAGCGCGGTGGCAAGAAGCTCGACCTGCAACCGCGGGAGTTCCGTCTGCTTGAGTATCTGATGCGCCATGCCGGCCAGACGGTGACGCGCAAAATGCTGCTCGAAAACGTGTGGGACTACCATTTCGACCCGCAAACGAACGTCATCGACGTTCACATTTCACGCCTTCGCTCCAAGATCGACCGCGATTTCCCGCAATCTCTGCTGCACACAGTCAGAGGCTCGGGCTATCGTCTGGAGGGATGAGGCCAGACCTCGGCGCACTTTTAAAGACAACCACGTTCCGGCTTGGCCTCGTCCAAGCCGGAGTTGTGTTGGGCTTTGTCGTAGCACTTCTGCTCTACGTGTATTTTGAAACGGCTGGACAGCTCATTCGTGACTCGGATGTGCTGGCCGATCAGGAATATTCCTCGCTTGAGCGCTCCTACGCGGAAGGCGGCATCCGCCGTTTGAGCCAGGAAGTCGTGGAGCGCGCTGCGCGGCCCGGACCCATGCTCTACATTCTGGCGGAAAGCAGCGGCCACGTGATCGCCGGCGATCTGCCGACCTTGCCGTCCGTTCCGGGCAGCAGCCCGCAGCGCATCGATTTCAGCTTTGATCGCAACACCGGTGATGGAGGTCCGACACACGTGCGCGCGCGCGGGCGCATGGGGAGACTGCTAAGCGGTCCGATCTTGGTGGTGGCGCGCGATCTGGGGGACACCGCATTTATCGCGGGCCGTGTCACCCGCGCTTTGTGGACAGTAGCAATCCTCGGCCTCGCACTCTCGGTGATCAGCGGCTTGCTTGCGGCTTGGCAGGCAGCGCGGCGCGCGGAGGTGCTGGCAGGCACTGCGCGCGAAGTGATGGACGGCGATCTCACGCGCCGTGCGCCGGTGCTTGGGATCGGCGATGAATTCGACGAACTCGCGCAAGCCATGAATGGCATGCTCGATCGTATCGAATCTTTGATGCAGACGACGCGAACAGCCGGCGACGCCATTGCACACGATCTGCGCTCGCCGCTCACGCGGTTTCGTCACAAGTTGGAAACCGCGCTCGAAGCGCCGCCAAATTCCGAGGCCGACCGCGAGGCGCTGCGTAAGGCTGTAGAGGAGGCCGATCGATTGCTCGACATGTTCGCCGCAATCTTGCGCCTGGCTCGTGTCGAAGCGGCGAGTAATTGGCGGCTGGAGCGTGTCAACGTCACGGACATCTTGCGCGAACTCACGGAGTTTTACGAACCCGCCGCTGAGGAGCAAGGCCTCAGATTCAGTTCACAAGTGAACGAGAACCTCGCCGTGCGCGGCGATCAGGGGCTGTTCACCCAGGCCGTGTCGAACCTCGTTGAAAACGCCTTGAAGTACACGCCCTCAGGCGGGCGCGTCGAAGTGCGCGCCACGCAGCGTGCGGATGGACGAGTCGAAATCGACGTCTTGGATGACGGGCCGGGTGTGGCGCCTGCGGAACGTGATCGCGTTGTCGAGCGCTTCGTGCGTCTGGAAGGTGCGCGCACGACGCCAGGGGCCGGGCTTGGGTTGAGCTTGGTGGCCGCGGTTGCGCGTTTGCATCGCGGTGGACTGCACCTGCGCGACGGACTTGGCGAAGATGGCAAAGGCTTGTGTGCAGCTTTGGTGTTGCCGGCGCTGGAGATGACGCGGTGAGCGCCGGTGTTGGTGCGGCGCTCGCCACCGATGTAGCGCCGTCGCCATTCGCAGGCACGTCGTTGGCGCGAGCGGCGGCCTCTGCTGCGCAACATGCGCCCTATCTGAAGCGCCTGATCACGCGCCGCGACGATCTCCTGATCGATATCGACGATCATTGGCCGCAGCGCATGGTGGATGCGGCGCTCGATGCAGCCAAGGCGATTGCCGCCGATCCACCGGCAATTGACGAGGCCATGCGGCGGCTGCGGCTCGCCAAGGATCAAATCCACCTGGCTACCGCCATCGCCGACTTGTCGCGCGCGTGGCCGCTCGAGCGTGTCACCGGCGCCATCACGGATTTCGCCGACGCCGCGTTGCGGGCAGCGTTTGCGGTTGCCGCACGCGAGCTCGCGCAAAAGGGCGAGATTGCTCTGGGTGACGAGCCGCGCGCGCCCGGCGTCGCGCTCATCGCCATGGGCAAGATGGGCGCCTGCGAGCTGAACTATTCCAGCGACATCGACTTCTCTGTCTTCTTCGACGCTGAATTGCTCGCATCCGCCGGTGCGCGTGAGCCGCGTGTCGCCGCGGTTCGATTGGTTGCGCCGCTGGTGCGTACGCTCGAAGAGGTCACCGCCGACGGCTATGTGTTTCGAACGGACTTACGTCTCCGTCCCGATCCTGGATCGACGCCGGTCGCCGTCTCGATCACCTCCGCCGAACTCTACTACCAAAATCTCGGCCAGAACTGGGAACGTGCCGCGTTTATCAAAGCGCGCGCGGCGGCTGGCGATCTCGAATGCGGCAAGGCGTTTCTTTCGACCTTGGACTCCTTCATCTGGCGCAAACATCTCGACTTCGCGGCGGTCGAGGATGTGCATTCCATCAAGCGCCAAATTCTCTCGGCGCATAAGAGCGCAGAGCTGGGCGATCCGGTTTTCGATGTGAAGCTCGGCCGCGGCGGCATCCGCGACATCGAACTGTTCGCGCAAACCCAGCAGTTGATCCTTGGCGGACGCAATCGCGAGCTTCGAAAATCCGGCACGCTGGCAGCGCTTTCTGCTTTGACGGAAGCGAAGGCCATCGCGCCCGAAGCACGCGATGCGCTTAGCCAGGCTTACGTCTTCTTCCGCGAAATCGAACATCGCGTGCAGATGCTGGAAGACACTCAAACGCATCGTCTGCCGGGTGATCCAGAGATGCGTGCCCGCGTGGCGGCGCTTGCAGGGTTTGAATCGCTCGCCGCGCTCGATGCCGCGGTTATCGAGTGGCGGCGCGTTGTTGCGGACATCGACCAGCAATTGTTCGGAAGCGGCGAAAGTCTCGCCGATCCGCTGGGCAGCCTTAGTTTTACGGGCGTCGACGACAATGCGGAAACGCTGAGCACGATTGGGAAGCTCGGCTTTAGGGATGCGGCAATTGTGAGCCAGACCATTCGCGGCTGGCACCATGGTCGCATCCGCGCCATGCGATCCGAGCGCGCCCGTGAATTGCTGACGCGCTTGACGCCAAAACTGCTGCGCGCGCTTTCGAACGCTGGCGATCCGGATCAGGCATTCGCACGTTTTGCATCGTTCTTTGCTGGTCTCTCAGCCGGGGTGCAGGTGCTGGCGCTGTTGGATGCGCGGCCGCAGTTCCTTGATCTGTTGGCGCGCGTGCTTTCGATCGCGCCGCGGCAAGCCGACGCCCTTTCCATGCGGCCTGCCTTGCTGGACTCTGTCATCGAGCCGCGGTTTGCGACGTCGATGCGTGGCGATCAGGCTGGCGCACGCGCTCAGGAATTGCGGCGGCGCTTAACGAGTGAGACGACGTTTGAAGCACGCTTGAACGCCGCGCGGCGGTTTCAGCGCGAAGAGGCGTTTCGCATCAACGTGCAGCTCCTCGACGGGCTCGCGGGCTCGGAAGAAGTGGGCGCGGCGCGCGCTGATCTCGCAGAGGCGTGCGTTGTCGCTATGGCCGATGCCGCGCTTGCGGAAACCGAGCGCGCTGTAGGGGCACAGCCTGGCGCCTTCTGTGTGTTGGCGCTCGGAAAGTTTGGCGGCGTGGAGTTGTCGTCGCGTTCCGACTTGGATCTCATGTTGGTGTACGAAGCGTCCGCGGACGCGGCGAACGCCGGGGACTTCTACACCAAGCTGACGCAGCGCCTCATCACAGCGCTCTCCGCGCCGACGGAAGAAGGCTCTCTCTACGAGGTCGACACCAAGCTGCGGCCGTCCGGATCAAAGGGGCCGGTGGCTGTGCGCCTCTCATCCTTTGAGCGCTATTACGCGGAAGAAGCATGGACCTGGGAGCTGCTCGCGCTGACGCGTTTGCGTGCAGTAGGTGGCGATGCTGCGCTTGGTGCGAAAGTAACCGAGACGGCGCGCGCCGCGATCAGCCGTCCGCACGATCGCGAAAAGGTGCTTCGCGATGTCCAGGATATGCGCAGTCTTATGCAGCGCGAACGCGCCGCGCGTAGCATCTGGGATTTGAAACTCGCGCCCGGCGGCTTTGTTGATCTGGAGTTTATCGCCCAAACGCTGCAGCTGACCAACGGCCGCTCTAACCTGTTGGCTCAGAACACTGGCATCGCGCTCGATAGGTTGATGGAGGGCGGCGTGCTGCAGCCGGAGATGGGCGCAACTTTGCGGCGGGCGTTTGCGCTGTTTAGCGACCTCAACCAAACGCTGCGCGTCAGCGTGGTGAGCAGCAGCGCGCCCGAATCCTGGCCCGCGCCACTCAAGGCGCGCTTGGCCCAGATTGGCGGTGCGGCTGACTTTGAAGCGCTTGAAGCGCGGCTGCACGGGGTTCAAGCCGAGGTTCGCGCGGCATTTGTTCAGTTAATCGGCGCGGTGGGCGACGGATTGAAGGGGTAGGTTCGTTCAAACTGATTCAGGCCGCCGCGGAGGCGCCCGCTAACGGGAGGTGTGCGGCTGATGATCGATCCGGACGCCGAGACCGTCCGGCTAGCTGGTGCGGGCAATGTCCGCGCCGCCGAAACGCTCGTCCGCAAACACCTGCCGAAAATGGTCGGGCTGGCGCGGCGCATGTTGAACGATGGCGCCGAGGCAGAGGATGTGGCGCAGGAAGTGTTTCTGCGCGTGTGGCGTGAGGCGCCGAAATGGCGGCCGGGTGCGGCCAAATTTGAAACCTGGATGCACCGGGTGGCGATCAACCTTTGTTATGACCGGATGCGCAGGCGGCGTGAAAAGCCTGATCCCGACGCGGGCATGGCGGTCGCCGATCCAGCGCCCTTGGCGGGCGAAGCATGGTTGGCGCGGCAGCGCGCGGCGGTAGTGAACGCCGCCCTGTCGGCGCTGCCGGAACGCCAGCGCGCGGCCATCTCACTGGTGCATTTTCAGGACCTGACCAACATCGCCGCGGCGGAAGCGCTGGAGATCAGCGTTGAAGCTCTTGAATCGCTGCTCGCGCGCGGGCGGCGATCGCTGAAGGCCGCCTTGGCGGATGTGGCGCACGATTTGATTGACGACGCGGATGGCGCGTCGCGCGGGTGAGGGAAGGAAGGATCATGGACCGGGCCCGGTTCGAGTATTTGCTGGACGCCTACGGCGCGGAGTTCCGCCGCTGGCCGCAGGATGAGCGCGCCACCGGCGAGGCGTTCGCGCACGACAACGCCGACGCGCTCGCGCCGCTCTTGAATGCCGCATACGCCCTCGACGCTAAATTGAATTGGGCAAGCGCCGCGCCTGCCGCCAGTGCTGATCTCATCAACCGCCTGGTCGCAGCGGCGCCGCGTGCGCGTTTGGCGCCGAAGCAGACGAGTTTCGCTCCGGCTGGTTGGGCGCTGGCGGCATGCACGCTGCTCGGCGTGCTGATCGGCTACAGCGGGGGCGCGCTCGCTGCGCCGTCGGCGGACCAAGACGACTATTTCGCCGCGGCCTTTGAAGCCCCACCCGTGATCAATGATATTGGAGACCCGGGATGAGCGAGCGGACCTTCCCTTGGCGGACGCTCTTGTTCGTGTCCGTCGCGGTCAATCTTCTGATCGCGGGCACGGCGATCGGGGCGTACACGTCCGGCGTTCGGATTGAGCGCGCCGCACCAGCAACGGCCACAAGATTGCCTGGGCCGCGCGCCATGATGGCGTCGCTGCCGCAGGAGACTCGCGCCAAGGTGCGCGATCAGCTGGCGCGGACGTGGACTGAGACGCGCGCGCTTCGCCAGCAGGCGGCGCAGGCGCGCCGGGATGCGTTCGATGCAGCGGCGACAGAACCGTTCGATGCGGCGCGCGTTCGAACAGCCTTCGCACGAGTACGATCGTCCGACGACGCGGCTCTCGCCGCGTTTCACAACAGCATGATCGACGCGTTCGCGCAGATGTCGCCGGAAGAGCGGCGGGTGGCTGTCCTTGCATTGCGCAACGCTGGGCCGATTCGACGTGCTGCGATGCGCAACGCCGTTGCTCAACCTGTAACAGGCGATCCGGCTCAGCAGGACGCGCTGACGCCGCGCCAAAGGTTCCGCGAATCCGTAAGGGAACACATTCGCCAGGGTCGCGAGCAACGGCGTGAGCAACAAGGTCTCACGCCCTAGCACTACTCCGCGGCGGTGGCTTCCGGCTCACGACGACCGCCGAATGTGCGCGGCAAGGTCACGGTGACGATGGTGCCGCGGCCGACTTCGCTTTGGATGGAGAGCTTGCCGCCATGCATTTCAGCGAGCGACTTGGTGAGCGCCAGACCGAGGCCGGTACCTGAGTTGTTGCGCGCCAGTTCTTGTTCGACTTGTTCGAACGGCCGCGCTAGGCGCGGCAAGTGTTCCGGCGGAATGCCGCAGCCGGTGTCTATCACGCGCAGCGTCAAGCTGTCCGGACCCGCGCGACCATGCACCATGATCGCACCTTTGTCGGTAAACTTCACGGCGTTGGAAAGCAGGTTTAGTAAAATCTGCTTCACCGCGCGGTGGTCAGCCTCAATCTCCGGCAGGTTCTCTGCTTCGGTGACGATCGATAGGCCCTTTTCCTCAGCGCGGCGCTTGGTGAGACGGACAGCCTGATCAATCGCAATCATCGGATCAAGCGGCCGGGGCGCCAAAGTCAGCTTGCCGGCCTCGATCTTGGCCATGTCGAGGATGTCGTTGATCAGATCGAGCAGGTGGTTGCCGCTGTCGAAAATGTCTTGTGCATATTGCTTGTACTGCGGATTGCCGAGCACGCCAAACAGTTCACCCGCCATGATCTCGGAGAAGCCGATCACCGCGTTGAGCGGCGTGCGCAACTCGTGGCTCATGTTCGCGAGGAAGGTGCTCTTGGCTCGGCTGGCTTCTTCCGCCTTCTGGCGCTCTTCGTGTGCCTCGCGCGCCAGCGCCTTAATCCGATATTCCTGGCTTTCGGCGCGGCTGAGAGAGTCTGATAGGCGCCGCTCATTGCGCGCAAGTTCCTCTTCCTTGCGCTTCAGCGGCGTAATGTCCACGCCAACCGTGATAATGCCGCCGTCGGCAGCACGGCGCTCGACGATGTGCAGCCACTCGCCGCTGTTGAGTTCAATCACCCGCACGTCGGGATTGGCGGCGTCATGCTTCTCGCGACGGATATTGGCGGCGGAAGCCGCTGCCACCGCTTCATACGAAACGCGTGCGCGTAATAACTCCGGTCCGAGCTTGAAAGTCGTGGCGAAGCTCTGGTTCCATAGCAGAAGGCGACGGCGTGAATCCCAAAGTGCAAACGGCCCTGAGAAATTCTCGATAGCGGCCCGCAATTGGCGCTCGAGGCGCGACACCCGGGCTTCGGCCTCATGGTGTTGCGTCGCGTCGATCACCGTGCCGAAGAGGCGGGTTTCAGCGCGTCCGCTGGCGTCTTCTACTGATGCGCCGCGAATCTCGATCCACGCGTAGCCGTTGCCGCGCGCCGCACGGAAGCGTGCGTCGAGCAGACCCGATTGCCGCGCGCGCCGAAATTCCTCCTCAACTGCGAAGCGATCCTCGGCGACAATGAGTCCAAGCAAATCGCGCAGAGGGAGCATGTCGCGCACTGCGCCAAGCAGACGCGCGGCTTGCTCGGAGAGCTGGATCTCGTCGCTGCCCGGACGCCACTCAATAACGCCCACTTTGGCGCCGTCCGCGGCGATGCGGAAATGTGTCTCGACACGCTGTGCTTCCGCTTCCGCCATGCGGGCACGCTGTGCGTTTTGGCGCATCAGCATGTAGAGCACGCCCATTGCCGCGAGCGGCGCCGCCGCGACCAATGCAAAGCGGGTTACTGCAGCCATCCACAAATCCAACGCGGATGGCGCTGCTGTCGCCACTGCGACGCGCATGCCGCCGGTCGCGTCTGTCTGGGCCGCAGCCCACGATTGCCCGCTTGAATCGGTGACGATGGCGCCGGCGTTGTGGGCGGTGGCGATTTGCAATTGCTGCTGCGCATGTGCGCCGGCCGCGATGAGCGCGGGCGACGCATATATCACCACGCCAGTGTTGGAGGCGATCAACACGCGGGCGCTGTCATCAAAGTGTGGAACCAATTGGTTCGCATCTATCACCGCCACGACCGCGGTATCGCCGCTTTGGCGGATAACCACCGGCGCCGTGGTGTTGCGGCCCATGTCTGGCGCGCCAACCCAAACGCGCGCGGCGCCGGCCTCACGCAAGGCGGTCGTAACGAGCAAAGTCCGAGCGGGATCGGTTATGGCCTGAACGCCGCCGCTCCGGCTTGCAACGGCAGCTGCGGTGATGGGCGGTGAATGCGCGGCGGCACTGGCTATATCCGTCGCGCTGCCGCCACCCACCGCGAATTGCGTCACGCCGGTAGTGCTGCCCAACGCTACGCCAATGTTTGCGTTGATGCGTTCTGCGACGAGCGCAGTTGCGGCGCCTTGCGCATCGAGGATCGCACTCTCGGCGCTGTCGTGATGTGCTTTGATTTGCAGGCCGATTGCCGCCGTGAAGGCAAACGTGAACACGGCCACCAGCGCCATGAACGGCCTGCTGCCTTTGTCGGTGGGCGCGGCGACGCCTACCTCGTGGGAAGTTGCATTCGACAAAGAAGGTTTCCCCGGCCGCCCCGAATCGCCGTGTGACGCTTCTGAAGAGTGCAAATGGTAACGATTGCTTAAAGGCCCTGTCGAGCCGTATGCGGACGGTTTCCGCAGGTGCGTTGAAGTGCGCCCAAATTATCTCAGGCTAAGGTGCGTTCGACGACTTCTCGTATGTTTTTCGAGAGCTGCGGCAGCGCCTTTAGGCGTTCCAATGCCGCGCGCGCATGGTGTTGACGACCCGAATCGAATCGTTTCCAGGATTCAAACGGTGTGAGCAGGCGGGCCGCGAGTGCTGGGTTCATGGGATCAATTACTTCCGCCAGACTGGCGAGGAACCGATAACCCGCGCCGTCGGCGGTGTGGAAGGCGCGTGGGTTGCGCATGGCGAAGGACGCGGCGAGAGCCCGCACGCGGTTTGGATTGCGCAAGTTAAAATCAGCGTGGGCGCGCAAGCGTTCGACGCGCGAGAGCGCATCGCCCCGCGGAGAGGCCGCCTGAACGGCGAACCACTTATCGATGACCAGCGGATTTTCGCGCCACTTCAGATAGAAGCGTTCAAGCGCGTCATCGAAATCTTCGCTGCCCGACGCGCCAAGCGCGTCGAGAGCCGCCGCCGCCTCCGTCATGCTGGCAGCGCTGTCGAACGCTTCTTTGAAGACCGGACCTTCTTCGGCGCCCAGCGATGAGAGCAGATCAAGCGCTGCGCTTTTCAGCGCGCGGCGCCCGGCGGCCTCCGCACTTGGAGAGAACGGCTGCTCGCCTTTGAGCCGTGCGATACTCTCGAGACGCTCGCGGTGCGAGATCGCGACCACGCGGCGCAACCTCTCGCGGGCAACAAAAAGGCGCTCCGGATCTGGCGTAGCGGAGGCGAGGATCAATTCGCTTAAATCCGGTAGCCGCAACGCCAGCGCAGCAAAGGCAGGGTCCTCCTGTGCGCGATCGAGCTCGCGGCCCAATGCAGTCGCCAGCGCGGGTGCGCGCGCGTCATCGTCGCTCAACATGATTTCGCGCGCGATGGATTGGCCTGCTTCCCATCGCGTGAAGGGGTCCGGGTCGTGCGCCATTTGCGCCAAGCGTTCTTCGATCGAGAGGCCGTCGTCGAGTGTCACCGGCGCGGAGAAGCCACGCAAAAGGGCTGGAATTGGCTGCTCCATGACGTCGGTGAAGTGAAATGTTCGTTCCGTTGTGTCTAGGACAAGCTGATGTTCGATCCGTGAGATGGTGTCGCCTTCAAGTTTCGCAGCGATGCGGGCGCCGTCCTTCGCAATGAACGAAGCCCAAAGCGGAATTGGTGAGGGCGCTTTGGTGGATTGGCCGGGCGTCGGCGCGATGTGCTGAGAGACGGTCAGCGTGTAGGCGCCGGTCTTTGCGTTGTACTGGCCGCGGGATTTCACCGATGGCGTGCCAGCTTGTTCATACCAGCGCATGAATTGCGAAAGATCGCGGCCTGACGTTTCAGCGAAGCAGGCGATGAAGTCCTCTACCGTTGAGGCCGTGCCGTCGCGACGCTCGAAGTAGAGCTGCATGCCACGCGCGAAGGCGTCTTCGCCGATGATCCGCTTCAGCATGCGGATCACTTCGCCGCCCTTTTCGTAGACGGTGGCGGTGTAGAAGTTGTCGATCTTCTGATAGCTGGAGGGACGAACCGGATGCGCCAGCGGGCCCGCATCCTCGCCAAATTGTCGTGCGCGCAGGCGCTTCACATCTTTAATGCGTTGCACCGGGCGTGAGCGCTGATCCGCGCAGAATTCCTGCTCGCGATAAACGGTGAGCCCTTCTTTCAGGCACAGCTGGAACCAATCGCGGCAGGTGATGCGATTGCCGGTCCAGTTGTGGAAGTATTCGTGGCCGACGACCGCTTCGATCGCTTCAAAATCGGCGTCCGTCGCGGTTTCAGCGTCCGCCAGGATCAGCGACGAGTTGAAGACGTTGAGGCCCTTGTTTTCCATAGCTCCGAAATTGAAGTCACGGACGGCGACGATGTTGAAGAGGTCGAGATCGTATTCGCGCTTGAACGTGTCTTCGTCCCACTTCATCGCGCGCTTCAATGCATCCATGGCGTAACGCGCGCGTTCGGAGTCGCCCGGATCGACATAGATGCCGAGTGCGACCTTACGGCCGCTCTTCGTTGTGAAGTTGTCGTGAATGGATTCGTAGCGGCCGGCGCAGAGGGCAAACAGATAGGAGGGCTTGGGGTGAGGATCGACCCAGATCGCGAAATGGCGTCCGCCCTCCATCTCTCCTGACTCAGTGAGATTCCCGTTCGATAGGAGCGTCGGATATTTTTCCTTGTCGGCCTCGACCCGCACGGCGTAGCGCGCAAGTACGTCCGGGCGGTCGAGGAAATAAGTTATGGCGCGGAAGCCTTCCGCTTCGCACTGGGTGCAGAAGCGGCCGCCCGACATGTAGAGGCCTTCGAGCGCGGTGTTCGATGCGGGACTGATGCGTGTGACAACTTCCAAACGGAAGGTCGCTGGCGGCGCGTGGATCGTCAGCTTTTCCGGATCGGCGCTGTAGGCGCTGGGATCAAGCACTTCGCCGTCAATCGAGATGCTCTGAAGCTCAAGGCGCTTACCATCGAGCACCAGCGGTACAACATCATCGCCAGAACGCCGCACCTGACTGCGCGCAGCGACTAAAGTCGCGTCGGGATCGAGCGAAAAGACGAGGGCGATCTCGTCGATGGAATATGCGGGCGGCTGATAGTCCGAGAGCTGGACCGTTACATTTTCAGCGTCGCGCATTCAGGCCTCCGTGAAGGCCTGACATGAGCCGCAGTCAGTCGAAAATCAATGCAGGTTATTCAGCCGCGGCAGCTGGCACATTCATGCGGGGCGTGGCTTCGTGATAGATCGCCGCCATCAGCATTTCGGCCTGCCGGGCGAGATCGGACAATTGATTGGGCGTTTCGTGAGGATTGTCCTGCGCGAACTCAATGAGCTCACGGGCGACCCGCATGAGCCGAAGCGCGTTTGCGATCACGCGCGCCTGATGCTCGACGCGCGAGGGGTCACGGTCGTACTCCGCCATCGGCACGCGCCAGCCGCCCCAGTCTTTCTCATCGGTCACAACGACAGGAAATGTGCCCGGATTGGGATGACGCGGATCACGCGCGTCGGCTGAGAGTCGATTGACGGCGCGCAGCACGCGCCAGTTTTCGACTTCGATAAGGTCGGGCTTGGCGGGCGCCTGTTCTTCGGCGGCCAATTCGTGGGCTTGGAAGTCGCGGCCCAAGCCGGTGTTATAGGTGACCCGCAGTGGCTCTTCGACGCCTTTGACCCACTGCGGGTTGACGCTCTCGATCACCGCCCACGTCGCCACCGGCTTTACGAAGACGCGCTGGCCCTTATGGAAGACAGCCTTAGCCATGAAATACTCCGCCCAATGGACGGAACGTACACACAGCTGCCTTGAGCTTTCGTGAACAAAGATTGACGCCAAGACACTCTTTCGGGCGTGCGCGCAGGCGCGTTAAGGTCCCGGCAACCAAGAACGCGCCCAAGAACGTACTCGGGGCGCCGGGAGGATGGCGTGAACTTCGATTTTTCCGACGACCAGAAGAGCTTGAAGGATCAAGCCCGCAAATTCCTCTCCGAGCAGGCAGGCGCCAAAGTCACGCGCCGTGTCCTGGACGACCCTAAGGTTTCCTACGACGCCGACCTCTGGAAGGGCGTCGCCGACCTTGGCTGGCTTGGCGCCGCCATTCCAGAAGAGTTTGGCGGGCTGGGCCTTGGCCGGCTCGAACTCTGCGTGCTGGCGGAAGAGCTGGGGCGCGCGGTGGCGCCAATTCCATTTTCATCGACAGCTTACTTCTTTGCCGAAGCGCTGATGCTGGCTGGCAGCGACGCGCAAAAGAAGATGTTGCTGCCCAAGGTAGCAAGCGGAGATCTGATCGGATGCTTCGCACTATCCGAAGGACCGGGGGCGCCAACGCCAGCCTCGATCCAGGCCAAGTTCGAAGGCGGCGTGCTGACTGGCGCAAAGATCCCGGTGACTGACGGTGATTGCGCAAGCCATGCCGTAGTTGTTGCGAAAGACGGTGGCGGCATTTCATTGGTCCTGGTCGAGTTGAACCAGGCGGGCGTCACGCGCACGACGTTGAAGACGCTTGATCCTACGCGTGGCCACGCCAAACTGGAGTTCAAGAACGCTAAAGCCGAGCGGCTTGGCGCGGCTGGCCAGGGCTGGGACTTGGCGGAAGCTGTTCTCGACCGCGCCGCCGTGTTGCTGGCGTTCGAACAAGTCGGCGGCTCCCAAGCGTGCCTTGAGATGGCCACGGACTATGCCAAAGGCCGCTACGCCTTCTCGCGCCAGATCGGTTCGTTTCAAGCAATCAAGCACAAGCTCGCCGACATGTACGTCGCAATCGAAGTGGCGCGCTCCAACGCCTATTACGGCGCCTGGGCGCTTTCGACGGAGGCGGCGGAGTTGCCGTTCGCTGCAGCCGCATCGCGCGCGGCTGCGAGCGATGCCTACTATCTGTGCGCCAAGGAAAACATCCAGACGCATGGCGGCATGGGCTTCACTTGGGATGTCGACTGCCACCTCTTCTTCCGCCGCGCCAAATTGTTGGCCGTGCAGGCAGGCGCACCAGCAGTGTGGAAAGAGAAGCTGGTGAAGCGGCTCGAACAGCGGAACGCCGCGTGATGGCGCAGATCATCTTTGAGAAGCGCGAGGGCAAGTACGACGCGATGTTCGTCGATCGCGGTGGCGCGCTCGAAGAGGTCGCCTGCCCGAAGCAGCCGCCGATCCCGCACGACATGTTTCACTATGCCGTCGAGCATGTTCTGAAGCTCAACGGTTTCATCCACCGCGTCGCTGCCGGCGAGGCCGCGACCTTCCGCATGACCGAAGAAGCGGAGGGCGAGGCCGTTGAGCGTTTGGTGGAGACCATGCAGGCCGACAGCTGGAGCGGGCGCCCGCCGCCTGCCGAGGTAATCGACATGTTTCTTACCACCTGTGCGGCGCGCGACACTCAACCCATCACCGTCAGCGAGGAAGCGATCGTCGCTATCCGCGCTGAAATTGACCGCTTGGCGGAAGCGTGGAACGCGCTTCCCTTGCGCGGCCGCATGACACTCGAAGTTTGATCGGAGCGAAAAATGGATTTCAACGACACGCCCGAAGAAGCCAAGTTTCGCGCCGAAGCGCGCGCGTTTCTCGAAGCCAATTGCAAACCGAAGGCGGCCGAGAACGACCGCATGAACCGCTCGCTCAATCCAGCTGAGTACATGAAGGCGGCGAAGGCTTATCAGAAGAAGAAGGCTGAAGGTGGTTTCGCCGGCATCACTTGGGCGAAAGAACAAGGTGGGCGCGGTCTGCCGCCGATCTTCGCAGTGATCTTCAATCAGGAAGAAGCCAAGTTTGATGCGCCTGCTGGCGTGTTCGCGATTGGCTTGGGCATGTGCGTGCCGACGGTCATCGCGTTTTCTGATGAAGCCACGAAGGATCGCTACGTCGCGAAGGCCCTGCGCGGTGAAGAGATTTGGTGCCAGCTGTTCTCCGAGCCCGGCGCCGGGTCCGACGTGGCCGCATCAAAAACCAAAGCTGTGCGCGATGGCGATGATTGGGTTGTGAACGGCCAGAAGGTTTGGACCACGGGCGCCCATTTCTCTGATTTCGGCATTCTATTGGTGCGCACCAATCCGGACGTGGAGAAGCACAAGGGCCTCACCATGTTCATCGTCGACATGAAGGCGAAAGGGGTGGACGTGCGTCCGATCCATCAAATGTCAGGCGGGCGCGATTTCAACGAAGTGTACTTCACGGATGTCCGTATCCCCGACAAGAACCGCTTGGGCGAGCCAGGACAAGGCTGGGGCGTCGCGCTGGTGACATTGATGAATGAGCGCCTTGCAGTCGGCGGCTCCTACGGACCCGACTACAAGGAGATCTTCGAGTTCGCGAAAACCATCAATTCGCCGAGCGGCGAAGGCGCGCTCATCAAGGATGAGGCCTTCCGCATGAAGTTGGCGGATTGGATTGTGCGCGCCGAGGGCTACAAGCTCGCGAAATTCCGGACGATGACGGCGCTGTCGAAAGGCCAAACGCCTGGCCCGGAAAGCTCGATCGGCAAAGTGATCAACGCCAACCAAATGATGGACATCGGCAACACCGCCATCGAAGCGCTCGATCATTATGGCATTATCAACGATGCCGAATACGCACCGCTCGAAGGCGCGTTCCACCAGAGCTACATGTTCGCGCCCGGACTACGCATCGCCGGCGGCACCGACGAAATCTTGAAGAACATCTTAGCTGAGCGCGTGCTCGGGCTGCCCCAGGATGTGCGCGTCGACAAAGGAGTGGCGTTCAAGGACTTGCCGACGGGCCGCTAGCCACGCTGAACTTCGCCGCTATCGCGCCGCGAGACCGATCAGACGGTTGCGGCCGGCGTTGCGGCGAGCCGCTTAATGGTGCCTTCAAAGATCGCCGCGGTATTGATGCCTAGCGAGCCGTGCACGATTTCCCCGCTTACGTTAGCGCCCGCTTGCAAGCGCACGTCTTGCGCCTGGATGCGGCCTTCGGTTTGACCTTGGATCAAGATCACATCGGCAACGAGATCGCCCTTGACCTTGCCCCCGGCGCATACCGTGATCGAAGCGGCGCGGATATCCCCTTCGAGTTTACCGCGAACCTCAACGCTATCGGTCGTCGTGATAGAGCCTTTCATCTCGGCGTTTTCTGAGAGGATGGTCGGGGCCGGATGAGATTCTGCGGCTACGGGTTCGTTGGCCGGCATCGGCGAGACGTCCGTGCGCGAACCGGACATGCCAGTGGCTGCCTTGAGCATCGTCATCGATTGCGACGCGGTGCGGCGAACGGTTTGCATCGTCTCGGACATGGCTCATCTTCCCAACGTTTGGGGCGAGGAGTGCAAAATGGGCGCCGTAACTTGGTCGGCGAATGGGTGCAGGACTTGGCGCTGTTGGCGAGATTTGTGTGCCAGCGTGAGAGGGCGTGGATCGCTAGACCAATTCTTCAAACAAGCTCGGTTCGTTTTCGCGCCAGCCTTCGATCTTCAGCATCTTAAGCTTAGTGCGGATGCCGCCGTTCGCAGAAAAGCCGACCAGCTTGTCATTGGCGCCAACCACGCGATGACAGGGCACGATGATGGCGAACGGATTGCGGCCTAGCGCTTGTCCGACCGCGCGCGCCCCGTCCGGATCGCCGATGGCGCGAGCGATATCGCCGTAGGTGCGCGTTGAGCCGGGCGGGATGGCGCGCGTGGTTTCGTAAACGCGGACGCAAAAGCCGTTGACGCGGCTCATGTCGAGTTGAATGGCGCGCAGGGATTTCTTCTCGCCACGCATCAACGCGGCGATGTCTTCCATCGCGCGCTGAATGTGCTTCGGCGGTGTCGCGTCCTCAGCCGTTGGGCAGTGGCGCATCAGGCGTGTGCGCGTCGCGGTCTCGCTGCGTTCGGGCAGTTGCAGACCCATGACCCCGCGCTCGCTCCAGGCGATGCCGCAGCGGCCGATGGCGGTGTCGAACAAGGCAGTGGCGTGCATAGCGGCCCTTGAAGAAGGCGACTCAAGAGTTTAGAACATATAGAGAACATGAGTTCGCGTCCAGCCCCTGCTGCACCGCTTCCCCAAGCCTCTGATTTCAAGGAAATCCTGGGCCAGATGGCGGCTGCGCCGCTCCACGAGCTCTGCCCGGCAGGGCCTGGGGCGGAGACCGCCGCCTTGGGTTTTGCCTTAGCCTTGGCGGCATCCTGGGCTGGTCCTCCGGGCGTCATCTGGGCGGGTGAAGAGGGCGTGTTCGCTGAAGATGGCGCGCCTTATCCGGTCGGCCTCACACAATACGGGCTCGATCCCAGAAAGCTGATCGTCATTCGCTGCGCCAAACGCGATGAGGCGCTCTGGGCGGCCGAGCAGGCGCTTGCTGCGCGCGGTGCGGTGGTCGTTTGCGCGTTGAGCGGCCGCGGCAAGCCGCTCGATCTCAAAGCCACGCGCCGGCTGCTGCTGTTTGCTGAACGCAATGGCTCGCACTGCCTGCTCGTTCGCCCGCGCACCGAAGCCAGCGCCGCCTGGACGCGGTGGCGCGTGGATTACGCGCAAAGCGGCGCTGAGCCTGAAGAGCTTGGCCCGCCCGCCTTTGCACTCGAACTTCTTCGCTCGCGCGCAGGTCCTGCTGGCGCATGCTTCATTCTCGATTGGAACGCACATGAGCACCGCCTGGAAGAGCGCTTCCAGGAAAAGTGGAAACCGGTTTTCCATCAGGAAGCGCGTCAGCAATGAAGAGCGTGTGGCTCGCGATCTATCTGCCGCGCCTGAACACGGACCGGCTGATCAGATCAGGGCAAGCGCCTGAGGGCCGCGCCCTCGCTGTCTATACCAAGGAAACTGGGGCCTTTCTGCTGACGGGCGTGGATGCGCGCGCCTCTGCGCTCGGCTTGCGGCTCGCCATGTCACTCGCCGATGCGCGCGCCATTCATCCCAAGCTTGCCGCCGTCGAAGCCGATCCCGACGAAGATGCGCGCACACTCGATAACATTGCAGCCTGGTGCGAACGCTTCACGCCGATCGTTGTGCTCGATCCGCCCGAGGGGCTTTTCCTCGACATTACCGGCTGCGCGCCTCTGTTCGGCGGCGAACGGGCGCTGCGCGATCAGATCATTACACGCTTGCGTGCTCAAGGTTTCGGCGCGCGTGCGGCTTTAGCGCCAACCCCTGGCGCAGCGTGGGCGCTTGCCCATTACAGCTCGCGCGCCATCGCTGGAGATGATCTCAAGGAAACTTTAGCGCCGCTGCCGATTGAAGCGTTGCGCATGCAGGAAGCGGCGGCGTCGCTCTTGAAGCGCGTTGGTCTCAAAACCATTGGCCTCTTACTCGATAAACCTCGCGCTCCATTCGCCGCACGCGCCGGCGAACACGCCATGCTGCGGCTCGATCAAGCTTTGGGTCGCGCGACTGAGGCGTTGACGCCTCGCCGCCCGCCGCCGCCTGTGTTCGCGCTCCGGCGTTTTCTTGAGCCGTTGTTCAGCGTCGAGACCATCCTTGTCGCCACGAAGCATCTCTGCGAAGACGCCGTGCAAAAGCTTGAGCTTCGCGGGGCCGGTGCGCGGCGCGCGGCGCTGCACCTGTTTGGCGTCGACGGTCGCGATCGGGTGATCGAGATTGGTGTCAGTCGCCCAGAGCGCTCGGTTAAATCGTTGCTCAGGCTGTTCCGCGAAAAGCTAAATCTCGCCGCGGAAAACTTGAACGCTGAATTCGGCATCGAAGCCGCACGGCTCGATATTGTGCAGCTGGAAAGCATACGGGAAGGCTCGCGCTTACTCGTCGATGTCGAGCAGGCGGCGGCCAGTGCCGAACAAGTCAACGCCATCGTCGATGTGCTGAGCGCGCGCCTCGGCGCGGAGCGTGTTCTGCGCCCCAAACTCGTGGAAGTGCATAATCCAGAGCGCGCCGCCGGCTGGCGGCCAGCGCTCAAAGACAAAAAGATCGAAACCAAGCACAGGCCGCCGCCCGATGGCGTCATGCGCCGTCCACTCACTTTGTTTGCGCGGCCACAATCGATTGAAGCACTCGCTACCGTGCCTGACGGGCCGCCCATCCGTTTCCGCTGGCGGCGCGTGTTGCGGGAAGTCGCGCGCGCGGAGGGCCCCGAACGGATTAGCGGCGATTGGATGGGCGATGAACTGACGCGAGATTATTACCGCGTCGAAGATAAAGATGGCCGCCGCTACTGGCTCTTTCGCGAAGGCCTCTACGGGGAAACCGAAGATCCGCCGCGCTGGTTCGTGCACGGGCTCTTCGCATGAGCGGCTTCGTTGAATTGTGCGTTACCACGAACTTTTCTTTCTTGCGCAGTGGCTCGCATCCGGAAGAGTTCGTTGAGCAAGCTGCGGCGCTTGGGTTGGTGGGGATTGGGATCGCCGACCGCAATACGCTGGCGGGCGTCGTGCGGGCTCATATAAAGGCAAAGGCTGTAAAGCAAGAAAGTAGCGCGGACATAAAAACCATCGTAGGCGCGCGTTTAGTGTTCCGCGATGGATCGCCGGATCTCATTGTCTATCCAAAAGATCGCGCCGCTTACGCTCGCCTCACGCGTTTGCTGACGGTGGGAAACCTTCGAGCGCCAAAAGGACAATGCTATTTAGATTTTGATGACTATCTCAAATATGCCGAAGGGCTGCAGACGATCCTTATTCCAGCATTCGAGAGTGGCGACGAGCCTTCAGCGCTTACTCCCTACATTCAGAAAGCGCGGCAAGCCTCGGGAGATATTTGGCTTGCGGCGCCATACAGATTCAATGGTGAAGATCGCCGCCGCATTCGCCAGCTAAAAAACTTGGCTCGGCAAACCAACGCACGATTGCTCGCAACGACGGAGCCTCTTTTCCACCATCCCGGCCGGCGTCCGCTTTTGGATGTCGTCACCTGCATTCGTGAAAAGCAGAAACTTAGCGAGGCGGTTGGGCTTTTGGAGAGCAATGCGGAACGTTACTTAAAGCCGGCTAAGGAGATGCGGCGTCTCTATGAGGAAGCGCCAGAGGCGGTAGGAGAGAGCATAGCTTTCCTGAGCAAAGTCGCTTTCTCCATGGATGAGTTGCGCTACGAATATCCAGAGGAAACGTGCGAAGGTTTTTCAAATCCTCAAGACGCTCTTGTTTCGATGGCCTGGAAAGGCGCCCATGATAAATATCCGAGCGGGATACCTGATAAGGTGCGAACCTCGCTTGAGAGAGAGCTCGAGATAGTCGGGCGTATTCAATACGCCCCGTACTTTTTAACTGTAGCCGATATTGTACGCTTTGCGCGCTCCGGCGTCGGCAAAGACGGCAACAAGGTTGACCCGATTTTGTGCCAGGGCCGAGGCTCTGCGGCAAATTCCACAATTTGCTATTGCTTGGGCATTACCTCAGTCGATCCCGCAAAAAATCAATTGCTCTTCGATCGCTTTGTCTCGGAGGAGCGCAATGAGCCGCCAGACATCGATGTGGATTTTGAACATGAGCGTCGAGAAGAGGTCATCCAATATGTTTATGAAAAGTACGGCCGCGATCGGGCGGGATTGGCGGCTACGCTGATTTGCTATCGCGGACGAAGCGCCATCCGCGAAGTGGCCAAGGTGTTTGGCTATTCTGAAGATCAGATCACGAGTTTGGCGAAGACCCTCCACTGGTGGTCAAAAGGGGTTGAAGAACGAGATTTGGTTGAGCAAGGCCTCGACCTTCGCGACGACAAACTCATGCAGTGCGTTAAACTCTCGAATGAACTTCAAGGATTTCCGCGTCACCTTTCGCAGCATGTTGGCGGTTTCGTTATTACGCGCGAGAAACTGCATGATGTCGTTCCGGTGCAAAATGCCGCCATGGATGACCGCACAGTCGTTGAATGGAATAAGGATGATTTGGAAGATTTAGGCATTCTCAAAGTAGACTTGTTGGGTCTTGGAATGCTGACATGCCTTCAGAAGGCGTTCGACCTGCATAAAAAGCATTATTCGGGCGAAAAGCTCATTACCCTGACTTCGCCAACAGACGACGATCGTATTTACGCCATGCTGCATCGCGCCGACTCGATCGGCGTTTTTCAGGTTGAGAGCCGCGCGCAGATGTCGATGCTGCCGCGTTTGCAACCTAAAAATTTCTATGATCTCGTTATTGAGGTTGCGATTGTGCGCCCGGGCCCGATTCAGGGCGGAATGGTGCACCCGTATCTCAAGCGTCGTCAGGGGAAGGAAGAGGCTAAAGCGCCTAAGCCAGAACTTTGGGAGGTCTTGAAGCGGACTTTGGGCGTGCCGCTTTTTCAAGAACAAGCCATGCAGATCGCGATCGTAGCTGCCGGCTTCACGGCGCCTGAGGCCGACAAGCTGCGCCGCGCAATGGCCACGTTCAAGCGTGTTGGCACAATCGGCAAGCTCAAGGC
>JBAQGO010000059.1:0-9588 GCA_049287825.1 Vitreimonas sp. | reverse complement strand
AGATGCCGGCTGGAAGCCGGCGGTCCATCGGAGCCTATTCCAGGTCGTCTTTCTTCCGCCCACCGCGCCCGATCGTCAGCGCTTTGATCACACCGCGAAGCGTTTGCGCTTCCTGCCCAGTCAGCCGCGCGCGCAAAAACAACGCCCGCAGATTGCGCTTCATCAGCGGCGCTTTATCGAGCGGGTGAAAGAAGCGCCCATGCTCCAACTCGCGTTCGAGGTGACGAAACATCGCCTCCAACTCTTCCTGAGTCGCTGGCGGACTTTCAGCGTCGCGAAACCAGGAGGGCACACTACTGTCCTGCCGCGCCTCTGCGCACGCGAAAGCAAACACGGTTACGGCGTTGGCCAAATTCAAGGACGCAAAGCCCGGGTTGACTGGAAGCGTCAAGATCGCATCGGCGCGCGCCACCTCGTCGGTTTCCAGCCCGGCCGCTTCGGGGCCGAACATCACCACCGGCCGTTCGCCCTCTGCTATCGCTGCCTGGATTTTCTCGGCCGCTTCGCGCGGCCCCCACACCGGCTTTTCCATGCCGCGTGGGCGCGCTGTCGCCGCGAGCACTAAGGTCGCGTCGGCCAGAGCGTCCTCAAGCCGCCACTCCACCTGCGCGCCCTTAAGCACTTTGTCCGCGCCGACTGCGACAGTCTCGGCCTTAGGGTTCGGCCACGCATCGCGCGGCGCGACAAGCCTGAGCGACACCAGCCCGAAATTTAGCATCGCGCGCGCGGCCGCACCGATGTTTTCGCCCATTTGCGGCCGCACCAGACATATTGCCGGCCACGCCTCTTCAATCGGAGGCGGCATGTTTCGTGCTCGTGTCATCGGTTGAGGTTCATTTCGAGGCCATGCGCGGCAAAGTCATTTCCCATCGCGGACGGCGCCGCAAGCACGGCGGCATCTGGGCTTGGTTTGGCCGCCGCGTCGCCGTGCTTACGGTAACCATCACCGCCTTAGGGTTCGCCAGCTGGATTGGTCCGAAATTTGACACGCGAACCCAGAATCCGAATTTGCAGCCCACACAAATCCAGACCAGAGATCAGGCGCCGGCTGCGCCCATTTACCTTCCCGACGAAGCCGCCGAATTCGCGCCCGCGCCATTGCCATCGCCGCCCGCTCGCCGCGCGTCCCGGCTCATCGTTCCGCAGGAAGCAGCGCGTGAGTCTCTTGATCCGGGCTACGAAATTCTAACGTCGGCTGAACTTGCTAACATTTCTCAGGCCGTGGAATTGGACAGTACGCCACGCCTTGCGCGCTCCGCCCGAGATGTTACCACCCGCCGCGAAAGCGCTGAAGCGCGCGCGAGGGAAGTAGACGATGGCGAAAATCAAGGTGGACAATCCGGTCGTCGAACTCGACGGCGATGAGATGACCCGGATCATTTGGGCGCTGATTAAGGAGCGCCTGATCCATCCCTATCTCGACATCAACCTTCAATACTTCGATCTCGGCATCGAACATCGCGACGCTACCGACGATCAAGTCACTATCGACGCCGCCAATGCCATCAAGAAGGCCGGCGTCGGCGTGAAATGCGCCACCATCACGCCAGACGAAGCGCGGGTGAAGGAATTCAACCTCAAGAAAATGTGGAAGTCGCCGAACGGCACCATCCGCAACATCCTCGGCGGCGTCATTTTCCGCGAACCCATCATCTGCAAGAACGTGCCACGCTTGGTGCCGGGCTGGACGCAGCCGATCGTCGTGGGCCGTCATGCCTTCGGCGACCAATACCGCGCCACCGATTTCAAATTCCCCGGCAAGGGCAAGCTCTCGATAAAATTCGTCGGCGAAGACGGCAAGGTGATCGAGCACGACGTGTTCGACGCGCCGGGCTCCGGCGTGGCCATGGCGATGTACAATCTCGATGACTCGATCCGCGAATTCGCGCGCTCGTCGATGAACTATTCGCTGATGAAGGGCTGGCCGCTCTATCTGTCGACCAAGAACACCATCCTCAAGGCCTATGACGGCCGCTTCAAGGATCTGTTCGAGGAAGTGTTCGATGCGGAATTCGCCGACCAGTTCAAGGCCAAGAAGATTACTTACGAGCACCGCCTGATCGACGACATGGTCGCATCGGCGCTCAAATGGTCCGGCGGCTTCGTGTGGGCGTGCAAGAATTATGACGGAGACGTGCAGTCGGACACGGTCGCGCAAGGCTTCGGATCACTCGGCTTGATGACATCGGTGCTGCTGACGCCCGATGGCAAGACCATGGAATCCGAAGCCGCGCACGGCACCGTCACTCGCCACTATCGCCAGCACCAAAAGGGCGAGCCAACCTCCACCAATTCCGTGGCCTCGATCTTTGCCTGGACGCGCGGCCTCGCCCATCGCGGCAAGCTCGACGGCAATCAAAAGCTGATCGATTTCGCGCACCTGATGGAGAAGGTCACGGTCGACACCGTCGAAGCCGGTCAGATGACCAAGGATTTAGCGCTACTCGTCGGCGACAGCCAAGCCTGGCTCACCACCGAAGGCTTTCTCGACGCCATCGCCAACAATCTCGACAAGGCGATGGCTAGGGCCTGAGCATGACGCGCCGCTCCTCCCTCACGGGTGCTTGGAGCGGCGCCTTTCGCTATCCAAACGATCGCATGCCGGAAACGGTGTTCAACGCGCAGATCGAAGAAGTCGCCGGCGCTTTCACCGGCGACGTTCAAGAACCAAACCTGCTGCGCCCGCATTTGGGCCTGGTGATCGGTTCGAACATCGAAGGCGTGCGCAACTGTCAAGACGTCAGCTTCACAAAATTCTACGACGGCAGCGGCGGGCAACAACACGCTGTGCGTTATGAAGGCGTCGCCAATGTAACCTTGACGCGCATCGATGGCCGCTGGTCGATCCCCAACCAATGGTCGGGCACATTCTACATGGCCCGCGACGACGACGGCGAAGCCGCCGAGGCCGTCGAAAAGGGCTGAAGAGGTGATTTCGCCAGGCCGCTGAGCCTTGCGGTCACGTCATTTTGTCCGCCGTTGCTCTGCCATTGCACGCAGCGGATGGACAAGCGCCCCGACCCTCGGCAGTGCATCGGCTGGCTATGACCTTTGGTGTTCGCGATCTTAGACGAGAAGACCGCCCCGGTTGGGAAAACCTGTGGGGCGGCTATCTCGACTTCTACCAAGCCAAGATGGAATCCGTGACGATCGAGGTGACTTGGTCGCGCCTGCTCGATCCGATCGAGCCAATGTTTGCGTTCGTGGCCGAGGACAAGGAGACCCACGAATTGATCGGCTTGGTGCACTGCGTCATCCATCGCGGCACCTGGTCGACTAGCAATCTCTGCTATCTCGAAGATCTCTTCACCGCACCCGGCGCACGCAAGCGTGGTGTCGGGCGCGCTTTGATCGAAGCGGTCTACGCTCGCGCCGATCAGCTTCAGTGCTCACGCGTCTATTGGCTGACACAAGCGACCAACGAAACAGCGCGCAAGCTTTACGATCAAGTCGCCAAGAACGCCGGCTTCATCCAATATCGACGCGAGCAGCCCTAAGCTTTGAACGGTGGCGTCGGCCGCCACGGATGGGGCTGCGGCATGTCGCGCGAGACTTTGTCGGGGTAGCTCGGCGTGCGTTTCTCCAAGAAGGACGTGACGCCTTCTTTCGCGTCGCCCGATTGCCCGCGCGCCACCATCAGCCGGCTCTCCAAACGATGCGCCTCCATCGGATGGCCAGCGTCCAGCATGTCGAGCATCATGCGCCGCGCCAGCGCCACCGACACCGGCGCGGTGTTGTCGGCGATTTCGCGAGCGAGGTCGTGGGCCGCGGGGAGCAATTCCTCGGGTGCGTGAAGCGAACGCACCAAGCCACGCTCACGCGCTTCTTCCGAAGTGAACACGCGCCCGGTCATCGTCCACTCAAGCGCGGTAGACACACCCACCAAGCGCGGCAGGAAATACGACGACAATGTTTCCGGCACGATGCCGCGCCGAGCGAACACGAATCCCATCTTCGCGCCGGGCACAGCCAGGCGAATGTCCATCGGCAACGTCATGGTCGCGCCGACGCCGACCGCCGCACCATTGATCGCGGCGATTACCGGCTTGTTGCTTTCGTAAATGCGGATGCCGACTTGGCCGCCGCCATCACGCGCCCGATCCGGATCGAACTTGCCCGAGCCGCCGCGATCAGCCAGCCGCTTCTCGTAATCGAACGTCGCGCCACCACTGCCGAGGTCGGCGCCAGCGCAGAATGCGCGGCCCGAGCCGGTTACGATCACCACGCGCACTTCGTCATTTGCATCGGTTTCATCGAACGCCGCGATCATGTCGCGCACCATCTGATCGGTGAACGCATTCATTCGATCCGGCCGATTCAGCGTCAGCGTGGCGACACCGTTGGCGACATCGAGTTTGATGGTTTCAAATTCAGGCATTGATGCATCTCCGCAACGAGATGCTAGAGCTAAAGCCGCAGAAGCTCCACCTCTGCCGCTTGGTAAGGGTCGAGCCGGTACATCAGCTGCCGGTGCACCGCGATCAGAGCACCCTCGCCCCAATCTTCGACCAATTCCGCGTCGTCGCGATCGCGCGTCTGCCAACGTGAACCGTCCTCGCACACCAGCACGCGGCCATTGGCTAGTACGCAATCAATCGAAGATACCACGCCCGACTGGGCGCCGGCGCCGATTCCGACTCGGAACACAGACAGAATCGCATCACGTTGCCCGTGCGAGAGTCGGCTCCATTCGAGTCGGTCGAAGATCTCAGGCCCCAAGTACGCGGCCAGAGCATCGTTTTGCGTCATCGTTGTCCCCCAGAACCCGAATCGACTCGCCCAAAAGCAGTTGATTTGGTTTCCGAGACGTTACTTCGTTGCGAACTCGACTCTCGGCAGCACGCGATTCAGAGCGTCAGGCGCCAAATGAAATCGCGGTCTGCGCTGGCGCCGACCATGAACTTGTGCTCGCCGACGTGCTCAAAGCCGTAGCGCCTGTAGAAGCGCTGCGCGCGATGATTGTTCTCCCAAACGCTCAGATAGAGCGTGTCCGCGCCCTTGCTGCGCGCCCAGGCGAGGCAATCGTCCATCAACGCCGCTGCGACGCCCGCGCCCTTGATGTGTCCGTCAACATAGAGCCGGTGCAATTCCAGCGCCCCAGGCGCGTCAACCGCCATGTCGAGCGCACCCATCATGCAGTAACCAGCAAGCTGATCAGCTTCGAAGGCTAGGCGATACCGAATACGCGGATCGACAATTTCTTCGCGTTGGATCGCTTCGCTGTATTTGGCCGCGAGATATGCCGACAAATCTTCCCGCGGATAAAGATGCCCAAAGGTGTCGACAAACGATCGCGCGCAAAAGGCAGCGAGCCCTTTCGCGTCGGCCGGCTCAGCATCACGATAGACGATGCTCACGCCGCCAACGCGCCTTGCAGCGCCGCGCGGATCGCGTCGAGCGCCTTTGCAGCTGACGCCGCGTCCGGACCACCACCTTGCGCCATGTCTGGGCGCCCACCGCCGCCTTGCCCGCCAACTGCGGCAACGCCAACCTTCACAAGATCCACGGCGGAAATTTTGGCCTTCAAGTCGTCGGTGACGCCGATCGCTACGGCGGCCTTGCCATCTTCGACACCAATATACGCGATGACGCCGGAGCCCACGCTCTTCTTGCCCTCGTCGATCATGCCGCGGAGATCCTTCGCCGGCACGCCGTCGAGCACGCGCGCGATCAACGATACGCCTGCAACTTGCTCCGGTCCCGCGGGTGCAGTCGCTCCGCCGCCACCCAGCGCAAGCTTGCGCTTGGCATCCGCCAGTTCGCGTTCCAATCTTTTGCGGTCGTCCTGCAATTGTGCGACGCGCGCCGGCACTTGATCGAGCGGCGCCTTTAGGTTCGCCGACACCACCTTCGCCAACTCAGCTTGCGCCTTCAGGTGCGCGAGCGCCGCAGCGCCTGTTGCGCCTTCGATGCGGCGAATGCCCGTTCCCAATCCACCTTCCGACAAGATCGTGAACACCGCGATGTCGCCCGTGCGCCGCACATGCGTGCCGCCGCAAAGTTCGACCGAATAGGGCTTGCCGTCCCCGGCGAGCGCATCGCCCCCCAAAGCGTTTCCAAGCCGCAGCACTCGGACGCTGTCGCCGTATTTCTCGCCGAACAGCGCCATGGCGCCTTCTTTGATCGCCGCCTCCGGCGCCATCTCCTTGATCACGCCGTCCACGTTCTGACGGATGATCGCATTGACTTCATCTTCGACGCGTTCGATCTCAGCGGGCGTCATTGCTTGGCCATGGCTGAAGTCGAAGCGGAAATAATCCGCCTCCACCAGCGAGCCCTTTTGCGTCACATGCGGCCCCAGCGCATTGCGCAGCGCGGCGTGCAGCAAGTGCGTCGCCGAGTGATTGGCGCGGATGCGCGCGCGACGCACATGATCGATCTCAAGCTTGGCCTTGTCGCCAACCTTCAACGAACCTTTGACGAGCCTCCCGACATGCGCGTGCAACGCGCCCGCTTGCTTCAGCGTGTCCTCTACGGCGAACTCCGCGCTGTTTGCGAACCGAATGATTCCGTGATCGCCAGCTTGGCCACCGCTCTCGGCGTAGAAGGGCGTCCGATCGAACACCAGTGCGCCCGTCTCGCCCTGCTGTAGCTGGTGACGTTCTTCGCCGCCGGTCACGATCGCCGTGAGCACGCCATCGCCAGCCTCGGCGCCGTACCCCAAGAACTCATTGCCCCGCGTGCGCTCGAGAATTGAATGCCAGATCGCCGGATTATCAGCGCCGTCCGCACCTTTCCAGCTCGCAGCGCCGGCATGCTTCTGCTCCTGCATGGCCGCGTCATACTCCGCCACGTCCACCTCCAGGCCGCGCGCGCGCAGGATATCTTGCGTCAGATCGAGGGGAAATCCGAACGTATCGTAAAGCTTGAACGCAGTGCGGCCGGAAAGTCGCTGACCCGACTGAAGCCCTCCGAGTTCGTCGTCGAGCAACTTCAGACCGTTCGCTAGCGTGCGGCGGAAGCGATCTTCCTCTTCATGCAATTGCGCCGTGATGACGGGACGCGCGCGCTCCAACTCCGGATAGGCGGCGCCCATCTCGGCAATCAAAGTCGGCGCCAATCGATGCATCAATGGTTCTTTGGCGCCTAAGATGTGCGCATGGCGCATGGCGCGGCGCATGATGCGGCGAAGCACATAGCCGCGACCCTCATTGGAAGGCGACACGCCATCGGCGATCAAAAAACACGATGAGCGCAGATGGTCGGCGATCACATTGTGGCTCGGCGCCCGCTCGCCCTCCGCCTTGGTTTTCGTCAACTCTTCAGAGGCCGCGATCAACGTACGGAAAAGATCGGTCTCGAACACAGAGTCGACGCCCTGCATTACGCAGGCGATGCGCTCGAGGCCCATGCCCGTGTCGATTGATGGCTTCGGCAGTTTTTCGCGCGGACGCCCGTCTGCGAACTGCTCGAACTGCATGAACACGAGATTCCAGAATTCAAGGAAGCGATCGCCGTCCTCCTCCGCGGAGCCTGGCGGGCCGCCCCATATGTGGTCGCCGCGGTCGATGAAGATTTCCGAACACGGACCGCACGGACCGGAGTCGCCCATAGACCAGAAATTGTCGGACGTGGCGATACGGATGATCTTGTTGTCGGAGAGGCCCGCAATTTTCTTCCAAACGCCCGCCGCCTCGTCATCGTCGTGATAGACAGTGACCAGCAGCTTCTCTTTCGGCAGCCCGAAGTTTTTAGTGATGAGCGTCCACGCTGCGTCGATGGCCGCTTCCTTGAAGTAGTCGCCGAACGAGAAGTTGCCGAGCATCTCAAAGAAGGTGAGGTGCCGCGCTGTGTAGCCGACATTGTCGAGATCGTTGTGCTTGCCGCCGGCGCGCACGCATTTCTGCGACGTAGCCGCGCGCGGAAACGGCGGCTTGGCTGCGCCGGTGAAATAGTTCTTGAACTGAACCATGCCGGCATTGGTGAAGAGCAGCGTCGGATCGTCCTGCGGAACCAATGACGACGAGCCGGGCAGCTCGTGGCCGCGGCCACTGAAGAATTCCAAAAATTCACTGCGGATGTCGTTGACGCTCTGCATCGTATCCCAAGCCAAATCGGTGTCTGGCTTCGGGTATAGGTATTGCAACGCACAACGCCAAGCGGCGCGCGGTCGCTCAGGGCGGCAACCCCCGCGCGCCGTTATTGCTCAGCGGAAACGTGCGCACTCCACGCCACTTCCCAACGGCGGCGAATATGCCAGCATGGCCCAAGTCAGCACCATGCCCCGCCTTGGCAGAGCGTTCGCCCGCACAGCCACCTAAGTCGCATCGACCGCTTCCTTGGAGCACTCTCCGCTTTGAATTCGCCGGCCGGCCAAAGACGGGCCAGGGCATGGGGTCGGGTCGGCTACACGCCTCCAACCGGCCGGCGAACTTGTCAGCCTTCTGCGGCGTCCTTTTCTTCTTCGTCCGTCGGCGGCGAATACATGGCGTCAGAAACCGCACCGGTCTTGGCGCGAATGGCGTCTTCGATCTCGGCAGCCGTGTCGCGATGTTCCTTCAAGAACCGGCGCGCGGCTTCCTTGCCTTGACCAATCTTCTGGCCGCCATAGGCGTACCAAGAACCAGACTTGTCGATCACGCCCGCTTTTACGCCGAGTTCAATCAGCTCGCCGGTCTTCGAAACACCTTCGCCATAGATGATGTCGAACTGCACCTGCTTGAACGGCGGCGCGACCTTGTTCTTCACCACTTTGACGCGGGTTTCCGAACCAATCACTTCGTCACGTTCTTTGATTTGGCCGGTGCGGCGAATGTCGAGACGAACCGAGGCATAGAATTTCAGCGCGTTGCCGCCCGTGGTGGTTTCCGGATTGCCGTACATCACGCCAATCTTCATGCGGATCTGATTGATGAAGATCACCAACGTTTTCGATTTGTTGATCGAGCCCGTGAGCTTGCGCAGCGCTTGGCTCATCAGCCGCGCTTGCAGACCCGGCAACTGATCGCCCATTTCGCCTTCGATTTCCGCGCGCGGGGTTAAGGCGGCGACCGAGTCAATCACCAGCACATCCACCGCGCCCGAGCGCACCAGCGTGTCGGTAATTTCAAGCGCCTGTTCGCCTGTGTCCGGCTGCGAGACCAGAAGGTCATCGAGATCGACGCCCAGCTTGCGCGCATAGATCGGATCAAGCGCGTGCTCAGCGTCCACAAACGCGCACACGCCGCCATTCTTCTGCGCCTCGGCAATACAGTGCAGCGCCAGCGTGGTTTTGCCCGAGCTTTCCGGCCCATAAATTTCAACGATGCGGCCTTTCGGCAGGCCGCCGATGCCAAGCGCGATGTCGAGGCCAAGCGAGCCCGTGGAGATCGCTTCGATCTCAACCACCGGCTTTTCGCCTAAGCGCATCACCGAGCCTTTGCCGAAGGCCTGGTCGATTTGCTTCAGGGCTGCCGTCAGCGCCTTCTGCTTGTCCGTTTCCATATCTTTCTCAACAAGCTTCAAGGACGCCATTGCCTCATGCTCCCTCTAGGTCGAGTCCAGCTCCAGCGCACATCCGCCAGCAGTCCGACCTCCGAGATTCCATCTGTACCGGATTTGTTCTTAGAACACAAGCAGAACATTGGCGTGTCGAGAACGCTTTGGCGA
>JBAQGO010000058.1:0-24519 GCA_049287825.1 Vitreimonas sp. | reverse complement strand
TTTAAAACACTCCTGTTTTTTCGCCGGGGGCGGCGAACGGAGGGGTTGACAGAATGAGGGTGAATACGCGCGTGTGCGCACAGCGCCCGCCCTTCTGCAATCCCCGTTAGCTACGGTGCAGAGACTTCGGGCGTTAGAGGTCGCCAGGAGCTCCAACTCCTGGCGGCTTCGCTATTCCGAAGCTTGCCTATTCTAAATCGGATGATTCGCGCGAAGTCGCAATCCCAGCCCGTACCGTTAGGCCTTTTCGGCACCGGTACGAGCTGCGCGATGACCACGCGCGCGACAGAGCAGCGGAGTCTTCCGCTGCGGGGCGGACCGTTACTGAACCGATTCGTTTTCGCCCGCCATACACCCGTCTGTATCTCGCCAGACAGGACGTGAGCTTAAACCAACCGACTCTGCTCCACCGCCGCGGCAATGAAGCTCGCAAACAGCGGATGCGGCTCGAACGGGCGGCTCTTGAGTTCGGGATGATATTGCACGCCGATGAACCAGGGGTGGTCTTCGCGTTCGACGATTTCGGGGAGCACGCCGTCGGGGCTCATGCCGCTGAAGCGTAGGCCTGCGGCTTCGAGCTTTTCGCGATACTTGGTGTTCACTTCATAGCGGTGGCGGTGGCGTTCGCTGATCTCGGTGTCGCCGTAGATGGCGGCAACTTTGCTCTCGGGATCGAGCGTGGCGACGTAGGCGCCGAGGCGCATGGTGCCGCCCATGTCGCCATTGGCTTGGCGCTTTTCCAGTTCGTTGCCTTTGAGCCATTCGGTCATCAAGCCGACGATCGGATGCTTGGCGGGGCCGAACTCGGTTGAACTAGCGCCCTTCAAGCCAGCTTGATTTCGAGCCGCTTCGATGCAGGCCATCTGCATGCCGAAGCAAATGCCGAAATACGGCGTGTTGTGTTCACGCGCGAAGGTGACGGCGGCGATCTTGCCTTCGCTGCCGCGTTCGCCGAAGCCGCCGGGCACCAGCACGCCATGCACGCCGTGCAGATCTTCGACCCAACCTTCGCCGCGCTCTTCAAATTTCTCGCTCTCGACCCAACGAATATCGACTTTCACATTGTTGGCGACGCCGCCGTGATGCAGCGCTTCGATCAGCGATTTGTAGGCATCCTTGAGCTCGGTGTACTTGCCAACGACCGCTATGGTGACTTCGCCGTCCGGCGCCTTGAGGCGATGGACGATCGTTTCCCACTTCGCGAGGTCGGGCTGCGGCGCGACAGTGACGCCGAAATGCTTGAGCAGTTCGGTATCGAGGCCGGCTTTGTGGTAGGCGATTGGCGCTTCGTAGATCGTCTTCAGATCACGCGCTTCGACGACGGAGCTTTCGCGCACGTTGCAGAAGAGCGCGATCTTGCGCTTCTCCTCTTCCGGCACCGGGCGATCACAGCGGCAGAGAATGATGTTGGGCTGAATCCCGATCGAGCGCAGCTCCTTCACGGAGTGCTGCGTCGGCTTCGTCTTCATCTCACCGGCTGAGGGAATGTACGGCAGCAGCGTCAGGTGCACGAACGCCACCTGGCCAGGATCGAGCTCTTGCCCGAGTTGGCGGATGGCTTCGAAGAACGGCAAGCCCTCGATGTCGCCGACGGTGCCGCCGATTTCGCAGAGCACGAAGTCTGCGTCGCCATGATCTGAGAGGACGAAATCCTTGATGGCGTTGGTGACGTGCGGGATCACCTGCACCGTGGCGCCGAGATAATCGCCGCGGCGTTCCTTGGCGATGATTTCCTGGTAGATCCGCCCGGTGGTGACGTTGTCGGCCTGCTGCGCCGACACGCCTGTAAAGCGCTCGTAGTGGCCGAGATCGAGATCGGTCTCGGCGCCGTCGTCAGTGACGAACACTTCGCCGTGCTGATACGGGCTCATCGTGCCCGGATCGACGTTGAGATAGGGGTCCAGTTTGCGGAGGCGGACCCGGTATCCTCGGGCCTGGAGGAGCGCGCCAAGGGCGGCGGAGGCGATGCCCTTCCCAAGGGAAGAGACCACGCCGCCGGTAATAAACACGTAGCGCGCCATTATCCTTCCAATGGCCCGGCGTTTTGCGCGGGCAGTTTAAAGCTTACTGGTCAGGACCAGCGCGCTGACGGCGAACTGGCTGGACCCCAGCATCGCTCGATTCGGGCGCGGTTTGACCATTCGCCAGCGCCTGCGCGCCCTGCGATTGCGGCAAAATCAGCCGCGGTTGCGTCGCCGTCCCGTTCGCAGGCTGGCTTGTTGCGCCAGCGGAACGCTGCGTCGTGGCGGGGTGTGTCATGGCGGAGGCTGGCGTGGACGCGCCGCGGTTCGGCGTCGCTGTCTGGAGCGGCGCGGCTGCAGTTTGCGTCGGACGAGCTTGCAGCGGCGCGGCGTGTGCGCCGGCTGTGGTTGGCGGCGGCACAACGCTTGGCGTGGCGGCCGACGCCGGCGCTGGGCCCGGCAACACGGCGGCGAGCTGCGATTGCGCAGCCTGGGGCGCGCTGCTTTGGGTTGGATCGGGATGCGCCGGCTGAACTGGCGCTGGCGTAGGTGTGGTCGCGGGCGCCGTGATGGGCGCGTTGTGCGGGATGAGATCGAAGACCGAGCGGCCTTCCGAGGACGCCGCGCCCGAAAGCACGGTCAGCGATAGCGAAGTGATCAGGAAAAAGAAGCCCGCGACTTGGGTCATCTTGGCGAGTGCGTCCGCGGCGCCGCGGCCACTCATCAGAGCGCCGGCGCCACCGCCGCCCATACCGAGCGCGCCGCCTTCGGAACGCTGCAACAGAACGAGGCCAATGAGAGCAATACACACCACGAGGTGGATGCTGAGAACGATCAATTGCATCGCGTAATCCGTCTCCCCGCGCCTTCCGCACCGTCACATGGGTGCGCGCGAAAGGGCGCTCAATAGCCGAGCCCCACCTTAAACGCCAGCCTGGTTTGGCGCACGCCTAAGACGCAGCCGGATGCGCCAGGATAATGGCTGAAAAGTCATCGGCTTTGAGGCTTGCTCGCCCCACAAGCGCCCCATCGACGCCGGGCGCCCCAAAAATCTCGCTGGCATTCTTCCGGTTGACCGAGCCGCCGTAGAGAATGCGCGTGACGGGCCCCTGCGCGCCCAAGGTTTCGCGGATGAGGGCGTGCACCTCGGCGATCTCGGCAAGTGTGGGGGTAGAGTTGCCGCCGATCGCCCACACTGGTTCATAGGCGACAACAATCGCCCCTGATGTGTGAGGAATGCTGTCGCGGACTTGACGGACCACGACTTCGCTCACGCGTCCCGCGGCGCGCTCGGCCTGTGTTTCCCCGACGCAGACGATCGGAACAAGCCCCGCACCGAGCCCGGCTTCCGCTTTGGCGCGAACTGTCGCGTCGGTTTCGCCGAAAATAGTGCGGCGTTCGGAATGGCCCACGATCACGTAGCGCGCACCGGCATCGGCGAGCATGGCGGCGCTGACATCGCCGGTGCGAGCGCTATCGGCGGTCACGGCGCTGCAATCCTGCGCGCCGATCTGCACGGGCGTGTCCTTAGCGCGCCAGGCCGCGACTGGAAGCATGGGCGCCGGCGGGCAGATCAGAACATCGAGTGCTCCTGCACCGACCACCTTTTCCGCCAACTTCGGAATTTCGGCCAAATCGGCCTGGCGGCCGAACATCTTCCAGTTTCCGGCGATCAGCGGCTTCAACGCGGCCATTGGTCTTCCTTTAGTGCGCAGAGCGGCGATTGCCGGCCTCAAGGGGCGTCTTTATGGTCCGCCCGCTTCGGCCTTCGGGATGACCTCATGCTGTTAGAACTGAGAAAAGTCACGCGCGGCGTGTTCGCCACCCTCATCCTGGGTGCGATCGCGGTGGCGATGGTGCTGTTCCTGATCCCGAAGATCGGCGGCCAATCCTTCACTGCCTCGGTCGCGCAAGTCGATGGCGTGGCGATCACTCCCGCCGAACTATCGCGCAATCTGGACGCCGCGCTCGAGCAAGCCCGCGCCAACGGGCAGAACGTCACGCGCGAGGAGGCCATCGCTCAGAACGCGCACCGCCAGGTGCTTGATGGGTTGATCAGCCGGACGGCTCTCTACGAATACGCCAAACGCATGGGCCTCGATGTAAGCGACACGCAACTCGCCACCGCCATCCGGCAAATGGAGGGGTTGCGTAACCCGGTCACCGGCCGCTTTGATGAAGCGGTTTTGGACCAGGCGCTCTCGCGCCGCCGCATGACACGCACCGATTTTCTTCAAGACATGCGTATCGAGGCAACCGACGGCATGTTGATGGAGTCGCTGATCGCCGGTGTGCGCCCGCCGGCTAGCTACGGCGCTCTCGCGGTGGCTTATCGCGGCGAGACTCGGATTGTCAGCGTGGCAGAAGCGCCGGTCGCCGTAGCGGGCGCCGTTCCCGCCCCCACTGACGCGCAGTTGCAAACGTTTTATCAAGCCAACCGAGAAGCGTGGCGCGTGCCGGAATATCGGTCGCTGATCTTGGTCTACGCTCGCGACGCCGATTTTGCCGCCCGAGTAACCGTCCCTGATGCGCAGGTCAACGCGGCGTTCGAGCAGCGGCGCACAACGCTCGTGCAGCCTGAAAAACGCAGCTCCACACGGATCACGGCAACCAGCGAACAGCAAGCCAACACCATCGCATCGCGGCTGGCTCGCGGGGAGAATGCGGACGTGGTTGCTCGCTCGCTCGGACTGCAAGCGATCCATGGCGCAGATGAAGCACGCAACGCGGTAAGCGACGCCAATGTGGCCGCGGCAGTATTCGCCATGACCGCGAACAGTCCCGCGCGCGTGGTGCGCGGCGCGCTGGCGCCGTTCGTGGTGGTTCAGGTCACTTCGGTGACCGCGGCCGTGAACCCCGACGCTGCGGCGCTCAACGCGCTGCGCACTCAGATCCGCCAGCAAATGGCGCTCGAACAAGCCAGCGAATTGAAGGACACGGCCACCAACGCTTTTGATGAGGCCCGCGGCGGCGGCGCCCCCACCGCGGACGCTGCGCGGCGCGCCGGACTGCAAGTGGTGACAATTCCGGCAACTGATGCACAGGGACGCGATGCCTCTGGCCAACCGATTGCCGCGCTCGCCGGCCAGCATAACGAACTGCTTCAAGCAGCCAATGCCACCGCTGAAGGCGAAGCCAGCGACTTCATTCCGGCGGGTGATGGTGTCGACGTCGTGGTTGCGGTGGATCACATCACGCCACCGTCCATCCGCCCGTTCGCACAGGTGCGCGAGGTCGTCGCTCAGCGCTGGACGGCGCAAGAAGTGAACCGCCGCGCGCTAGAGTTTATCAACGCGGTGGTCCGCGAAATTCAGGCGGGCCGCCCGCTCGCCACAGTTGCCGCTGCGCATAACATGCACATCGCGGCGCGATCCCAACCCATCAATCGCGAGCAAGCCTCGCACCTGCCTTCACCGCGCCTGGCTGCGCAAATCTTTGCGGCCGCCCAAGGCGGCGCGGTCAGCGACGCTCTGATCGATCCTACAGGTCATGGCGGCATTCTGGTTGGGGTGGTGGAGCAAATCCATCGCATAGACCCGCGCCAGATGACGCCTGACGTTCAGCAGGCGCGCACCGCCGCAGCCCGCGGCATCGCCCGGGACGTGTCCGAAGCGATCCAGTCACAAGTGACCGCCGCCGCTCACGTGGAGCGGCACGAGGACGTCATCACGCACAACTTCCGCAGCACGCCAGAAAACGACGACGCGACCCAAGCTCCAGCGCCATGAGCACGCGCGAAAGCGCGTGTTCGCCCGGCTTGGAAGACTTTCGCAGCGCCTATGAGCGCGGCGGCGCGCTGGTGTGGACGCGCCGCATTGCCGATCTCGAAACGCCCGTCTCCGCCATGCTCAAACTTGGCGCCGACAAGCCGGGCTCGCTTCTACTCGAAAGTGTGCAAGGTGGCGAGTTTCGCGGCCGCTACTCGATCATTGGTCTGAAGCCCGATCTTGTCTGGCGCGTGCGCGATGGCGGCGCCGAAGCAAGCCGCGGCGGCTTTGGCGACAGGTCTTTCCGCGCACAACGCGATGCGCCGCTGAAAAGTTTGCGCAAGTTGTTGGCGCGGTCAGCACTGACTATTCCGCTGGAGCTACCGCCGATGGCGGCCGGCCTGTTCGGATATCTGGGCTACGACATGGTGCGCTTCATCGAGCGCCTGCCCGAAAACGCGGCCGATCCGCTTGGCACGCCCGATGCGCTGTTGATGCGGCCGACGATCGTCGTGGTGTTCGACAACGTCACCGGCGAGATGATGTTGGTCACGCCAGCGCGCAAGCGCGCCGTACAAAGCGCTGACGTTGCTTATGCCGCCGCGTGCGACCGCCTGGAACGCATACAAAAGTCGCTCGACCGGCCACTTTCTCGGCAGCGTCAACACCAAGAAGTATCGAGCGAACCTCCGCGCTCAAACACGACGCCCGGGGAATACAAGTCGCTGGTCGAACGCTGCAAGGACTACACGCGCGCAGGAGACATCTTCCAAGTGGTGCCGAGCCAACGCTTCACCACGCCCTTCCCTTTGCCGCCATTTGCCCTCTATCGCGCTCTGCGGCGGCTCAATCCTTCGCCGTTCCTCTTCTTTCTGAACTTTGCAGGCTTTGCGATTGTCGGCTCCAGTCCGGAAATTCTGGTGCGGGCGCGCCAACGGTTGGTGACAATCCGTCCCATCGCCGGCACACGCCCCCGCGGCGCAACGCAAGCGCAAGACCATGCGCTGGAGGCCGAGTTACTCGCCGATCCGAAAGAACGCGCCGAGCATCTGATGCTGGTTGACCTGGCGCGCAACGATCTGGGGCGCGTCGCAAAGCGCGGCGCGCCGCCAGGATACAACGCGGCGGCCGCTGGTGCGGGCTCAGCCAATGTACGCGTGACCGAAGCCTTTACCATTGAGCGCTACAGCCACGTGATGCATATCGTCTCCAACGTCGAGGGCGAGTTGGCGGAGGGCAAAGATGCGCTCGACGCCCTACTCGCAGGCTTTCCACACGGCACGGTGACCGGCGCGCCAAAAATCCGCGCCATGCAGATCATCAACGAAGTCGAGAAGCACAAGCGCGGTATCTACGCCGGCGGCGTCGGTTACTTCGGCGCCGGCGGCGACATGGACACTTGCATCGCGCTGCGCACGGGCGTTGTGAAAGATGGCGTCCTATCTGTTCAGGCCGGCGGCGGGGTGGTGCTGGACAGCGATCCGGAGCTTGAACTCCAGGAAACGCAGCACAAATCCCATGCACTGTTTCAAGCGGCGAGCGACGCTTGGCGCTACAGCTGATTTTCCGCTAGGCTGGAAAACGATGACCCTCTGGCCGGCCCTTTCGCGATGGCGCGTTTGACGACGCTCTAGTTTCGTTCGTCAATGCAAGGCCCCGTGCGCCATGATCCTGGTCATCGATAATTACGACAGTTTCGTCTACAACCTCGTCCACTACGTGGAAGATCTCGGCGCGCGCACAGAGGTCGTGCGCAACGACGCGCTGAGCGCAGAGGATGCGCTGAAGAAGAAGCCGCGCGCGATCATTCTGTCACCCGGCCCATGCACGCCCAACGAAGCCGGCATTTGTCTCGACGTCTTGGCGCGCGCGCCGTCTGACCTACCGATCCTGGGCGTGTGCCTAGGCCATCAAGCCATCGGGCAAGCCTTCGGCGGCGAAGTCGTGCGCGCAAAGGCGATCATGCACGGCAAGGTCTCGCCCATGCGCCATCGCGGCGGCGGCGTGTTTCGCGGCCTCCCCTCCCCCTTCAACGCCACGCGCTACCATTCGCTTGCGGTGCAGCGGGACAGCGTCCCAGATGTGCTCAATGTCGATGCAGAAACCGCTGACGGCGAGGTAATGGGCTTATCACACAAGACCCGCCCCATCTTCGGCGTGCAATTCCATCCCGAGTCCATCGCGTCAGAACATGGACATGCGATCATCGCGAACTTCCTCGGCGTCGCTGGCGTGCGATGAGCCTCGCTCCCTCCCTCGAAAAGCTTTCCCGGGGCGAACTGTTCACGCCCGCTGACATCGACGCCGCGTTCGCCATCATCATGAACGGCGACGCCGCCCACGAAGACATCAAACACTTCCTGAACCTGACACAGCCTCACATGCGCGAACCCGCATGGATCGCCGGCGGCGCACGCGCGCTGCGCTCGCGCATGGTGCGTGTGACTGCGCCCGACGGGGCCATCGACGTCTGCGGCACCGGTGGAGATGGCGCGCATACGCTCAATATTTCAACGGCGGTCGCGTTTGTCGTGGCTGGCTGTGGCGTGACGGTCGCCAAACACGGCAACCGCGCGATGAGTTCGAAATCCGGCGCCGCCGATGTGCTTGAAGCGCTTGGCGTGAAGCTGACAGGCGATGTGGCAACGTTGGAGCGCTGTTTGCGCGACGCGGGCGTGGCTTTCTTGTTTGCCCAGAACCATCACCCGGCGATGCGCCACGTCGCGCTGGCGCGGCGTGAGTTGGGCAAGCGCACCATCTTTAATTTGCTTGGCCCGCTCTCCAATCCAGCGGGCGTGAAGCGGCAATTGGTGGGCGTGTTCAGCGCCGACTACGCCGAACCCATGGCGCGGGCGCTTGCTGAACTTGGCTGTGAGAGAGCTCTCGTCGTGCATGGCGCAGGCGGACTCGATGAATTGTCCGCAGCCGGAAAGGACGCCAACCACGTCGCGACACTTGAGAACGGTGCGGTCAGCATGCAGCTTGCGGCCATGAACGCCGAGGTCCATCCGGATTTGCGCGGCGGCGTGGCAATGGAGAACGCAGAAGAGATGCGCGCTCTGCTTTCCGGCGCCGGACGGCAGGGGCATCGCGCTGCCGTTCTGATCAACGCAGCAGCGGCGCTGTTCGTGGCGGGTCATTCGCCTTCCGCTGTTGAAGCGCACGCAGCAGCGGGACTTTCGATCGACACCGGCGCGGCGCGCGAAGCGCTACAGCGTCTTATTGATGTCTCTCGGAGCGCGCCATGAACGACGTGCTCCAACGCATCCTGGCCTATAAGCGTGAAGAGGTTGCCACGCGAAAACGCGACATGCCGCGCGACGTTATCGAAGCGCTTTCGGACGAGCTCCCTGCACCCTTGTCCTTCCACCTTGCTCTCGCCGGCTGCGTCAACCGGCCGGCGTTGATCGCGGAAATCAAGAAGGCGAGCCCATCGAAAGGGCTCATCCGCGCTGAGTTCGATCCACCGGCGCTCGCGAGAGAATATGAGACCGGCGGCGCCACCTGCCTCTCCGTGCTGACTGACGGGCCAAGCTTCCAAGGCGCCGAGGGTTACCTCTCAGCGGTCAAGCTGGTGTCGTCGCTGCCAGTGCTGCGCAAAGACTTCATCATTGATCCTTGGCAGGTCGGCGAAAGCCGCGCGATCGGCGCCGACGCCATCCTGATCATCATGGCCGCGGTGGACGACGCGCTCGCAAAAGATCTGCTCGCCACGGCGCGCGAGTGGAGATTGGACGCGCTCGTTGAAGTCCACGACGAAGCGGAGACGGATCGTGCCGTTGCGCTTGGAGCAGCGCTCATCGGCATTAACAACCGTTCGCTTTCAACCTTCGTCACGGATCTCAGCGTGACCGAACGCTTGGCGCCGCGTGTGCCGCAGGATCGGCTGCTCGTGTCAGAGTCCGGCATTACCACCCACGCCGACATCGAGCGGCTGCAACGCGCCGGCGCACGCGCCTTCCTTGTCGGCGAAAGTTTGATGCGTGAGCCAGACGTCGAAGCTGCAACGCGGAAATTGCTAGGCGGCTGATTTTCCGCGTGTGCCTGCAAAGATGAGCACGGCACCGATGACGAGCGCGATCGCACCGCGCGTCGCCCATTCCGTGTGACCGCTCATGCCCATGCCGGGCAGCACGTTCAAACCTTGGCACACCCAAATCGCGCCGATGACCGCTAGCAGCGCACCCAAACCCCCGAGAACGTTCTTCCAGCCGCCATTGCGAGCGCCAAAAATCAGCAGAGCCAAGCCTGCGATCGCGAACACTGCACCGCGATAGGTCCAGTTGACGTCTGCGGTCATAAAGCTCTGCGGCGCCCACGAAACGTTGAGCCCCTGCAGCACCCAGATGCCGCCCATGATCAGCATGGCGAGCCCTAGCACGCCCAAGATCGTCTTGACGCCGCTCATCTGCGATCCCCTACCTCGCCCCTTGGTTCAGCTTGGGCTTTCGTTTCGGCGCCGTCCAATACCTTGCATTGACTTGACCTTAAGAAGTGAACGGATATAGAACGGAGAGGTCGTTCACCCTTTGGTCCTGCCGGATTAAGATCATGCTGACAGCGAAACAAAAAGAACTGCTGCTCTACATCCACGAGCGGATCAAAGAGACCGGCGTGTCGCCTTCCTTCGACGAGATGAAGGAGGCGCTGGATCTGGCCTCCAAGTCCGGCATCCACCGGCTGATCACTGCCCTTGAAGAGCGCGGCTTCCTGCGCCGGCTACCGCACCGGGCGCGCGCGCTGGAGGTGCTCAAAATGCCGGATTCAGCCACCCCAGCAGCACCTGCCCGAGGGCGTGGCGCTTTCCGCCCGAGTGTCGTCTCGGAAGGCCGCACCAGCGCGAGCGGCGGCAATGGCGGATTTGGCGTGCCTATTCTCGGCCAGATCGCGGCGGGCGTACCCATCGAAGCCATCCAAACGGAAGTTGGTCGCATCGACGCGCCGCCTGACCTTTTGGCTGGCGATCACTTCGCGCTCGAAGTGAAGGGTGATTCCATGATCGGCGCAGGCATCCTCGATGGCGACGTCGTCATCATCCGTCGCGGCGACACTGCCGACAGCGGCGACATTGTTGTGGCGTTGGTGGACGCTGAGGAAGCGACCCTGAAGCGCCTGCGCAAACGCGGCAATTCCATTGCGCTCGAGGCAGCGAATCCAGCCTATGAGACGCGCATTTTCGGGCCGGACCGCGTGCAGATCCAGGGCAAGCTGGTCGCGATGATCCGCCGCTATTCCTGATCGCCGTCAGGAACGGCCGGAGGCGTCCAAGCGCGGCGTATACCGCGCGGTTGCGCACGTGCGATACGAAGACCTGCGTTATCGGCGTAGATGAAAGCACCGCCTTGCTGAGCGAGGTCGCCTGCTGTGATAAGCGCGGCGGGGCGGCAGCGTGTGGCATAGTCCGACGGCGGCAGCTGCTTTGAAACAACAATGGCGTGCGGTTGGCACGTGGTGAAGCCGCCTTGCTCGCGAATGAGCAAGAGCACGCCGTGGGGAAGCACCCACGAGCACAATACATCCGAACACGTTTCTGGCGGCGCCAAACGCTCGATCATCGGCGGTGCTATGCCGAGCATCGCACCCAAGTGATCTCGCGCATACGTCGATCGGCCCGAACCGGCAGCGAGCGTCCACCCGTGCGCGCCCCGAGCGAAAGTCGCGCGCAGCTCACCATCGAACGCGGCCACGGGACGCGGCGCTTGTAAATAAATGGCGAAGCCGGCGCCGAAGAAGAGCACTGCGCCCCAGCGCAGCGCCCCACGCCATAAACACGCCCATAGCAACGCAGTGACGCAGAGAATGAAAGCGGCGTCCGGCGGTTGCGGAAGCGCTTGCACCGCCTCGCCGCGTGCGCCGAAGGTCTGCCCAATCGCTGCGACAAGGTCGAGCGCGCTGGCCATGAATTGCAACGGCCCGTCCGATAGCCCAAACGGCGAGAGTACCGCGGCAAGGCAAGCGGCAGGCGCTACGAGAAACGAAATGATTGGTTCTGAAATGAGGTTGGCAGGCAACGAATAGATAGAAAAGCGCTGAAAATGGTAGATCGCGAACGGATCCGTCGCGAGCCCGGCGACGAGTGAAATCAACAGCACACCGCCGATGCCGCGCGTGACGCCTTGCAGCACTCCTATAAAAATTCCCGGTGTGGGCAGCGCTTGCTCGTGCGGCGCGCGTTTCAAGAGCTCAAACAGCGTTACGAGTGCGGCTGTCGCGGCGAACGACATTTGAAAGCCGGGCTCGAGCACCGACTCGGGCAGGATCAACGTCACGAACAACGCGGAAAGTGCGACCCCGCGAATGGAGATTGCCGGCCGGTCGAGCAGAATGGCGCCAAAGGCAACGCAGGCCATGATGAAAGACCGGAGCGCCGGCACGCTTGATCCAGAGATCACCAGATAAGCCGCCAGCGCAATCAAAGCTGCGACCGCCGCGATTTTCTTGACCGGAAAACGCAGCGCGATCGGACTGATGAGCGATAGAAGCCAGGTGATGGCGGCGAACACCATGCCGCCGACCACGCCCATGTGGACGCCAGACACCGACAAAAGGTGTTGAAGGCCTGAGTTGCGAAAGGCCGTCGTCGTATCTTTGTCGATTGGGCTGGTGTCGCCTGTGATCATGGCCGCCGCAATGGCGCCCCCGCGTCCGGGCGCGGCCTCTTGAATTGCGGCCGAGAGGTCGGCGCGCATAGCGCTGACGTGGAGGCGTTGCGCGTCGAACCAAGATGGCGGCGGCCCCAACGCAAGCGGCCGGCAGCGGCCGAATGCGTAACCAGCTGCGCCTAGCCGTTCAAAGTGGGCTCTGCGCGCGAAGTCGTAAGCGCGTGGGGCCATTGGGCCAGAGGGCGGCCCAAGCACGGCACGGCAATCGGCGAAGCGTCCCGGCGTCAGCAGGCCAGCTTGGCGCACCGCGACCCGGGCAAAACGCGGCGGCGATGCGACGCCATCAATGGCCCGCACCAGCAAACGCAAGCGCGGACCGCTGTCACTTGAGTCGATCTCGCTGACCCAGCCTTGGACGCGGACGGGATCGCTGCCGTGTGTGAACGCCGTTTGCGCCACGCTCGCGGTTCGGATTTGCGCCGCTACCGCGCCCAGCGCACTCGATGCTGCCAAGGCGCAGAGTGCAGCCAACACTTGGCGCAACCCAGCCGGCCAGGAATCGTGGCGCGGGCTCGGCCACGTAACAAGCCCGATCATCATCGCAATCGCTGCGCCAAGTGCTGTTCCCGGCGCCCAGAACGGTGGGTCCACCGGCAGCGAGAACCACCACGCCGCCCCAGCAATCATGGCGGGCGCCAGCCATAGCGCCCATCGGTCGCGCTGGGCGGCCAGCATCCCTGCAAGTGCGCGGCTAGGAGAGAACGCAACCGCCGTGGTACGACGCCCGCGTTTTGAAACCGCTTCTCCGCCCGCAATGAGCGTCGTCACCCGCTTTGCCCCCTCGCCTACGGGATACCTTCATATCGGAGGCGCGCGAACTGCGCTCTTCAATTGGCTCTTTGCCCGCAAAATGGGCGGCAAATATTTGCTGCGGATCGAGGACACAGACCGGGCGCGCTCCACCGACGCGGCGATCGCCGCAATTATCGACGGCCTGGATTGGCTCGGCCTCGATTACGATGGCCAGATCACCTTCCAATTCGCGCGCGCCGCCCGGCACCGGGAAGTAGCTGACCTGATGATCGCGCGTGGCACTGCATTCCGCGACTACATGACGGCGGAAGACCAAGAGGATGAACGCGCCAAGGCGCACGCCGAGGGGCGTGCACTACGCTCGCCTTGGCGCGATGGCGGCGCCGCTCCGGATCGCCCGTTCGTGGTGCGCCTTAAGGCGCCCGAGCATGACGTCGTCAATGACGACATGATCCAAGGCAAAGTTGTCATCAAAGGGCGCGATATCGACGACTTGGTTCTGCTGCGCGCTGACGGCAATCCGACCTATATGCTTTCCGTCGTCGTTGATGATCACGACATGGGCGTCACGCATGTGATCCGCGGCGACGATCACCTTACTAACGCGGCGCGTCAGATTCCGATTTTCGAAGCCATGGGCTGGGCGCCACCGCGCTTCGCGCACGTGCCGCTCATTCACGGCGAAGACGGCAAAAAGCTTGGAAAGCGAACCGGCGCGCAGGCGGTGCACGAATATCGCGATATGGGATATCTGCCCGAAGCGATGAACGCTTACCTCATGCGCTTGGGCTGGAGCCCCGGCCATGATGACATTTTGACGAAGGAAGAAGCCGTTCCGCTGTTCGATGTGTCACATATCGGCAAGGCGCCGGCGCGGCTCGACTTCAAGAAGCTCGACTCAGTCAACGGCCACTTCATGGCGTTGGCGGACGACGCGCGCTTGGCGGCTTTGGTCTTCGACTACATCGCGGCTCAAACCGATTGGTCACTCACGCCCAGCAGCCAAAAACGCGTGCAGACTGCCGTCCCCGTGCTCAAAAAAAGGGCCAAGACGATCAAAGAAATGGCGGAGCAATGCCGGTTTCTGATCGCAACCCGCCCGCTCGTCGTGGACGACGTTGCAAAGTCCGTCCTCAAGGACGATGTCAGGCAAAGATTGCAACGGCTGCGCGATCGTCTCGCAGCCGAAGCGCAATGGGATCACACGACGCTCGGCGCCATGCTTAAGGCTTTCGCTACCGATGAAGGCGTTGGATTGGGCCAAATTGGCCCCGGTCTTCGCGCGGCTTTGACGGGTGGAACGCCAGCGCCGGATTTGGGTCAAATGTTGGAATTGCTCGGCCGCGAGGAGAGCCTCGCACGCCTTTCGGATCAGGTTTGAGGACGCACGCGTATGGAAAGCAAAATTACCAAGAAGCCGTCGGCGACGCTCACGGTCAACAACAGGCAACTTGAGCTTCCGGTGTATGGCGGCTCCGTGGGACCCGATGTGGTCGACATCCGCAAGCTCTATAGCGACGGCAAAGTCTTCACCTACGATCCGGGCTTCACCTCAACAGCTTCGTGCGAAAGCCAGATCACCTACATCGATGGCGACGAAGGCGTGCTGCTCTATCGCGGTTACCCGATCGATCAACTGGCCGAGCAATCGAGCTTCATCGAGGTTTGCTACCTGCTCGCCAACGGCGAGTTGCCAAACAAACCAGAGCTCGACCGGTTCACGCGCGACATCACCTATCACACGATGCTCCATGCGCAGTTTGACCGCTTCTTCGAAGGCTTCCGCCGCGACGCGCACCCGATGGCGATCATGGTCGGCACGGTTGGCGCGCTGGCCGCGTTCTATCACGACAGCACCGATATCGACGATCCGCGCCAACGGACGATCGCAAGCCACCGCTTGATCGCCAAGATGCCGACGATCGCGGCGCGCGCGTTCAAGTACCACGTCGGCCAGCCGTTTATCAGCCCGCGCAACGAACTGGACTATGCCTCGAATTTCCTACGCATGTGCTTCGCGGTGCCTGCCGAGGACTACAAGATTAATCCAGTGATGGCCAAAGCCATGGATGTGTTCTTCATCCTGCACGCCGATCACGAGCAGAACGCCTCGACCTCCACCGTGCGTTTAGCCGGCTCATCGGGGGCCAATCCGTTTGCGTGCATCTCCTCCGGCATCGCTTGCCTTTGGGGGCCCGCGCACGGCGGCGCCAACGAAGCGGCGCTGAAAATGCTGACGGACATCGGCAAGCCGGAAAACATTCCGGCGTTTGTTGAAAAGGTGAAGTCGAAAGATTCTGACGTGCGCCTTATGGGATTTGGCCATCGGGTTTATAAAAACTACGACCCCCGCGCCAAAGCGATGCAGAAGCTCTGCCACCAAGTGCTGCATGAGGTCGGCGACGACAACGATCCGTTGCTGCAAGTGGCGATGGAGTTGGAACGCATTGCGCTCAGCGACGAATACTTCATTGCGCGCAAGCTCTACCCGAACGTCGATTTCTATTCGGGCATCACCTTGAAGGCGATGGGCTTCCCGATGTCGATGTTCACGGTGTTGTTCGCGGTGGCGCGCACAGTGGGCTGGATCGCGCAATGGACTGAGATGATGGAGGACGCCAGCCAAAAAATCGGCCGTCCGCGCCAAGTCTATACCGGCGCTCCGCGTCGCGATTACGTGCCCTGCGCTCAGCGGCGCTAATTTCGAACAGGGTTGAACTCAGAGTCATTCCGGAGACGCGAAACGTCATCCGGAACCCAGGGGCAAACACACAGATCTACGATCCCTGGGTTCCGGGTCTCGCTCCGCTCACCCGGATTGACCCTGGTTGGGATTTTTCCGCCAAGATTTTTAGCACCACATCGGCGGCGATCTCGGAAGCCGCCCGCCCACCACGACCCATGCGATCGAGCGCCAGGTTCTGGCGCTCGATTTGTTTTGAGCGCACGGAGGGATCATCGAGCAGTGGCGAGGCGGCGCGCGCGAGGTTTTCCGGAGTCATGTTGCGCTGGAGGAATTCCGGCGCGACTTCGGCGTCAGCTGCGACGTTCATCAGCGTCGCGTATTTGGCCTTGAACAGGATGTATTGGGCAATCAGCGCGGTGAGCCAACCAAGCTTGTAGCCGATCACCAAGGGCGCGCCTTGGAGGGCCACCTCGGTCGTCACCGTACCAGACGCCGCCAACGCAACGGTCGCTGCGGCAAATGCATCTTCCTTCTCCGCTTCCTCGACGATCAACGTACCGGCAGGCGCCTGCGCCACGGCGGCGTCATGCACAGATTGCGCTGCGACCATCGCGAAACGGAGATTTGAACGATTGGCGTGCAGCAGTGCAGCCGCCTCCCACAAAGTGGGACCTATGCGGCGGATCTCGGCGGGACGGCTGCCGGGAAGCACCAGCAAGAGGCGTTCGTTCGCAGCGATATTGTGACGCGTGCGAAAAGCGGCTTCGTCGCCACGCTTGAAGCGGCCGAATGCAGGATGGCCGCACACCGTGCAGGGCAACCCGTAGGGCTCGTAAAACGGCACTTCGAAATCGTGGATGCAGATGAGGTGGTCCACGCTTGCGGCGAGCGTCTTGGCGCGCCCGGCGCGCGTCGCCCACACTTGCGGGCCGATATACTTCACCAGCTTGATGCCCGGATCGGCGGCGCGGACCCCGCGCGCCACGCGCAACGTGAATCCCCATGAATCGATCAGCACGACGACGTCGGGCTTTGCAGCGAGCACCGCTTTGACGGCATCGGTCACCGCGCGCTTCACGCGCTCGTAAGCGAGCAATCCGTCAATGAAACCAAGGATGGCCATCCCGCTAATGTCGGCACGGCTCGGCACGTCCGCTGCGGTCATGAGCGGACCGCCAACGCCGGCGAGTTCAAGCGACGGATCACGGGCTTTGAGAGCGCGGGCCAGATCGGCGCCGAGCGCGTCGCCGGAAGATTCTGCCGCGACGAGAAAGACCCGCCCGCTCACATCTCGCCCACTTCGCCGCGCGTGAAGCCGTAGAGGAAAAGACCTAGACGATCAGCTTCGGCGATCATCTCATCACGGCGCACAGCGAGCGCGCCGTGCGCTTCCACGGCAATGCCCGCAAGTCCAGCCGCAGCGGCGCCGTGCAGTGTCTTCAGCCCTACGACAGGCAGATCGATGCGGCGCTCTTGGATCGGCTTCGGGCGCTTCAGCAAAACACCGCGTCTGTTTTCCGGCGTGCCGCGCACCGTCGTTGCAAGCCCAGCGACCCGCGCGAGCATCGCATCGGTGCCTTCTTGTGCTTCCACCGCAAGCGGCACACCACCAGCCACAACCACGCCCTGCCCCACGTCAAACGAGCCAATCGCCCCCGCGATCTTGGCCGCCTTGACGATGTCCTTGCGCTGAGCCTCATTCGGTGTGACCGAGCCCCATGCGCCCGCAGCCGCCAGCAAGTCGCCCATCACTTCTTCAGCGCCCAGCACTTTAAAGCCTTCGCGCTCATGCTCTTCGAGCAACAGGCGCAGCAACGCATCGTCGCCCTTGTTCGCCGCTGCTAAGAACGCCGGGATCATTGCCTTCGCGCGCTCATCAAGCTTGAGTTGACTCAAATCCGGACGCGGCACTTGGCCAATCAGCACCACCGCATCGACGTCGGCATCCTTCAAAGCCTGCATGCGGCCGCCCATGGCACCGAGATTAAGCGTCACGCCCGGATGGTTCTCGAGCGCGGCGCTCGCAAACGGTTCGATGCGCGCCACGAAATAGTCGCGGCCAGTCGCTGCGCAATGCTCCGCCAGCACAATAGGCAGGTCGCCGCCGCCCGCGATCAGTCCAAGCTTGCGCCAGGACGCCATTCTCAATCCCGCGGCATGCAGAGCGGACGCGCTGCGTCTTCGCGGATGAAGTCGACGATTTCCATGACCTCCGCATTGTCGGCGTAGGTCAGAGCACAATCCTCGATGCGTTCTTGGAACGTGCCTTCTTCCGCGAACAGCAACCGGTATGCTGCCCGGAGATCATGAATCTGCTCGCGCGAGAAGCCCCGCCGCTTCAGACCGACAACGTTCAGACCAGATAGATGCGCGTGATTGCCGATGGCGAGCCCAAACGGAATGAGATCAGTGGTCATCAACGCTGATGCGCCGACGAACGCGTAGCGGCCGACGCGGCCATGCTGATGCACGCCGGAGAGGCCGCTGAGGAACGCGTAGTCTCCGACCTGCACGTGGCCGCCGATGGTCGCCGTCTGCGCCATGATGACGTTGTTGCCGACATTGCAATCGTGCGCGACATGGCAATTTCCCATGATCAGGCAATGGTTGCCGACATTGGTGACAGAGCGCCCACGCACTGTGCCACGGTGCAGCGTTGCGTGTTCGCGGATGACGTTGTGATCACCCATAACCAGGCGCGTCGGCTCGCCCGCATAAGACAAATCTTGCGGTGTGCCGCCGAGCAGCGCGAACGGAAAGACGGTGTTGTCCTTGCCGATCTCGGTGTGGCTCTCAATGAAGACGTGCGCGATCAGCCGCGTGCGGTCGCCGACCCGTACGTTCGGACCGATGACGCAACCCGGCCCGACTTCGACATCGGCGCCGAACTCGGCGCTCTTGTCGACAACTGCCATCGGATGAATTTTCGCGCTCACGTCCGATCGCCTTTGGTGGCGGCAAACTCGCAGTCGCTCGCCAGCTGCCCGTTCACTTCCACACGGCCACGGAACTTGAAGATGTTGCGGCGCTGGAAGAGCACTTCGACCGGCATCTCCATGACGTCGCCCGGCTTCACCGGCCGCTTGAAGCGAGCGTTGTCGACAGCCATGAACAAAATCACGAACTTGCTGACATCCAGCTCCAACGTCTTCGACATCAGCAGCGCGCCAGTCTGCGCCATCGCTTCGATCTGAAGGACACCCGGCATCACAGGGTCGCCCGGGAAGTGGCCAGGGAAGAACGGTTCGTTGAAGGTGACGTTCTTGATGCCGCGGATGGAAGTGTTGGGCACGTAATCGACGGCGCGGTCGACCAGTAAGAAAGGATAGCGGTGCGGGAGGCGCTGGAGCACCTCCGCAATCTCAATGACGGTGCCTGGCGCCGCCTCACTTCTCTCCATCACGCGCCCCTGCTTTGCGTGCGACCCAGCGGACTTCCTTCAGGAAAGTGCGGATCGGTTTCGCCGGATAGCCCATCCAGATTTCACCTGGCGGCACGTCATCGCCCACGGCGGAGGCCCCGGCAAGGGTCGCGCCCGCCCCGATTTTGCGATGGTCCCCTACGCCAACGCGGCCCGCGAGCGTGGCGGCGTCGCCGATCTGCACCGAACCCGAGATCCCGGCAAATGCCGCAAGAATGGCGCCGCGACCCACCGTGACGTTGTGGGCGATCTGACAGAGATTATCGATCTTGGCGCCCTCGGCGATCAGCGTGTCGTCAAACACGCCGCGATCGATGGTGGTGTTGGCGCCGATGGTGACACGATCTTGAATCACAACGCGCCCCAGATGAGGCACATCAATCGGGCCAGATGCGTCGCCGGCTATGCCGAAGCCTTGCTCACCAATAACCGCGCCCGAGAGGATCGACACGTCATCGCCAATGAGCGCGAACGAAACGCAGACGCACGCGCCAATTTTTGTGCGGCGGCCGATGGTTACGCCTGGGCCAATCACACAATTCGGACCAATCTCTGCGCCGGCGCCGATGAATGCGCCAGGACCGACAACGACCCCCGGAAGCAGGCGCACGCCATCTTCAATCCGCGCACTCGGATGGATTGCCGCCCCTTCCTCAAAGCTGCGCGGACGCACGAGTGCGGGAAGCAGCTTCGCAAACGTGGCGCGTGGACGGTCCGAGAGAATGAGCGCGCCGGCGTTCGGTGCGAGGTGAGTTAGCGCGGGCTGAATAACGCAAACGGCCGGCGCGCTGGTGAGAATTTTGGCGCCGCGCGGTTCGTAGTAGCAGAGGTCTTCCGCGCCGGCGCGGTCGGCCGGAGACGCGCCGCTGACCTTACGATCGGCGTCGCCGCCAATGTCTGCAGAAGGCGCAAGCGCCCGGACCGTTACCGGTCCGAGCGCTTCGTAGAAACGTGGGTCAATCATAGATCACATCTGGCGCCGCAGGCGCCGGATGTCACGAACTCAAGCTTAGTGGGGCGCCGCCGCCGGCGCAGCTGTACCAGCCTGCTGGCACTCCGTGACACTGTGACGGGCCACCGTAGCGGTGCGAGCAGCGGCGTCCAGCTGCTGGATGACAGCGTTGGTGATGTCCACCGCCGGATCAAACACTTGCGCGGAGTTGGCATCGACGACGACGCCTGCGCCGCGTGACTGCATCACGGTGCGCACGATCGGATTGGCGCGGTTTTGGAAATCGCGAAGCGCGACAATCTGCGAGCACTGGAAGTCGCCCTGCAGCGCTTGCCGGCGCGCTTGGAATTGCTGGACGCGTGTTTGCAGAGCTTGAATCTGCGAATTGAGGGCAGAGTTCGCCTGCACCTGCGCTTGGGTCATCCCGCGCGTCGCAGTCTGGAGGCGCTGTTCTTCAGTTTCGATCGCTTGTCCTTCGGCTTGCATCGCCTGCGCTTGCTGCTGAATTTGCGTGCCAACGCCTTGCAGTTTGGTCGTCATGTCGCGACCCATTGCAGACTCGCCGATCACGCGTTGATAATTCACGACCAACACTGAGGCGCCGCTATTGCGCTGCGCAAATGCGCCGGGCGCAGATGCAAGGGCGACTGCCGAAACGGCCGTCGCCAAAACCAACTTGGTCAAACGCATTGGAAAGTACTCCCTAAAATGATGTCCGCGTTGAGAACCGGAATTGTTGCAAGTGGTCATACGGTTGATACTCAAGCGGCGTCGAGAAATCGAATTGCACCGGTCCAAACGGAGAATCCCAGAAAACTGAAACCCCTGCTGCCGCACGCAATTGCAAATCGTCGGTCACGATCACGCTCTGCGTACCCAGATTAATCGTCCCCCGGCTCGCTCGGTCCACAAGCCCGAGAGTACCAAAGTCGACGAACAAGGCGCTTCCGAGGCCAAACGATGAAGGAAGCGGCAGTGGCACATCGAGCTGAATCGAACCGATCGCAAAAAGGTTGCCCCCGACCGCGTCGCCCTTCTGCAAGATAGCGCCAGTCGTATTGTCGATGATCAGCTGCCGGGGACCGATGCCGGCCACGTCAAAGCCTCGGAACGACGATCCGCCCTTGAAGAAGCGGTCGTTGATGCGGATGTCATCGCCACCCCACCCGAAGATATAGCCCACGTCGCCATGGAAGCTCGCCCGGAAGTTCCAAGGCAAGCCGTAATAAAGGCCGCCCTGAATTTCCGATCGAAGATAATGCACCTCGCCACCCAGACCGGCGAGATCTTGGGCGACCTCAAGATTGAAGCCTCGAGTCGGATGGATCGGGTCATTTCGCTGATCCCAGTCGAACGTATAGCCAAACACCGAGGTCAAGAACGTCCCGGCCTGGGCGCAAAGCAGCGGCCGTGCAGGATTGATGGGATTGCACTGATCAATTGCGGGCGTGTTGGGGTTGCTATCGTGGTCAACCAGCACGTGCGCGATCTGCGTGTCATCGTGGATGATCGAGTAACTGAGGCCGAGTTGGGTCTGATCCGACAGCGGGAAACCAAACCGCAGGCCCAAACCGGTCGATTGGTTCAGGAACGACGATTGGTTTAAGAAGTCGGTGCGCAGCGAGTAGAGGTTGATGCTCGCAGCCAAATCGCGCCCCATAAAACGCGGTTCCCGCAATTGCAGATCGAGCTGCCGGCGCTGACCGCTGGACGACGCGTGCAAGCGCAAGAACTGACCGCGGCCGCGCAAATTGCGCTCGCTGATCGACACGTCGAACAGGAAATTGTCGGTCGTCGAATAGCCCGCCGCAAAAGCCAATTCACCGGTGGATTCTTCCGTCACTGTAACGGTTACAACCGACCGGTCTGGCTGCGAGCCGTCGGCTTCCGCGACCTGAACATCGTGGAAGAAGCCCAACGCTTGAATGCGTTGGCGCGAGCGATCCAGGAGCACGCGATTGAAGGCGTCGCCTTCACTTACACGCAGCTCTCGGCGAATAACGCGGTCCAGCGTGCGGGTGTTGCCGACAATGTCGATGCGCTCGATGAAAACGCGCGGGCCCTCATTAACTTCGAACGTAATGTTTACGACGTGATGCTCGCGGTCACGTTCGACGCGCGGCGTGATGTCGACGTTTGCATAGCCCACAGTGCCGGCCAGATAAGTCATCGCATCGATGGCGGATTCGATCTGGTCGCCGCGAAACACTTGGCCTTCGCGAATGGGAATAGCAGCGCGCAAGAGGCTTGGCGGCAGCCGATCAAGCTGGGTTTCGACATTGATGTGGCCGAACTGGTAGCGAATGCCTTCGTCGACGGTAAAGTTGATGTAGAAATCGCGCTGATCCGGCGTCAGCGAGGCGCTCGCTGAAATGACGCGGAAGTCCGCATAGCCGCGGTTGTTATAGAACTGACGCAGTTTTTCCCGGTCATATTCCAAGCGATCGGGATCGTAATTGTCGTTGTTCTGGAAAAAATTCCACCAGCTCGACCGGCGGGTTACGATCGCATCGCGCAGCGTGCGGTCCGAGAACACGCGGTTGCCAGTGAAGGCGACGTCGCGCACGCCGGTCGTGGGGCCTTCGTCAACCTCGAAAATCAGGTCGACACGGTTTTGATCCAGCTCGCGCACTTGCGGCGTGACTTGCGCGGCAAAGTGGCCGGAGCGGCGATAGAGTTCGATGATGCGCTGGACGTCGGCTTGGGCGCGGGACGGCGTAAAAACCGAGCGCGGCCGCGCCTGCACTTCGTCTTGAAGATTGTCTTCCTTAAGCGAATGCAGGCCTTCGAAGATGACGCGATTGATGATCGGATTCTCGATCACCGAGACTACGAGATCGGTCCCACGCTGTTCGATCTGCACGTCGGCAAAGAGACCGGTGGCGAACAGCGTCTTGAGCGAAAGGTCGACACGCTCGGCATCGAACGTGTCGCCAGGATGGACCAGCATGTAGGAGATAACTGTCGCCGGCTCGATCCGCTGATTGCCTTGCACCACGATGCGCTGGATCGGCACCAAGACCGTTGGCGCTGGCGCAGCTGCGTGTTGCTGACCCTGCGCCGCGCCCGATCGTTGCGCCGGTACGCGCGTGCGCTGCGGCGCCGGCGTTGCTGTCGCGCCCGGCGTTGGCGCTGTTGCTTGCGATCCCGGTGACGGTGACGCTGTTTGCGGCGTTGGCGTTGCAGTCGCATCTTGCGCGAGCGCATCTGTCGCCGCCGCCATCAGCACGCCTGAACCCGCGCCGATCGTGGCGACGCAGCTCACAGCGCCCAGCACAACATCCCGTAGTACCCGCTTCATCCGCGCCCTCGACCGTCCCGACGCTCCCCAGCGTCACATTTTTAAGACCCCATCCAGTCAGGAAAGACAAGGACGAGGCGCTGTTCAACGCATCCCGGGAAGGAGGCGTGAGATGTCGTTCCAGGTTGCGAAAAGGAAGAGACTCGCCATCACGGCGAATCCCGCCCGGTAAGCCCATTCCTGAGCTGCGGCCGGCAAAGGCCGCCCCCCACGCAATCCTTCAATGCCATAGAAGAGCAAATGGCCGCCGTCGAGAATGGGGATCGGCAGCAAGTTTACGATCCCCACCGCGACGGACAGGATCGCCGCCAGATTCAGCAGCGAAAGCAGAAGATATTCGATCCGTTGCCAAATGCTCACATCCGGAACGGCCAGCGCATCGGAGGCCACCTGGCCGGAGACCATGAAAATACCCGCTGGGCCGGCAATCTGGTTAGCTGAGGCGTGGCCGCGGAAGACATCGGCGATGTAAGTGCCAGTCTGCGCCACCATTCCCCACGTCTGCTCTGCGCCGTCGGCGATCGCATCGAGTGGCCCGATGCGCTGGCGGCGGTCAAAGGACGAGGTGTGCTCGACGCCGATTGCCGCGATCTGCGGATGCTCTGGGTTGGGAATAGGCGTCAGCCGGACAACGCGCGTGGCGCCATCCCGCGTCACCTCAAATGACAGCGTGCGCCCTAGCGACGGAGAAACAATGCGCTGCAGGTCCTGGAAGTCCTTCACGCGCTGACCGTCGATCGCGGTGATTACGTCGCCGGTCGCCAAGCCAGCCTGCGCTGCCGGTGTTCCGGGACGCACATTGTCAACGCGCGCGACATCGCGGCCCGAGATGAAAATGAGGAGCGAGAAAGCCAGGATCGAGAAAACGAAATTCGTCAACGGGCCGGCGGCAACGACGGCAGCGCGCTTGATGAGCGGCTGGGCATGGAAGAGTCCTTTGGCGCGTGCGGCGGCGAGTTCTTCCGGATCTTCAATGGCTTCACGCGGCGCGGTCGACATCGCGTCAGCGTCATCAGCGAACTTCACATAGCCGCCGAGCGGCAACGCGCCGATTTTCCACTGCACGCCTTTGTGGT
>JBAQGO010000057.1:0-24322 GCA_049287825.1 Vitreimonas sp. | reverse complement strand
ATTGTCATCCGCGGCAACCACGAAGAATTGATGCTCCACGCCGTCGACCACAATGAAAGCGTCGGTATCTATTGGTGGGCCACCAATGGCGGTGACGAGACAATCGAATCCTATCAGCGCGCCAACGGCCCCGAGGACGATTGGCGCCAAGCCGTCGACAAAGCACACATCAAGTGGCTGCGAGCCTTGCCGACGATTTGGCGCGACGACCAACGCAAGCTTGTGTTCGTGCACGGCGGCATCGATCCTTGGCGCTATCCAAATGAGTCTGACGAAGTGCGGATGTGGACACGGTCACCGACATTCTTCCGCTCATCGAATTGGCCGGATCGCGAAGAGTTGCGTGATATTGTGGTCGTGCACGGTCATACGCCGACCGAAGACTTCGAACCCGATTGGCAATCCCGTCGCATTAATGTCGATACCGGCGCGTGTTTCGGCGGACCGCTTACGGCAGCGGTTCTAGCGCCGGACGCTGCTCCTCGCTTCTTGCACGCAAGATAGCGGCGATCAGCACTAGCCAAGCCGAGAAGGGGCAGAGCGGCAGCGGTATGGCGTAGCTGAACGCCACCGACATGCCCGAGAGCCACGCAAACACCATCGCCGTTGTCTCGAACTTATTGCGCGGCGGCGCCAGCAATGCAGCGGCCAGTCCCAGCAACACAAAGTCGTAGAAAAACAGGTAGCTCGAAAGGAGCAGCGTCGCCGAACACAGCGCCGCACCCTGCACGCGCCAATCCACCTTGCGCGTAAACACCCAAAGCGCCGCACCAAATGCGGCCACCGCGCTCACGGCATGCCCAGCAATCGCAAACGGCATCGGCACATGCAGCGCCAGCAAGTTTCCGAACAAGCTGCCAAACGTCTGCTTACCGACACCCAACCGCGCGATCAGATCCTGCGAGGCTTTGAGATTGTCATAGAAGCGCACGTACGACTCGAAGCCGAACACCAGCCCCGCGCCAATCACCAGCGCGCTCACGCTCACCGCCGCCGCGATGAACGCCGTCCAGCGCCGCGTCAGCAACAGATAGAACGGCCACAGCAGCGCCAAGTGCGGCTTGATCACCAGCATGCCCACCAGCGCGCCAGCCGCACGTGGCCGCCGGTCGAGCCAATAAAGCGCAAATCCGTTTAGCGCCGCGATCAGTAGCCCAACTTGCTCTGTGCCAATATGATAGAGCGCCGCCGGCGCTGTGATCGCGAAGATCAGCGCGCGCTTGTCCGGCAAGATCTTGCTCGCCGCCAACAGATAGAGCGCGCCCGTCAGGATCAGCCAAACAATCGCCGCCGGCCCATAAGGCAGCAGCGCAAACGGTATGACGAAAAACAAAAATGGCGGTGGCGAATTCCACGGCGCCATGACGTGCATGCCGGGAATGGTGCTCTGCTGGATGTGCGCCAGAAACACGCGGTCGTGGATTTGCGCGACGTGCCCCTCCAGCGCCGCCTTGCCCGCGCTCCAAAACGCGATGAAGTCGCCGAACAACGGTTGACCGCTCGCCAAGCGATAGCCGTGCACGCCGAGCGTCCGCTGCGCGAACACCAGCAAAAGCCCGATGGTGATTACCACGGCGGATATTTCGAAAACTTTACGAGTCATACGCATGCATACAGAGCGTCGATGAGTTTAAGAGAACGAGGATCGCCCATGATGTGATGCGACTGCTTGTTCATCACGTAACCCACCGAAATCCCCGCCACCGGATCGCCAAACCCAACCGAGCCGCCACTTCCTGAATGTCCAATCGCTTCCACGTTCGGTCCATAAAACCCGTTGGTGTTGCCAATCACGCCGGTGCGCCAATCAACATTGAAGGGCAGCACCAGATCGTCGCCGCGCCAGCGCGGCGCTGTCAGCTGCGCGTACGCATCCGGCGACAAGACTTGGCTGCCGCCAATCGAGCCGCCTGTCGCGTAAATTTCAAACACCTGCGCCACGCCCAGCGCCGTGCCATGCCCGTTGGCGGAAGGAATTTCAATTCTCCGCCATTGCGTCGAGCCGCGGACCGGCGCCGCCCATTTGGTGAAGAACGCCGCCTTGCGCGGCGGCGTGATCTCGCCAAACTCACCTGCGCGCGATGGCTTTTTCATCTCAGCCACGCGTCCGTGTTCGCTCTCCGGCGTGCCAATCGAAAAATCGATGCCGAGCGGCGCACAAATCTCTTCGCGTAAGATCGTCCCCAGCGAACGCCCCGATGCCCGCTGTGCCAACTCGCCCGCAATGTAGCCCCAGGTCAGCGGATGATAGCCACTCGCACTGCCCGGGGGCCACAACGGCTCAAGCGCCGCGATCGCCGCCGCGCATGCCGGAGGATCGAGCCACAAGTCCGGATCGATCTCGTGCAGAAAGCCTGGCACGCCCGCCTGGTGCGCCAATGTCTGCGCAACCGTGACTCCATCTTTCCCGTGCGCGCCAAATGCCGGCCACAAGCTCGCGCTCGTCGCCTCGTAGTTCAGCAGCCCGCGACCCACGAGCCACGCCATCACGATCGCTGACATGCCCTTGGTCGTCGAATAAACCGGCACGATCGTGTCCGCCGCCCACGGCCGCGTTTGCTCGCGATTGGCCCAGCCGCCCCAGAGATTGACCACGACTTGCCCGTCGCGCACCGCCGCGAAGCCCGCGCCCAGCTCGTCGGCGAGGCCCGCTTCGAATGCATCGCGCACCCGCTCAAATCCGGGCGCGACAAAGCCCCCCGTCATCTACATCTCCAGCGGCCGCGCTAACGGCCACGTCACCGGCTCTTCCAGCACGCTCTGCGCTGCGGGGAGGGCGAGGTCGTCGCTCTCCGCCGCCAGCGAACGCACGATGACGTCATAGACGGCGCCGGTCGCCGCTTCGAGGGCCACAGCTGGGGCTTCTCCGCGCACCCGCCTTGCAACAAAGAGGGATGACAGAAGGTCACCCGTCCCCTTGGGCGCCCGTGGCAGTCGCGCTGTTTCACAGAACCATTCCACCTTGGGTGCGGAGTAGAGGTTCCCGATCCCCACTGCGGTCCGAACCGAAGACACCACCACCGGCTTGCCGATCCGCCGCGCGGCGTCTCGTGCGGTTTGAAGGCCATCGATTTCTCGACCTGCCAGCATGCCGAGCTCATACGAATTGGGCGTGAGCCAATCGGCGCGCGGGACGAGTCCGTTCAGCACTGCATCCACAATCTCGCCGTTCACATAGACCCGACCTTCGTCGCCCAGCACTGGGTCGCATATGTATAGAGCATCCGGATTGGCCGCCTTGATGCGCTCCACAGCGTCGAGGATCACCGAGGTTTGCTCGGCATCGCCGATATAGCCGCTCACTACCGCGTCGATTTCGCCGAACACGCCCTCGTCAGCCAAACCTTCGAGTAGCGAAGTCAAAGTTTCCGCAGGGATCGGCCCACCGCCCGGCGGTCCATGATCCGGCCGCCGCCCGAGCAGTGTCGTAGGCAGCTGAAACACCCGCACACCCAGGCGCTCCATCGCGAACGCCGCCACCGAATTGCCGACGCGCGCGCCAACCACTTGGCTTTGCATCGACAAAATCGTCTTCGTCCGGCTAGGTTCGCGCATACGCAGCGATGGTCGCTCGCGTTTCGATTGCGAGCAAGAGATGAATTCCGCGCGACCACGCCGTTCGTGCCTGTACATGCCCGGCGCCAATGCCAAGGCGCTCGAGAAAGCCAAGAGACTCGCCGCCGACGTGCTGATCTTCGATCTCGAAGACTCCGTCGCTCCGGAAGCCAAGGAAGAAGCGCGCGCGCAAGTCGCGGCTGCCGTCAAAGGCGGCGGCTATGGCAAGCGCGAAATTATCGTGCGCGTGAACGGCCTCTCGACGCCCTGGGGTAGGGACGACATCGCCGCCGCCTGCGCCTGTGGTCCCAACGGCGTCCTCGCACCCAAGATCGAAAGCTGCGCCCAAGTCGCCGAACTCGATGCCGCACTCACCGCCGCCGGCTTGCCGAAAGAAGCAACGCTCTGGGCCAACATCGAAACCCCGCGCGCCATCCTCAATCTCGCCGACATCGCCGCCGCCGCGCGTAGCACGCGCCTCGCCTGTTTCGTGATGGGCCTCAACGATCTCTCCAAGGAGACCCGCGCTCAACAAAAACCCGGCCGCGCCGCCTTCCAAGCAGCACTTTCCCTCGCGGTCGTGGCCGCGCGCGCCGAAGGCCTCACGGCCATCGACGGCGTCTTCAACGACATCGCCGATAGCGCCGGCTTCGAAACCGAATGCCGCCAGGCCCTCGAATTCGGCTACGACGGCAAAACCCTCATCCACCCCAGCCAAATCGAAACTGCGAACACGGTGTTCGCGCCGTCAGCCGATGAAGTTGAGCGCGCCCGCGCCATCATCGCCGCCTTCGCATTGCTGGAGAACGCGGGCAAAGGCGTGATCAAAGTCGACGGCCGCATGACCGAACTGCTGCACCTAGAAGAGGCGAAGCGCGTCGTTGCGGTGAGCGAAGCGATCGCCGGTTAGTCACCCTCTCCCCGCGAGGGGAGAGGGCAGGATGAGGGGGAGTGCCAAACAATGAGACGCCGATGCTTCCATCCCCTCACCCGATTTGCTCTCGCAAATCGATCTCTCCCCGTCAAAGGGGAGAGGTGATGGCGCAGAAACCTAAACTCCCGCCGCGCATCAAAGTCTTCCGCACCACCATCGGCTTCACCGATTGGGTGGTCGCCACGTCGAGCCAGCAAGCCGCGCTCGAAGCGTGGGACATCACGCAAAATCTCTTCGCCAGCGGCGAGGCCGCCATCACCGAAAATCCCGCCGCAATCAAGCTCGCGCTCGACAACATCGGCAAAGCCGTGCCATTGCCGAAGCCGCGCGGCAAAGCCGCAAAGAAAAAGCGCTAAATGACCAAATCCAATCCCGGCCGTTTCTTCGAGGACTTCACGCTCGGCGAAACCATCGCGCACGCCACGCCGCGCACGCTGAGCGAAGGCGACGTCGCCCTCAACATCGCGCTCACCGGCTCGCGCTATGCGCTCTTCTCAGCGGACACCTTCGCGCAAAGCTGCGGTCTCGGGTCCGCGCCCGTCGATCCGCTGCTGGTCTTTCACATCGTCTTCGGCAAAAGCGTGCCGGATATCTCGCTCAACGCTGTCGCCAATCTCGGCTACGCCGAGGGGCAATTCATTAGTCCAGTTTTTCCTGGCGATACGCTCACCGCGTATTCCGAAGTGCTGGCGCTCAAGGAAACCTCGAGCGGCAAAACCGGCATCGTCACCGTGCGCACCATCGGCATGAACCAGATGGCCGAGCCCGTGCTCTCCTATGTGCGCTGGGTGATGGTCAACAAACGCACCGAAAGCGCGCCCACCGGCCCCGGCGCCACGCCGAGTTTGCAGGCCAACGTCATCCCCAGCCAACTCGTGCTGCCGGGTGAACTCGATTTCTCAAACTATGATTTCGAACAAGCCGGCTCGGCGCACGCCTTCGAAGATTATCGCCCCGGCGAAAAGATCGATCACGTCGACGGTGTGACTGTGGAGGAGGCCGAGCATCAACTCGCCACGCGCCTCTATCAAAACACCGCCCGCGTACATTTCGATGCGCTGGCTCAGCAAAGCTCACGCTTCGGCAAGCGCCTCATCTATGGCGGCGTCACCATCTCGCTCGCCCGCGCGCTCGCTTTCAACGGCCTCGGCAACGCAGCGCTCATGCTCGCCATCAACGCCGGCCGCCACGTCAATCCGTTGTTCGCCGGCGATACGCTTTATGCCTGGAGCGAAGTCCTCGGCACCACCGATCTCGGCGCCGCCGGCGCGCTGCGCCTGCGTCTCGTCGCAACGAAGAACAAACCGTGCAGCGACTTCCCCTACAAGAACGAAGCCGGCGAATACGACCCCGCTGTGGTTCTCGATTTCGATTACTGGGCTGCTGTTCCGAAACGCCTTAATTGAGTCATTTCGGTCGGAGGCGGGAAGCGCCGTAGAGCCGGAACCCAGGGCAACGGCCTGCGCTCGACGATCCCTGGGTTCCGGGTCTCGCTCCGATCGCCCGGAATGACTTTATTCTTGTGGCTCTTCTTGTGACTTCGATGCCTGCGTCGCCGGTCGCCGCACAGTCAGTCCCGCACCCGCCATAGTCGCCGCCGCGACCAGCGCGATGATCGTCACCCAGAAGCCCTCCTGCTTCTCGATTCGAACCGCGCTTGCAACCGAGCCGCCAAGATCGATGCCGATCGAATTGTGCTGCTTACGCTCTGCATGTTCGACCTGATCATGCAGCGCCGCTTTGATGTGTTCGAACGCGCCGAAGCTCAGCCCCGCGCCCAACAACGACGTCGCCAACATCACGCCCGCCGCCGCGCGTTGCTTCAGCGCAAAACCCACCAACAACCCCAGCGCAATCACTGCAAACGCCGCGATCGCTAAAATCTCCGGCGCCGGTCGGTCCATCTGCTGCTGCGAATGCTCATTCCCAAACTGCGCCTGCAACCCATTGATCTGATCGCTCGGATGCAGATGCCCGACCATCATGTCCCAGCCCGACCCGTGCGCGATCTCGTTCCCTGAGCACGACACCAGGATCCAAGGCAAGAAAAACGCAAGCAGCGCCACCAGCTTGCCGATACGCGCAACGAGATTGAAGTTGATCATGAGCGGCGGTCTACGCCTTTCGCCGCCTAGAGGGGAAGGGGTCGGCGCGCCCGTCATCTTGAGTTGCGCCGTGATGTGCGCTCTAATCCGCGCTGGGGGATGATAAAATGAGGTCACTGCTTGTTGTAGCGGCGCTCACCGCATTCGCACTTGCGTCGCTCGGCGATGGCGCGGCGCAGACCCCGACCCCGTCCCAACAGCCTCTCACCGCGGAGATGTTCGCGCGCGACCCGGCTATTCTCTCCGCGACCCTTTCTCCCAACGGCCGCTACGTTGCCGTGCTGCGTCAAACCGACCAGGCGCGTAGCATCATCATCTTTGACTGGAGAGCGAACCAGGCTGTGACGCTTGAAAGCTCACGCTTTGATCAGTTTCTGTTCATTGAATGGGTCGCGTGGAAGAGTGATGACCGGCTTTTGTTCTCACTGCATCAACGCGCCTATTGGCGCGGCAGACCGCACGCTGATTCAACACAAGATGTAACCCGCGTTTATGCGGTCAATCGAGACGGCTCGCAATTGAAGCAAATGTTCGAAGGGCAGCTGCGCCAACTCGCCAGCGATGCGGTGCCCTGGACGCTCGTCGACATCGAACGCCAGGATCCGGCGCACGTCCTGCTGAGTACGTGGGGCGCCTACGGCTTTTCGTTGTTTAACGTGGACGTGAATTCTGGTCATGCCGACGAAGTTGAGCGCATGCAATGGCGATCGGCCCAGATATTTGTTGATGGCCAAGGCAATCCGGTCATGCGTGCAGAATGGTTGCCGAGCGACTCTGGCGTCCGCTACTTTCGCCGAGCGCCCGGCGCCCGGAATTGGGTGCAGGCTTACGAAGTGCGCCGCGCGTCTGTCGCGCAAAACCGTGATTTTACGCCTTTGAGCGCAGGTCCAGGCGCGGGTCAAATCTATGTCGCTGCACGCCCTAGCGGACAGGAATATCAGTCTCTCTATTTATACAATACCGCCACCGGCGAGCTGGGCGATCCTGTCTTTCAATCCGACCACGCGGATGCCGAAGTCGTCGCGGTCGATCCCAATGACCATTCCGTCCTGTTCGGGTGCGGCGAGCTTCAGCGTTGGCGGTGCCGCGCCGTCGATCCGCATATGCAGCGCCACATCGACGCGCTCTCCGCGTACTTCCAGGACTTGGCCGACTTTACCGTCATCGACGTCTCTTCCGACAAAAAGGTTTGGCTCCTCTACGTCAATGGACCTTCGCTTCCCGGTACGTACTACCTCTACGATCTCGACGCCGCGCGCGTTCAGCCGGTTGGCTCGGAATATCCGCAACTGCCGCGGGCGAGCCTCGCTTCGTCGCAAGTCATTCACTATCACGCGCGCGATAACGCTGATCTGTGGGGATATTTGACTGCGCCGCGCACAGCTGGCCCGCACCCCTTGATTGTGCTTCCGCATGGCGGGCCGGAGGCGCGAGATTCATTCGCCTACGATTTTTTTGCGCAATACTTTGTGCTGCGCGGTTACGCCGTGTTCCAACCGAACTTTCGCGGCTCCGAAGGTTCTGGCCGCTCGTTCGCCGAGGCCGGCCATCATCAATGGGGCCGCCGCATGCAAGACGACGTCACGGACGGCGTTCAACATCTGATTGATACAGGCGTCGTCGATCGCAACCGCATGTGCATCGTGGGAGCCTCCTACGGCGGCTATGTTGCGCTTGCAGGCGCGGCATTCACACCGACATTATACAAGTGCGCGGTCTCGATCGCAGGCGTGTCTGATTTGCTTGAAATGCTGAACCAAGAACGCATCGACTCGGGACATGGCTCTGTAGGCTACGCCTATTGGGTCAATCTCATCGGAGATCCCAATGTTGCCCACGATGAACTGGCGACGGTGTCGCCCGCGCGCCATGCGAGTGCAGTTCAGATCCCGATTTTGCTCATTCATGGCAACGAAGATGGCACTGTTCCTATCCGCCAATCGGAGCTGATGCGCGATGCTCTTCAAGCAGCGGGCAAACACGTGGAGTACATCCGCATCGAGCAGGAGGCGCACTTGTGGTCGAACTGGACACCCGAGGACCGCCTGCGCCTGCTGCAGGAAACAGAGCGCTTCATCAACGCCAATATTGGCGCGCACTGACAGGCCCGAATCGTCTGCGTCTGAACGGTCGCCAATGCGCCCTCTGCAAGGGGCTTGCGGGTGGAGCACTCTCTTTGCGCGCCAGCGCGCCCAAGCCGCTAGCCAGCGCCCAGCCTTTCCGACAGGACCACTTTGCCGTCCGCGCTCATATCGCGGATCTGGAACCCGTCGGCCCCAAACAGAGTCTTGGCCGTTGCGCTGCCGCTTCTGGCTTCGCCCGCGACGCCGTCCAGGTTGGCCGTGAACGGTGTTTTCACATACACGACCGCTGACGATGCGAGATATTCGATTTTGAAACTCATCGGGCAGCCTGATACGCAGCCCAGGCCTTCGTGTAAGCGTCGTGCAGCGTGCGCAGCAGCGAGCCGGGATCGCCGCTGGCGCGGTCTTGGAAGCGCGCATAGCTCGCATCGCGCGCACCAAACACTTCTTTCACCTCGGCCATCCACGCTTTTTCGGCGACAGCGGATGCTTGCAACAGCCTGAGCTTGCTCACTGGGCAATCTCCCGGCCGGCCTTGTGCGCGAGCGCCTTGTCCTCGGCGGCGCGCCAAAGCCGCCAGGTCTCCAGAGTCGGGACGGGATCGGCGTTCCAATTCGGCGCTTCAACGCCCGCGGCGGCGAAATCTGCCGGCGTCAGCGCGTTGCGTTCGTCATCGTGCATCTCAAACTCCAAGGCGCTCATCGCGCCCACTCTGCGGCTACGCGCTCTTGATGGCCAAGAGCTTCGAGCGCAGCGCGCTTTCGTCGAAAATCTCCCCCGTAATCGTGTCTCTGATTTTGATCATCCGCATGCCGCGCAATCCGAGCGCTGCGGCGTGGCTGAGCGCCGCCTTGGCGTCGGGTAGGGTGACGCTCGGCTCAAACCGCAATCCTGCACCCGGCGACGAATTCACAATGTAAGCCATGTCTCAGCCCCCACTCGCAGGTGCGACAACATTTACAACGCGTCCTGCCGACACGAGCACTCGCTGCGCGTCGCCAAGACCATCGAGGGCGTTGGCCTGCGACCGATAATCGCCGAAAAACACACCATCTAAGGTGACGCGCCAAATCCCGTGGCGTTCCGCAATCTCAAATGTGGACCGCAGAGGGCTCACGCGGCGCTCGGCAGGTGATGGGAGATGCGAACCAAAACGAGCCTCCAAACAGGCTCATGCCGCGCCAGGCGGCCTAAAGCGTGCTTCTTTGTGCTGAAAGAAGCAATGTAACACGAATTCGAGGTCGTGTCGCTCTATATTACCTTAGCGCACCGCGGTGCGCCGGGGCTAGCGCCGCGCCGCCTGCGCCGCAATCCAAGCCCGCACCCGCGTGTCCAGCAAATCGATTGGCAGCGCGCCGGCGCCCAGCAGCTCATCATGAAACGCGCGAATGTCGAACCGCGAACCCATCGCCTGCGTCGCTTCGCGCCGCAGCGTCTGGAAATTTAGTTCGCCAATCTTGTACGCCAGCGCTTGCCCAGGCGTCGCCACATAGCGCTCCAGCTCCGTTTGAATGTTGTGCGGCGAAAGCGCGGTGTTTTGCGCGAAGCATTGCCGCGCGTGTTCGATGTCCCAGCCCATCCAGTGAATGCCGGTATCGGCTACCAAGCGGCAGGCGCGCCACATCTCGTAGCTCAAGCGCCCGAAGCGCTCGTACGGCGTGCGATACATGCCCATGTCGTTGCCGAGTGACTCCGCATAGAGCCCCCAGCCTTCAATGAACGCTGTCACATTGGCGTTGCGGCGATAATAGGGCAGTTCACCTTGCTCTTGCGCCAACGCGATTTGCAAATGATGCCCTGGTTGCGACTCGTGCAGCGTCAGCGCCGGCATTTCATAGAGTGGCCGCTGATCCAGATGCGTCGTGTTCACCCAATATGTCCCGGCTTGGCCGAGCGCCGGCGAGCCTTGCGTGTAGTAGGCCGTTGTCGAGCCCTCCGCAGTTTCTGCCGGAATGACGCGAATGCCAAAGGTCAGCCGCGGTTGCGTGCCGAACAAGCGCGGTAGTTGGTTGTCCACGCGCTTGACGATTTCCGCGGTGCGCATCATCAATTCATCGGCCGAATGCGCATAGAATTGCGGATCGGTGTGCAGGAAGTTCACGAACGCGGCAAAATCACCGTGAAAGCCGCTGGCGCGGATTTCCTGCTCCATCTCGGCGCGGATGCGCGTCACCTCTGACTCGCCTAACGCATGCATCTGCTCCGGCGTCATCGTCGTGGTCGTGAACTGACGCGCCAGGTACGCGTAATACTCGCGCCCGTGCGGGATCGCATTCAGCCCGATCGTGGCGCGTGAGTGCGGCAGATACTCTGTTTGAATGAAGGTCACCGCCGCTTGCTGCGCCGGCAAAATCTGATCGTGGATGATCGTCCGCGCCTGGCTGCGATAGCGCTCCTGATCTGCCGCTGGGATAGTAGCCGGCATCTGCGCAAACGGCAGCATCAGCGTCTCCGGCAAGCTGGTCATTTGCGCTTGCGCCGTCGCCAGCGCCCGTTCGGTGACGATCCGCGGCTGCACCCAGCCTGTCGCGATGCCCCGTCGGCCGTTGGCGATGCTCTGCTGATAGAAGCGCGGCGCCGCTTGCAGGCGTGCGATCCAAGCCTCTGCATCGTCGGCGGATTGGATCGGCGTGTTGTAGGCAAGGCCCGACATCAGTGTGAAGAAGCCGTCGCCGTTGCTGATGACCCAGCGCGCTTCGTCAAAGTCGATCGACTCGACGCCTTCGCTAATTACCCGCATCAGGAAGGCGCGGTTGATCGCATCTGCGTCGTTGAGCCCATGATCCGGCACTTGGCTGAGCTGCGTGCGCAGCCCGGTCAGATCGCGCTTCAAAGCCGCCGCCGCTTCGGGCGACGCATCCGGCAGCCGCCGTAGCGCGGCGCGATCGCCTTCACCGCCCGCCGTCAGCGGATCGACACGTCGCTGCAGCTGTTCGAAACTCGAGATCACAGCCGCAAGCTGCGCATTCCCTTGTTGCTGTTGCGCAAGCACAGGCCCGGACGCAGCCACCACGAAAAGCGCCGCGCATGCGGCCATCTGACGGATCATGAGAACACCCCTTGAGCCGCTTTTCTTAGCACCGTGTCGCGCCGCCCAGAAAGCCGAAGAGCGACAAGCTGTTTGATTGACTTGATGACCGGCCCGCCTATCTTCGCGGCGCGAGATTCCACCCTATATCCAACATGAGAAGAGGGCGCTCGATGGCCGGCGCGACCCGTCCGCAAGACAGACCTATTGCACCGCATCTCTCGGTTTGGCGCTGGCACATCACCATGGCCACGTCGATCCTCCACCGCGCCACCGGCACGGCGCTCTATGGCGGCGCTATTCTGTTTGCGGTCTGGCTGATTACCATCGCCGCCGGCACCGAGACCTACGCGCCGATAGGCATGTTGCTGTCATCACCCATCGGCCAAATCGCGCTCTATCTCCTTGTCGCCGCCTTCGCCTTCCATCTCGCCAACGGCATCCGCCACTTCATCTTCGACACCGGCGCTGGCCTGAAGCCCGCCGACGCGGATGGCACCGCGTGGTTTGCGTTGCTGTTCGCGGTCGCCGCGCCCATCGGGCTTTGGATTCTCGTCACGTTCGGAGGGCTGCATCGGTGAGCTCATCACAACGCAGCATGCGCACGCCGCTGGGCCGCGTCCGCGCCCACGGCGCCAGCGGTCAAGGCACCAGCTCCTTCATCGGCCAGCGCGTCTCAGCGATCGCGCTTCTGGTGCTCGGCCTCTGGTTTCTGGTCAGCGTCATCCTGCAGATGCACGGGCCGGGCTTTGTCGATTCTATCGACTTCCTGAGTTCGCCGCTCAACGCCGTCGGCGTGATCCTTCTCGTGATCGCCGCATTCTACCACATGCGCATCGGCATGAAGGAAATCATCGAGGACTATATCGGCAAGCGCTCCACCAAGACGGTGCTGCTTCTCCTCAACACACTCGTTCTCGTCGCACTCGGCGCCGGCGCAGTTTTCGCCGTGCTAATCGTGAACTTCGGAGCCTGATCGTCGCTCCCACTTCAGCGGTGATTGTTTTGACGCGGCAGAAGCCGCTTCGTGCGCTTGCCCAATCAGTCCTTGTCGGATTGATCGGCGGTTGGCTCCGTCGTGGGTTGTGGCTGGCTTCGCTCTCGGCCAGCGGGGGAAGCGGGCATGCGCACAGCTTCCAACGTCTGGCGGCTTACACTTTCGGAATACCACATAGCGGTGGGATTGCGGCGCAGAATATCGCGCAACTCGTCAGTCATAAGCCTCTCCAGCCGCGCATCGTAGCTTCCAGTCCTGCCGCTTCGGAACCCGCTCTAATCCGCGTCGGGAAAAATGCCAATCGCGGCCGTTGCCGAGAAGCTCCGATATTCAAGTTCCAGCCTGCATTCATACTCGTAAAGTTTTGATTAATCATTAGAATTCTCCCGCCCCTTGCAGAATCCAGTCCGCGACGCCTGGCCGGGCTCGAACCGTTTGAACCTGCGCCAGCTGCCAAAGGTAGCTGCGCTTTCCATCGCCGCGGCGGTCGAGCGTGGTTTCTTCGATTCGGGTCGCTTCGAGAGTGACCGCCAAAGCGTGGGAGCCGGACGTGAGGTTCAGCTCTTTTTCCGAGAGGCTGTCTTTCCAGAAGGCCACCGCTCTGGAGCGCGCGCTATCAGTCGGCGCGGCGCGTTCGATCAGACCGAAGGAGGAGAAGGTCAAGACGCTGGAACCGGGGTCGTCGGCAAGCACGCCGGCATAATGGCGCGGCCATCGCGTCAAAATTTGGGGTCCGTCCATCAGTAACGCAATAACCAGATTGGGCCCGACCGACCGGATCACCTGTTGGCAAGGATCAATGCGCGCGAGATCCTCGCAGATCAGCGTGGTCATGCTCGTGCCCGAGCGGGGCTCGACGAAATCGATCTGGCGTTGCCCGACTTGTATGTGCTCAAGCACGTCGCGGCGCTCAGGAAAGCGGTGCGTGACGCCATAGCGCTGCATCTGAACGTTGTTGAGAATCCAGGGATGGTGCTTTCCGCGCGTGCACTCGTAGGACCACTGCACTTCCGCGCCAGGCTTCCAGCCGTTTTTTTGGTCCGCCCAGGGCAGACGGCCACGCGTTGCGACAAAGTTGCCTTTATCGCCCTCCACAGTGTCGCTTACGCCGGAGATGACAAATTCTAGACTTGCGAATTTCCGCGCGAGTTCTTTGCTGATGTGATCGAAAGTGAACCAATCCAAAGAGTATTCGGGAAACACGATGCCATGGATGTCAACTTTGCCTGCCTGACACACGCTGCACAAAGACTCGACGAAATCGCACAACTCTTTTGCCGTGCTGTCACTGCGAGTCTGCGGATTTCTATCGTTATTGGAAAGCCAGGGCTGCTGGTCCGTGTAGAAGTAGTACCTTTGGTCGCGTGAGTCGAAACAGCGCGATGGGATACGATAGGGAAAAGGCACCAACAACAAGTTGAGCGGCGCCCCGCGCGACTGGCCCTTCTCGCAGGCAGGCGTCGGCCGTTTCCGGGATATGTGCCATTGCGCCGCTACTTGGCCGCGCGAGAAGATCGGCGCCAGATTGTGGGTAAGCGCGCGCATTGTGCAGCCGACCTGCGATGTCCTGGTCTTAGGCAAAACACAAACGACGTCCGAACTCACGAGTTCCGAGCAAAGCGTCGGCACTGGAACCGTGTCATCATTCGCATGCTTCCCACGAAGCTTTTCATACGTGATAACCTGAACAGAGGTCTGAATGAGATCGGGCGGTTTGGTATCGCCGGCCATCACTTCATGATGAAAGCCAATGCCGGTGCTCGCTTCGTCGGCGATGATGAGCAATCGCATCGCCGCGGACCACCATTTTTGTGTGTCGCCACGTTTTGATGGCTTTAACAAGATCGGATCGTTGGCGCAGCTTATGATTTGATCCCAGAGTGGTTGTAACTTGTCGGCGGCGTCTTCGATTTCAGCAGGTTGGACAGCCGGAGTGCGTGAGGGATTTCGCAAAGCGAAGAATGTCGCTGCCTGAGAGGCGAGCTTGCTTCTATCGGCTGCATCGGACGCCCGCGGGAAAAGGAACGCATAGCAGGCGGCGATTACCTCATGTTCGAGCCGCGTGTCGGGATTGAGGACGCCAAGCGGGTCGGCGTCGTCGGCGCCGGGCGCGGGCCAGATGTACTGGTAGGCGCCGCTCCAATCGAGGAGCACGGCAACAGCGGCGAACGCGTCGGGAGCGAAGGCGGGCACCTTGGAAATGTCCGGCGTTCTGCGCTTGTTGATCTGGCCGGGCGCAGCGTCTGGCGCCGGAACAGTCCCGAACGGAAAGATCATGCGCAGAATGGCGCCAACCGTCGCCATGCATTCCCCCATGCCCGGGGACACTTGTTAGCGTTTCAATCACATGTTGCAAGGCCAAGTTTGCTTGGATTGACTTGGAGTTGGCGATACTTAGGTTCGCGTTCCGCGTCCGGCGCAGCTCAAATCGACACTATATTGATCGTAGCATTGCAGTTTAGCGCCGCTTGAAACGGCAACTGCGCGGGTGATGCAATGAACTTCGGAGCCTGATCGTTGGCCGCTTACACCTGGATCGATCACACCTTTGACGTCGTCGTCGTCGGCGCCGGCGGCTCCGGCCTCCGCAGCGCACTCGGATGCGCGCAAGCCGGCCTAAAGACCGCCTGCATCACCAAGGTTTTCCCAACCCGCTCCCACACGGTCGCCGCGCAAGGCGGCATCTCCGCTTCGCTCGGCAATATGGGCGAGGATAAGTGGCAGTGGCACATGTTCGACACCGTGAAAGGGTCGGACTGGCTGGGCGATCAAGACGCGATCGAATATCTCACCAAGAACGCGCCCGCCGCCGTCTATGAACTCGAACACTGGGGCGTGCCGTTCTCGCGCACCGAGGAAGGCAAGATCTACCAGCGCGCCTTCGGCGGCATGACCAAGAATTACGGCGAAGCGCCAATCCAGCGCACCTGCGCCGCCGCTGACCGCACCGGTCACGCCATGCTGCACACCATGTACGGCCAATCGCTGCGGCACGCCGTCGACTTCTTCATCGAATTCTTCGCGCTCGATCTCATTATGGAGAATGGCGTCTGCCGCGGTGTCACCGCTTGGAAACTCGATGACGGCACGCTGCATCGCTTCCGCGCGCAAACCGTGGTGCTCGCCACCGGCGGCTACGGCCGCGCTTATCTCTCCTGCACCAGCGCCCACACCTGCACCGGCGACGGCAACGCCATGGTGCTGCGCGCCGGCCTGCCCCTGCAGGACATGGAATTCGTGCAATTCCACCCGACCGGAATTTTCCCCGCCGGCTGCCTCATCACCGAAGGCGCGCGCGGCGAGGGCGGCTACCTCACCAATTCAAACGGCGAGCGTTTCATGGAGCGTTACGCACCCACCGTGAAGGATCTCGCCCCGCGCGACATGGTTTCGCGCGCCATGACGCTGGAAATCCGCGAAGGCCGCGGCGTCGGCCCCAATAAGGATCACATCAATCTGCACTTGGATCACCTCGATCCGAAAGTGCTGCACGAGCGCCTGCCGGGCATTTCCGAAAGCGCCAAAATTTTCGCCGGCGTCGACGTCACGCGTCAGCCGATCCCAGTGCTGCCGACTGTGCACTACAATATGGGCGGCATCCCCACCAATTATCACGGCGAAGTCGTCACCAAAGTGAACGGCAACCCAGACGAGATCGTGCCCGGCTTGATGGCGGTCGGCGAAGCCGCGTGCGTGTCCGTGCACGGCGCCAATCGCCTCGGCTCCAACTCGCTGATCGATCTCGTGGTGTTCGGCCGCGCCGTCGGTCTGCGCTGCGGCGAGAAACTGCAAGCCAACGCCTCGCAGCGTTCGCTGGCGAAAGACGCCGGTGACGATCACCTCGCGCGCTTCGACAAATTCCGCAACGCCAACGGCAAAACCTCAACCGCGCAATTGCGCGATCGCATGCAGCGCGACATGCAAAACACCTGCGCCGTCTATCGCACCGGCGACTCTCTGAAAGAGGGCGTCGAGCAGATGGCCAAAGTCTGGGCCGATGCGCCCGACATCCGCGTCACCGATCGTTCGTTGGTCTGGAACACTGACCTGGTCGAGACGCTCGAGTTCGACAATCTTCTCTCACAAGCCGTCGTCACCGTAGAAAGCGCGCTCAACCGCACCGAATCCCGCGGCGCCCACGCCCGCGAAGACTATCCCGATCGCGACGACGTCAACTGGATGAAGCACACCCTCGCCTGGCTCGACATGAAAACCGGCAAAGCCACGATCGACTATCGGCCGGTCCACTCCAACACCATGACCAACGAAGTCGAACCCATCCCGCCGAAGAAGCGGGTGTATTAAGTGAGCCCTCGTCCTCCTCGCTAGGGGGAGGTGGCGCGCGCATCAGCGCGCGACGGAGGGGAGGGCGCTGAACCTTCAAGCATTGGCGCTACCCCCTCAGTCATGCGTCGCATGACAGCCCCTATCGGGGGAGCACGAGTACACTGAGCGAATGACCAAGCATCTCGCCCGCACCATGCGCCGGCGTATGACCGACGCCGAGATGCGTCTCTGGTTTCACCTTCGCCCGATGCGCCAACGCGGCTTGGCCTTCCGTCGTCAATCGCCCGTCGCCGGCTACATTCTCGATTTCGAATGCCGCAAAGCCAAACTCGGCATCGAGGTCGATGGCTCGCAGCACGATCAAACCGATGCACGCACCTACGATGCAGAACGTGACGCGCGCTTAGCGCAAGAGGGTTACGTCGTCCTACGTTTCTGGAATCACGACGTGCTTCATTCGACAGATGAAATCGTCCAGCACGTCATTGGCATCGCAACCGAACGCGCGGCAAAGCTGAAAGTATAGGAACGGCTCGTCCTCCCTCCGTTAGGGGGAGGTGGCGCGTGCGCAAGCACGCGACGGAGGGGGCAGCACCAATGCTTGCAAGCTTCCGCGCCATCCCCTCAGTCAGCGCTACGCGCTGACAGCTCCCCCTAACGGAGGGAGCACGAGCTACACTTTCCTAAGAGCCGCGCTCACGCCGCCACATACCTCAACCGCAACGCATCCTCCCCAATCCGCTCACTCCCCAGCAACCGCAGCGCCGGCCGCGCGCGCGCGAAGTAGGGCTTGCCGCCGCCCAGCACGAACGGCCGCAAATAGATGTGATACTCGTCAATCAGCCCAAGCTCACCGAGCCCCGCCGCCAATTCCGGCCCCGCTACTTCCATCTCCCCATCGCGCTCGGCCTTCAGCGCCCGCACCGCCGCTTCAACATCGCCCGCAATCAGCGAAGCATTCGGCCCAACTTCTTTCAGCGTGCGCGACACCACAAATTTCGGCTGCGCCCGCCACGCCTTCGCAAACTCAAGCTCCGCCGGCGCCCAACCCGCATCGTCATCCCAAACCTGCATTACCTCATACATGCGCCGCCCATAGATGCTGCCGCTCAAGCTTCGCGCATGCTCAATGAAATGCTGAAACAGCGCCGGACCCGGCGGCGGAAATCCCGGCGCGTCATGATCGACAAACCCATCCAGCGATTGGTTCAGCGCATAAACAAGCTTGGCCACGCGCTCACTCCGCCGGTGTCAGCCGCGTCCGCAATGCCCGCACCCGTTCCAACAACGGCTGCGCTTCTTCAACCCGCGCGCCATGCTCGAACGTGATGGTGCGCGCACTCGCGCCTGCGATAGTCAGCGACTCCGCGCCTCCATCTGCGCAATCCGGGCACCCAATCGTGTCCGGTAGACCGCTCAGATTCGCACGCGCCGCCAGCTGCGAAATTTCGCGCCACTCACCCGCCGTGAGATGCTCTTCAAAACGCTGATCCGGCAGCGCCGCGCCACCACGCCCACCGCGCGCCGACCGCGTCAGCACCGCGCCGCTCTCCGAAATCTCCAGCCGTGTCGAGCAATACCCCACGCACATCCCAAACGAGGTCGTCGACACCACCTGCCGCACCTGCGCCTGCGGCGTGGTGGGATTCGTCACGCACGCGGCCAAAGCCAACGCCAACGCGCCCGCCGCCAAAAACCCAACTCGTCCCGTCATCCTGTGCCTCATTGCTTGTGATCTAGCTTACGGCCCGCACCCTAAGGCCGTCACCTGAGGCCGCCCTGAATGCATCGCCGGCGCGACAGACGCTGCAATCTCCGCTAGCACTGCCGCGTCGCATGTTGTCATGACCTGGGAGGGGTGATGCGATCGTTTGCTTTTTGCGTGGCGTTTCTGGCTGTTTTGACCGCCGCGCCAGCCACGGCGCAACAGCCAAGCCCGGTCGCGCAACACTACCGGGCGTATCGCGCCGCCCTCGAGCGCGGCGATTTAGCCCAGGCTGAGACTGAAGCCGCAGCCGCACTTGAGGCGTCGCCAACGCGTGACGCCAGCACAGCGGCGCTCGCGCTCAATCTGGCGATTGTTCGATTGAACAGAGGTGAGCGCGCGCAAGCGTTGTCGCCAGCGCAACTCGCGGCCAGTTTGGCTGGCGCCAGTCAAGGACGCGTCGATCCGCTGGTCGCGGATATTGCGTTGAAGCGGGCATCATTAGCGTCCGGCGACCAAAGCGCAGCAGACTTGTCCTCGGTCCTCGCGGCCGCGCAAGCGCATCGCGGTCTCGATGAGTATGTGTATGACGGGGCCGCCGATCTCGGCGGATGGGCTATTGAGCAGCATCAAAGCGAACTCGCGCTCCGCGCCTGGCGTATGGCTGTGCAGGCTTCGCCCGGCGACGATGACGCGGCAAACCTTTCGCGCGCCCGTGCTCTCGTTGGCGAGGGCGCTGCTGCCCTTGCGATCGATATCGCGGCTGCCGCTCCGAGCGCGCCGACTTCATCGCGATCAACCGTATTGTCCGAAAGTCATCGCGGCGCCGGTCATGTCCCCACTCTCGATGCCTTGCGGGCGCTGGCCGAAGCAGTGAATTTGCTGCGGCCTCTAGCGCTGCGCGCTGCGCCAGACGGCGCCATGACCGCCGCGCAGCTCGAATATGCACACGCCGCGATGTTCGAGACGGCGGTGGAAGTGCGTGTCGCTAGCTTCAACGTCGATATGTCCAGCCTCGATCTGCCCGGAAGCAGTTGGATCGCGCTGCCGGCGCATGCTGGCGATACGCCCTGTATTCCACACATCATCGCTCAGCCCATGCCGCATTTTCCCTCTGACGCCGCCAATCAGGGCAATGTCGGCGCTGTCATGACGCGTCTGGTCATCACTGAGACCGGTAATGTCACGGACGCGCACGTTGTAGCGACCGCCGGCGGCGCGGGTTTCACGGACGCCATCAATCGGGTGATCGGGCGGTGGCGCGTCGAGCGCGCGGCGAGTTCGCCGCCGGGATGTCATATGGCCATGACCGCCTTCGTTCCGATCCGTTTTGTGCTGAGCTCGGATAGTGATTTCTACAACGTGCCAGGACAGCCCATGGGCGGCAGCGGCTCAAACGATCCGCACTAATGCGTTCGCCTTCTCGCCGAGGAGCGGGTGGCTAATCGACAATTGGCGCCAGCGCGCTACGCTGACGCGCGTGGGCATTGGGGGCGGCGATGTCGTTGGAGCAAGCGTCTTATCTCAGTCAGATCGTAGCGGCGCTCGCTGTGCTGGCGTCGCTCCTTTTTGTCGGCTTGCAAATTCGGCAAAACACGCAATCGCAAAAACTCGTCGCCGTGAGCTCGCTCGCCGCCGCCATCGCCGCAATCAATGTGCCCGCAATGCAATCGCCAGCGCTGGGCGAAGCTCTAGCGCGCGCCACGCGCGATTGGAACGCCGCCAGCCGCGAGCAACGCGTGCTCGCGCACTTCTTTCTGTTTTCGTATTTCAAGCTCGGCGAAAATGCATGGTATCAGCACGCGCGCGGCGTTCTCGACGCGACGCAATGGTCGGGGTGGGAAACGATGCTGCGCGTCTTCTATCATAGCCCTGGCGTGCAAAGCGCATGGTGGCCGCGCCGCCGCCGCGCCTACGCGCCGGAATTTCAAGCCTACCTTGCTAGCACGCCCGCTCCACCTCAGGACATCGGCTCGCTCGAAGATTTGTTGGCTGGATCGGCGTCATGATCATACAGCCAGACACAGAAACACTGCTCGCCGTCGTCCTCGGCGCGCTGCTCGCCACGGCGGGCGGTTTCACCGAACGTCAGGTCGAACGCGCCGTGCAGCGCCGTGAAAAGGAGCGCAGCGCTGCGCTGTTATTCGGCGAAATCCTCAACACGATGCGGGTGATCCTGAATTTCGCGGAGGAGGCGCGCGGGCGCGGCGATCCCTACGGCCCCATCACGCTCCGTTTCGTGCGCGCTGCCCGCCGTGAAACCGAGATTTACGACCGCAACCGCGAAACGCTGCTCGATCTACGCGAAGCCCTCATCCGCGCGCAAATCACCACCTTCATCGCGCGCATATCGTTTTCGCTGGATGGTGTTCTAGACGCCAGCACTGAATTGGCCACGATCGAACAAAACTTGCGTGCGATCGACCAAAATCACCCGGATCGGCCCGAACTCCAGCGTCGCATCGCAGCGCTTCAGGAGAGCCGCAAAACCGCATTCGATTTCGCACTCGAGACCGCTCGACAGATCAAGCCGCTGCTCGCCTCACTCTCGCCCGTGGCCAAGCATGACTTCGGACTAACCGAGTCCGTCGCCCGCGCGTAGTGAGACCTTCGTCCTCCCCGGGAGGGGAGGTGGCGCGTGCGCAGCACGCGACGGAGGGGTGAGTGCCAATGTCTGCAAGCATTCGCGCTATCCCTCAGTCAGCGCTTCCGCGCTGACCGCTCCCCCTATCGGGCCTTCGCCGCGCCGAAGCGGCCGCGCAGGCGGGTGAGCACGGGAGACGTGCTGCAGCGCAAGGGGGTCAGCCTTGACGCTCCCGGCCCGCGCGCCGAAACACTTTGCCAACCAAAGGAGCAATTCATGCCTCAAGTCGGCTACATCTGTCTCGGCACCAATGATTTCGATCGCGCCTGCACCTTCTATGATGGCTTAAGCGCTGAGCTGGGCGGCAAGAAGCTTTTCCCGACCCCGCACGGCGTTATGTATCGCATGGGCGAGGGCGCCATGGTCATGGTCACGCGCCCCTACAACGACGAGCCGCATCACGCCGGCAACGGCCACATGCTCGCCATCAATGTCGACGCTGAAGCAGATGTCGCACGCATCTACAACAAGGCGCTCTCGCTCGGCGCCGCGAGCGAAGGTGAACCCGGTCCGCGCGGTCAATTCGGCGAATTCGCCTATTTCCGCGATCTCGACGGCAACAAGATCGCCGTCTTCTTCAGCGCCCGCCAAAAGAAGACATAGTCAGCGCGCCGAACGCCACAGCTCACACGACACGCCGTCATGGTCGCCGTCCCATCGCGGCCAATAGCCGGGCTCGCCACGCCGTGCCGGCGCGAGGCCAACTTCTGCAGCTTCCGCGCAACCACGCGCGGCGTAGAGATGTCGTTGTTCGAGTGAAAGCGAAGGAGACTTCAGCTTCGACGGCGAAGCGGCTTCGCGATGCCCCGCGGCGTCGTACAGCGCCAATCCACCGAACGCGATCGCAACGCCTAACGCCGCAGGCACGGCATAAAATGCAATCACTTGCTTGCGCCGCCATGGCGCACGCCATGAGTCAAACCGCCAGTCGTAATGCCCGCCTAGCCCCGCGAAGCGCTGCCGCAAGCCACGCAAACGCTTCTCGCTGCCGGGCCGTAGGCTATGATCGGAAATATCGTCCATGCGCTAGCACTGTATCGCGCCAAGGTTGTCGTTCGGTTCAGCGCCAAAGTGAACGCGCGTTAGCCAAGTGCAACCGCGCTCCTGCGGAACACAGATTGGCGACGCTAATTCAGCGCTCCAAATTGAACTAGATTGGTGAGCGGTACGGCTCTGTCGCTTCCTAGTCCCTCGTCCGAACACCGAGTCGCGCGTCGGTCACTCGCTTTCCCGCGCTCCCGGTTCGGCGCAGATTTTCCCGATTGCGCTCACGCGATGCTATCGGCCATGCCGGATTTCGGTTAAGTTCCACGACGGCGGGGACGCTCGATGGCTGACGTTTTTCTGAGCTACAAAAGCGAGGATCGAGACTTGGTTTGGCCGATCGCGCAGGCTCTTGAGCGCGAAGGCATCGGCGTCTGGTGGGACCTAAAAATCTCGGCTGGGGGCACTTGGCGCGAGACTATCACGGCGGCTCTTGACCAATCGAAAGTGGTGATCGTCGTCTGGTCCAAGCGCACAGAAGATTCCGCGGCCGCCGCGTGGGTGTTTAACGAAGTCGATGAGGCCCAGCGGCTACGCCGCCCGATCATTCCCGTGCAAATCGAGCCGTGCGCCATCCCACTCGGCTATCGCCATGTGCAATGCGCGAATCTTTCCGGTTGGCGTGGCGACCCCAAGAATCCTGAGTGGCAGGAAGTGCTGAGCGGAGTGCGGACCGCTATGACCGGCAGGCGTATCGGCGCCGCCGTCCCGAACCGCTCGCACCCCGCCCCGCGACGCAGTGGTGTAGGCGTGCTGATTGGGTTGGTTGGACTTGCCATGCTGTGCACGATCGGCGTGTTGGGGTACATGGTGCTCAGTCGGCCTACGGCGCCGCCCCAGCTGCGGCAAACGCAGGTCGCCTCCACGCAGTCAGTAGAGGCGAACCCGCAAACCACGCAGACCATCGCAACCACTCAGTCCGCCCGGTCCATGCAGACCGCGCCAGCGCCAGTTGTGAATCATCTGCCGGCGCCTATCGCGCCGCATAGCTCCGACAACGTGGCGACAGTGACGCAAGCGCCGCCTCCAGACACTTCCGCGCAATCCGTTCCTTCAAAAGACGTCTCAACGGACACCGTCGCCATTGCCGACGCCATCGCTAGCGGGCGGCCTTTTCGCGTTACGTTCAACGTGCCCGGCGATCCCTGCCCGGTGTCGGGCGACGCCTATTATACAAGGGAGGGGTCGATCGTCGCCACCGGCGGCGTCTACGACGTGTTGATGCGGCGCGGAACCTCCGCCGATACACGTCGCTGGATAGCGAGTGGACCCGACCAAGCCACCTGCCAAGTCGTCAGCAATACCCACATCACGTCCGACAATCCCGCCCAGCACAGCTTCTCGATTTTTGGCAGACCCTTTTCGTTCGACGATCAAGGCGTGGTCTACGACAACAACAATTCCTCTGATATCTTCGACGTCGGGCACGATACGCCGCCATTTTCGCGGGCCCGTAGGGTCGGCCGTATTGAACTGAGACCCGAGCCAAATTCGCAGAGCCAATGAGCGTCTTGGTCCAATCTCGGTCTCAGACACAAGAGCGGCTGGATTGGGGCAATAGCGGAGGGGGCGGCTCAGGCGCGAGTGGCCGCATGCTGACCGAACGCGGCCGTCGAAAATAGGGGGATTGGCGCCATCTCAATCCTACAGTTTTCGACCAAAAATCCCTTTGCCATCAACGAAAGTGCGTTTCGCAATTCGACCGTTTTCGAGCGCGCTCATACTGACGCCGTCTCTTGTCGGGAGGCTGACGGTACCAACAGCCAATCAGTTCAAGAGATGTGATTTGAGTGTGATGCGGAAGAAACTCGTGAGAGCAGACGCCGCAGTTTCGAGGAGAGAAAACGAAACTCGAAAGGTCCAGGTCAGCATGTTGTGGTTGGCCTGCACATCGTCCGGCAAGGAAGATTAGGCGCCAAGGGCGCTCGGCATACCCAGC
>JBAQGO010000056.1:0-40010 GCA_049287825.1 Vitreimonas sp. | reverse complement strand
GCCCTCTTCCGCGTGGAGGCGCATGGCGGTTTCGACGACGGCGCGGCTATCGGCGCCGCGATCGATCAGATCCCCGAGGAAAACGATCTTGTGCGATTGGCCGTGTCGCGCGGCGTCGTCGCGAATGCGCCCGAGCAGTTCGTCGAGCTTCGCCTTTTCACCATGAACGTCGCCGATTGCGTAATAAACGGTCATGCCATCCGTGCGCGCCGGATCGTGTCCCAGCTGAAGAAAGCTAGTCCAATCCAAATGAGCGCGAAACTGGCGGCGCGCAGTGGCGTGAAGGATTCGCCGAAGGCGAGGCCCGTGGCGAATTGCAGCGTCGGCGCCAAAAATTGTAGCAGACCCAGCGTCGTGAAGCTGACGCGGCGCGCGCCGAAGGCGAAGGCAGTGAGCGGGATGGCGGTGGCAGGGCCGGCGAGCAGAAGCAGTAAGGAATGTGATGTGCTTGAGCCGAAGGCGAGCGGCGCGGATTGTGACGCCCACCAGAGGAAGCCGGCGGCGACCGGCGCAAGCACAATTGTTTCGACAAGCAGGCCCACGGCCGCGGGTACGGGCGCTTGCTTGCGGATGACGATGTACATCGACCAGGTCGCGCAGAGCGCCAGAGCCATCCATGGCGGCGCACCGAGCGCGAAAGCTTGCACGACGATGCCGATTCCAGCGAGTACGAGTGCCGCAAGCTGAGCGCTGGTGATGCGTTCTTTGTAAGCGAGCACGCCGACAGCGACGGCCACGAGCGGCGTGAGGAAGTAGGCGAGCGCGGATTCGATCACGCGCTGCGTCATCACCAGCCAAACGTAGAGGCCCCAGTTGACGAAGATGAAGCAAGCGGATGCGGCGAGCGTCGCCAGCATGCGCGGCCTCAGAGCTTTGCCGATCTCGCTCCATCCGGCTTTCCAGCCAAGCATGGCGAAGACAGCGATGATCGCGGCAGGCACGCACCACAGCACGCGTTGGCCGAGCACCTCGCGGACGTCCGCGAAAGTAAGGAGATGCAGATAGAGCGGCAGGAAGCCCCAGAAGGTGTACGCGAAGGTCGTCGCCATGAAGCCAAGGCGGCGTTCGCTTTCATCCGGCGCGAGAGGGAGCGTCGCTTCCGTCATTTGGTTTCCACGCCGTGCGGAGACCAGTTGCGGATTTCCATGAGACGCTCAGGCTTACTGACCGGTGCAAAGCCCAGCGGTGCGTACACGCCGTGTGCATCGCGGGTGCCAAGCATCCAGCGGCGCAAGTTCTGCAGCTCCGTATGATCGAGGAAGGTGCGCACCAGCTTGCGGCCGAGGCCTAGCCCTTGCTTGCCGGGAAGCACGATGACGTCGCAGAGCCAAGCAAACGTGGCCTTGTCGGTGACGAGGCGCGCGAAGCCGATCAGCGCGCCCTTCTCGTCGCGCGCGATCGCACACATAGAGTTGGCGCAGGCGCGTTCGACGGTGTCGCGCGGAATGCCGGGAGACCAATACGAGTCGGTCAGCACGCGGTGAATGATCTCCACGTCAGCCGACGTGGGCTGCTCTATTTTTATGATGGCCATGGAGTTCTCGTCCCCTCACCGCGTAGATAAGCGTTGCGCGCGGCAAAGCCACCGCGTCGCGACCAACGCGCATACACTTTTTGTAACAACGGATGTCAGCTTTGCTCACATCCGATGCGCGTTGTAGATCCTACACCAGAGTCATTCCGGAGACGCGGGGCGTCATCCGGAACCCTGTACAACATATTGCGCTATGCGATCCCTGGGTTCCGGGTCTCGCTCCGCTCGCCCGGAATGACTGTAGTTGTTTATGCCGCTAATCTGCGCAACAAGCCTCGGTTCAGCATAAGCTCTGCGATCTGCACGGCGTTAAGCGCCGCCCCTTTACGTAGATTATCGCTCACCACCCAAAGTGAGAGGCCGTTCTCGATGGTGTGGTCTTCACGGATGCGTGACACGAAGGTCGCGAACTCCCCGACGCAATCGAGCGGCGTCGCGTAGCCGGCGTCTTCGTGCTTGTCGATCACCATGAGGCCGGGAGACTCGCGCAAGATTTCGCGGGCTTCGTCCGCGGTGATGGGGTTTTCGAACTCGATGTTCACGGCTTCGGAATGGCCGACGAACACCGGCACGCGCACGCAGGTGGCGGTGACCTTGATGGCCTTGTCGAGAATTTTCTTGGTCTCGACTTCGATCTTCCACTCTTCGGTGGTGTAGCCGTCATCCATGAACTCACCGCCGTGCGGGATGACGTTGAAGGCGATCTGCTTCGGGAATTTCTCTTTGACGATTTCGTCGTTGACGAAGAGCGCGCGGGTTTGCGTCCAGAGTTCGTCCATGGCGTCCTTGCCGGCGCCGGAGACGGATTGATACGTGGCCAGTACGACGCGCTTGATCTTGGCTTTGTCGTGTAGCGGCTTCAGCGCGACCACGAGCTGCGCGGTCGAGCAGTTTGGGTTGGCGATGATGTTAAGCTTGGAATAATCGGCGATGGCGTCGGGGTTCACTTCGGGCACGATCAGCGGCACGCGCGGGTCCATGCGCCAAGCGCTGGAATTGTCGATCACCACGGCGCCGGTCGCGCCGATCTTGGGCGACCATTCCTTCGAGACTTTGCCGCCGGCGCTCATCAACACTAGATCGATGCCGGAGAAATCGTAGCTCTCGAGATCCTTTACCTTCAGCGTTTTTTCGCCGTAGCTCACTTCGGTGCCGACCGAGCGGCGCGAGGCGATGGCGACGACTTCGTCCGCCGGGAAAAGCCGCTCCGAAAGAATTTCGAGCATTTCGCGGCCCACGCTTCCGGTGGCGCCGACGACGGCTACGCGCAAACCCATGTAAAGATGTCTCCTGCCTCGCTTAGCTAGGCAAATTCGAGGGTTTTTCCAAGGCGAAGCGCCGGTTTAGCGCTTAATAATGAGCCGCATGAGCGGCCGGTTTGGCTTGCGGCGGGCGATCTCACGAAACCTTGCGCGCTCGAACAGTGGGGTGCGGCCCACGTAGGCGGCGCCGGGGCTGGCATCGCCGTCGATGGGACAGGCTTCAATAGCGCGTGCGCCATTTTTCTTGGCGAAGTCGATACCAGCTTTGAGGAGAGCTTGGCTGACGCCCTGCCCGCGCGCGCTGGACTTCACATAGAAGCAGGTGGTGGCCCAAACACGCGGGTCTTCGGCGTCGACTTCTTTCACCGGCGCGGAGACGCGGCGGGCGCCATTCCATTGCGGGGCGTCAGCGCGCGGGCCGATTTGCAACCAGCCGGCGGCGTCGTCCTCAATGAAAGCGACAACGCCTGGCGGACTTTCATTAACGCGCTGCTTGAACAGCCGCTTGGCGCCGGCGCCGCGCGCGGCGTTCCATTGTTTGCGCGGCAGCTGCCAATACATGCACCAACAACCCATGCAGGCGCCTTGCTTGCCGAACAGCTTTTCCAGCGCCGGCCAGTGTTCAGGCGTGAGCGGTTCAACGCGCATCGTTCGAATTCCCCGGTCGCCAGGCCAACGGCGACCGGAGCTATCGTAGAGCTCAAACGCCACACGTCATCGCTTGAACGACAAATCGCCGTGCTAGTACAACGCCTCGCTGAACGCGGTGCGTGCGCTCGCCGCCTGCGGCGCGTAGCGCATCCGCAGGCAATCGACGCTTTCGCCACGCCCCATCGAGAACATGCGCTTGGTCTCGCCGGTATAGGCGAAGCCGGCCTTCTTCAGCACACGGCCCGACGCCGGGTTGTCGACGAAATGGCCCGCGTTGAGCGTGCCCAGCGCCTTGGCTTGCGCGACAAACGCCGCGACCGCTTCGCTGCCATAGCCCGCGCCCCAATACGGGCGACCGAACCAATAACCGATCTCGACATCGCCATTGTCGCCGCGATGCGCGCCAACGCAGCCGATCAGCCCTTCGCCGGGCACGTCCACCGCGAACACGAAATCACGTTCGAGCGGCGCGCGTGCATTGAGCGTGAGAATCCAGCCTTCCGCGGCAGCTTCGAGATACGGCAGCGGCGTCTGCGCCAGCATGCGGCCAACACCCGGATCATCGCAGAAACGCGCAATGCGGCGCGCATCGCTCATGGCGATGGGGCGCAGGTTCAGCCGCTTGGTTTCGATCGCAATCACGTCCCGCATGGGAGCCTCCTCATGGCTCTGTCGCGTGGGGCATGAAAAATGGGGCGCCTTGATCCGGGCGCCCCACGCTAAATTCGGGATCCGGATCGCCCAGTTTGGCGATCCGAAGACTTTTCGAACCGCCGTTTTATTCCGCTGCAACCATCGTCGGCGCGATGGAGACGTACGTGCGGCCGTCTCGCTTGGTGGCGAACTGCACGGAGCCCTGACACAACGCGAACAGCGTGTGGTCGCGGCCGAGGCCGACGTTCGAACCCGGATGGAATTTGGTGCCACGCTGGCGGACGAGAATCTCGCCGCCGCTGACCGCTTGGCCGCCAAAGCGCTTCACGCCGAGACGACGACCAGCAGAGTCACGACCGTTGCGGGATGAGCCGCCTGCTTTTTTGTGAGCCATGACGCCCTCTTATTCCTTCGACTTGTCTTTGCTCTGGGCGCCGATCGCCGTGATCTGCACGTGGCTATCTTCTTGGCGGTGACCGCGGCGGCGGCGATAGGTATTGCGGCGGCGCTTCTTGAACACCACGACCTTGTCGCCCTTCTCGGTCTTCACGAGCTTGCCGGTGACGGTCAGGCCCGCGAGGTCCTTGCCGAGCTTCACGCCCGTGGCGTCGCCCGACATCACCACGTCCTTGAACGTGATCGCGCTGCCGGCCTTACCCTCAAGCTTTTCAACGACGATGACGTCGTCCTTGGCTACCCGGTATTGCTTGCCGCCCGTCCTAATCACCGCGAACATGGTTCAATCGCCCAAAAATTAAGCACGCCCGCGCGAAGCTCGCGCGGGCGGGGAGCGGGGATATAAGGGAAAGGGGGGCGGGGCGTCAACCGGAAGAGCCTTCAAACGCGCCCTGTCCCCCAGCACAGGGAGAAGGTTCTTATTACCGCTTCCGCTTGGCGCGGGCGGCGGCGAGGGCGGGCGGCGAGTTTTTCGTAGAGGCGAAAGCGAAAATTTGGGAGCCGAAATGCTGTGCGGTCGCATCGAAAGTGCAAGCCCCCTCTCTGCCGCCCCGCTGCAAGCGACTAATCCTCAAGGGTGTTGGGAAACTCTGTTCGCCCAACGTCCCTCTCTGCCCTTCGGCGCGATGCGGATGCTAGGAGTGTCGGTGTCTTACCGACGATCAAATCTTCGCAAATGCTCAATCGTTTAAGCGCGGTCGGGAGTTTCGTTATTGGATGGGGTAATAGTTCAGCCGCTCGGTGCAGCGCTCGGCTGTGTCCGTAATCTTCTTTGTTGCTCTGTTTGTTAAAGCCGTAGTGCTGGGGTGTTTCGAGGATTCAAAGAGGACCTATTTCCGCAGCGCGAAGAATAGGGGTTCCGCACCTCGCCGTCCTTTTCTCTTGCGGCGCATTTTCCTGCATTCCGCCGAGCAAGCCGCCAAATCAAAACGTGCGCGTCGTCGGCGATGAAGTGCATTCGAAGCGACCATGGCGGGCCGCACCGCGCCGCTGCGCATGTCGCAGGCGCGCCATCCGACCTTGATCCGCCGCCGAGCAACCGGCTGCAGCGAGGCGACCCGTCGCACCCTTCGACAATCAGGAACGCCAATTGATCCGGCGCGGCGCTTGCACTAAACCCACCCGCTCCCCAGAACGGGGCCGCCGCGGAGAGGTGGCCGAGTGGCTGAAGGCGTCAGTCTCGAAAACTGGAGTACTCGCAAGGGTATCGAGGGTTCGAATCCCTCCCTCTCCGCCAGCTCCTCGTTAGTGAGTTGATTTTACGAAGGCGACCCACTTTGGTCATCAAACGGACGCCGCGCACGTCCCGTCGGCGGCTGAATTTCGCCGAATGCGCTCGGTGGCGCCCTCATCAAATCGAGAGCTGGGCGCCGAGTTCAACCGTGCGAGCGGCGGGTATGTGGAAGAAGGCGCTAGCGTGGGTCGAGTTACGTGAAAGGAAAATATAGAGCAGGTCCTGCCAGCGCGGCATGCCGCCGCCAGATCGCGGCGATAGGCTTCGCCTGCTTACGAAGAACGTTGTCTTTAACGGGTCGAAGTGGAGCCCTTTCGCGCGCGCCAAGGTTAGACCGCGGGTGACATTTGGGTCTTGCATGAAGCCGTAGCTCAGCGTCACCCGATCGACATCCGCGCTGAGGCGCTCAATTGCAACGATCCGCTCGTCGGGCACGCGAGGCTCCGTCGCCGTGCGAACGCAGACGATGAGGATGTGTTCATGCAAGACCTGATTGTGCTTGAGATTATGGAGCATGGCGGTGGGGGCGATATCCGGCTCCGATGTCAAGAAGACCGCTGTCCCGCGCACGCGGTGAGGCGGGTTGTGAGCAATCAGATTTAGGAAGGACGTGAGGGACTCGTCGCGGCGCGTCGCGGCGCGAAGCAAGCGGGAGCCCTTCACCCAAGTCCACATGGCGATCACCAACGCGCTGGCGATCAAGAGCGGCACGAAGCCCCCGCTGAACAGTTTGAGCATGTTCGAAGCCATGAACACGGCCTCGACGAGGATGAAGGGCGACATGATCGCGATGGCGAGCCAAAGCGGCTTCTTCCAGATCTTCCAAATGGCGACGACCGCCAAGACCGACGAGGTGATCATCGCGCCGATAACGGAGATGCCATAGGCTGAGGCCAGCGCGCTGGAACTCTTGAAGATCACGACCAGCAGAAACACACCGATCAGCAGCAATAAATTCACCTGCGGCATAAAGATCTGGCCGATATGGGCCGCTGATGTCTGCACGATCCTGAGGCGCGGCAGGAAACCTAATTGGATAGCCTGCTGGGTGAGCGAGAATGCGCCCGAAATGACGGCTTGACTGGCGATGATGGTGGCCGCCGTAGCAAGCGCCACGAGCGCCGGCTGCATTATCGGCGGCGCAAGCAAGAAGAACGGATTCTCAGCAGCCGCCGGATGCTGCAATACGAGTGCGCCCTGCCCCATATAATTCAACGTCAACGCCGGCAGCACCAGAAATAGCCACGCGGCGCTAATTGGTCTGCGGCCAAAATGGCCCATGTCGGCATAAAGTGTTTCGGCGCCGGTGACCGTCAGAAACACCGAACCAAGCAGCACGAAGGCGAGGATGGGGTGAGCTGCCATCAACCCAATTGCGTAGAGCGGATTGGCGGCGCCTAGTACGGCGGGTTCGCGCACTATTTGCATTGCGCCGAGCGCAGCAATGGCCAGAAACCAGATCACGCAGATCGGGCCAAACCACGCCCCGACCAGCGCCGTGCCCTTATTCTGCAGAAGAAACAGCGCCAACAGCACGCCAAGCGCAATGGGCACGATGAAGGGATCGATGTGTCCCTGCAAGCTCGGGAGAATCGTCAAACCTTCGATTGCCGACAACACCGAGATCGCCGGCGTTAGCATCGCATCGCCGTAAAAGAGTGCGGCGCCCAAGATGCCGATACCCACGAAGAACGCGGTGCGTGCGCCCAGGAGGCGTTGTGCCAGCGCCGCGAGCGCAAGTACGCCGCCCTCGCCCTTGTTGTCGAAGCGCATGAGCAAGGCGACGTATTTGAACGTCACCACAATCATCAGCGCCCAGAGCATGAGCGAGATCACGCCCAGCACGTCACTAACGTTGAGCGCGGCATGGCCGCTAGCAATATGGGAAATGGATTCCTTGAAGGCGTAGAGCGGGCTGGTGCCGATATCGCCGAACACGACGCCGATCGACCCCACGACCAAGCCAAGGAATGCCGGCCGCGGGGCTGATCCGGGCGGTCGCGGCGCCGGCATTGCAAGGGTGGCCGGGGGCGAATCCCCAGCAACGAGCGTTAGATGAGGCTTTTCCAAAATCTGCCTGTGAGGGCCGCGGCGCCCTGGACCGCTCGCGCGAGGCTCAGCGCTGCCTCAGGGCCGCATAAAAAATCGATACATGAAATCGCTGTTTACGTGCGGCAATTGCGACGCCCTACGCCAGCCTGTAGCCATAACCAGGCTCCGACACCAACAGCGTTGGGTGAGCCGGGTCAGTCTCGATTTTTTCGCGAACAAGGCCAATAAAGACCCTGAGATTTCGGATATCTGAATCGGCTGAACCCCAGACTTCTTCCAGCAGGACCTCGTGAGCCACCGGACGGCCCTGTTGCATCGCGAGCGCGGCGAGCAAGTCGAACTCTCTGCGCGGCAAGCGCAGCTCCCTGCCGGCCTTCAACACGGTGCGGCGCGCGAGGTCGATTTCCACGTCACCGGCTTTGACGATGGGCGGAGCGCCCTTCACTTGCACCGCATGCCGCAGCGCGGATCGGATGCGTGCGAGCAGCTCGGGCACACCAAAAGGCTTCGTCACGTAATCGTCGGCGCCGAGATCGAGCGCCGCCACCTTTGCGGCTTCATCGCCGCGCGCTGTAAGCACGAGAATGGGCGCGAGATCACCGGCTTTGCGTAGATCAGCAAGCAAATTCATGCCGTCGCCATCGGGCAGGCCGAGGTCAAGAACAAGCAAATCTACTTTAGCGCCGCTGAATTTTTCCTTCGCCTCGCTGACGCTACCGGCCTCCGTGATCACGTAACCTTCCGCCCGCAGTGTCGCTGCCAGCGTCGTTCGCAACGGCTTGTCGTCTTCAACGAGCAGGATGCGTTGCGCATTCACGGTCACAGCCGTTCCTCCTCGATCGGGAATGTCATCGTTACAATCGCTCCGGAACGGTCGGCGCGGTTGGCGGCTTCGATGGATGCGCCTTGCGGCGCTAAGAAGCCACGTGCGATCGCCAAGCCCAACCCGGTGCCAGGGGGGCGGCCATCGCCTTCGACCCCGCGTGCGAATTTGTCGAACAAATGCGGCAAGGCCGCTGAGGGAAAGCCCTCGCCCTCGTCCAACACCTCAATGACGACAGAATTGTCTTTGCGAAAACCGCGGATCAGAATTGTAGATCCGTCAGGCGCATACTTTCCTGCGTTCTCAAGCACGTTCGCCAACGCTGTTTCGGCAAGCGCACCGTCTGCGATAATGCGGGGCAACGCTGAGGAAACATCTCGCGATAGAGTCTTACGCTGAAGCAGTGAGCGTGATCGCTCCAACGCGTGGTCCACCAATTCGGAGACCTCCGACGATTCACGCTTCACGCGAACGACGCCGGCGTCGATCCTGCTCATGTCTAGCAAGTTCTCAATGAAGCGATTGAGCCTGCGCACCTCCGAAGCGGCGGAGTCCAAGAGTTGCTTGCGCGTTTCAAGATCGTGTTTGTCGCCGAACTGCTGCAGGCTCTCTATGGCGAGGCGCACAGTGGAAAGCGGTGTGCGTAGATCGTGCGAAACGGAAGACAACAGCGTGCCCTTCAGCCGCTCGCTTTCCGCCTCGACGCGAGCGTTGGCGGCCTCTTGGGCGAAGCGTGCGCGATCGAGCGCGACGCCGGCCTGCGCCGCGACGAGGTCAAGGACGCGGCTCTGATCGGGATCGAGGCGCGCAGCCTCATCCATGGGCCGCACGCCAAGGACGCCAACGAAGCCGCGCTCGCCCGGCACTGGCATGAAAAGCCAGCGCGCGCCATGGAGTGTATCAGAACCGCGCCCGGCCGGCCTTCGATGCACGAACGCCCATTGCGCAGCCGCCAGATCGTCCGCGCCCAACATTTCCGGCCCCGGCGCTTCAGCGATTGGCTCGAGCACGCCGTCCACCAACGCTAGGACCACGCAGCGCACGAACAGGAGTTTCGAGGTCGTCTCGGCGGTGATCGCCGCGATTTCCGCCTCCTCTTCCGCTCCAACCAGTGCGCGGGCGAACAACTCAAGATCGGCTGCACGCCGTGCTTGCCGGCGCGCGATCAAGGTCTGAGCGCGCGAGCGAGCTGCCACGCCGCTGACCAGAATGGCGACGGCCACAAAGAATATGATCGCATAGATGTTGGAAACGTCAGCAATCGTGAATGTGTAGAGCGGCGGGATAAGGAAGTAATTGTAGGCTAGCGCCGACATCAATGCCGTAAAAATGGATACGGCCATGCCGTAGCGCACGGCAGCAGCGATCACAGGCAAAACGAACACAAGCGAGATGTTTGGAACGTCGCTGATCTGATCGAGCATGACCGCCAAAGCGGTCGCCAGCGCCACAAAGGCAGTCGCGCCCACATATCCGCCGATTTCGCCAATCGACGGCGGACGCAAGACCTCACTCAGCAGCGCGCCCGCTTTGCGCTCCTCGCGTGGGCAGATTTCGATGGCGATATCTTCGGCGCCGCGCACCAGGCGGCGGATGATCGAACCGCGGAAGAGCTCGACCCAAAGGGGCCGCGACGCGGCGCCGACAACGATATGGGTGACATTCTGGTCACGCGCATAGGCAAGGATCTCCTCTGCCGGATCGTCGCCCGTAAGCGATCGCGTGCTCGCGCCAAGTTCCTCAGCGACACGAAACGCCTCAAGCAACGCGTCTCTGGTTTCCTTGGAAGCGCGCTCTGAGTCGGCTGTCGCAACATTGATCGCTTCCCACGGCGCGCGCAGCCGGTCCGCCAAGCGCTTGGCGCGGCGGATGACGGTGAGCGCACCTGGCGTGGGATCTACGCAGGCTAGCACGCGCTCGCTCGCTTGCCACGGCCCCTCTATGCCTTGCGCGGCCATGTGCGCGCGCATTGCTTCGTCAACTCGCTCAGCGGCGCGGCGCAAGGCCAATTCCCGCAACGCGGTGATGTTGCCGGCGCTAAAGAAGTTCGCGAGCGCGCGGTGCGCTACCTCTTCCGGATACACCTTCCCGTCGCGCAAACGCTGCTGAAGCTCCTCTGGCGTGATATCGACGACTTCGATCTCGTCCGCGAGATTGAGAAGACTGTCCGGAACAGTTTCCTGGACTCGGACATGCGTGATCTTTGCGACGATGTCGTTGGCGCTTTCAAGATGCTGCACATTCATCGTCGAGAATACGTCGATGCCCGCCGCCAGCAGCTCTTGCACATCCATCCAGCGCTTCGGATGGCGGGCCCCCTCGACGTTGGTATGCGCCAGCTCGTCAACGAGCACGAGCGCCGGCTTGCGCTTCAGCACTGCATCCAGGTCCATTTCCTTGAGCGTTTGGCCGCGATAGGTGATCTGGCGGCGCGGCACGAGCTCTAGGCCGCCGAGCAAATTTTTCGTCTCTTCGCGGCCGTGATGTTCGACGACGCCAATGACGACGTCGACGTGCTCACGCTTTTTAGTGTGCGCTTCCAGCAGCATTTCGTAGGTTTTGCCTACGCCGGGCGCGGCGCCCAAAAATAGTTTTAGACGACCGCGTCCCTCTTTCGCTGCGAGCTTCAGAAGCGCGTCGGGCGACGGGCGAAATGATTCAGTCTGCACGGTCACCCCGTCCTCCGGGTGGACGCCGCATCAAGCGTCAGATTCAACTTCAACACATTGACCGCCGGGTCACCAATGAACCCTAGAAATGGCGCTTGGGTGTTGGCGCGCACAAGAGCCGCAATGTCTTGCGGCGGCATTCGACGTGCGGCGGCGATCCGAGCGATCTGCATTTGAGCGGCGGCCGGCGAAATGTGAGGATCAAGGCCCGAGCCGGAGGTTGTAAGCAGGTCAGCTGGAATGGGACCAGTAATTCCCGTCGCGCGATAGCGCGCGGCATCGCCTCTCACCCGATCGACGAGCGCTTGGGAAGTGGGGCCATAGTTGGAGCCGGACGACGCACTGGCGTCATAACCGTGACCGGCCGCCGACGGCCGCGGCCAGAAATACTGAGGTTGTGCGAAAGTCTGGCCAATGAGTGAGGAACCAACGACGCGGCCGTTTTGTGTAATGAGGCTGCCGTTCGCTTGCGCGGGGAAGATGGCCTGCGCCACGCCGGCGATCGCGAAGGGATAAGCAAGCCCGAACAACAGGCTGAAGAGAATCAGCAGAACAATGGCTGGACGAACATGAGACATGACGTGGCCTCCTCAGACCAAATGCATCGCGTTGACGGCAAGGTCGATGATCTTGATGCCAACGAAAGGCGCGATGATCCCACCCAAACCGTAGATGAACAGATTGCGCGAGAGAATTTGCGCTGCCGGCGCCGGCCGGTAAGGCACGCCGCGTAGCGCCAGGGGGATCAACGCAACGATGACCAACGCGTTGAAGATAATGGCTGACAGTATCGCGGAGCGAGGCCCCAGACCCATGACGTTGAGATAAACAAGCGACGGATACAAAGCGGCGAACATCACGGGGATAATGGCGAAGTACTTCGCCACGTCGTTGGCGATCGAGAATGTGGTCAGCGCCCCGCGCGTCATGAGCAATTGCTTGCCGATGCCCACGATCTCGATGAGCTTGGTCGGATCGCTGTCGAGATCGACCATGTTGCCGGCTTCACGCGCAGCCACAGTGCCCGTTTGCATCGCAACACCAACATCGGCTTGTGCGAGCGCCGGCGCATCATTTGTGCCATCGCCGCACATAGCCACCATGCGCCCCTTGCCCTGTTCTTCGCGAATGAGTTCGAGCTTCTTCTCTGGCGTCGCTTGCGCCAGAAAATCGTCGACACCGGCTTCTGCGGCGATCGCCGCAGCAGTCAACGGATTGTCGCCGGTGATCATCACGGTGCGGATGCCCATGGCGCGCATCTCGGCAAAGCGCTCCTTGACCCCGCCTTTAACGATGTCTTTGAGATAGACGACACCCAGCGGACGCCCGTCTTGCGCGACCGCGATCGGCGTACCGCCAGCGCGCGCAATGCGATCAGCGATTTCCTGCATCATCGCCGGCGACGACCAAGTCGGGCCATTCATGTCCTTCAGATAGTCGACGATCGCATCGACTGCGCCCTTGCGGATTTTCGAACCAGCCCAATCAGCGCCACTCATACGCGTCTGCGCGGTGAACGGAATGAAGCGCGCCTTCGCCTCCGCCGGATCGCGTGGGCGCAAGCCGTGACGTTCCTTCGCCAACACTACGATCGACCGGCCTTCCGGCGTTTCGTCAGCTAGGCTTGCGAGCTGTGCAGCTTCCGCCAATTCTTGCTCGGTGACGCCCGTCAGCGGATGGAATTCAGTTGCCTGCCGGTTGCCGAGCGTGATGGTGCCGGTCTTGTCCAGAAGCAGCACGTCGACATCGCCTGCAGCCTCCACGGCCCGTCCGGACATGGCAAGCACATTGAAGCGCACGAGCCTGTTCATACCCGCCACGCCGATTGCGGAGACCAAGCCAGCGATGGTTGTTGGGATTAGCCCAATCAGCAGCGCCACAAGCGCAATGCCGCTGATGGCGCCGTGCGAATAGAACGCGAAGCCCGGAATGGCGCCCACCGCGATCAGGAAGATTATCGAAAGCGCCGCAAGCAAAATGGCGAGTGCAATCTCGTTTGGCGTCTTTCGCCGATCGGCGCCTTCCACGAGGGCGATCATGCGATCGAGGAACGAGGAACCTCGTTCCGCACTAATTCGCACAACAATCCGGTCGGACAAAACGCGCGTGCCGCCAGTGACAGCTGAGCGGTCGCCGCCAGACTCTCGGATCACCGGCGCGCTCTCACCGGTGATGGCGCTCTCGTCTACAGTGGCGACGCCCTGGACGACTTCGCCGTCACCTGGAATGACATCACCCGGCTCGCACAACACCAGATCGCCGATCTTAAGGTCGGGCGCCGGAACATTGCTCAAGGTTGTGGCGTCGACGGAGGCCACGCGTTTCGCGATGGTTTCCGTGCGCGTCTTGCGTAAACTTTCCGCTTGCGCCTTGCCCCGCCCTTCCGCGACGGCCTCGGCCAGATTAGCAAACAGCACTGTTAGCCAGAGCCAAAGTGCGATTTGACCGGAAAACAGTGCGTTTCCAGAGTGCAACAAATCGCGCGCGAAAAAAATCGTCGCCATCAGCGCCGCGATTGCCGTGACAAAGATCACGGGATTGCGCGCCAGCCAGCGCGGATCGAGCTTCTTGAATGCGTCGCTAATCGCCGGACCGAGGATCGCCGGCGCAAAGACGGAAGGAACGGGTTTGCGAGCCATCAGAATTCCTCAGTACAAGCGTCCGCGCAGCAGTTCGAACTGCTCAGCGATGGGGCCAAGTGTAAGCGCGGGGAAATAAGTCAGCCCACCCATGATCAGGATAACGCCGACAACCAGACCGACGAAGAGCGGTCCGTGCGTCGGGAATGTCCCTGAAGACGGTGGAATCTTCTGTTTCGCCGCGAGCGAGCCAGCGACCGCCAGCATCGGCACGATCATGGCGAAACGCCCGACCAGCATCGTGAGACCCAGCGTGAGATTCCAGAATAGAGAGTTCGCCGTGAGGCCGGCGAAGGCCGAACCGTTATTTCCAGCCGCGGATGAGTACGCGTAAAGGATTTCGGTGAAGCCGTGCGGCCCGGCGTTGAGCGGACCCGCGCCGGCGGCCCCTGTATCCATTGCTGTGCGCCACGCAGGCATGGCGCTCGCCAGCGCCGTGAAGCCGTTGATGACGAACGGCACACACAACAAGGCGAGCATGACGAGGCGCATGTCCCGGCCTTCGATTTTCTTACCGAGATATTCTGGCGTCCGTCCGACCATCAGGCCAGCGACGAAAATCGCCAGTATAACGTAGAGCAGCATGCCATAGAGGCCGGAGCCAACGCCGCCGACAATGATTTCACCCAGCTGAATATTGATCAGCGGAATCATCCCGCCCAGCGCGCTGAAACTCGAATGCATGGCGTTGACGGCCCCGCACGAGGCGTCGGTTGTGACAACCGCGAACAGCACCGAGGCAGGCAAACCGAAGCGTACCTCTTTGCCTTCCATATTGCCCGCCGCCGGATCAATGCCCGCGGCGACGAGATGCGGATTTGGTTGCGTCTCGGCCCAATAACAAAGGCCTGTGCCCGCGAGGAACAGAACGCCCATAATGGCGAGGACCGCCCATCCCTGCCGCTGGTCGCCAACCATTCGCCCGAATACATTGGTAAGCGCAGCGCCAATCGCGAAGATCGAAATCATCTGCACGAAGTTGGAGAACGCAGTGGGATTCTCGAACGGATGCGCGGCATTGGCGTTGAAGAAGCCGCCGCCGTTCGTGCCGAGCATCTTTATGGCAATCTGGCTGGCCACTGGCCCAAGCGCGATATGCTGATCGGCGCCTTCAAGCGTGTGAGCGTTGACGCCGCCGGCGAATGTCTGAGGAATCCCCTGCCAGACCAGGAAGAGCGCGTAAACGACGCAGATTGGCAGCAGGATGTAGAGATTGCAGCGGGTGAGATCGACCCAGAAATTGCCGATCACATCGGCGCGTGAACGCGCGAAGGCGCGAATGAACGCTACCGCCAGCACGATCCCGGTGGCTGCGGAGAGGAAATTTTGCACGGCGAGTCCAGCCATTTGGCTGAAGTGGCTCATCGTGGTTTCGCCGCCGTAGCTTTGCCAGTTGGTGTTGGTCACGAACGAGACGGCGGTGTTGAACGACAGATGTTCCGAAACAGCGCTAAACCCTTGAGGGTTGAGGGGCAGCAGGTTTTGAAGGCGCAGGATGGCGTAGAGAAGCGCAAAGCCAGCGAAATTGATGGCGAGCATCGCGAGCGCATAGCCCTTCCAGCTTTGCTCTTGCTTCGCGTCCACACCGGCGATGGCGTAAAAGAGGCTCTCGAGCGGACGGAAGATGGGAGAAAGCCACACCTTCTCGCCATTGAAGACGCGCGTCATGTAACCGCCAAGTGGCCGCGCCAAGCCGGCCACGATGATAGTGAATGCGGCGATTTGCAGCCAGCCCTGCCAAGTCATTAGAACTTCTCCGACCGCAGCAAAGCGACAATGAGATAGATCAGGACAAACACGCCGCCGATGGCGCCGATGAGATAATCAAAGCTCATCAAGCTCTCCCGCAGGCAAAAACGTAGAGCGCCAAAAGCGCGAAGCTGACGACGCCAACACCGATGAAGAGGATGTCACTCATGGGGCTCTCCTAGAGCGCTCGCCGAAAGGTCAGAACGACGCGTTGATCGGACACGACCTCACCTGCGAAGTTGGTGATGTCTTCGTCGCTGTCCCAATAACGCAGATCCAGGCTGAAGCCGTGGGCGCTCGCCGTCGCGCCGACGTTCCAAGTCGTGTAGTTGTCGGTGGTGCTCGTCGGCGTGACGAAATAACCGGCCGCATCGACTTGCTGATGGCCGACCGCGCCCGAGACCGCAAACGTGTCGTTGATCGCCCAGGAGCCGTTGAGTTCGGTGTAGAGCGCGTTGCCGCCTTTGAGCGGAAACTCTGGCGAATAGTAAATTGCTGCGCCGAGTGTGAGACCTGTCGCTGGACTGATGGAGCCTGCCGCTTTGAGCTCCCAATAGTTCCAATCGCCGGAGAGCCCCGCGCTGCTTGGATCATCAGCGTTTGGATAGAGATAGCCGATGACGCCGAAATCAGCAGACACAGGCCCGATCGTGGGTTTCAGGCCGCCATAAATGTCGAGCTCCATCGGCACGTGGACCGCGGATCGGCTTCCGAAATCGAGATTGGATGCCCAGGCGCCGGCGTAAACCGGCAAGCCGCCGACATTGGTTGTGAAATCAAAGCCGCCCTGAATTGCAGGATCGCCTTGTGTCTGCGAAATGCCGCGAAACACGTAGTCGGATGTGAGCGCGACATTGCCGGTGAAGCTGCTATCTGCAAAAGTGGGCGTCGCGATCAGCACGCTCGCGCCCGCGATCGCAACTCCTAGGATTCTCCACATCTACCGCTCCATTGCCCGTTTCGGCACGGGCTGTGCGGGCCTCAGATGGGCGGGGTCCGCATAAAAAATCGATACATGGAATTGTTTTGTCGCGGCGCGAGCCTCGTTCGGCGCGCGCGCGATTCGTCGCGTGCTATGAAATTCACGACAAATGTGAGCGGTCACACGTGAGTCCGGGACCGACCGAAATCCTATTCCTTTCGGCCGGTCCGGAAGAATCAGACGTCGCTGCCTTCAGCTATGACCAAAGCGTCCTCCACCTCGACTCCAAGGTGGCGCACGGTGCTGTCCAGCTTGGTTATGTCCGAGCAGAGAAGTTGAACCACGCGAATGTTTCCGGTCTTCCGATAGATCAGCGCGGCCCTGGTTCGGCGCATTGAATGCGTCCCGTACGCAGTCGCAGGCAAGTCGATTGCCTCGACCCAATCATCGACCAGGCGCGCGTATTGCGGTTGTGATCGAGTGACGTCTGTCGACGCGGCTCGAAAACAACCAGTCATCCTCTCCTAGGCCTTTCGCGACGATGCAATGCTATATTGCGTCTCGTGTTGGTCCGTAATCTCGCACTGTAGCGGCGCGCCGGTCTTATGCCGGCTGACGATAGCGCGGGTGCGGACTTGACTACCAAGCATCACGTCCTCGACCAGACTGGAGGGTGTGGGCCTTGAAGAGGTCCATGGCGAGTGCGGACATTTTGGTCACATCGTTTTCTTGCATCCAGCGCCCGTGCGTTCAGTTCGGTCTTTGAACACTCGCACCGCGCGCGCATTCTCTGAGCGGCCAAATTTGGCCGACGGCTGACACAAAGTTCGCCGACAACGGATTTTCGTCCTAGCGCGTCGGGCCGTCAGGACTCTACCGAACAAGGATTCTGCGCTTCGGCCGCAACCAAAACCGCGGTGACGTTGTCCGGCGCCCCACGCACCATCGCTGCAGCAATCATTTTGTCGAGCGACGCCTCGAGCGGCGGCCGGCGCATAAACTCTGCAAGTTCGCCATCGCGAAGAGGCCCTGTCAGGCCGTCCGAGCACAACAGAAAACGATCGCCCGCGCGCACACTCCCATGAGCGCTTTCCAGTTGCAGAGTTTCCGATGCGCCCACAGCGCGCGTGATGACGTGCCTCGAACGATGCATGCGCGCTTGGTCATCGTTCAGTTCGCCCGCATCGACCATCTCTTGCACGACACTGTGATCGCGCGTCAGGCGGCGCATTTCACCGTCGCGATAAAGATAGATCCTGCTATCGCCGGCCCAAAGGCATGCATAGTGCCCTTGGTGCACAAGCAGCGCCGCTATTGTTGAGCCGCAGATGTCGACCCCAAGCTCGTCACCGCGCTCGCGCAAACGCGCATTGGCGCCGTGCAGGGCTAAACATGCTGCGTGACGATAGGCGTAAGCGGAGCGGAAGGAGCTAACGTCCTTCAGTGACTCGATGACCGTAGCGCTTGCGATGTCGCCGGCGTCGTGACCGCCCATGCCATCGGCGACGGCCCATAGCCCCATATCAGCGCGTTCAAGGAACGCGTCTTCATTGAGCTTGCGGACACAGCCGATGTCACTGCGGCCCACCGAAAGAAATTTCAGGGACCCAAGATGATCCGCATGGAGCCTCGCGCGCGCGCGATTGTCGGCAGCGACCAGGCTCATGACTTGGTCCCGCCTTCATCGAGATCGCGCAGCCGCCGTTCGTAACCGGCTTTAAAGGCGCGATTGACTGAACTCTGCGGGCCGTTCGGCTCCTCGTCAGCCAGATGCGCATGGGCGTTCTGATAGGTGCGCCAGCATGTCTCGTACTTGTTGAGGCGCAGCATGCCCGTCGCTGTGATCTGATTTTCGAGCATTTGCGGCGCAAGTGTCCGGAGCACGTGATCGACCGATGCGCGCGATCCCGCCATCAAGCAGAGTGAGTGCTTCTTTAGATCCTCAAACGAAGCCTTGAGAGCCGTGGCGCCCGAGAGAAACCCGTCCTCGCGCTCCCGCAACAAATCAATGGCCACCCGCCGGGTCGGCGCCCATTTGAACGGATTGTTGCCAGACGCGCCCACGGTCGTGCGATCCATGTTGAGATCGGACTTGACGACGTGGCGCTCACTCAAAAGGTCCCCAAGGCCGAGCACCATCTGTTTGTAGATAGCGCCGGCACGCCGCATCACCAGCGCGGGGTCCTCACCCATAAAGCTCGATGCATCGAGCCCGGCCCCCGCGCAAAACGCATCCAACAGCGCTGCATCCGTCACGGGAGGATGATCGTTGGCTGCCGTGGGTTCGTTTTCCACATCCCAGTCGCTACGCACTTGCAGAGCTTCTGCTTGAACGATTGTCTGAAAGAGCGTTGTGAAGGCTGTGGTATCGTTTGCCGGCGCGTCCGCATGCGGTTCAAGCACGATTAGAAATTGGCCTAGGTGCAGGGTTTCATGGGCGCTCAGAGGAACGTCGCTGTCGCGCGGCGCCCGCTTTCTCTCATTGCCGAGGAAGACGCCGTTCGAGCTGGTGTCCCTCAGAACAGCCCCGCCGTCCCGCAATTTAATCGTACAATGCGAACGCGAGAGTTCGCAGCTTTCGTCGACGATCATCCAATGAGCGCTGGGGTCACGACCGATGACGAACTCGCCTTCAGTCAGATGCCGCTCATCGATCTGCTGAAACGGTTCTCCAGCGCGGAAGAGACGAAGTTGAATCATGCCACGCGCTCTGTTTTCGAATTCGCATCCGACATCTCGGCGCTGACAGCAGGCGCACTGATCATTGTGGCATGGACTTGTTGTAGCCGGCCCTGAACATCCAGACGCCGTTGCACGGCCGCTACGAAGGCATTGAAGCCATTGAAGAGGTCGCCGAACTCGTCATGCCGTTGGTGCGAAATGCGGAACTCTAGATCGCCGGCCGCGACGTCGTCGAACGCGGACTTCAGACGCCGCAACGGACCGAGCACGAGATAAGAGGCCGCAAACGATAGCGCCATAACGACGATAAGCGTCAACAAACCGAGGCCCAACAGCATCGTACGCGCCACACCGGCCGCCGCCTGTAGCCCGGTTTTGCGGACACTCAAATCGACAGATCCGAACTGACGGGCGCCATAGCGAATCGGCGCGGCGAAGCGGAAACTTTCGACGCCAGTTGAACCGCGCACTGACGTCACGCTGATAGAGGTGTCGCTGCGCGCAACATGGCGGCCTTGCGGCGCCAAATAGTGTGACCCAACCAGATTGGCGTCGGTTGCCGCGCGCACCACGCCGTCGCTGTCGACAATCATCATTTGCGTGACGTTTGGGTCGCGGGCGGCGGTGTTGACGAAGGCCTGCACGGCAAGCCAATCGCGCTCCCCTTCCGGACGCGAAGCATTATCAACCGCCGTGAGGGCTGCGTTGTTGGCGACAAAGGATGCGACCGATGAACCCGAGGTGATCGCCAGCTGCTCCATGGCGCCGTATTCTTGGTCAAGCACGAAGCTGATCGATACCGCCAGAACCAGAGCCACGATGGCCGTCATCGCCGCAGTCAGACGTACGTGCAACGGCAAGCGCCGCGCATTGCCTTCGCGCATCACGGCTTCGTGCGACCGTTGTTCGCGCTCAATCGCCTGGGCGAGATGCTCGCCATTCGTGAAGCGCTTTTCCGGCCGCTTCTCGAGCAACTTGCTGACGATAAACTTCAAGCCAGGCGGGCATTCCGGTTGCACCGTGATGGGCGCTGGCTTCTTTGTGGTGATCTGCAGCGCCAAGGTTGCTGCGCTCGACCCATCGAATGCAGGCTGGCCGGTCAGCATTTCATAGAGAATAGCGCCAACCGAGAAGAGATCGGAACGCCCATCGAGAGCCCGGCCCATCGCCTGCTCAGGGCTCATATAGCGCGGCGTGCCGAGCACTTGGCCGATTTGCGTTTTAACCGCCTCGGCCTCACTTGCCGAGCTCTTTTCCGTCACTCGCGCAATGCCGAAATCGAGTATTTTAACCGATCCGTCCTTACTCAGGATCACATTGGAAGGCTTGATATCGCGGTGAACAACGCCCTGGGTATGCGCATAACGCAGTGCTTCAGCGAGTTGGGCGCCAATGGCTAGCACTTCGCCTACCGCGAACTTGCCACGCTCCTGAAGGGCCGCATCAAGCGGCGCCCCGTCCAACAATTCCATGGCAATGTATGGAAAGCCTTCAATCTCGCCGACATCATAAATGGTGACGATGTTGGGATGGGACAGGGCGCCGGCCGCCTTGGCTTCTCTTAGAAAACGTTTAGCGCAATCGGCGTCACGGCAGAAGTCTCGCTTCAAGACCTTGATCGCGAGCACTCGATTGATGCTGGGATCATAGGCACGATAGACGTTCGCCATCGCGCCTTGGCCGATGCGCGCCTGAATCTGATAGCGACCAACGAGTTTCACAATCCTGCCCCAATCAATGTGTGCGCAGCGACGCTTGAATACGTTGCGCGCGGCTCAAGTCGCTTTGAATGGCGGAATTGCCTGCATCAATGGCATGGGCCTGCCCTAGAAGCGCTACCGCGCCGTCGGCGTCGCCGGCATTGAGTCGCTCAAGGCCACGAAGACGAAGCTGGCTCGCACGCGCCGCAACGTTCGCGCTCGCGGCAGAGGCCGGGGGCGCGACGGGTGCGGTGTCGGACGCACTCGGCGGCGACGGCGCGCGAACAGAAGCGCTGATCGTGGGACGTGCGCGATCTGGAACCTGAATGGTTTGACCGGCGGCGAGTTGGTTTGGGACCATATTGTTGTAGCGCGCCAGCGCGTAGAACATGAGCGGATCGCCGAGGAAGCGTTCGGCCAAACCCGTCATGGTGTCGTTTTCTCGCACTACGTAGGCGCGCGTGCGCGATCCCACGGCGCGGCGCGGATCGCCATCGATTTGAGCGATCAGGCGTTGAGCGGTGGCGTTGCCTGGCTCCTGGCGCAGCGCACTCTCGAGAAGTCCATGCGCACGCGCTTGCTCGCCTCGATCGAGCAGCTCCATCGCAGCATGCACGCGCTCCTGCGCCGACTGCTCGCCGCCGAACGCGCCGCGGGGGATAGCATTCTCAATGCTTTGCGACATGCTCGCGCATGCGCCGAGTGCGCTTACCGCGATTAGGCCGGCCAAAGATCTGGTCAGCTTATTCACCAACGCGTCTCCTGAGTTCGGCCTGCTGGCGATGCACCGGGGAAGCGGCCAAGGCGCGCCAATCGGCCGACGTTACAGCGCCCTTCAGTGCCTTTGCGGGCATTGGGTGAGCAAAATAGTATCCTTGAAAGGTAGCGCATCCGAGTTGCCGGAGCGTTTCAACTTCTTCGTAACGCTCCACGCCTTCCGCCAGAATCGTCAGTTCGAGTCCTGCCGCCAGCTCAATCAAAGCCTTGCAGATCGCCCGGCTCCCCGGGCGTGTGTCGACGTGGGACACAAATTCCCGGTCGATCTTGAGTTTGGAGAACGGCAACTTGCACAAATAGCCTAGGCTCGAATAGCCGCTTCCGAAATCATCAATCGAAAGTCCGAAACCCTCACCACGCAAACTCTGGAATAGCTTCAAAGTATGTTCGGCGTCTTCCATTGCCGCGGTTTCGGTCAATTCGAGTTCGAGATCAGCGGGCGAAAGTTTGTGCGCAGCGAGCGCGCGCGAGATCATCTTCGGCAACAGCGGTTCGCGAAGCTGCCGCGCTGAAATGTTGACGGCGATACTCAGATCAAGACCGGCGTCGCGCCAAACTCGCAAATGACGGCAGACCGTGTTGATCGTCCACAGCCCGATTTCGTCAATGAGACCGGTATCTTCAAGAATGGGCACGAATTCGGCCGGCGCAATCAAACCCAAGCTTGGGTGGCGCCAACGCAGCAATGCCTCAGCGCCGACAACCGCCGCGGCGGTCACATCGACGATGGGTTGATAGTGCACCTCGAGCTGCTGGTGTTCGATGGCCAGTCGTAGCTTCTGTTCCAACACGAAACGGCGGCTAGTTTCTTCTTGAGACGCAGCGGCGAAGAAAGCGAGCGCACCGTTGGCGCTGCGTTGGGGACGCGCCAATGAAACGAATGCGCGGCTCAGGAGGTTTGGCGCATCGGTCGCATCGACTGGATAGAGCGCCGAACCGATTTGAACGTCTGGCGTTACCGTAAAAGTGTCCGCTTCGATGTCCTGCGAGAGGACATAGTTCAAGGCCTGCAACTCGGCTGCAGATTCGCGCTCGGGCGCGATGCCGCGAAACCAGATCGCGAAACAGTCGCGATCGATGTGAGCGACAACACGGGACGGATCGACCGCATCCTTCAAGCGGCGCGCGAACAGCGTCAACGCCCGCTCCGCGCCCATTGGATCGAATGCCGCCATCGCATCATAGTTCGCAAGCCGCACCAAGCCCATCAGCACTGCGCGCGGCTGGCTTTCGATGTCGTCGTTAGCGATGGTCAGCAATTCGTCCTGAAACGGCATGCCGGTGAGCGCGTGGCGCCGTGGACGCCGCTTCCATTTTTCCAGACGCGCCGCCATCGCTTCGGCATTTACCTGCATCCGCGCGAGTGAGTCGACGGGACGCGAAGGCGCTGCTTTCTCGCCGGCGCCTTCAGCGCTTGTCTCCAGCAGGTGCGCGAGCGCGGCAACCGGCGAGACTGACAGCCTCAGCAGAGTCAGAAACGAAACGCTGACGACAGCGCTGAGAATCACGAGCGCGAAAGACGAAACTCCCCCGCCCGACATGATCACCACCACAAGCGCGAGCATTGTCGCCAGTGCGAAGGAGGCGCCTGTGATCGCAAGCACGCGCTTGGGTAAACCCCAGCGCAAAACGCTATCAGCAGAGTGTGCGATACCGGACATTGCGCGTTGCGCCCTCAGCCAACCCGCATGAACCATGACAAAATAGAGCTACTATGCGGTTACGCGTCGTACTTAACGACGCCACGCAAATTGCGTTTTCGGCCTGCAAATGAGGGAACTTTGCAACAAATGAGAGCGTGAGGTTGGATGCTACCACAAGTCGGTGAAGCCTCCATTTAGAAACATCACAGACGTCCACAGCGCAGCGAGTTGCACGTGGCGGCGCAGTTCGCGCTCATTCTTATCTCTCTTGCTCGAACCAAAAACACGAGTGGCGCCGCCACTCAGCTTGCGCGTGCGTCCCTTTGGCGGCGTTTAGCCCACGTGGACTTGAAGAACGAGCGTCTGGAACGGGCCAGAGCACGACCCAGCGCCATTTCGACGGCGTCTGGGTTCAGTCGTCAAACGGTCGTTCACGCGGCGAGCGAAAGCGCGATCTATGCGAGCGCGCGCGCCTGGGGCCGTGTCACGTCAAGGAGGCGCGCCACCGGCATTGGACGGGCGACATGATAGCCTTGCGCGTAGTCGCAACCGAACAGGCGCAATAGATCGAGCGTCGCGGCGTCTTCCACCCCTTCCGCCACCACGCTCAAACCCAACGTGTGACCTAGATCGATCGTGGAGCGCACCAACATGGCATCAGTTTTGTTCTGGGTTAAGCCGCGGACGAAAGAGGAATCGATCTTCAATTCGTCGGCCGGGATGCGCTTAAGGTATGAGAGTGACGACATGCCGGCCCCGTAGTCGTCGATCGATAGACGGAAACCCGCGGCTTTGAACGCTTCCATGTTGGCCATCGCCACATCGGCGTGCGCCATCAGCGCAGTCTCAGTGATTTCGAGCGTGACCGCGCCGGTGGAAGCGCCCCCCTGCTCTAGCACCGCCGCCAGTCGCGCGGCAAAGCCGGGCTCCCCCAGCGATCGGGCGGAAATATTTATCGCCATACTCAGCGCGATGCCGGCCTGCGCCATCATCGCTTGTTCACGAAGCGCGCGCTCCAACACCCAGTCAGTCACAACACCGATGGCGCCGGTTTCCTCCAGCAAAGGGATGAAGGTGTCGGGCGCCATCACGCCGCGTTCCGAGTGGGTCCAGCGGATCAGGCACTCGACGCTCTTCCATCCGCCACCGCGAAGATCCAACTTAGGTTGGTGTGCGAGCCACACGCCGCCGTCCTCAAGCCCCGCGCGGAGCTCACTCAGGAGCGTTAGGCCGTTTGCCGCCGCGCGCTCGGCGCCTGCATCGAATAGAGCGAAGTCGACGCCCGCGGCGCAAGCTTGGTCTAACGCCACTTGCGCACGTTCGACCAGACCGCCGGCGCCATCGTGATCGGACGCGATGGCAAGGCCAATGCTAAAGCGAATATCCACTCGGCTCATGCCGACAACCAACGGCTCGGTGAAAGCATCTCGAGCCGCGTTCAATTGCGCAACGGCATCATCGAGGGTCGCGGCGCGCAGCGCCACGCCCAGGGCATTGGCGGCGAGTCGAGCCACCAACGCTGGACGAAGCTTGATTTCCAACCGTCGGGCCGCCTGCTCGATCAATCTCGCCGCCTGCTCCGAACCAATCGCGGTGCGAATGGCGTTGAACCTGTCAACACCGAGTGCCGCGACGAACACGCTGTGTTCACCGCGCAATGCCAACATCTGGGTTGTTTCGCGTTCTAAGCCCAGGCGGTTGAACAAGCCGGTTTCAGTGTCGTGCCGCGCCATATGGGTTATCCGACGCTCAGCCGCTTCCGCGGCTTTACGGGCGCGCTGTGCCGTTAGAGTGCGTGTTTTCAAACGCTGTTCGAGCCGTCGGCGCTCGGTCAAAACTGTGGAGGCGCCGAATGCCACCGCCAGAGCCGCCGCCAGGAAGAGATCAAGTGAAGGCAGCACATTGAGCACCGGCGTCACTTCAGGTTCCGACCAATGCGCGGGCGCCATATGGCTCAGCGTGAACGGCCCGTATCCGTTGAGACTGAAGACGCAACTGATTGCCGCTATGACGATAACCGAAACCGCCGACCAGTGAGGCGGCAGGCGGAAGGCTATTACCAATAGCGGAACAAAAACGAGAAATTCAATCGGCGCGCTCCGTTGCGCGAATGCGAAGGTGGCGATCACGACGAGCGCGATCAGAAGACCCACCTTCTCCGAAACTGACCGGTCATATTCGGCGCGAAAGGCTGAAGCGCGGGCAAGCAGAAGCATTGCAGGCGTCGTCATCAGAATGCCGAGCGTCTCGATCGTGAACCAATATTGCCAGTTCATCAGAAATTCTGACGCCGGCGCCACTTTGAGGCTCACTCCAATCAGGCCTGAGAGTACAATGCACGGCGCAATGCAAAGCGCGAAACGGGCGAGGCGAACGGGACGGCGGAGGTCAAGGGTAGCGCCACAGAAACGGCGCACCAGCACCGCACACAAGAGCGCCTCGCCCATGTTCAGCGCAGCGTTGATCCAAACCATATGAGAGGCGTCGTGGCGAATGACGTTGCCAGCCACATTGATGGCGAAGCAGATCGAAAGCACAGCGATAGCTTGGCGGCGCGGCAGCAACAACGCGGCGGCAACCAACACGCCGTTGGCTGGCCAAACTACAACGCCGTTGTACCGCTCAACGCTCCAGAAGCCGAGCGCCATACAGAGTGCGAACAGCGCAACGTGCGCCCACGCCGGCAAGCCAGCGGGCGACGCATCACCGGCGCGAAATAGTCGCCACTTCGCTCTTCGGAGCGGTTGCATTCAGTTCTCCCAACCGTCCATTGTGCCGAAAAGCGTTTAAGATGATGGGCAGAAATTGTAGTTTATGGCTCGTTAGCGGTCTCTATCATCGGACCTTGTGAACTGGCGGCTTGTACTTTTGGGAATTGCGCTTGTCCTTAGCTGCCCGCACGCCCTGCTCGCGCAACTGATTGCAGGCGTCATCGGCAAGTTGATAGGCTCGTTCGCGAACCTGCAAAAAAGCTAGCGCCTCTTTGCGCGCTTGCCTTCGGTGACGGTGTAACTACCGGTCCAGCTTCCATAGGGCAGCGTGGTGACGCCGTTTGCGGTCGAGCCTTGATACGAGTCTTGCCCGGCGCGTGGAGTGACAGTGACGGTCCCGCCCGCGGCGGCGGTGATTATTCCGGCATGGACCGCGGCGGTGCAAATATCGGAATCGTCGGTGTAGGACGATGGCTCACCCCACACCGTAGTCATCGCAATGTTTTGCGGACACATGCACACCAGCGCCGCGGCGGTTCCACGCAGCGCCACCATGTTGCTGGGACAGGCGTAGATTTGTGCGGTCTCGCGCTGGAACGTCCACGCTCCTTGAAGGCCGTCTTGGTTATAGGCGGCCCCTTCCATGACGTCGCCGTGAACCCGGCCGACTTGACCCGATGAGGGCTCGCCAGTCTCGAACGCCACGAGCCGATTGTGCTGGCGCCAGGCGCCATCATCGTGGGACGCCCCATTCGTGGTGTAGACGAGCACGCCGTCGCTTCGGAAATAGAGCGTCCAGTTGTCGTTATCGGACGCCTCACGATCGCTCCAAACCACCCGCCCGACCCAATGCGTTTCGGCCAAGGGTTGGGCCTGCTCGGCTGGTGCGTACTCGGGCTGCGGTTGGGGCTGGGCTGCCGCTTTGTCCAGGGCCAGCGCCGAGATCAGCACCGCCCCGATCATGCCAATTTGCGACGCGAACCGTGACATCCCTATCCCCGCCTACGCGTGAGCTGCTGCGGCTAAATCAGCAAGCGCCCCGATTGCGGCGTTAGTGCGAAACCCACGTGCCGTCGGCCCAGCCGGCGACAGTAAGGCTAGCAGTCCTGCCCGTCGCTTTCAAAGTTGTCAGATTGCGCCAAGGCGTCTGACAGATTGAGCGCCGAAGCCTCCCTGTCCCATCTGCGGGAGGAGGAAAGCATGCGTTTGATCCTGAGTTTGGCGGCGGCTGGCGCCCTTGCCGCGCTCGCGGCCTGCGGCTCGACGACCACAACGTCCAGCTCGACCACTGAATCGACGACGGCGTCGACCACGGCGAGCACGTCGACCGACACGGCCATGGCGCCCGCCACGACAACGGCCACAACCAGTTCAACGGCCGCGCCGTCATCGTCCAGCTCGACAACGTCGTCGACCACAACGTCCAGCAGCAAGACTGGGCACTAAACCCCTCGCCTCCGGAGCGCTGCATCGCCGTCGCGGGCGAGCAGCGCTCTTTTTTTGCCCGACAGAGAGTAATGCCCGGCCGCACTCCTTCCGACTCGCAAGTTTTTTTTGATCCTTCGGGACGGCGCGCGCGGCGCCTGCAGTTCGGCGCCTGGGTCGTCGCCATTGCCGCCATTCTGTTGCTGGTGGGATTCACCACCAGCTTGGCGATCGCGCCGCAAATTCTGCCGCTCGCCAATCAGCCAAGCGCAAGGTCTGCGCACCTTCCAGCCGCTGTGCGGCACATCCGCGAACGGCGCGTGACCTTTGATGCGCCGCGATCGCGCTCGCAGCCTCTACCCGCCAGTGCGCGTGTGATTGGCGCGTATTTCCCGCCCTGGCAGGAAGGCGCGCTCGATTCCTTGCGGTTGCATGCAGCCAATCTCACGCACATTTATCCGGCGTGGCTGCAGATCGGGCCGGATGGGCGCTCGTTGCGGAGCACCGATTGGGATCCGCGCACAACGCCGACTACAACGCCGCTGATACGCATCGCGCGGGGGTATCATCTGCGCATCGTCCCTACGGTTTCCAACGCGGAGAATTCGCGGTTCGACTCACGCCGCATGGAGCTAATGCTGCGCACGCCGGGCGCGAGCCAGGCGATGATCCGCCAACTCGTTCAATTCGTGGATGCCAACGATCTCGCCGGCCTGCAAATCGACATCGAGTTTCTCGATCAGAACATGTGGCCGGCTTACGAAGATTGGGTGGAAGAGCTCTCGCGAGCGCTGCACGCGCGCGGCAAGGAGCTTTCGGTCGCCGTGCAAGCGAGCGACGATGCGGCCACCATTCGCGCGCTCGCGCGCACCGCCGACTATGTTGTCGCAATGGCGTATGACGAGCACGACACGCCGAACGCGCCGGGGCCCGTTGCATCGGCCGGATTTGTGCAAAGTGTCCTGCGCACGTTCAGCCTTGCGGTGCCAGCCAACAAGCTGGTGCTGGGCATCGGCAATTACGGCTACGACTGGGCCCGGGACGGATCGGAACCACAAACCGTCACCAACGCGGAAGCGATCGCTCAAGCTGCCGGCTATCGCGACCAAGAGCGCGCACAAGACGTCATCGACTTCGACAGTACCGCGCTTGAACCGACTTACACCTATACCGACGAGCACAGTGTCGGTCACGAAGTGTGGTTTCTCGACGCGGTGACGGTCGCCAATGCCATGCGCATTGCCAGCCACTACAACACACGCGGCGCAGCGCTGTGGGCGCTGGGTATGGAAGACGATTCCACTTGGCGCGTGTTCGGCCGTAACACCTCTGCGCACCCGGATCTGCACGCACTGACGCCGCCGACCGAACCGCAATTCATCGGCGAGGGCGAACTCCTTACTGTGCGTCGGCCGCCCTCCGCGGGCGTCCGCAGTTACGACGTTAATCGGCGCAGCGGCTTGATCGATGAGGAAAGCTACCAGACTTATCCGACAAGCTGGCTAGTGGCGCGCCAGGGCGATTCTGACGGCAACGTCGCGCTGACGTTCGATGACGGTCCGGATCCGCGGTGGACGCCAGCTATTCTCGACGTGCTACGCCGCCACCATGTCAACGCGACGTTCTTCATGATCGGCCAAAGCGCGGTGGCGTATCCCGACCTCGTGCGCCGCGTGATGGCCGATGGCAACGAAATCGGCAACCACTCCTTCCTGCATCCCAACATGGCCCATGTCGGTCCGGAGCGGGTGCGACTCGAACTGACCGCGACGCAGCGGGCGATTGAATCCATCGTTGGCCGCTCAACGCGCCTGTTCCGGCCGCCCTTCAACGCGGACGCCGATCCAAGTTCGGACGGCGAACTCATGCCGGTGTGGGTGGCCAATCAACAAGGCTACCTCGCCGCCGGCGAGAGCATTGATCCGCAGGATTGGGAATTGGACGTGCGCGGCGCGGATGGCGCGCACCACCGCTTGGACAGTTCCGACATTGTCGATTCAGTGGTCCGCCAAATCGATCACGGCCACGCTATCCTCTTGCACGATGGCGGTGGCGACCGGTCGGCCACCGTTGCAGCGGTCGATGCGCTGATCACGACGCTACAGACGCGCGGCTATCACTTCGAAACCATGGGCCAGCTGGCTGGGCTCAATCAGTCCGTCACCATGCCGCGCCTCAACGCTGAAGATTTTCGGCTCGCCCAGATCGACAATGCCTTCTTCACGGCGTGGCGCGGTATTTCCGCCTTCATCTTCTGGGGCTTCTCCGCGGCCATCGTGCTGGGCCTCGCACGGATCGCGCTGATGCTGTGGCTCGCCTCGTTGCGCGGGCGCGAAACAGCGCCGTCGATAGGGGGGGTGCGCAGCGTCGATGTGCTGATCGCCGCACACAACGAAGAAACGGTGATTGAAGCAACGATCCGCAGTGTGCTGGCGAGCCGCGACGTCGATGTACGCGCCATTCTGGTGGACGATGGTTCGACCGATCGCACAGCAGAAGTGGTTGCAAAGGCGTTCGCCGAGGAACCGCGCCTTCTTATCCTCTCGAAACCAAACGGCGGCAAGGCGTCGGCTCTCAATTTGGCGCTGGCGCATGCGCGCGCGGACATTGTCGTCGGCATCGACGCGGACACGCAGATTGCACCCGGCGCTGTCGCCGCGCTGACGCGCCACTTCGACGATCCGAAAGTGGCGGCAGTGGCTGGCAACGTGCGTGTAGGCAATCGCGTCAACATCATCACGCGCTGGCAAGCGATCGAATATATCACGTCGCAAAACATCGACCGGCGCGCGTTGGCGCGCGTCAATTCCATCACTGTGGTGCCCGGCGCCATCGGGGCGTGGCGCGCCGACGCGGTGCGCGCCGCGGGCGGCTACAGTCCCGACACATTGGCCGAGGACATGGATTTAACCTGGCGGTTGCGCCGCCAGGGTTGGCGCATCGCGAATGAGCCAGACGCTATTGCGTTTACTGAATCGCCCGCAACGTTGAAAGCGCTGATGCGTCAGCGTTTCCGCTGGACGTTCGGCACGCTGCAATGCTTGTGGAAGCACCACGACGCCGCCTTCCACTATGGGTGGTTCGGAAAATTCGCACTGCCGTCGCTTTGGCTTTTTCAAATCGCGCTGCAGGTGCTCGCGCCACTTGTAGACCTGCAATTGCTGTTTGCGCTGACTGGCCGCGGACTGGGTTGGCTTGAGTCGCTGCAGCACGCCGACATCGCGCCTCCCTACGATCCGGCGATCTGGCTCATCGTTGGCATCTACTCAGCCTTCGTTGCTCTGGAGCTCGCGGCGGCGTGGGTGGCGATTGCGCTCGACGATGAAGACCGCGGTTTGCTGTGGCTGCAGCCGCTTCAGCGTTTCGTCTATCGCCAGATCATGTACGTTGCAGTCTGGCGCGCGGTATCGAAAGCGTTGGCGGGCGCGACTCAAGTATGGGGCAAACTTCGCCGTACCGGCGGCGTCGTTGTGGATTTACCCGCGAGCGATCCCGCAACACACCGAGCGCCCGCACCATGACGCCACGCGCTCCCCTGCGCATCGTTGAGGATCGCGCAGCCGATCCCGTGCCGCGTGTTGCGGTATTGGCGCCGTGCTTCAATGAAGCCGTCACCATCGGCAAGGTTGTGGCCGATTTCCGCGCAGCTCTGCCGAACGCGGACATCTACGTGTATGACAACGCCTCCACTGATGACACTTACGTGCGCGCTCAAGAGGCTGGCGCATTGGTTCGGAGTGAGTTGCGGAAAGGCAAAGGCAATGTCGTGCGCCGCATGCTCGCGGATGTATCGGCGGACATTTACGTCCTCGTCGATGGCGACGACACTTATGACGCTGCGGCCGCTCCGCAACTCGTCGCGCGACTCGTTGAGCGCCGACTCGACATGGTTATTGGCCTGCGGCGGCACACCAATCAGCAGGCATATCGCCCGGGGCACGTGTTTGGAAACTGGCTGCTGACGTCGCTGGTCAATTGGGCGTTTCATGCACGCATTGGCGACATGCTGTCGGGTTATCGCGTGATGACGCGGCGTTTCGTGAAAAGCTTTCCTGCACTTTCTACCGGCTTTGAGATTGAAACCGATCTCACCGTGCATGCGTTGGAAATGGGCGTCGCCATCGAAGAGGCGCCAATCCCCTATCGCGAACGCCCCGAGGGCTCGGTGAGCAAGCTCAATTCGATCCAAGACGGCATGCGCATCATGCGCTTCGTGGCGCGGCTGGTGCGGGAGCAGCGGCCAATCGAATTCTTCACGGCGAGTGCGTTGGTGCTGCTGCTTGCCGGCGTGGCCCTTGGCGTGCCCGTGATTCTGGAATTTCTGCAGACCGGCCTCGTGCCCCGGCAACCAACTTGGCTGATGGCGGTCAGCCTCGGCCTGCTCGCGTTCCTGAGCATCACCTGTGGCCTCATCCTCGACGGCGTCTCGGTCGCACGACGAGAAGCACGGCGCATGGCCTACCTTGCATTTCCCGAGCCGTGGCGCTGAATGCGCTCGGGGGAGAGCGTGCCAAGTCCGAAGCAGACGATTGCAAACTCTGCCGCGTGGCCAAGCTGGGCAAGCTTAGCGCTCGCTGCGTTCGGCTTCGCGCTTTCGGTCATCGCCTTTTATCCAGGCATCTTCACGCCCGACAGCCTCGATCAGTTCGCGCAAGCACAGAGCGGCGCGTTTGAGGACTGGCATCCGCCAATCATGGCCGCGTTATGGTCACTTCTGTTGCACATCCATAATGGACCGGAGCCGCTATTTTTTACGCACCTGCTGTTATTCTGGACCGGCACGTGGGCGGTGAGCGATGCGCTGATAGCGAAAAACGCGCGCTGGGCGGCGCTGTTGCCCCTGATCGGATTGGCGCCGTTCGTGTTCAACTATCTGGGTTTACTATGGAAGGATGTGGCGCTCGCGTCGGCATGGTTGTTCGCGGCGGGCATTGCGTTTCGCGGATTTGCACGGAGGGGGAAGCTCGCATGGCTTGAGCACGTGACGATTTGGGCAGCGTTCATCTACGGCGCGCTCGTGCGCAGCAATTCAATTTTCGCTGCCGCACCGCTGGTGCTCTACCTTCTCAACGTGGATGTATTCTCGCGCCGGATTTGGCCGCAAGTCGTTGCCTGCATCATGGCGCCCGCACTGCTGCTGGCGGGGAGCTCCGTGTTCAATCATCAGATTGTCCAAGCCGAGGCGCAACATCCGGAAGATTCCCTCTTCCTCTTCGACCTTGTCGGCATTTCGCATCAGACGCGCACAAACCTTGTGCCCGGTCCATGGACACCGGCGCAAGCGCGGCGGATTCCGGATTGCTACGGCGCCGACAAGTGGGATCACGTCGGCATGGGGCCGTGCATCTTTCTTACGCAGACTCTCGACGACCGCGATCTGTGGGGCCAGCCTGTCATTTCGCGCGCCTGGTCAGCAGCGATCATGCAAAACCCCGTGCAATACGTCATGCATCGTCTCACCTTCACCAACCTGATGATGCGTTGGCTGGGACCGGTCCCAGTCCAAGATGCTTTTATGGAAAGCGAGATGACCAACCGGCGCTACATGCACCATCCGGGTCCCGTCTTCCGAGCTTATGAAGCGGCGTCGGACGCGCTGGCCAACACCCCACTGTTTCGCCCGTACTTCTGGCTACTGCTCTCCGGTTCGGCGCTGGTGCTTGCTTGGTTCGCAATCGACTCGCCCCAACGCCGTTTTGCAGCGGCGATCGCCGCGTCAGCGTTCGTCTACCTCGCTACCTATGTCGTGTTCGGAGTCGCATCCGATTTTCGCTACGCTTATTGGAGCATAATTGGCGCGTGCGTTGCTCTGGCGGCCTTGGCGGCATGTGAGTGGAAGGCAGCGCGCCACGCCGCCGTCGCGGCGTGGTCGTGCGCCGCCGTTCTGGCCTTGGCCGTCGCAGTGAGCATGGCGCTGTAGGTTATGCAAACCAACGACGATTGTTCCCCGCGCGCGCCAGGCTAGCTGCGATCAGCCTCGACACTTAGCCATTCGAAGAACGTCGCTAGGCAGGCGCGTTGCGCCGGCGGCATGAATTCGAAATTGCGGCCGCGGTCGATAATTTCCCAGAATTCCTTGCTTTCGACAGCGCTGAGCTGGTGTTGAATTTTCAAGAGACGCTCGCGTGGCTCGTCGTGCATGTCGGCGGCGATGGCGCGGGCGCGCGCTTCCTGGCCACTCACCAGATAATAGGCAGCGAGTTTGACTTGGGCTTTGCGCACACCAAGCAGCGCCTTTTCCTTGCCCCGCACGAAGGACGGGCGATCGAGTTCGAGGAATTCGGCAAGGATGCCTTCTTCCGCCGGCGAGGCGATTTCGTTGGCGAATTGGGCGAGGGAGGAAATGTCGTAAGCGGCGGTTTCGGTGACAAAGCTCAGATCCATGTCGAAGCTGACAAGGCCGTAGTATTTCATGTGCTTGACGCCATCGAGCGCTGCTTTGTGGTTGCCGTGGCGCAGCATGAACTCGATCAGCTTCCGATATTGGTTGAGAACGTTGTAGGCGGTGCGCACGTCCTTCGCGTTCAACGTGGCGCGAATATAGGAATTCATGAAGCGATAGACTAGTTCGATGAGCTGCTCATCGTCGGCGCGTGCGGCGGCTTCGCCGATGTAGCGGGTGTCGATGGCGATCAGATAATTGATGTCGCGCATCGAGCCGATGGCTTCGTTGTAGATGCTCAGATACTGGCGCATCACCTTCCACTCGACCCAGGTGCGGCGGGTTTCGAGGTCGGCGAGCGATTCCGGATCCATAGCGACGAAATCGGGATTGAGACGAATCTGTGGGCCAATCGAGAACCAGGCTTCGCTCGCGCGCGGCTTCACCTTCAAATATTCGAGCGCCAGATCCTTCAGCGCGTCGACGGCTTCGCTGGCGATGATCTTGTCGCGCCCGGAGACGGAATTGTTGGTGATGTCGGTGAGCTCTTCGAGCGCGAACAGCGTTTGCGCCTGCGCCGTGAAGCAATTGGCGCGGTCTTGCTTCAGCGCGCCGCTGACCGCCCGCTCGACGGCGTCTTCGCGGATGCGGGCGATGATGTGGCGCGGTTCGAGGAACCAAAACACGTAGCCGAAGTAGGGCGCCATGATGACCAGACCGCCCGTGGTCATGGACAGCACCACGGTGACGGTGGCGTGCGGCACGAATTGCGGCTGCACAGACGCCGACAGCCACACGCTCACCACGCAAGCGACCACGTAATACGCGGGCACCAGGACGTTGACCCGGTCGCGCATGAACATGCGCGCAACGCCGGTGTAGCGCTCGGCGGTCAATTGCACGATGATGCTGACCACCGTGAGCACGATGCCGAAGACGGCAGCGTTGACGTCGGCGAGCGAGGAAATGGCGTTGGCGAGGCTGCCGGCGTCGTAGTTGAGATAACGCTGAAGCGGATTGCCGGCGTGCCCATTCACGGACTGAGCGACGTGGTCGAGAGTGTAAAACCCCCAGAACAACACGACAGCCGAGATCGCTAGGATCGCGGTCTGCCGGGCCCAGACGCGCGACATCGAGCGCGGGCTTGCCTCTACGTGAGTCACGTCCTCGGCGTTATCGGCCCTGGCCTCGTTTGACACCGCAGCCCAATCCGTTTCGGCGCCGTCCCGCGCGGACGATCGCATCGACTCACAGCCTATCGCTGTGCGCCGCCGAGAAACAGACGCCGCGCGCGCGTGGAGCGCCTAAGCTTTTGCGCCCATCCGTGAGGAGATCACGCCCGCCAGGATCGTGGCGGCGTAGCTCGCGTACATGAAGCTCGCGAACGTCGCGTAGAGCGAGGGATCGAGGTTCGGGAAGACGATGTGAAAGCTGTTGATCGTGTAAATGCCGACCAGAAGGCCGGGCAGGGCAAAGATCGAAGCGACTTCGCCGCGGTCCGCTGGATCCACCTTCAAGATGCGCAACAGCAGGAAGGTGACGATGAACATGATGACCGGCACCACGAACAGCAGCAACGGCACGCCGCCTACGCCCCGGGCGAAGATTTCGGGCTCAAGGAAGCGGAATGCCAAGGTCACCGCGGCCCAGAGCACAAAGCCAATGATCATCCACCGAGCAATCATGGTCGCTATCCCCTTCGTCGCGGCCGCGTTCCCCCGCGTCCGCCCTCAAGCCTCATCAGCCTCAAGGCATCCCACGCACGGGCGGTTGGTTCAAGATGCAGCCGCGCTTTCGGGGCCATTCCTGCAACCGTAGGCGTCTCTGCAAGGCTCGTCCCCTAGTCCAGCGAGCAGGCCTGGGTGGGCTGGGGCGCATTGGAAAGCCTGCAAGTCTGGCTATTGACCGCGGTCATGATATGGTACTTTACAAACCCAATCACATTTGCTAGTGTTTGGGCATGGCGAAGTCTGTCCTTTCTCAGAAGCATTTCCACGACGAGGCCGCAGCGTTTGCGTACTTGGAAGGCAAGCTTTGGCCGCAAGGTCCGGTCTGCCCGAAGTGTGGTGGTGAAGGCTACGCATTGAACGGCGTGCTGGGTAAGGCGACCAAATCGGCGCCAGCCCAAGAGCGCCTTGGCCTCAAGAAGTGCCGCGCCTGCCGCGCGCAATTCACTGTGCGGATCGGCACCATCTTTGAAGAGAGCCGCGCGCCTCTGCATCTGTGGCTGCAAGCCATCGCGCTGCTGGCGGCCTCCAAGAAAGGCATCTCGTCTAACCAGCTTCACCGCAGCTTGGGCGTCACTCTCAAGACTGCGTGGTTTATGAGCCATCGCATCCGCATGGCGATGGCGCCGCGTGGCGCGCTTCCGCCGATGGGCGGCGCGGGCAAGGTTGTCGAGGTCGATGAGACCTATCACGGCAAAGTCGCCAATCCCGCCGAGTTCACCAGCAAGGGCGCCGAGTTCAAAAAGAACCGCCTTGGCGGTCGCGGCGGCGGCCGTGGCGGCTCAAACAAGCGCGCCATTGTCTCGCTGATTGAACGCGGCGGCTCAGCCCGCACTTTCCACGTCGCGCAAGCGGACGCCGCGACCGTGCACAAGATCATCCGCGAAAACATCGACCCGAAGTCACGCCTGCACACTGACGGCGCGCTCATGTATCGCGGCATTGGCAAAGAGTTCGAAGCCCACAAGAGCGTCGAGCATTCCATGAAGGAATACGTGCGCTACGAAGGCGATGAGGTCGTACACAACAATTCATGCGAGAGCTATTTCAGCGTGTTCAAACGCGGCATGAAGGGCGTTTACCAGCATTGCTCTGAAAAGCATTTGCATCGCTATCTGGCGGAGTTCGACTATCGCCATAACACCCGCGTTGCCTTGGGAGTCGGTGACGAAGCGCGGGCCGAAAAACTGATTGCTCAGGTCGTCGGCAAGCGTCTCACCTATCGAAAAACTGACCGGCCCGCCGGAGCCTAATAAGGCCGAACAATTCTATTGGCGCAGCATGCGCGGCCAGATCGCCCGCGTGAATGCCCACATCAAATCGAAGCACAAATGGGATGCCTCGCCAGTGCGATCACTCAGTCTTGGCGCGCGTCTTAAGTGCGCCAAGCGCTATTACGAGCCGAACTAGTTCCAAATGATGGGGTATCGTTTCGGTCCTAGACCCCGCCTCTCCAGGAAAGAGGGGTATCATCTGGTTAAGATGGGTGCGCCTATGATCCGCCCCACTCCTTGTCGGAGGGGTATCTTGTTGCTGCCTACTTTCCGGCGTAGCAAGACGCCATCTTGGAGGTGAGATGGGAAACGGCGGTCCTGCGTCCGACGATCCGCTTAAGCACGCCATAGAGGCTGGCGTACCCCAAATCTACTTCAATGGCTTCGCCAGCGGCCTTGGGAATGGCGACGTTAGCTGCGTTTTACAGCGCAACGGTGAGCCCGCGGCCATAATCAATATGTCATTCACCTTGGCAAAGACCTTGGCTGTCTCGCTCGGCGCGATCATCTCTCATATTGAGGAGAGAGCCGGTCGAGATATCATGACAACACAAGACATCGATGGATTTTTCTCCTCGCAAGAAACAAAACAATGACCGACAAACAAACACCGCTCGAACTCCCCCTGACTCTTCGCAAGATCATTAGTTTCGCGAAGCTGGAAAAAGGTTGGCACTACGGTGCCGGTGGGCCTGCTGCAAAGGACACGTTGGTGGCTACCATTAAGGTATGGCGCCAACTGGTCATGTGGGGTTTGTCGCGCACCGACGCCTTCCCGGGCGTTGACGGCGAGGTCCAGCTCACTGCCTACTTCAAAGATAACGTTGTCTCGATCACGATCGATCCGACATTGAAGTTCGCTGTTTGCTATGAGCGTAACGATAAAGAAGAACTAGAAGCCGAAGGCTTAGATTGGGCGGCAACGCGAGCTATTATTGGCAAGGTGGCGGGGAAAATATGGGGCTTGTCCGATTGGTCCATCCCAAACACTTTGATTTCACCCTCAACCGGTTCCGCGACTTGGCATTCAAGCGGTCCGATGATGGGTTCTCGGTATTCTGTTCGGCCTGCGCCGAATCTAGAGGCCGCTTGATCTGCGAGCATGCCCGCCACTGGTATCCGGGTGTCGGCGGCGAGCCGCCCGTTTTTCTGCTATTTGAGGAATCAGAATTCCCATCGGGCCACGAACTAAAGAACACGCCTTCCGATTCCGGCGATGACTGTCACCGAGACGAAGTGAAGCTGTCTGATAAGCAGCTAAAGAAGTTTCGAAAGCTGCCCGTCGAGAGATTTTCCACCTGCGATAACGGCGCTCACCGCGCGGTGTCAGCGGAAGATATCGAGAAATGGCGCGCGACCTCTGAAGCGGTCTAGCGCCGTCCTCGTTTGCCAATTCTCCCGGGCGGATCGCCCATCACGCCGACAAAATCCTTAGAGCCGCAGCGCGAGCAATAGAGCGGAAACTCATCAAGGCGCCGGCCTTCGCCCCATGTCGCCAATGCTAGCTCTATTTCGATTGAGCCGGTTTGCCCGCACACCGCGCCGCCCGGTCGAACGTCAGGCCGATAGCATGTGAAGTTGAGGCGCGTGCTGCCTTGCTCGAACGCCTGCTTGATCGTTATTTCCGCCATTCTGGCCGCTCCGTAGGCGACCCCATGCCGTGGGCAAAGCTGGTAGCCTTGTTCCGGCAAATCAAGTTAGGCTCTGTGCATGCCTGCGAAGAAGCCGCCACCCAAAGACCAAAAGCCTCAGAAGCAGCGTTTCATTGAAGCGGCGCGCAAAGCTGGCGGCATTGATGCGGATGGCTTTGAGCGCGCTATCGGGAAGGTTCTGCCTCAGGCTCGTCGTCCGAAGGCGCCTCCAAAGCAAGGATAGGATCGGCTGGCGCAATCATTGGCACAGTCGGCCCTGGTATCGCCAGCGGCAGCGCCTTCAACATCGCGCCAACGGCACTCTGTGCAATACCAAGAAGTTCGATCGCCTCTTGAAGAGTGAGAGTTGCTTCTGGGTGAAACAGCTCATTGCGATGCAAGTCTTTTATCTGCTTTAGAACCGCGATGATCTTTGGGTCGCCAACGGTCAGCCTCTCCATCTGATTCAGATAGTTTCCGAGGTTTCGGTTTTTGGGCAAAGGCTTGTTGTTGGTGACCGCCTTCCAATAGCGAAGCAACACTGTTTCCACTGCTCGTATGATGTGAAATCCGGCAGCCGTGCCAAGTTCAAACGCGATGCACTTTCCGGACTCCCGCGCGTCAAGAATAGCCTCTGGAACCTTCGCTCGCAGTTCCGGCGGCCAAAGAATTTCGCCTTGGCTTACTAATCGGAGCGTGTCGTAGCCGCGCTTGGGCGTGACGTAATAGGCGTCAGCGCTGGCAAACTCCGCTCTGAGCACAGTCTCAAAGTCAGTTAGCAGTCGCCCAAAATTAGCGGTCTGAAAGCCGTTGATCGCGAGTTCGTTGGTCTCGTCATACGGAGTCGCGGTTACAGCACGTAACGCAGACAGGAGCGCCTGCGCGGAGCCTCGCGAGGTCCGCATCATAGGCGAAGTAATGTCGCTGTGCAGAAGATAGTCGATTGAAGTCTCTACGCTGTAGAGGTCTGGCCAAGCATCGTTGACTTTCATGCCCGCGCGCACGTTGCGGAGCCGATCAATCGCCAAACTGAGATCGTAGAAGTACGCGAGAGAAATCCGGATCACTGGTCCGCCCTCCGCCTCCAGCTCAAGTCGCTCAGGAGACCCATCGCCTGCACTGTCAAACATCCTCTATGACCTTTGGTCTGGGATGTTGCCTCTTGACCTACCCTAAGTAGCTGGGTTTGTAAAAGACAACATCATGACCGCGGTCACATCGGATCGCGCCGACCGCGCCTATTCAACTCTGGCGCGCCCCGCAGTGCGCACTTCGAAAGGGAGTCCGGCCAGGCGAGCTTGGCCAAGTCGCTCTTTTGAAATCACTATTCTGTGGCCAGCCCTTCATAAGGGAGTAAGCTGGCGCGGCAGGAGCGGATGGAGCTGGCGCCTCAGGGCCGCCAGGCTTGGAGGG
>JBAQGO010000055.1:0-14231 GCA_049287825.1 Vitreimonas sp. | reverse complement strand
GTGCTCGGTCGCCGGCCGGGGCTTACGGCGAAAGAAGTCGCCGAGGCCACGGAGATGGACAAGGTCGCGGTCTCGCGCGCGGTGGCGAAATTGGTGGCGGCGAAGCGCGTGTTGGCTGAGGTGCATGACGAAGACGGACGCGCGCAATCGTTGACGCTGACAGCGCAAGGCGAAGCGCTGCATGCGCGCATCGCGCCGATGGCGCTGGAGAGCGAGCGGAAATTGCTCGCAGCGCTCAGCGCCAGCGAGCGCGCGCAATTCGATGCGTTGATTGACCGCCTGCTCTCCGCCGCGCACGAGCTCTAGTCGATCTGGCGCCAGGTGTAGTGCATGCTGGCGGCTCCGAGCGCGCGATCCCACGCATTACGCACTTGCGTTTCGCTCACATTGTGATCCTGACCATGGGCCAGGAAGTACACGTCGAGCGCCGCGCCCTGCGCCGCTGCGCCGAACTGCTGCTGCACGACTGGGGTCAACCCCTCGCCGCTGGGCTGGCGATAGAGGCTGTAGAGCGGCGAGTTCTGGCGCATGTCTGAGATCAGGATCAGGCGGCGATTGGCGACAGACGCATTAAAATCATCGCTGCCGAGCCAGCGGTGCACGTACTCGACGATCGGGCTCGTGGGCGACTCGCTCGGCTCGCTCACCTGCTCCACCACGCGGTCGGCGGCCCCGACGAAGCGCTGATCGAAGTCGCGCACCGTGTAGCGGCGGCCGTGATAGAGGTCGGACCAAAAGGTCGGCGCGCCGGGATTGCACACTGAGAACAGCGGATGCGTGGAGTTCTCGGCGTCAAGCGCGACGATGGAGAACTTCTGATATTGCTGCGTGCCGCGCTGAGCGTTTTCAATCAATTCGCGCAGGGCCGCACTCATGCCTGAAGTCCAGCGGTCACTGCGGTCGACGATAACCACGGTGTGCCCGGCGATTGGACGCGAGGTCGGGCACAGCGTTTCCGGATCGAGATCGGCTGGGCGCAACACAAACACCGTAACGCTCAGCAGAAGGAGCCCCGCGAGCACACACGCCGTCAGCACGCCATAGAAGCGGTTGGCCTCGGCTCTCGTGCGCATTTAGCGGCGGCCTCCACGGCGGAAGATCGACATGGCGCGCGGCGCGGGCTCTTCTTCGGCCTCGATCTCTTCTTCTTCATCCTCCTCGCCGTCGTCTTCGGGCGACGTGACGTCGACGCGCGCACGCGGCCCTTGAAGGTCGGCGAATTCGCTGCGGACGTGAACGGTCGCGGCGTTCTCGATGCCTTTGAGGAACGGCGCGAGTTCGTCGTCATAGAACGAGTGGTACTCCGCCTCGAGCTGCGCGCGGGCGCCGGCGAGTTGGCTCTTGCAGGCGGTGATGTTGCCGGTGGCGCGAGAAAACGCCGTGGTGAGCTGCTCCAACACTTCCGCGCTCTTGGGCGGCGTGATGTCCGCGAAGGCGTCCTCGTCGAAATAATCCGGCGCTTCGGCGGTGCGCGCTTCCCGGTTGGCGTCGCGGTAGATTTCAACGGCGTCACGGCCTTCGGCGATCATTTGCGCGGCCGTGAAATCCCACGACGTTGCATTGTCTTGGGTCCGCGCAATGGCGCGGCGCAACGAACTGACCATTTCCGTGCTCTTGGTCCCAACTGCCGCGAGCGCCTCGTCGGCGGCTTCTTTGGCGCCGTCCACGTCGCTGGAGAGGCGCTGGACGATTTCGTGTGCGCGCTCGCGTGCTTCTTCGACGCGGCGATGGCGCGGGCCGTAGCCGGGATACGGATCGTCCCAGTGCGCGCCGCGGGCGATCGAAAAGATGCCGATCAGCAAGGCGATCACGAACAGCAACAGCGATTCCAGCTGCTGGAACGGCTCGAATGGATGGGTGGCGATGGAGGTGAGAATGTTATCCGGCACCGGTGTGTCGAGTGCGCTGTGGGAAAGCGCGTAGCGATAGTGCGCGATGTAGAAGGCGAACAGCAGCAGGAGCAACCCGCCGAGCGCCAACGCCGGCATGGCCCAAGCGCGATGCACGTAACCGCGGCCATCGGCGCCGCGATAATTCATGTAGCGCCACGGGCCGGCGCCCAGCAACGAACCGGTGAGCACGACCAGGATCGAGATCATCAGCGCCGTGGTCCAGCCTTGCACGAGACCGCCAGGCGCGGCTTGGCCGATGATCCAGCCGTTGGCGGCGACTTCGACGACGAACAACAGCGCCAGCCAGAAAATCTTGCGCCAGAAGATGTTGTCGTAGCTCGGCTCGGTTTCGGTGAGCTGATGTTGGATGCGGAAGGCGCGATAGTCGCGATAGTGGCGCGCAAAATCGGTGTGGGCGTTGTTGAGGTCGCGCCCGATGGCGCTTTGCGCGCGTGCTTTCTTGGCGCGGAATTGGGTAAGGATCGTCTGCGGTTCGCTGGCGAGCGCTTCGAGGTCTTGGGGAAGCGTCGTGAAATCTTGTCCAGAACCGACGCCGAGCACCTCGTTCGAGCGCTGATTGAGCGCGCCTTCAACGCGGCTCACGACCAGAGATTCGACCGCTGAGAGATGGTCATCATCGGATGCGGGAATGTTTTTGCGGCCGTCGGCTTCGCCGCGGTCGCTCAATTTCAGTTCAGCATCAAGCTGTTGCGCATTGAGATTGGGAATAGCGCCCTCCACTCGCGACGTGCAGCGCGGGCGTGACACCCGCATCAAGTTCCCGAAGCACTCTGCGTGCTATTTTCCGCCTGAGGCGAAATCGGGGCAAGTAGTGTGTAGGGAACTTTGCGCGCTGCTCAGAGCGCTGCTTTTGCTTCCGCGAATGCCGCAAGCGCGCGCTCGAGCTCTTCGCGCGTGTGTGCCGCGGACATCTGCGTGCGAATACGCGCTTTGCCCTTCGGCACTACCGGGTAGGAAAACGCGATTACGTAGACGCCGCGCTTGAGCAGCTCTTCGGCGAGCTTCACCGCGGGCTTCGCGTCATAGAGCATCACCGGAATGATCGGGTGCTCGCCGGGCAGTAAATCGAAGCCGGCCTTGGCGAGACCGTTGCGGAAGAATTGCATGTTGTCGCGCAGGCGTGCGCGCAGATCGTCGCCCTTCGCCGCGAGTTCAACAGCTTTGCGCGCACCGGCGACGACGGTTGGCGGCACGGTGTTGGAGAACAGATATGGACGAGAGCGCTGGCGCAGCAGTTCGACGATTTCCTTCTTGCCGCTGGTGAAACCGCCCGAGGCGCCGCCTAACGCCTTGCCCATCGTGGAGGTCAGCACATCGATGCGGTCGATGCAGTTGCAATGCTCAGCAGTGCCGCGCCCGCCTTTGCCGACGATGCCGGTGGAGTGACTATCATCAACGTGCACAAGCGCGTTGTAGCGCTCGGCCAGATCGCAAATCTTATCGAGCTGCGCGAGGGCGCCATCCATGGAGAATACGCCGTCGGTGGAGATCAACTTGAAGCGCGCACCGGCGGCGTCGGCCGCTTTCAGCTGCGCCTCCAGATCGGCCATGTCGTTATTCTTGTAGCGATAGCGCTGCGCTTTGCAGAGGCGCACGCCGTCGATGATCGACGCGTGGTTCAACTCGTCCGAGATGATCGCGTCTTCGGCGCCCAGCAAAGTTTCGAACAAGCCCCCGTTCGCGTCGAAGCATGACGGGTAGAGAATGGTGTCTTCAAGTTGCAGCCATTGCGAGAGCTGCGCCTCGAGTTGCTTGTGAATGGTCTGCGTGCCGCAAATGAAGCGGACGGAGGCCATGCCATAGCCCCACTCTTCCAGCCCCGCCTTGGCTGCGGCCTTCACCTGCGGCTCTTGCGCGAGGCCCAGATAATTGTTGGCGCAAAGATTGATCAGCCGCTTGCCGCCGCTGACTCCGACCTCGGCGCCCTGCGGCGTCGAGATGATGCGCTCTTCCTTATAGAAGCCGGCTTCGCGAATGCCGTGAAGTTCGCGCTGAAGATATTCCTTGAATGCCCCGTACATCCTTCTCTCCATATGCGCGAAATTGCCAGAGTCATTCCGGACGCGCGGAGCGCGATCCGGAACCCAGATCATTAGAGCGGTTTGTTGACCCTGGGTTCCGGGTCTCCGCTTCGCTCCGCCCGGAATGACTCAGGACGGTGCGCCGCCACGCAACTAATCCCAATTCAAAATCACTTTGCCGGACTTGCCTTCCAGCATCGTCTCAAAGCCGGTCTCGAATTCTTGATACGGGAAGCGATGGGTGATGATGGGTTTCAGATCGAGACCGGATTGGATGAGCGTCGTCATCTTGTACCAGGTCTCGAAAATCTCACGGCCGTAGATGCCTTTGATGGTCAGCATGTTGAAGACGACCTTATTCCAGTCGATCTTCATCTCACCGGACGGAATGCCGAGCATCGAAATCTTGGCGCCGTGGCTCATGTTGTCGATCATGTCGGACAGCGCGTTCGGCGCGCCGGACATTTCCAATCCGACATCGAAGCCCTCGGTCATGCCGAGTTCCTTTTGCACGTCGCCCAGCGTTTCGCGCGAGACATTCACAGTGCGCGTGGCGCCAACCTTCTTGGCCAGCTCGAGCCGGTAGTCATTTATATCGGTGATCACCACGTGGCGGGCGCCAACGTGGCGGGCGATTGCCGCCGCCATGGCGCCAATTGGACCGGCTCCCGTGATCAGCACGTCCTCGCCGACCATGTCCCATTGCAGCGCCGTGTGTGTGGCGTTGCCGAACGGATCGAAGATGGCGGCGATGTCGAGATCGATGCCGTCGGCATGGTGCCAGACGTTGGCATTGGGGATGACAATGTATTCCGCGAATGCGCCGGGGCGGTTGACGCCCACGCCGCTCGTGTACGGGCACAGATGCCGGCGCCCCGCCATGCAATTGCGGCAGCGGCCGCAAACGATGTGCCCCTCGCCGGAGACGATCATGCCGGGCTTATAGTCGTTCACATTGTCGCCGATCGCGACGATCTCACCGACGAATTCGTGGCCGACGACCATGGGCACCGGGATGGTCTTCTGCGCCCACTCGTCCCATTTGTAGATGTGGATGTCGGTGCCGCAGATGGCGGTGCGCTTGACGCGGATCTTGACATCGTTCGGTCCCGCTTGCGGCTCCGGCACGTCCTCGAGCCACAGGCCGCGCTTGGCTTCTTTTTTGACCAGAGCCTTCATCGTCAGGCGTCTCCTTCGAGGCGAAGCTCATGAACCAATTGGCCCAAGGCGCCAATGGGTTTGCGCCAATGGGTTCGGCGTGCCTCCTATATAGATTGATTGCGCCCGCCTGTCGGCGCATTGAGCAGCCAGCATGCTTTCCGTCCTCGAACTTTTCCGCATTGGGATTGGACCTTCCAGTTCCCACACGCTTGGGCCGATCCGCATCGGTAAGCGCTTTCTGGAAGATTTGAAGCAGCACGCGCCGCTGGAGCGCGTTGCAAGGGTCGTGGTGGAGCTACAGGGCTCGCTGGCGTTTACCGGCAAAGGTCACGCTACGCCGAAGGCGGTGATGCTGGGCCTGTTCGGGTTTGATCCGGAGACGTTGGACTCTGATGAGGCTGACCGCGTGGTCGCCCGTGTGGCCGCGGAGAAAAAGGTTTCGCTGCTGCGCGCGCACGAGATCGGCTTTGATCCAGAGACAGACATCGTTTTCGCCTACGACGTCATCCCCGAACTGCATCCCAACGGGATGAAGCTGTCCGCGCACGATGCGGGCGGCGCGACGCTGTTCGAGGAAACCTACTACTCCACTGGCGGCGGCTTCATCGCCACGGCGAAGCAGCTCCGCACGCCCGCGCCCAAGGATCTGATCGCCACGGGCCGCGCGGTACCCTTCCCTTTCGCGAGCGCCGCTGAGCTGTTGGCGCATTGCGCGCGTGAGAACAAATCCATCGAAGAGATCGTCTACGCCAACGAAGACGCCATGCGTCCCCGCGCCGAGACCGACGCGCGGCTGGATCGCGTCGTGGCAGTCATGGCGGCGTGCATTGAGCGCGGGTTGAACCGCGAGGGCGTTTTGCCCGGCGCGCTGCAAGTAAAACGCCGGGCGCCAGCCATCTGGCGCAAGCTGCAGGACAATCCCCACGCCAACGAGGCTGAGCGGCTGTTCGATTGGCTCAATGTCTATGCGATGGCGGTCAACGAAGAGAACGCGGCCGGCGGACAAGTGGTGACAGCGCCCACCAACGGCGCGGCCGGCATTCTCCCCGCAATCCTGAAGCATTATTGCCTGAACAGTGAAGAGCCAGCGCGCGACGCGCGGCGCTTTCTGCTGACCGCGGCCGGCATTGGGCTGCTCTACAAGCAGCGTGCGTCCATCTCTGGCGCCGAGATGGGCTGCCAGGGCGAAGTGGGCGTTGCCTGTTCAATGGCGGGTGCAGGCCTTGCCGCTGTCTGGGGCGCCACGCCGCAGCAGGTCGCGAACGCTGCCGAGATTGGCATGGAGCACAATCTCGGGCTCACCTGCGATCCGGTTGGCGGGCTGGTGCAGATTCCCTGCATCGAGCGCAACGCCGTCGGTAGCGTGAAAGCCGTCAACGCCGCGCGCTTAGCGCTGCACTCCACGGAGCCAAGCAAAGTCTCGCTCGATCAAGTGATCGAGACGATGCGCCAGACTGGTTTGGACATGTCGTCGAAGTACAAAGAGACGAGCCAAGGCGGCTTGGCGGTCAACGTCGTCGAATGCTGAGCGCAAAGTGAAAGCCTCACAGGCGGGTGCGACGCGGGAGCACAACGCAGCCCACCAAAACGGTGGTGGCGGCTTGCGTTCTTGGCGCCGCCGCTCCAACAGAAATGCCGGGGTTTGCTGAACGGAGCGGGGGCCAGACGTGGCGGAGCCGAAGAAGCAGCGGGATCAAGCGAAGCCGCGCTGGTATTGGCTCTTCGTCCTGGTCTTTCTCGCGCTGGTCACAGTGGTGTTCTATGCGCGCCCTGGCCTTCTTCAGTCGCTGCGGTTTTTGGCGTTCGACACCTATCAGCGGCTCGCTCCGGCGCAGCCGCCGCAACAAGCGCCAGTGCGCGTCGTCGACATCGACGAGGCATCACTCGCGCATCTCGGGCAATGGCCGTGGTCTCGCGCGACCATGGCCGATCTCACGACAAGACTTGGAGAAGCAGGCGCCGCGGCGATTGCATTCGACATCCTATTCTCCGAACCGGACCGCACTTCCCCTGAGCAGATGCTAGGCGCTCTGCCGCCGCAGCGGCAGAGCGTGCTTCGGCGCGTGATCGCCGATTGGGCGCCGCATGACCGCGTCTTCGCCGAAGCGCTCAGCCACTATCGCACCGTACTTGCCGCAAGCTTTCAGAATGATCGAGGACCGGAGGCATTTCCGCTGAAGGCGGGTCTGGTGTTCGCGGGCGATAATCCGGCGCAGTTGCTGCCGTCATTCGCGGGTGTTTCAACCAATCTCCCGATCCTCTCCGATGCGGCACAGGGCGTCGGCTTCATCAATTGGGTGCCGGATCGTGATCAGGTCGTGCGCCGCGTGCCCTTGTTTGCGCGGCAGGGCGAGACGGTGGCGCCATCGCTTGCGCTGGAAGCGCTGCGCGTGGCGGTCGGCGCCTCGACTTACATGATCCGCTCGTCGAACGCGCATGGAACAACAGCGTACGGGCAGCACACCGGCATCAACGCCGTGCGCATCGGCCCGGCCATCATTCCCACGGATGCACAAGGCGAGATCTGGCTGCATTTCCGGCCGGGCAATCTCGCTGAGCACATCTCTGCATGGCGCGTGATCAACGGAGAGGTGGGAGCCCCAGACCTCGGCGGGCGCATCATTCTCATTGGATCAAGCGCGCCAGGCCTGATGGATTTGCGCGCGACGCCCTTGGACGCGTCCATTCCCGGCGTCGACGTTCACCAGCAAGTGCTTGAGCAAATCGTCAGCGGCCATTTTCTGACGAGGCCAGATTACGCACCGGGCGCTGAATGGCTCGTGGCGGTGCTTTCCATCCTGCTACTCGCGTTTGCAGCGACGCGCGTGCCCGCGAGCGTTGGCGCACTTCTTGGCCTAGCGGTCATCGTGGCGATCTGCGGCGGAGGCGTGCTGTTGTTCAATCGCGCAGGCTATTTGTTCGATCCCGTCTTCCCTTCGCTCTGCGCATTTCTATTCGCGGCGAGTTCAGCGACGTATCTCTATCGGCAGACGGAGCATCAGCGCGCTGAGATCCGCCGCGCGTTTGGCCAGTACGTTTCCCCCGCCATTGTCCGCGAGTTGGCCGCACACCCAGAGCGACTGAAGCTTGGCGGCGAAGTCCGCGATCTCACGCTGCTGATGTGCGACATCCGCAACTTTACGAGCATCTCGGAAAAGCTGAACGCCGAGGAGCTGACGGCGTTCATCAATAGCTTCCTCTCCCCGCTCACCGATATCATCATCGAAAATGGCGGCACCATCGACAAATACATGGGCGACGCGATCATGGCATTCTGGAATGCCCCGATCGACGATCCCGATCACGCCAAGCGCGGCTGCATGGCGGCATTGCAAATTATTGAGCGGCTGCGTTCGATGAACGACGGTTGGCGCGCCGAGGCGGCGGCGGCGGGGCGGCCATTCAACGATGTCGCCATCGGCGTCGGTCTCAATTCCGGCGAATGCTGCGTGGGAAATTTGGGATCGGATCGGCGCTTCGATTATTCCGCAATCGGCGACACCGTGAACATCAGCTCGCGCTTGGAAAGTCTTACCAAGACGCTGAAATTGACGATGCTGGTTGGCGAGGAAACTGCGGCGCTCGCGCCGGATCTGCCCTTCTACGAAGTCGATCTTGTGCGCCTCAAGGGCCGCAGCACACCCTCGCACGTCTTCACGCTGATGCCTGACCTCGCAGCCAGCGATGCCTGGGCGCCGCTCACCGAACGCCACGCGGCGTTCTTAGCGGCCTATCGCGGCGCGCGGTGGAGCGAGGCAGAAACATTGTTGGCGGCCATCGATCCGCCGGCGGCGCTTAAGGGACTGTATGAAGTCTATGGACACCGCATCGCACGGTTGCAGATCGCGCCGATGGAGCAATGGGACGGCGTCTACGAACTTGAAGAAAAATAACCGCGCTAATCGTTGCCACGCGTGTCAGCCGCGTTGATGTCGTCGGTGCGGTTTGTCGGATCGTCGGCGTCGTTGGCGCCTTCAAGCCATGGGAAATCCCCGAACGGATTGCCGAACAGCGGATAGGTCGCGCCCCCAAGCGAGCTTTCGTAACTGCCGCGCCAAGTAAATGGATGCGACGCCGTGCCGTTCGAGAAGAACTCGATCGCCGAGCCGGGATGATTGAGCTCGATGGTTTGCCCACCCGGCAGCGTAAAGATCACGCGACCCTCATCCAGAATGCCGAACAAGCGTCCGTCGAGCATGAGCAGATCGACAATGGTGCCGCGCACCCCAATGCTCGCGACCGGCGTACGAACTTGGTAGTTCTGCGGTTGCTGAGAACCCGTTATGAAGCGCATGGCGCCGGTCGTGAACGACACCGCGACATCGCCGGCTGATTGGTTGGGATCGTACACGTAACGGTCCAGCGTCACTTGCGACCGGGGACCAATGCTGAGCGTCGTCTGGTCCGTGAACATGAGCTGCGCCACGCTGGCGGCGCCGGTGTTGATCCGGTCATTTTGAAAAACCGGGTTGCCCACAGCGAGAGCGCGATCTTGACCGCCATGGTTGCCCGTGACTTGGTTGCGCACGGCGACTGCCGCGCCGATATGGCCGTCGTTTCCAAGGGCGGCCGCGGTCGACGCCAAGCTCATAGCTGCGCAGAACACTAGGACCGAACGCCACATGACCTCACCTCTTCCGCGAAATCCTGACTATTAGGTAGGCGCGCCACGCTGGTTCTGGCAACTCGGAACTCGTGACGCGGGTAACATCTGGCGCAAGTGCTTGAACTTGGTCCACGAGAGGCTTTTACTGGATGAATCAACGCCAGTACGGCGCGGTGGGGATTACATGGCCATGCGAAAGAAGCTCGGCGGCCTGTGTCAGGCGCTTTTGGTTGCGGCCAGCGTGACGGCGCTTTCGACAGGCGTCGTGCATGCGCAGAATGGCGACGAACTCGCCAGTTTGAGCCAGCAGATTCTAGACAACCCGACGGACGTGTCGCTCAATCTGCGTTACGCGCAGGCCGCAGAGGCTGCGGGAAAGCCCCGCCTGGCGCTCGCGGCGTACGAGCGCGTTCTCATCAACGATCCTTCCAATGGAGAAGCGCGCCGCGGCTATGAGCGCGTGCGGCGAGTCATTGAGCCCGGCTACACCGTGACGCGCCTGGAAATTGGCGCCCGCTGGGATTCCGATCCGCTCAACCAGCACGACTTCTCGTTTTCACATCCACAAGAAGCGACCACCTATTATGGGCGAGTAATGATCGCCAACGAGTCTCATTTCATCGGCCATCGCTGGCGTTCGATCCTTAATGTCGACGTCGAGGAAACGCCGGATATCGAGGACATCAATTATGAGTATATCGGCGCCCAGACCGGCCCGATCCTCTACGTCGGCCCTCACACAGCGGCGTTGCCGGCGGTGGGCGTCGCCACCGCGTGGCTGGGCGGCGATCACTATTTCAACGAAGTCAATTTGAGCTTCGGCATGGAAGGCCGCGCCGGTGGCGCGTCCTATTGGTGGCGCGGGCGATACGGCTGGCGCGATTACGACCACGATACGTCGCATTTCTTCAGCCTCGTGACCGAAGATGGCGACTATGTCGAACTGACCGCCGGTTACGCGCGGCCACATACATTGTTCGAGCGCGGATCGTTGACGATTGCGCCGTTCTTCCGACGTAGCAACTTCGACGGCAGCGTCTTCGACTTCTACGTCTTCGACGAAGTGTCGCCGGGCAAATACCTCGAGTACGGCGCTGACATGAACTACAATTACCAGCTCACCGATCACCTCCAGGCGTCGATTGGAACGCTGGTCCGCGAACGCGATTTCACCGGCAGCAGCCGCAACGACAAGTATTTCTCACCACAAGCGAGCCTCACACTGCAGAACGCGCTGCCGTGCACGTGCGATTTGAGGCTGCAGTACCGGTATCGCGAGAACAACTCGAATGAGCTGCTCTCTGACTACAACGCCGATCAGGTGTCGTTAGCGCTAACCACGCGCTTCTGAGGCGGCGTAAGCGGTGGTGCACAACCGGGCTCTGCCTGAAATTCGCTAAACGCAGGGAAAACGCGACGAATGATTGCGGGCGCGCTCATCGCCTGCAAAGCTGAGGCGATGGGTCCACGATCCCTTGCGATACAGAAGCGAACTGTCGGCGGCCGCATGCTACGCCACTCGCACAATCATGCTTACGCCGCGCTGGTGCTACGCGGCGGATATGTCGAGGCGGGCAATTGCGGCCGACATTGTGTCGGGCCGGGAGAAGTGCTGCTGCACGGTTGCTTCGACGCCCATCAAGACGAGTTTGGGCCCGGCGGCGCCGATATTCTTAATCTACCCTGCGCTGCGCATACGCAGACCGCCACCGGTCGCGTTCACGACGCAGATGCGATCGTGCGACTAGCCGAATACGATTCGCATGCTGCGGGCATAGCGCTCGCGGCGGCGCTGCTACCCGCCAACAACTCCTTGCACGATTGGCCCGACCTCCTGGCCGCAGCGCTTCGCCGAAACGAGGTGACTTCGCTGGCGCGTTGGGCCGAAGCGCATGGCATGTCGCCTGCGTCGTTAAGCCAAGGCTTCGCTAAGGCCTACGGCGTTGCACCTAAACGCTTTCGGCTTGAGCAACGCGCCGCGCGGGCCGCAAAAGCCATCCTCGCAGGGGAACGCCCCACGGCCACACTGGCGCTTGAACTGGGGTTCGCGGATCAGGCGCACATGTCTCGCGCCGTGCGCCGGCTAACCGGCGCGTCGCCGCGCGCGCTCCAGAGATGCGCCTAAAGTCCGTTCAAGATTGATCGCGGCAGCACGTCTAAGATCATTGTCCCTTTGAACAAGCGCAAGGAATCAGCATGAAGCGATGGTTGGGTGCGCTCTTGGCGGCCTGCTGCATTGGATTGGCGCCGGTCGCACACGCGGCGTCACTGGCGATTGCAACCATCCCCTTTCGGGCGGTCGGCAGCACAATCCTGCTGCCAGTGTCGGTGAATGGCGGCAGGCCGGGTTGGTTTATCCTCGACAGCGGCGGCAACAGTTGCGGCATTGATCGCGCTTTCGCGCGCGCCAGAGGCCTTCGTCCCATCCAAGGTGGCCAAAGTTCAGGCGCGGGCCGCGGCACTGTTCCATACGATCTATACGCACGATCGGTCCAATTTGCGGTAAACGGGCTGAGCTTCAGCTGCGACAACGCGCACGTGATCGGCATCGATTTAAGTGGCCAGCCCGCAATTATCGGTGTTCATGTCGATGGCTTCATCGGCACCGATTTCTTTATCCGCCACGTGGTGGAGATCGACTATGCCCGCCGAGTCGTGCGCGTCTACGATCCCGCCACGTTTCAATACGCCGGCGCGGGCTGCCATGTGCCGATGACCATCGAGCGCCGTTTGCCCCACATCCCAGCTCGATTGACTGTCAATGGGACAAACAGCGCCAATCGCTCCCTGTTGGTCGATACCGGATCACAAAGCGCAGTCGACGAGGCCTGGATCAATCAGTCCGCAAATCTCCATTCGGGGACCGGCGGCGTCGGCATCGGCCAATCTTATCAAACCCGCATTGGTCGCTTTAGCACCGCAGAGATTGGATGCTTTTCCTTCACGGACATTCCCGGATCAGGCGACGGCGTGCCGCTGGTGGGGGGTGAAGTGCTGCGTCATTTCACGCTGACTTTCGATTGGCTGCACGCGGATCTTATCATGGACCCGGACGCAGGCGTTGCGAGAAGCCTCGCTGACACAGGTGTCACGGGCTTGGATTTTCGCGCCGCCGCCCATGGCGCGGTGGTTATCGACACAGTGAGTCCTGATACCCCGGCAGCGCTCGCGGGATTCCTTGCCGGCGACGTGCTGGTATCAGTGGACGGCACTGCGGCTTCGGCATTTGAATTCTCGCAACTTGGGCAACTCTTCCGGCGTAATCGATCCTATAGCCTTGGCATTCGGCGGGGAGGGGCGGCCTCCACGCTCACACTCACGGTGTAGCGGCGGCTGCCTGCGCCCTTGTCCCGGGGTTCCGCGAGAAGCATCCTCTCTTAGAGGGCGCATGAAATCGTGGCCGCGATTGATGCGAACGAGTCGTCGTGTCCCGTACATCCACGCCCGCGCGTATGCATAAACGGAACTGGTGGTGGAAGCAGTTGTGAGAGAACCCGTATCTGGCGAAAATTCCCTGCAAAACCCTGCAAACGTCTTTGCGTGCAGGGTATTTTTTCGCAAATTTTGCCCGAACGCGCGGGGAGGCGCCGCCAACCGCCTGAATTTTCGTGATTTTTGACCAGTATCGATTCCTGGGTGCAGGCATCGTGCAGGGCATCGAACATAAGTCTGCAAGGAATGGAATTGCCAGCGCAGGAATCCTGCACAGCCTGATTGTGCGTGACTGGGCCTGGGGTTGAGCCTGCTTATGCAGGCGCGTAAACTCTCAAAGTTCAGCGCGCATGTGACGCCAGCCAGGTACGACGAGATGTCTGCTTAGTTTGGCAGGTTCGAGATGAACCGGAGTTTCGCTCGCTACGCTGAATGAGCGACTTCATGAGGCGCGACGCCAGTGAGGTCGCCAGGGCGAGAATATAATCGCCAGCCAAGAACGAAGACCCGGCGTAGCGAGAGCAGCGATTGCATCGCTAGAGCCGAGGCGACCCGCGATGGGCGCCGGTCGATCGCTTGATACCCCCTTCCGAAACCTGTGCGCCGGCGAGACGCCGCGCGTGGGTTGTTCTTTGCAAATCAAATCAGGAGGACGAAATGTCCAACACAATCGAGCGCGCCCCCGTGCGCGCTCTAAAGCCCTATGCGCGCAATGCGCGTACGCATTCGCCGCGGCAGATCGCCCAAATCGCTGCCTCTATTGAGCGGTTCGGGTTCACCAACCCAGTCCTTGTCGATGATGATTTCAACATCATCGCCGGACATGGCCGTGTGGCTGCCGCCAAGCAGCTGAGTATAGACAGCGTGCCAATCGTGCGGCTCTCGCATCTGAGTGAAGCCGAAAAGCGCGCCTACGTGCTGGCTGACAATAAGCTCGCGGAAAACGCTGGTTGGGATCGCGAAATCCTAGCCATTGAGTTGCAAGGTCTAATCGACCTGGATTTTGCAATTGAGCTGACGGGCTTCGAAACCGCCGAGATCGACCTCGTGCTGAGTGAGGCGGCCGACGCCGACGTCTCCGCGTCAGATGCTGAAGAT
>JBAQGO010000054.1:0-13372 GCA_049287825.1 Vitreimonas sp. | reverse complement strand
CGCTTGTCGCTGAGCCAGGAGGAGCGCCAACACCGTTGTCAGACCCTCACGAATTGGTCGTTCGACGTCTCGAACCCGGTCAAAGCGCCACTATCTACGTTTGGTCGATGTTCGACTACTACACAGATTGGGGATTTTATTCCAATTTGGGCGAGCCGGTGGTCAACGTTCACAGCGCTGTCAACGACCCGTTGAGGCGAGACGCATTTTCCCAGTTCATGGATGAGTGGATGCCGGGCCTGTTGTTTGCGTTGTTGTTAGTTGGTCTGTCGGCCATGGGAATCGTGGCGGGAATTTTTGAAACCTACCTAAGGCAATTATTGTCCGACGAGTCTTGGTATCGCGAGGAGAAAAGTAGGTTTGAACAAAACCCGCGAAAGTTCTCCCTAAAACTCAAGTCGCCGTGACCGAGGTTTGAGGGAAGCTCACGTAGAGACCCCGGAAGAGCAGCACGGCAGTGCTCCGTCATGACGATCATTCGTCGTAAAGTTTGTCGAACCTGCGAAATAGCGCTGTGTTTACGCGTTCAACCCAATCGAGTGTGTTGCGCAGATTGTCGTCGCAGAGGTCAATGCGCTGCAGCCAGAGTCGGTAGGGCGGAACTGTGAACCGCAACATCGGCGTAATCGCGCGCACATCAGCGGGGTGCGAAAACGGAAACGGCAAGAACGTCCCGTCGTCATTTTGAACCAGCCCCCAATCCATGGATTCATTCCATGATCCATGTATGGACTCAGACATGATCCCGTACGAAGCGGCGTAAAAACTCGAATGCTCAATCGTCGAAAATATATCGTAGAAACTCTTGCCTTGAAGCTTCCAACGTTGCGCTTTTGCTCTGCGAAGTCGCTCTCGGTCAGGTTTTCGAAGGCCATCTTGGCTTGAACTGATCGTAAGAGACGATCCCCGGCCTTCGTTTTGTAGAATGGCGACCCGTTCTTCATGTCCCGGAGGATACGCAGACGATCCTTGTAGGAGCACTTGCGGTAGTCCCCCATTACCTCGGGACCACTGAGAAGTAAGTAGTGAGCGATAATGGATGCCTCGAGCAAGGGGCGGTCCAAGATGCTGATGATCTCAGCGTTGTTTTCCTCGTAGTAACGGATCGTCTCTTTGAGCAGCTTCCAAATTCGCACCAGTAGCCCGAGCACTGGAGCGTCATCCAGAGAGAACCCGGTGGGATTGCGCTTAATGTTTCGGGCGCGCGTTATCACGTCATAGATTTCGGCGACGTCTTTGTAGAACGTGACAGCAAATCGATTCAGCTGCTCAACCGTGCCAAGATCTTTGTCGATCTTATCCGCGTCGTACTTTTCGAGTATTTTCCCGATCTCGTCCAAGGCGTGGGCAACCGGCGGTGTTTGAAGACGCGGACCTTCCTGATCCGAGTCGCCCTAACAAGCGATAAGGGCGGGCGGAGGTTACATGACAATCGTCCACTCCACGCCGCACCCTCACCAACCTCCCCCGCAAAGCGGGAGAGGGGCGACAGCGCCATGATCAGCAACAATCCCCAATGACGCCCAGCACGCGCGCCCCCTAAACTCCGCGCGTGTCCCGCATCACTCCCGCATTCCTCCCCACCGATCTCTCCGCGCTCACGGCGCTCTTCCGCGCTTACGCAGCATCGCTCGCCATCGATCTCGGCTACCACGGTTTTGATGGCGAGCTTGCGTCGCTCCCCGGCAAGTACGCACCGCCCCTAATTGCTCAAGACCGGCGCGTTGCTGATCGCGCGCGATGCGGCGGGCGACGCACTCGGCTGCGTCGCCATGCGGCCGCTCGAAACACACATCTGCGAGATGAAGCGGCTCTACGTGGCGCCGGCGGGCAGGGGCCAAGGTCTCGGCAAAGCGCTGACGCTCGCCCTCATCGAAGCGGCGCGCACGAGCGGCTATCGCGAAATGCGCCTCGACACGCTCCCCAGCATGGCCGACGCGCAAAAGCTCTATCGCGCCCTCGGCTTCACCGAAATCGCCCCGTACTACGACTCGCAGATCGCCGGCACGGTGTTTATGAGTCTGGCTCTCTAGCGCGGACAATCCCCCTCCCCCGCGCGGGGAGGGGGCTAGGGGGCGGGGGGCGTTCAGCCGTCGCGCTGTTGCAGAACGAAATCCCGTACGCTCGTTTCAACGAGCGCGTCCGCATCATCGCCCCCCAACCCAACCCCTCCCCGCAAGGGGGAGGGGCAAAAGATAGGGGGAAACGCACCACCCCAATCCAACACTTTCCCACCCAAAAACCCTTACCCACCAACAAAAGCGCTCATCTCAATCCGACCGACTTCAACCGCGCGTATGCTTCGGCCCATGCGCTTTGTCGCCGAACCCATTTCCGATCTTCGCCTCACGCGGTTTCACCGCTGGGCGATGCTATGGCTGAAATGGTTTGCGGGCTTCCTCGACGCAGCCGGCGCGCTCGCGCCGATCTCCGCGCATGCCGAACGCATCGGCCACGCTTGGCTTGATCGCATCGAGCGCGTCATCGTCGCTATCGTCATGCTGCGTGCGGCGCGGCGCGTGCGATGCATCTGGTCTCACAGACCGTTCGCCGTGCACCGCCTCAAGCACACCGCACTGAAGCGCGCCGTGATCGGCGCAAAGTTGCGCCGCGCGCTCCGTCCCAAAGACTTACGCGACCGCATTGAAGCGCTCACTCACAGCATCGAGTGCATGGTCGTGCGCGTACTAAAGCGCCTGCCGCGTGGCCTCACACGCCGCCGCCCGATCCGCACGGCGCCGCAAGCGCAGGCTGCCGAAGCGCCGCGTGCAGAGCACACGCTGACGCTCGCGCTCAATTCTTCCTAAGAGAGCACGCGAACGCTTAGCGTTCGCTCACTTCGCCCTTAGCTCCACACGCCGCGCACACGCCGGACGCTTCCACAGTGAAGTGTCCGCACGCAGGGCATGGCTCGCTGCGATACGCCGTGTCGGCCGCACGCGGCGCCGGCTGCTTTCCCTCGCGCCGGTCGCGCAAATTCTCAACAACCGGCCGCGGCCGCAGCATCACCAAATTGTCCGGAGACGCCCCCCGCGAGAACCCACGCGAAATCAGCCGCGCCGCACTCTCCGCGTCATTGGCCCTCTTGCTCAGGCCATCCCCACGCGCATCGAACGGGTCGACTTGCGCAAGATCGCCACGGCCCAAATAGGAGACGGCCAACTCACGGAAAATGTAGTCAAGGATCGACGTGGCGTGACGAATGGTTTCGTTGCCCTTCACTTCGCCCGCCGGCTCAAAGCGCGTGAACAAGAACGCATCCACGTACTCTTCGAGCGGCACGCCATACTGCAAGCCAATCGAAATCGAGATCGCGAAATTGTTCATCAGCGACCGGAACGCAGCGCCTTCCTTGTGCAGATCAATAAAGATCTCACCCAAAGCGCCGTCGTCATATTCCCCCGTGTGCAGGTAAACCTTGTGCCCGCCCACCACGGATTTCTGAATGTAACCCTTCCGCCGCTCCGGCAGCCGCTTGCGCTGCACATCAACGGCCGCCGCTTCGATTTGCACCTGCGGCTTCGCAACTGGCGCTTCCGGCTCTTCGTCGAGCGACGGCAAGCTCAGCGTGATCGGCGGCGCTTCAACATTGATGGAGATCAATGAAACGTTCGCAACACGTGCCGCCTCAAGTAGCTCAGCGCGACGCGCCACAGTCTTCTCGGTCAACGTCAACTCAAGCGCAGTCCGCGCAAACGGCGCAATAGCAGCAGCAAGCGCAATGCGTGCATCCGCACTAATCTCGCGATCAGTCGCAAAAACCGCGCGATGCGCCTCCGCCAAACCGGTCGCCGCGCGCAAATCACCCGCGCCCATACAATAGGCTTCAGCGGCGGCAATCTCGTCTTCGCTAAAGCCCAGCGTCATCAACAGATCGCCGCGCTTCCCCGCCGCGACATCCGGCGGCAGCTTCAGCACATCGCGGCACAGATCTGCGCCGATGACCAAAGGATGGATTGCAGCGCGCAGATTAAACGCATCCGCCGCTGCTTCTTCGATCGCCTCGAGCGCAGGTTCGGTCAAACCCAATTCAGCAAGGCGTTCAAGACTAACCCCCGGCGCGCCCTTCAGCGTGCGGCGGCCCTCCGCATGAAGCACAAACTCAGCGATCTCGGTTTCGTCATAGCCAAGCGCGGCAAGACCAACGCGCGCGTCCGCACTCAACAGCCGCCCGAACCCGCCATCGGCGCGCGCGCCGAAGTGCGTGATGCTTGGCGCAGGCGCGAGCCCGGTTTGCGCGAGGCCGAGACGGCGTGCGCTGCCGGAATCGTTGGCAAACGCAATGGCGGCGGAGACGCGCTGAGCGGTGATCTTTCCCGCGAACAGCGTTTGCGCACGGGTGGCGATGGGATACGCGAGCTTCGCCGCCGCTTCACGCATGCTGCGCAGGTTCGCTTCTTCGGTGCGCTTGGCGGTGTTCCAGTCAGGATAGGCGCCAAGCGTACCGGCGAGCGCCGCACTTTCCGAAATGCACGTCGCGCGAGCCAGCGCAGCGATGGCGGCAGCAAAGGCGTGCGCCGCGTCGCTGTCGTAGGCAATGCCTGTGCGCGTCAGCACTTGTGCAAGGCCCTCGAGCCGGATCACGATCGGGCGGCGAGGCGAGGCAGCGTTGCCGCCGTGTGCGGCGTCCAGCGCCTGAACCAGCGCGCGCATCGCGCTTTCGAATGCGGTGGTGTCGAAGCCATCGTCGCCGTCGTGGAAGCGCGGCAGCGCGATGGTCGCCGCGATGATATTGCCTTCGCCGTCGTTGGCGGCTGCGCCCGTTGGATCGATGGCGGCGGCAAACGCCGTGACCGCGTGCGCGCCGGCTTCAGGTGCGGCAATGGCGATACGCGGGCGCGCAGGGTCTGCGCCGGCGTCGAGCGCGGCCGCATAAGCGCCGCGCGTCGTCACGCCGGAGAGCGCTGCGACGATGTCGGCATCCGGAGCGCCCGCCAACCGCGCAGCGGCGGCTTTGCGGCGTACGCCGCCATTGTTGGTGTCGAGGCCGCTGCGCACGGCTTCAATGGCGAGATCTGCGAGCACAGCGTCGATCGCGCGTGCACCAGCGGCCAACGCAATGCTCGCGCGTGTGCGCGCTGCATCGTCGGCGACGAGCGATGGCGCGGCCTCTGCGTCCGGGCGCACGAGTGCGGCAACGCCGTTTGCGCCGGTCGGATCGGCGAGACGCGCGGCCGCGTCGATGGCGTCCAGCGCCGCACTGCTTGGCGCGCCGGCGATGCCGAGCTTGGCGCCGGCAGTGAGCAAACGCTGCGCACGCGACAGCGCTTCCAATTCTTCCGCGCCCGAGCGCGGCCATTGAATCAGCGCCGCGGACACGGCGAGTTCAGCGCCATCGGAGAGCGCCGCACGGACCAGCGGCAGGTCGAAGCCGATCTTCGCGTCGCAAAGCAGCGCTTCGATTTCGCGCCCGAGCGCGACGTCTTTGCTCCAATCGCCGATGCGCTGCGCGACCCGCGCAATTGCGGCGGTGACGCTGGGGCCGCGGTCGGTTTCGAGGACAAAGCCCGCCTCGACAGCGGCGGCGACCATGGCTTCAGGCCAAGCGGGCGGCGCTTCAGCTGTCGGGCGGGCGTCTTCGTCGATGTCGCGGGCCATAGTCGAGCTCCCAATCGGAGCACCCAGAATACCCCTCAAGCCGGAAACGGATCAATATGTAGTGGGTCTCAGCGCCGAGATATCCCAAGATATTGTTTCGCAGCTGCACTGGACGCGGCGGGGGCCTTAGCCATATGGTCCGCCGCCGACGCGAACTGGCGTCCGGGAGAGACGTCGCCACCCATGCTTGAACGGATTTTCATTTGGTGGAACGGGGCGACCTTAGGGGCTCTGTTCGACATCGGCCGGCGCGGAAAGCTGGTCGGCTCGGACGAGCAGGGCAATCGCTATTACGAAGAGCGCAAGCCGAGCCTTGAAGGCCGCAAGCGCCGCTACGTTATTTATAGCGGACTGGCAGAAGGTTCGAAGGTGACGCCCGATTGGCATGGCTGGATGCATCACACGGTTGTGGATCCACCCACCGTGACGCCACTGAAGCGCCAGAAGTGGGAGAAGGATCATCAACCGAATTTGACGGGCACGGTGCGCGCGTATCGGCCGAAAGGATCGCTGGCGCGCGGCGGTGTGCGTGCGCACGCAGCGGCGGATTATCAAGCCTGGCGCCCTGAAGACGGAGAATAATCGTGAGCGGCGAACGTTGGGGTGAAACCATTCTGGGCGCGATCGTGGTGATCGTCGCGGTCGGCTTTTTTGCTTTCGCGGCGGCGCAAGCCGGGCAAGGCGGGGCGCGTGCGGGCTATGAGTTGGTGGCGAATTTCCAGCGCGTGGATGGCGTAGCGGTCGGCACCGACGTGCGTGTGTCGGGCGTTAAGGTTGGCGCGGTCAGATCGATCTCGCTTGATCCCAACACCTATAATGCGCACCTGACGCTCACGGTCGACAACAACGTGCACGTGCTCGATCAATCGACCGCGCGGGTAGCTACCGACGGCCTACTGGGCGGCGCCTATATCGCCATCGAGCCGGCGGGCGTCGATCCGCTGCCGCCGGGCGGCGAGATCCCGAATACCCAAGGTTCGGTCGATTTGCTGACATTGTTTGCCAGTATGGCGCGGGGTCAGAACGGGGGCAGCCAAACGCCGGCCCCGGCGCAAGGAACTACTCCATGATCCGTACCTTGGCGGCAGCTGCTGTCTTTTTCGCCGCCGTCGCCACGCCCGCGTTTGCGGATCACGCCGTGATCCGCGGTTTGGACAAGCGCACGGGCCACGCACAGGATTATTCGCTGAGCATCGGGCGTGCGACCCGCATCGGCTCACTCGAAGTGGTTGCACGCGCTTGCCAGAAGGCGGCGCCAGAAGAACAGCCGGAAGTGAAGATCTACGTGGAAGTGTTCGATCACCCGCCAGCGCGCGCCGGCGAAGACTCCGCGCGCACCGAAATCTTTCACGGCTGGCTGTTCGCTTCGAGCCCCGGCCTCAACGGCCTCGATCATCCCGTCTACGATATCTGGGCGGTCGATTGCCGTCCGTAGCGGGCTCGTTATCAGAGCGGAACGCGTCACACTCAATTTAGACTCTCGCTAGCCTCGCCGCGCGGTCAAAGCCGGGAGGAAATCATGCGCATGATGGGCCACAACGTGCTCGCGATCATCGTCGCGGCGATTGCTATCTACGGGCTTGAGTTTCTGATCTTTGCCGTGCTGTTGCCCGGCGATCAGTACATGGCGATGAGCGGCTACAGCCAACAAAGCATGGAAGCCGGCATGGCGCGCATGCCTCTTGGCGTCATTCCGCCGATCCTCGCGGCGATCGGACTGTCGTGCGCCGTGAAGTGGCGGAACAAGGCGGGGTGGCTGGCGGGCGCCGCGACCGGCGTCATTATGGCGATCTGCTTTGGTGTTGGTGTCAGTCTCTATTCTTATGTCTACGGGCCGAACAACGCTGCGTTCATCGGCGTCAATGTCGGACATTTCATTGCGTGCTACGGCGTGGCCGGCGCGATTTTGGGCGCCTGGAAGTAGCCGCATTTGGCTTTGCGCATGAGCGGGGGCTAAAACGCGCTCATGCGCATTCTCTGCACCAATGACGACGGCATCCATGCGACCGGGCTTGCGGTGCTCGAGAAGATCGCGCGCAGCTTCAGCGACGATGTCTGGGTGATCGCGCCCGAGCAGGAGCAATCCGGCGCTTCGCGGGCGTTGACGCTGACGGCGCCGATCCGCGTGCGGCAAGCGGGGCCGAAGCGCTTCGCAGTGTCTGGCACACCGACAGATTGCGTGCTGCTTGGCATCGATCATCTGATCGAAGGCGCGCGGCCCGACCTCGTGCTCTCGGGCGTCAATCGCGGGCAGAACATCGCGGAAGATGTGACGTTTTCCGGCACCATCGCCGGCGCCATGCAGGGCATGCAGCTTGGCATTCCGGCGATCGCGCTTTCACAAGCGCGCGGCTTCCGCGGCGAGGAAGCGACAATACCCTGGCAGACAGCTGAAACTTATGGGCCGGGTGTGGTTCGCAAATTGATCGAGCACGGTTGGCCCAAAGAAGTGCTGATGAACGTGAATTTTCCCGATGTTGAGCCAGACGATGTGAGGGCCGTGGAAATGACATTCCAAGGCCGCCGCGATCAACATGTGATCTACGCCGACAAGCGCACCGATCCGCGCGGCGGCACCTATTTCTGGCTGGGCTTTCGCGGCAATCGTTCCAATCCGCCAGAAGGCTCCGACATTCGCGCGGTGTACGACGGGCGCATTTCGGTGACGCCGCTGCACATCGATCTCACGCACCAAGAGAGCATCAACGATCTGAAGGGCGTGCTCGGCGGAGCGCCGCCGAAAGCATGAGCGACGGCGATCTCGCGCGCCTGATGAGGTTCGTCTTGGAGATGCGCCAAGCGGGCGTCACCGATGCACGGGCGTTGTCGGCGCTGGAGAAAACGCCGCGCACGTATTTTGCGCCCGATCACCTCGAAGGCTTGGCGATGGACGACATCCCGCTGCCGCTCGCGCACGCGCAGACGATGACCAAACCCTCCATTATTGGACGCGTGCTGACGGCGCTGACGCCGCAATCTGATGACAACGTGCTGGAGGTCGGATCGGGTTCCGGCTTTCAGGCCGCCGCCATTGCCTCACTCGCCCGCAAAGTGGTCACCGTCGAACGCTGGCGCGATCTGGCCGCGGAGGCGCGCGGCAGGATGGGGCGTGCGCGCCTTTTTCATGTTTTCGTGCACGCGGGAGATGGCTTCGAAGGTTGGACCGATGATGCGCCGTATGATCGCATCATCGTCAATGCGGCGGTTGAGGATATTCCGTTGCCGCTACTGGATCAGTTGAAAGCAGGCGGCGTGCTGATCGCGCCAGTGGGCGACGCCCAAGCGCAACGATTGATCCGCTACCGCAACGGTGAACGCGAGGACTTGGGTCCGATCAAGTTTCAACCCTTGGAGCGCGGACCCGGAGAAGATCCCGCCGCTGATTGATCGATTTGCGCGGCGCTGCGATTCTCGTGGAAAACACCTCCGTGCGTGGACCGCTTCTCTCCGCGTTGCTGATCGGCGTTGTTGGCGCGACAGCGGCGGCGCAGCCGCCTGATTGGCCGGCTGGCCCCGGCACGCCGCTTTCGGCCTACGCCCTGCAACCGAACCAGACCGATCCCGCCAACACGCCGCGCAGCATCCGTGTCGCCCGTGGCCAATCTCTTTCCGATGTCGCGACGCTCTACCAAATTCCGGTGCTGGCGCTGATCGAGGAAAACGGCCTGGAGCCGCCTTACGCTTTGCCGCCAGGCAGCGTGTTGCGTTTGCCGGCGCCCAATATCCACGTGGTGCGCGATGGGGAGCGGTTCGAGGATGTCGCACGCGCCTATGACGTGGATCTGCACTCGCTGGGTACGCTCAATCGCATGCAAGCGCCGTACGCCGTGCAGCCAGGGGATCGCATTGTTTTGCCCTCTGGCGCGCACTCTGAAGGTGATGACGCGCAAGCCCCGCCAGCGCCGACGCCTGCCGCGATTGAGCGCGACCCTCAACCGCCAACGCAGATGGCAGGGCGCTTCGCATGGCCGCTTCGTGGCGCGATCGTGGCGCGCTTCGGCGCGCAGATGAACGGCGCACGGCTCGACGGCGTTGAGATTACCGGTCGCGAGGGTGATCCGATCGGCGCCGCTGCAGAGGGCGACGTGGTCTATGCGGGTTCGGACCTTGCCTCGTATGGAACGCTGGTGCTGGTGCGCCACGCCAACAATTATGTAACTGCGTACGGATTCGCACGCCGTGCGCTGGTGCGTGAGGGCCAGCATGTGCGCGCCGGTCAAGCCATCGCCGAATTGGGCTCGCGGCCGGACGGCGGCGCGCGGCTGTTGTTTCAGGTGCGGCAGGGCGCGCACGCAGTTGATCCCGCGCCGTTACTGGGAATCGCAGCGAACTAAGTCTTCTCTCCATCTGGCCTGCGGCCAAACGGCGCGAAACTGAGCTCAACCCGCATTGAAATGACAGGCGCCGACGATATAGTCCCGGCCTTCGCGGGGATGGCCCCGCACCCTATTTAGGTCCGGGCCGCGATTGCGCGCCCCAGTGAGGATCAATGTTCATCTCTGACGCGTACGCCCAAGTGGCCGGCACGGCGCCCGCCGCCGATCCGATGCAAGGTATGATCGGCTCGTTCCTGCCGCTCATTTTGATGGGTGCGGTTTTCTACTTCCTGATCTTCCGGCCACAGATGCAGCAGCGTAAGCGCACGCAAGAGATGCTGTCGGCAATCAAGAAGAACGACGTGATCGTCACGCAGGGCGGCTTGATCGGCAAAGTGAAGTCGGTGGCCGACGATGAAGTGCGCGTTGAGCTCGGACCGAACGTCGAAGTGCGCGTGGTGCGCGCGGCCATCGCCGAAGTGCGTTCCAAGACAGACCCGGCGCCCGCCAACGACACCAAAGCGTCGGCGAGCTAGACCATGCTGCAACTTCCGCGCTGGCGAGTGATCCTCGTCATTCTTGTCACCGTGCTTGGGTTCACATTCACGCTGCCTAACTTGTTGCCGCAGTCGGCGCGCGCACATCTGCCCCCGTTCTTGAAACCGATGAACCTCGGTCTCGACTTGCAGGGCGGTTCGCACCTCTTGCTCGAGGTCGACACCAACGCCATGCGGCGCCAGCGGCTCGATAATCTGGCCGACCAGATGGCCTCAACGCTGCGCGAAGCGAACCCGCGTATTCTCTATACCGGCCGCGGTCTGGCCGGCGACGTCGCGCGCGTGACGCTGGTTGATCCCAACCAAATGTCCAACGCGCTGCGTGTGTTACGTGTGCTCACGCAAAACACCAATGGCACCGCCGAAACAGTGACGCTCGCGCAGGGCGCGACGCCAGGCTTGATCGAAGCGCGCATGACCGACGCCGGCGTGCGGCAGTTGAGCCGTCAGGCGGCCGAGCAATCGATCGAAGTCATCCGTCGCCGCATCGATCCGAACGGCACCAGCGAAGTTTCGATCGTGCGCCAGGGCGACAATCGTATCGTTGTGCAAGCGCCCGGTGTGTCCGACCCAGAAATGCTGAAGCAACGCATCGGCCAAACCGCGCTGATGACGTTCAATCTCGTCCGCGAAGGTGTGAATCCTCAGGAGGTTCTACCACCAGGGGCCGTGCTGGCGCGCCCATATCCCGGCATCGGTAACGAGACGGTCGTCGTTCAGCGGCGGCCGGAATTCACCGGCGAGCATTTGACCAACGCGCGTCCGTCCACCGATTCTCAGACGGGTCAGTTCGTCATGGCATTCACGCTCGACGGCCAGGGCACCCGCATCTTCTGCCGCGTATCACGCGAGCACACCGGCCACCGCTTCGCCATTCTGCTCGATAACCAGGTGCTGACCGCGCCGGTGATCAATGAGCCGATCTGTGGCGGCACGGGTCAGATATCGGGCAATTTCACAGCGGAAAGCGCCAACAGCCTAGCCATCATGCTCAACGCTGGCGCGTTGCCAGCGCCGTTGACGGTGATCGAACAACGCAGCGTCGGCGCGACACTCGGGCAAGAGGCCATTCGAGATGGCTCAACTGCGACGCTTTATTCGTCGATCGCGGTCGTCGTTTTTATGGGCCTCGCCTATGGACTGTTCGGCTTGATGGCCATTCTGGCTCTGATCGTAAACATGGCAATGATCATCGGCGCGATGAGCCTTGGCGGCGCGACGCTTACACTGCCGGGCATTGCGGGGCTTGTGCTCACGATCGGCATGGCTGTCGACGCCAACGTGCTGATCTATGAGCGCATGCGCGAGGAACAGAGGCACGGCCGTAGTGCGGCAATGTCCATCGATTCTGGGTTCAGCCGCGCCATGGTGACGATCATCGACTCGCACTTAACGCAATTCCTTGCCGCGCTGATCTTGTTCAATTTCGGCGAAGGTCCGGTTAAGGGCTTCGCGTGGACGCTGTCGATTGGCTGCATCACCTCAGTGATCACCGCGACGTTCGTCACCCAGACACTCGTTGCCATCTGGTTCCGCATCACGCGGCCAAAACACCTGCCGATTTAACGCGGAAGTTTTCTCATGCCTTGGCCTCTCATCAAACTCATGCCGAAGGAGACGCACTTCAAGTTTGTGCGTTTCGCCATCCTTGCGGCGTTCCTTTCGATCATCGCCGTCACGGGTTCGTTCGTGTCGATGTTCACGGGAGGCTTCCGTGACAATCCCATCGCTGTGTTTCAGCAGGCGCAGGGCGATCCGTTGGCGCGGATCGGCGCGGTGATGGCGCGTGGCTTCAATCTCGGTATCGACTTTCGCGGCGGCACCAGGATGGAAATTAGCTCACCGGGCAGGCGCATAGATTCCGCGACCTTGCAACAAGGCTTGGGCACTTTACGCCTCGGTGATGTCGAGGTTCAGAACTTTTCCGATGCGAGCCGAGCCACGGTTACCTTCCAGACGCCTGGCGCGAATCCGAGCGCGGTCGTTGAACAGGTAAGAGCCCGAATTGGCCAGCTTGTGCCGAACGTGGTCTTCGGCAGCGTTGACGCCGTCAGTGGCAAGGTGTCGGAAGAATTGTTCGCCGGTGGTTTGATTGCGTTGGGTTTGGCGATCGTGTTGATGCTGATCTACATCGCCTTCCGCTTTGAGTTTCAATTCGGCGTGGGCGCCGTGTTCGCGCTCTTTCACGACACCATTTTGACGTTAGGGGTATTCTCTTTCTTCCGGATTGAATTCACGCTGACGATCATTGCCGCGCTTCTGACCATCATCGGCTATTCGATGAACGACACGGTCGTCGTGTTCGATCGCCTGCGGGAAAACCTCAAAAAATATAAGAAAATGTCGCTGTCGGACGTGATTGATCTCTCCACCAACGAAACGCTGTCGCGAACAATGATCACCAGCTTGACCGCGCTGCTTTCGGCCATCGCGCTCTGGACAGTCGGCGGCGAAACGCTGCGTGGTTTCGCCATCGCCATGACCTTCGGCATTATCATTGGCACCTATTCGTCGATTTATGTCGCAGCGCCGGCGATTCTGTTGTGGCACAGCCGCCGCGGACGTGGTCCAAGCCAAGAAAGTGCGCCGGTCGTGCAGGGCGCGAACTAGAGCGAGAACGCTCCCAAAAATGCGAGGGAGGAAACAATGGGCTGGTTTCTGAGCAATCTCCGCTATGTCGCCTGGACGGCGTTGGCGGTCGGGCTGCTGTTTTTCATTTGGTACACGCTCGGTGCGCGTGGCTACTCGTTCAGCGACGGCGCGCTATGGGAAGCTGGCCTGCGTTGGTTGCACGTGCTGTCGGGCATTATGTGGATCGGACTGCTCTACTATTTCAACTTCGTGCAGATCCCGAACATGCCGAAGATTCCGGACGAGCAGAAACCGGCCATCGGAAAAGTG
>JBAQGO010000053.1:0-4415 GCA_049287825.1 Vitreimonas sp. | reverse complement strand
AAACCGGTGACGTTGTGCGCGCGGGTGCGTTCGCGCGCGCGCAGGCGCCGCTGCCAATGTACGTCGAGCACGAGCAACGCTTGCGTGCCGGCGAGTGGATCGATGTGCGCGAAGATGCGCGCGGGCTCTATGTGCGCGGCGAAATTCGTGACGATCTGCCCGGCGCTGCGCGCGCGAAACGTATGATCGCCCGCGGAATAGATGGTCTGTCCATCGGCTTTGTGCCGCTGGTCGCCCACAAAACCACCGCAGGCCGCACGCTCGATGAGGTCGACCTGCTCGAAGTGTCGATTGTGACTAACCCTATGCAGCCGCATGCGCGGCTGACGCTCGCGCGAGCGAACATCCGCGCCGCTTAAGGAGAAACCGTGAGAAAAGAAACCAAAGCCGCCCCGCCGGGCGGCGACGCGCTGCTGCGCGCGTTTGAAGAGTTCAAGGCGGCGAACGACGCGCGCCTTGAGTCAATCGAGCGCAAACGCGGCGACGTGCTGCTGGAAGAAAAAGTCGATCGCATCGACCGTGCGCTGACCGAGCAGAAATCGCTGATCGAACGCGCGGCGCTCAACGGCCGCCGCGCCGGCCTCGGCGCCGATCCCGCGCAATCCGAGCACAAATCGGCGTGGAGCGCTTATGTGCGCCGTGGCGACGTTTCGGCGCTGACGCAGTTCGAGGCGAAATCGCTATCGGCCGGCTCCGATCCGGATGGCGGCTATGTCGCTCCGCCCGAACTCGATCGCATGATTGAAGCGCGTCTGCGCCAGGTTTCGCCAATGCGCGAGATCGCGACGGTGCGCACAACGGGCTCCAATGTCTTCAAGAAGCCGATCAGCATCACCGCGGCCGGCACGGGCTGGGTCGCCGAAACCGGCGCGCGCACGCAAACGAGTACACCGACGCTGTCGCTGCTCGAATTCCCGACTGCGGAGCTCTACGCCAATCTCGCCGCGACGCAGGCCTTGCTCGACGACAGCTTCGTCAATCTCGAGGATTGGATCGCAGGCGAAGTCGAAGAGGCGTTTGCGGGCCAAGAACGCGCCGCCTTCGTGAGTGGCGATGGTTCAAACAAGCCGACCGGCTTCCTGCACTACGATCTGGTCGCCGAAGGCTCTTATGTGTGGGGCAAGATCGGCTACGTCACCACCGGCGTCGATGGCGGTTTCGGCACAACGCCGGTCGATAAGCTGATTGACCTCGTCTACACGCCGAAACCGCAATTCCGGCAGAACGCGCGCTTCGTGATGAACCGCAAGACGCTGTCGGCGGTCCGCAAGATCAAGGATACGGATGGCAATTACATCTGGGATCCCGGCGACGTGGGCGGCGGCTCAAGCCTGCTCGGCTATCCGATCACCGAGATCGAAGACATGCCCGATATCGCGACGGATGCGGCGGCCATCGCCTTCGGCGACTTTGCGCGCGGCTATTTGATTGTCGATCGCGCTGGCGTGCGTGTGTTGCGCGACCCGTACTCAGCCAAACCGTACGTCTTGTTCTACGTAACCAAGCGCGTCGGTGGCGGCGTCCAGAACTTCGATGCGATCAAAGCACTGAAGTTCGGCGACACCTGATGCGGCAGTCGGCAATCGCCAATCGGCAGTCGTGAGACTGCTGAGGCGATTGCCGGCCGCGCTTATCCTCATTCGATTGCCGACTGCCGACTTGGCGACTGCCGAAACAAACATCATGTCCATCACCATCGTCACGCCTCCGGCGAGCGAGCCCATCTCGCTCGCCGAGGCGAAACTGTTCCTGCGCGTCGATCACAATGCCGAAGACAGCCTCATCGCCACGCTCATCGGCGCGGCGCGTGAAGCTGTCGAAGCCGGCTGTGGACGCGCGCTGATCACGCGGCGCGTGCGCGAAAGTCTCGATATCTGGCGCCGCGACGCTGTCGGCGGCGCCGTACTGGGCACTGGCCCGGTTGGCGACGTGATCGCCGTGCGCCTGTTGGCCGACAATGGCTCGCAGAGCGTCATCGATCCGGAACGCTATCGGCTTGAGGGTCATCGCGATCGCCCGCGTCTGGTGTTTCCGCCAGGCATGCCGGCAACGTTGCGCAGCGCCGGCGGTATCGAGATCGAATACGACGCCGGCTACGCCGATGACGCAGCCGATCTGCCGGTCGCCTTGCGCGTGGCGACCATGCAGATCGTCACGGCGCTGTATGAGGCGCGGCAGGGCGACAAGGGCGTGCCCGACTCCGCGCGTGCGCTCGTGCGTCCGTTCGCACCGGCGCGCCTATGACTGACGCCATTGGCGCGATGCGCGCCCCTGTGACCCTGAAACGCCCAACGCGCGTGGCCGATGAAATCGGCGGCGCGGCGCTGATGTGGGTGAACGCCGGCGATGCTTGGGCGGAAATCTCCGCCGGCGCTGCTGGCGAAAACGCCGAGTACGACGGCGAACCTTCAACCGGCGCCTACACAGTCCGCATTAACCGCCGCGACGATGTGCGGGCGCGTTGGCGTGTTGCGTGGGGCGCGCGGGTGCTGCGCGTCATCGCGGTTCGCGACGAGGGCAGCGCGCGTATCGATCTGATCTGTGAAGAGGAAATCCTGTGAACGCTGATCAAGCGCTCGCCGCCTCGATACGCGCGGCGGCGATGGCGGATGCCGCAGTCAAGGCCCCACTCGGCGACCCAGCGCGCATCTATGATGATCCGCCGCCGGATGTGATCTTTCCGTACGTGACGATTGCCCGTGTCGAAAGCAAGCCGAGCGACGCGAGCGGCGCCGAGGCGATCGAGCACGCGATCACACTGCATTGCTGGTCCCGCTATGGCGGGCGCTCCGAGGCGCTGCAGGTGATCGGTGCGCTGCGCGATGCACTGCACAACGCGGCGCTCAATGTCGAAGGCCGCCGCCTAGTTTTTCTATTCGCGCAATTCAGTGACGTCTTTCGCTCAGGCGATGGCCGCACCACGCATGGCATTCTGCGTCTCAAGGCGCTCACAGAACCCGCTTAAGGAGAAAATTATCAATGACAGGCCAAAAGGGCCGCGACGTGCTGATCAAGATCGGCAACGGCGCAAGTCCCGAACTATTCACGACTGTCGCCGGCATCCGCGCCAAGACCATCTCGCTCAACGCGCGCAGCGTCGACGGCACCTCTGGCGAAAGCACGGATGCGTGGCGCGAACTGATTGCCGGCGCCGGCGTGAAGTCGGCGAGCGTCAGCGGCTCGGGCGTGTTCAAGGACGCCGCCTCGGACGCGGCGATCCAGCAGGCCTTCTTCACGCAAGCGTCGAAGACATTCCAATTGGTGATCCCGGACTTCGGCCTGCTGCAAGGGCCATTTCTGATCGAGGCGCTCGATTATTCCGGCGATCATGACGGAGAAGCGGCGTTTGCGATCACGCTCGCCTCCGCCGGCGTCATCAACTTTACGAGCCTCTGATGCCCACGCCTCACAATGCCGCTCGCGGTGAGGTGCTGCTGGCCATTGACGGCGTCGACTGCCGCCTATGCGTCACGCTCGGCGCACTCGCGGAGCTGGAGGCGGCGTTCGATGTGGTCTCGCTTGCCGAACTCGGAGAACGTCTGGCGCAGCTAACAGCGTCTGATTTGCTCACGGTGCTTTCGGCACTTTGCGCTGGCGGCGGTGAACCCAAGAGCGCCTCCGATCTCGCTTCGGCGCGGATTGATGCGAAGGCAGCCGCCGCTGCGGTCGCGAGCGCGTTCCAGGCGGCGTTTGCGGATGTCTGAGCGAACGCCATGGGCGCGCATGTTGAGTCTTGGCGCCCAGCTTGGTTTGGCGCCGCACCTGTTTTGGCGTCTGAGCCTGCGCGAATGGCGGTCGCTGAACGCGCCGCCGCATCAAGCGCTCAATCGCGCTGCGTTCGAAGCGCTCGCCGCTACGCATCCGGATAAACCACGATGACTGATAAACCCGATCCCATGCTCGGCGATTTTCAAACTGAACTCGCCGCCGCTGGCGCGGCGCTGCAGAGCTTCGCGCAAGGTCCCGCGAAGAAAAGCGCCGACGACATCAGTGCGTCGTTCGATCAAGCCGGGCGCCGCATTGGCTCAGCTCTCGGGCGCGCGGCAACTGGAGGCGAGAACGCCTTCAGGCAGATGGCGAAAGTCATTCTGGAAGAGCTCGCGAAAATTGCGCTTACCGAGATTTTCAAGAGCGCTGGATCGGGATTGTCCGTCTTTGGCGGCAAAGCCGGCGGTGGCGCCGTGAATGTCGGCGGCGCTTATCTGGTTGGAGAACGTGGGCCGGAGATGTTCGTGCCGCGGCAAGCGGGCGAGATCGCGCCTGCATCTGGCGGCGCTGTTTCAATTCATTTCCATCTCGGGGCCGGCGCAGATGCTGCCGCCATCACCCGTAACCAAGGTCAAATCGCCGCGGCGATCGCGCGCGCGGTCGCCTATGGGAGACGCAATATGTGAACGCGTTCGAGGATGTATCGC
>JBAQGO010000052.1:0-12444 GCA_049287825.1 Vitreimonas sp. | reverse complement strand
CCAGAAAGCTGGTTGCCAGCAGCATGAGCGTCCATGGCTGCAGCAGCTCAAGGCGCCGGAAACCATCCGCGCCCGTTCGGGTGACGAAATACGCGTCGATGTGGAACGCGATCCAAATCACCAGCAGAGAGTGAATCGCCGCCACGCCGAGAAATGCATAACGCATCGCCGGCGGACGATTGTCCTCGCCCCAACCCGCCGCGACCATGGCTGCGGCAGCGCCGAGTGCGCCAACAATAAGCGCTCCATGCACCGGGGAGGCGAGGTTGAGAACGATCGCCAGCACGCCGACCATAACAGCAGCAGCCATGGATGCATCGGTGAGGCGCGGCATCGAAAACGTCGCGCGCGGCCGGAACAGGCACGCCGCCGCCAGCGCCAGCGGATATTCATAGACATTGTTGAAGATGACGGGCGCGAGGAACGCTGCAAACGCCCCGCCCACCACGCCGCCAAGCGACGTGAAGAGATAAAATTCTGTCAGCCGGTCAGCGCTGGGGCGCGAACGCGAAAGCGCCAAGTGACACACCAGCGCGCTGAAGAAGAAGCCCGCCATAATGCCGCTGATCGAGCCGACCCAATTGCGCGTCGAATAGTAAGAGGTGACCAACAGCGCCATAGCGATCGGATGAATGAAAAGCGTCGCCTTCTCCAAACGCTCATTGTTGCGCATGAAGGCGAGAATGAACGTCGCCAGGTAGAGCGCCAGGGGCACGACCCAGATCATTGGCGCCGAGGCAACATCCGTTAGAATGTGCAGCGTCACGCCCAACACCAACGCCGATGGCACAGCGGCGGCCGCCATCCAGAACAATCGCTGATTCCACGTTGGCGCGGGTCCTGCGTGCGTTTCGGTTTTGGGCGCATCGCCGTGCGATGCAATCGCCGTGGCGCCAGAAAACAAAATCATGCCGGCAACCAATACATAGCCGCTCGCCCAAGCGAGGCTTTGCCCCTGCGCGCCGAGCAAGGGCTCGATCAGGATCGGATAGCCGAGCAGACCGACGAAACTGCCGAGATTGCTGGCGGCGTAGAGGTAATACGGATCGTGCGCGTCCGCACGCCCGGTGCGCGCGTACCACGATTGCAGCAGTGGCGCGGTTGCGGACGCCGCTGCGAACGGCGCGCCGGCGGAAAGTGTTAGCACACCGAGCAACCAAAGCGCCGGGTGGAACGAGTTCGGCGGCCCCATCGCGCTGGTGACATGCAGCGGCAACACCATCCATGCGAGCACGAGAACAACAGCGTGGATCGCTGCCTGCACGCGGATGTCTTTCAGCCGCGCCAACACGTGCGCGTAGACGTATCCAGCAAGCAGCGCCGTCTGGAAAAACGCCATCGACGTATTCCAAACCGCCGGCGATCCGCCCAGCAGCGGCGTGACCATACGCGCGAACAGAGGCTGCAGTACGAAGATGAGGGCGGCGCTCGAAAACATGGCGAGCGCAAACACCGGCGCTGCGGCGCGTCGTGCGAGAGCCTGCATATGTCCTCCGAAACGATTGCCCGCTTCTGCCATCCGCACCGATTCCAGGGAATGGACATTCGCTGTGCGCCGGGACTATCCCAAGCGCGATGGACTCTGCCGCCCTCAACGCAAACACGCGGTCGCTCTTGGCGCGCTGCAAGACTGAGAAGCTGACCATCGCGACCGCCGAAAGTTGCACAGGCGGTTTGATCGCCGCGGCGCTGACTGCGATCCCAGGATCGTCCGCCGTCGTCGACCGCGGTTTCGTCACCTATTCCGACGAGGCCAAGACTGAGATGCTTGGCGTCCCCGCCGATCTCATCACCCGACGTGGCGCGGTGAGCGCCGACGTTGCGCGCGCCATGGCCGAAGGCGCACTGAAGCACAGCAAGGCTGACCTCGCCGTTGCAGTGACGGGCATTGCGGGGCCAGACGGCGGCACACCGGACAAGCCTGTGGGCCTCGTTCACATCGCTGCGGCGCGACGCGGCGGTGCGCGTCTGCATGAAGAGATGCGCTACGGTGATATTGGCCGAGACAATGTTCGAAACGAAACTGTGGCCTCGGCGTTGGCGCTGCTAGCGCGCTTGCTTGCTTAGCCGCCGGATTGCCTCGCGTTCGAACGCCGCCATGATCCGGCCCGCGAGCTTGTCCTTGTTGGCGGAGATCGCCGCCTGAAGCAGTACGTTTTTGAACTCGTACGCGATCCAATAACGCACCCGCGCGCCCTTTTCGTCAGGCGTGAACCACCATTTGTTCTGCAGCGAGTGCAGCGGACCTTTGACGAGCGCGACTTCCACTTCGCCCTTTTCCGGCTCACATCGCACCGAGGTTGAGAAGCGCACAGTGATGGCCTGCCAGCCTACTTCCGCCTCAGCGATGCCAGCCCATCCGCCTTCCGGTCGTGGCTCTTCCTTGGTCACGCGCATCGTCTTCAGGAACGGCACAAATTCCGGGTAGACGCGCACATCGCCGACGAGGCGACACAGATCCGCCGGAGCGTATGGCAGCACCCGCTCCGCTTCGATGACCGTGCGCGCCATGTTTTACCGAGAGGACAGCGCGGCTTCGCGCGCGGCGCGGAGTTTCTTGAAATCGTCGCCCGCGTGGTGCGAGGAGCGCGTCAGCGGCGAGGCTGACACCATTAGGAATCCCTTGGCGTAAGCGATGGTTTCGAGCGCCTTGAACTCTTCCGGTGTCCAGAAGCGATCGATGGCGGCGTGCTTCTTGGTCGGCTGCAAATATTGGCCGATGGTGAGGAAATCGACGCCGGCGACACGCAGATCGTCCATTACCTGCAGGACTTCGTCCTTCGCTTCGCCCAGGCCGACCATCAGCCCCGACTTCGTGAACTGCGATGGGTCGCGTTGCTTCACTGAATCCAACAGGCGCAGCGATTGGTAATAGCGCGCGCCGGGGCGGATCGAGTGATAGAGCCGCGGCACGGTTTCGAGGTTGTGGTTGAAGACGTCCGGCTTGGCATCGATGACGCGCTCGGCGGCGCCTGGTTTGCGCAGGAAGTCCGGTGTCAGGATTTCGATGGTGGTCGTTGGCGCCGCTTCGCGGATGGCGCGGATGGTTTGCACGAAATGATCAGCGCCGCCGTCTTCCAGATCGTCGCGGTCGACTGAAGTCACAACGACGTGGTGCAAACCCATGGTCGCCGTGGCGTGCGCGACGTTCGCGGGCTCGTTCGGATCCAGCGGCAGCGGCTTGCCGGTCGACACATTGCAGAAGCTGCACGCCCGCGTGCAGATGCCGCCGAGGATCATGAAGGTGGCGTGCTTGACGCTCCAGCACTCGCCGATGTTCGGGCAGCTCGCCTCTTCGCAGACCGTGTGCAGTTTCAGGTGGCGGACCAGCGCCTTGGTCTCGTGGTAGCCCGCGCTGGTGGGCGCCTTGACGCGAATCCAGTCCGGCTTGCGCGGGCTCGGTGCGTCCGGCCTGCCCTCCTTTTCAGGATGGCGCGGGCGCTTATCTTCGCCCTCTGCGCGCAAATCAATCAACGTGGCCATGACAGCAATGTGAGCCTCCGGGCCTTGTCCCGCAACGGCAGGTGCGGATAGCGCCCCTGCTCCGAGCAACCTCTGCGGCGGCCAACGCTTGACCCTTACAGGGGCCGGTCGCTACCCTTGTTACAACCGTGAAACAATAATCACGGGGAAACCACGCGGGTCACGTCCATGCGGTTGCTGGGCGGGCAGGAGGCAGCCGTTCATGGGCACTCGTCCCTTCGACATCGCGCGTACGCGCGTCACCCTCTTTCAAGCTCTGCTTCGCGCCCGCGACCAACGCGGCGGCAAGTACAAGATCCTCGAAGACCACGAGCGCAAGCCGCTTAGCTATGACGACATTCTCGTCCGCGCCTTTGCGCTCGGCGGGAAGCTCGACACTTTGATCAAGCGCAACGAGACCGTCGGCCTGATGCTACCGACGGGCGCGGGCTGCGCGATCACCTTCTTTGCGTTGCATGCGATCGGGCGCACGCCGGCGATGCTTAATTTCACCGCCGGCACAATGAATCTGCGCTCGGCGATCGAGCAAGCCAACGTCTCCAAGATTCTGACATCGCGCACCTTCATTCGCTTGGCCAAGCTTGAGGCTTTGGAAGCCGAGCTCTCGAAGCACGCCAAGTTCATCTATCTCGAAGATGTCGGCAAATCGATCGATCTGGGCGACAAGATCATCGCCCTCTTCAAATCCAAAATGCCGAAGGCGTTCGCGGCGAAGGGTTCGCCGGACGACACGGCGGTGATCCTCTTTACCTCGGGCTCCTACGGCACGCCGAAGGGTGCGGTGCTGAGCCACGCCAATCTCGTCTCCAACGTTGAGCAAGGCTACGCGCACGTTCCGTTCGAGCCGGATTGGAGTTTCTTTTCGCCGCTGCCGATGTTCCATTGCTTCGGCTTGCTCGGCGGCGTGTTGCTGCCACTGTTCACCGGCCACAAGACCTTTCTCTTCCCGTCGCCGCTGGCGGTGAAGGAAATTCCGAAACTCATTCACGACACGGGCGCCAACGTGTTTTTCGCGACGGATACCTTCGCGCAGCAATATGCGCGCAACGCCGCTGACGACGACATGCGCTGCATTCGACTGATGGTGCTGGGCGCCGAGCGCGTGAAGCCAGAGACGCGCGAATTGTACATGAAGCGCTTCAGTGTTGAATTGCTGGAGGGCTACGGCGCCACCGAGGCTTCGCCGCTGATTTCCGTGAACCAGCCGCTGGCCAATCGCTATGGCACTGTTGGCCAATTCGTGCCGGGCATCGAATGGCGTCTGGAGTCGGTGCCGGGTATCGAAGGCGGCAAACGCCTCTATGTGCGCGGGCCGAACGTGATGCGCGGCTATCTCGATCCGACCAAGCCGTTCGGCATCGATCTCTTGCCACAGGGCTGGCACGACACCGGCGACGTCGTGGATGTCGATGAGGACGGTTACATCCGCATTCTCGGGCGCGTGAAGCGCTTCGCGAAGGTTGGCGGCGAAATGGTGTCGCTCAACGCTGTCGAGGGCTACGCCCTGCAAGTGTGGCCGCACAACACCCATGCCGCCGTGGCGCTGCCGGATTCACGCAAGGGTGAACGCATCATCCTGTTCACCGACATGACCGACGCCAAGACCGAGGACATGCTGGCTTGGGCGAAGAGCAATGGCGCGTCAGAGCTGGCGGTGCCGAAGCGGATCGTAGTGATCGACGACATCCCGGTGCTTGGGACGGGCAAGACGGACTACGTCGCGCTACAACGCATGGCGGCCGAGCAATTCGCGGAAGCGCGGGCGGCTTGATCGATCGGCGGGCGCTCGCTCTCGCGTTGGTTTCAACGCTGTGCGGCGCTTGCATTTCTGGTTCGCCAACGGCCGATCCAATAATCGGACGCTGGCGAGATAGCACCGGTGGCGTATACACCTTCGACGCTCGAGGCACAGTTCGCTTCGCCGCCGCACGCTCTTCTGGGGATCCAGAACTTCGACCAGTCTTTCTGCCGTCATTCAAATGGCGAAGACTCGATCGATGGCGTTACGAGATAGCGCAGACAATTTATTTGATCGACGATGGTCCAACCACGCACCGCGGGATCGCTCACCTCGAATATCGAAAGCTCACAATTACTTTTCAGCATTCGATCGGCTCTCTGTCGCTTGACCGAATTGAATAGACCTTTCCAAGAGTCGTTCCGGGCGAGCGGAGCGAGGCCCGGAACCTAGGTGTCATATGGCTGCGTGTTTGCCCCTGGGTTCTGGATGACGCTTCGCGTCTCCAGAATGACTCTGGGGGTTAGTCTTCCGGATTCGTGCGGAGATGCCGCGGCAGCAGCAAGTCGTCGTAGAGATCGAGCCATTGCGGGTTGTCCTTCTCGATCAGCTCAAGCTTCCATTTCCGTTTCCATCCCTTGATCTGCGTTTCGCGTTTGATGGCTGCGTGATGATCGTCGTGTTGCTCCCACCACACGAGGGTCTTGCAACCGTACTTCTTAGCGAAGCCCTCGAAGCGGCCTTCTCGGTGATCTAGTCCGCGTTGCAGTAAGTCTGTCGTGACGCCGGTGTAGAGCGTGCCGTTGCGCTGGCTCGCCATGATGTAGACCGCGATCAGATCGAAACGCGCCATCGTTCAATCCCTCCCAGAGTCATTCCGGCCGGAGGCGCGTAGCGCCGGAGAGCCGGAACCCAGGAATCGTAGAGCTGCAGGTTTGCTCCTGGGTTCCGGATCGCGCTTCGCGCGTCCGGAATGACTCTGGTTTAGATATGCAAGACTTTCCCAAACGCATCGAGCACCGCTTCGTGCATCATTTCTGACAGCGTTGGGTGCGGGAAGACGGTGTCCATCAGTTCGTGTTCGGTGACTTCGGCTTGCATCGCCACGGCGTAACCTTGGATCAGCTCTGTTACTTCCGCGCCGATCATGTGGGCGCCGAGCAGTTCGCCGGTCTTGGCGTCGAACACCACTTTGACCATGCCCTGATCTTCGCCGAGCGCGATGGCTTTGCCGTTGCCGACGAACGGGAAGCGGCCGACGCGGAGGTCGCGGCCTGAGGCTTTGGCTTTTGCTTCGGTGAGGCCGACGCTGGCGACTTGCGGGTGCGAATACGTGCAGCCGGGAATGCGCTCCTTGATCATGGCGTGCGGCTTCTGCCCTGCTATGGCTTCGACGCAGATGATGCCTTCGTGGCTCGCTTTGTGCGCCAGCCACGGCGCGCCGGTGACGTCGCCGATGGCGTAGAGGCCCGCGACGTTGGTCTTGCCGTAGCCGTCGGTGACGATGTGACCCTTCTCGACTTTGCAGCCGAGCGCTTCGAGACCGAGATTTTCGACATTGCCCGCGATGCCGACTGCAACGATGGCGTGTGAGGCGGTGAGCGTTTCGGTTTTGCCGCCGGAGGCGATTTGCACTTCGACGCCGTCGTCCGTCGCCTTCAGCGCCTTGGCTTCGGTGGACGTGAGGATCTTCATCCCCTCCTTCTCGAAGCGCTTCTTGGCGAACGCGGAAATCTCTTCATCTTCGACCGGCAAGATGCGGTCGAGCAATTCAACCACCGTCACCTTCACGCCGAACGCGGCGTAGAACGACGCAAACTCGATGCCGATGGCGCCGGAGCCGAATACCAACAACGAGTCCGGCCATTCCGGCGGCGTCATCGCTTCGCGATAGGTCCAGATGCGCTTGCCGTCGCCCTTCAGGCCGGCGGCTGGAATTTCGCGTGCGCGCGCGCCAGTGGCGACGATGACGTGCTTGGTCTCGACGGCTGAATCTTTGCCGTCCTTGCCCTTCACGATCACTTTCGGCGACGCAGCGCCTTTCTCGAGACGCGCTTCGCCCTCGATGACGGTGATCTTGTGCTTCTTCATCAAGAAGCCGACGCCCTTCGACAGCCGATCGGCAACACCGCGCGAGCGCTTCACGACTGCGCTCGAGTCAAACTTCACGCCCTCGGCGCTGAGGCCGAAATCCTTGGCGTGTTGGAAGTTGCGATAGACCTCGGCGCTGCGCAGCAACGCCTTGGTCGGGATGCAGCCCCAGTTGAGGCAGATGCCGCCGAGCTTGTCGCGTTCGACGATGGCGGTTTTCAAACCGAGCTGCGAAGAGCGGATGGCGGTCACGTAGCCGCCGGGGCCGGAACCGATGACAATGACGTCGAAAGATGTGCTCATGTGTTTCTCACGTTCCCCGGACAACGAGCGAAGCGATGCGATCCGGGGTCCATCGCTGTGCAAGTACGGCTGCTGCTGAGTCAAGCAGCAGGAATGGGCCCCGGCCCTGCGCTCGCGTTCCGCGAGCTTGTCCGGGGAGCGTCGTCAGCCGATGTGAAACGCGTTCTTGATCCCGTCCACGACGAACTGCGCCGCCAGCGCCGCGAGCAGGATGCCGAAAATGCGGGTGAGCATGTTGGCGACGGTCTGGCCCATGAGCTTGGCGAGCGGTTCGGCCACCAGGAACGCGAAGAGGCAGAGGATCAGGTTCATGGCCATACCTGAAAGCACGACGGCGCGTTCCATAGCGTCGGTGTGTTGCGCGAAAAACAGCATAATCGAAGCGATGGCGCCGGGCCCGGAAATGAGCGGGATGGCCAACGGGAAGACTGAGATATCGTCTTGATGGCCAGGATGTTGCGCTTGGTGGGCGGCCACCTCCTCCGCGCGCTCCTCGCGCCGTTCGCCGCGCTTTTCGAACAGCATATCCACCGCGATCAGGAACAGCAGCAAGCCGCCGGCGATGCGGAACGCATCGATGCTGACGCCTAAATGCTCCAGTAACCACGCGCCGCCGAACGCAAACGCCAACAGGATGCCGGTGGCGATAGCGATCGACTTCCACGCCATATAGCGCCGCCATGCCGGCGCCATTTGCGCGGTCATGGTTGTGAACATCGGCGCCATGGCCACCGGATCGATGGCCACGAAGAAGGTCACGAACGATGCGAGCAACAACGACAGCATTGATATCGCTTAACTGATTCACTGGTTCTTTACGCTGATTGCCGGCGGCAATGCGATAAATCTTAAGCGTGTTTCGCTAGTGTCGGATGGCTAGCGGGTGAAATATGTTCGACGGCGAAGCCGCCATTCTCCGAGTTCTCGTCGCGGATCACCGGGTGTTCCAGCGGCGGCTGGTGGCCGAGGCGCTGCGTGGCTGGGGCCGTGTCGACGTCGGCTACGCCGAGAGCAGCGACCAATGCTTGCTAGCGCTCTCTTACTTTCAGCCCGACGTTCTGATCGTCGATTGGGACCTGGATGGCGGCCACGGCCTGCAGCTCGTCCGCCGCGTGCGCATGGGAGAGGCCGGCGATCCGCATCGGAAGCTCGCCGTGATCGTGGTGACGACGCAGCACACAGTCGGCGACGTTGAACGTGCACGCAACGCCGGCGCAGACGAATTCGTGCTACGCCCCTTCTCCACCTTTACTTTGGTCAAGCGCGTGCAGGAGTTGCAAATCCGCAAGCGCGATTTCGTGGAGAGCCCAGGCTATGTCGGGCCCTGCCGACGGCGGCGCGGCGATAGTGCTTATGACGGCCCGCGCCGGCGCATGTTCGACAGCGCCGACAAGAGCGCCGACGCGCCGGATGTGCAAATTCGCAAGGGCCTGGCGCGGATGTATGTCGAGCGCATCGGCGCGTTGATCCGCGACGCAGCCGATAGTCCGGACGGCATGCGCGACGTGTGTTTAGCGTGCGCGCAACTCAGCACGCTGTCAGCCGACATGAAGGATCGGCTGCTGATGTCGGCTAGCTCTTCGCTCTTCAATTACGTGAAGGGCGTTGGTGCAGGCACAGTGCTGAACAGCGACGTCGTGCAGGCGCATTTGGATTCGATCGTACAGCTGGCGGAATTGCCGAACTCGCAAGCCGAATTGCGGCAAACGGTGACGCAGCAGCTGACAGTGATGGTCACCAGGAAATTGCGGCAAGCAGCCGGCCAAGCTGCTTAGTGGCCGACTAGCGCATGTGGCTGAGCACGTAGAGGTTCAGCACGAAGGAGGCGTTGCGGTAGGTTACGTAGACCGTGAACGCGAAGACGAGCAGCGCAAGGATCGGCGCCGCACGCTGCAACAGCCCTGCCAAGGTGGGCGAGCCTTTGGCGATGACCCACCCGACAATGCCCGGCGCCACCACGAATAGAATGGCGCCGGCAATCAGAGCGACAATGATGCCGCCATCGCGTTCGCTTCCCTGCCCCGCTTGTTGATGCGCGAGCACGAAGGCGCCGAAAGCGTGCAAGAAGAGAAGGAACGGCACCGCAAGACTGGCGATCATGGCGACGCGTTGCAAAGCGCTCGCGCGGGGCTCATCTTCGCCTTCGACCGGCCGAGGCTTAGCGGATTCGAAGATCATCACGACGAAGGCGGCGCATGCCGCAATCACCCAGTTCTGGCCGACGAGCGCCACGAGATCGGTTAGCCCGGTGATGAACGCATCCATGCCCCCCTCCTTCGCGGAGTTGACCCCGAGGCCTGCCGCAAGACAAGCGTCTTTGCGTTCAGCGGCTGGCGCCGTTGAAGAAATAGGAGAGCGAGGCGCGCACTAAGCTATGCGCATGGAAAGTTAGTAGTTGGAGGTTTGCTTGGTGCGCGCCCCGCGCGGAATGTTGTGCTGCCGGCGGAAACTCAGGGGCGTTGCTACCGAACCACGGCCGGGCCATGCGTTTGAGAGACAAGGTCTCGCTGCTTCGATAACTGAAGCAGCAAAACTGAAGATCGGCGCTCTCTCTTCGCTCAACCGGGTCGCCCCCGGACCGATCCCTGCGACGCTGGGTATGCCGTGCGCTCTTAGCGCCTAATTTCCGTTCCCGGCTGACGTGCTTGGAAGAGCCCATTCTCTTCCAGGACCTTCGGCTTCCTTTGTTCTCACCGAAGCAGCGGCGCCTAATCTCACGATCGTCTTCCGCATCACGCTCAATCCGCATCTTCTGAACTGTTCGACTTTGGGCCTCGAAAGCCTCCCGACAGAAGACACAGGTAGCATAAGCGCGCTTGAAAACGGTCGAATTGCGAAACGCACTTTCGTTGATGCGTAAGGGATTTTGGGGCAAAAACTGTAGGATTGGCATGGCGCCAATCCCCCTAATTGCCACGGCGCGTGGTAACCTCCTGATCGGGCGTAAGCGCAGGGAGGGCGACCATGACAAAACCGGATTATGAAGGGCCGCTCTATACGGCCTCGTTTCCTGCTCACATCGATAACGACGGCAAGAATTATTTCATTTTCCAACTTCTTGATGCGAACGGCGTGGCGGTTGACCCGGTCTTCTACCGTGACATCGCCCTAGCCGGTTCTTATGCCATCGTAAAAACCGTGTTTGATAGCTGCCTAGAACGACGCAAGCTCCAGGTGCGTCTCGATCCGAGGGCGGGGGCTTCCCACGTGAAGACGGTCAAGCTCGGCGCGCCTTACTAGGTAAATAAAAAGCGGCGAGACCGATGTCTCGCCGCTTTCGCATTATCGCGTTTGCCAGTTTAGCCTGGCGTGCCGCGCAAAGCTTCGAGTTGCGCGCGGTTCAGGTCTTCAGCGGTGTAGTGACCCCGAGCGACCACTTCACTCACCGGCGCGGGCACCTGCCCATTCAAGGCGACGCTTGACGAGCTGCCAAACGAACTTGCGTTACTCGCGCTGCGGCGGCTGTGGCGCGTGCGCGTCGAGGCGGACGCATTGCTTTCCGCACTCATGCTGGCGCCGGTTTGGCCAGCGGCGTTGTCAGCCGATTGGGCCGCGTTGTTGGCCGCGCCTTGCGCGCTATCGACAGTGTTGTTGGCGGCGCCCATCGCCGGCGCAGTCGAAGCCGATCCAGAGGCCGACCCTCCAGTGGACGCCATCGGCGTGTTCACCGAGCCACTGGCTTCACCAGAGGTTTGCGCTTGTGGCGTAGCCGTCTGCGCGGTCGATTGCGCATTGTTTACCGTGTTGTTTGCCCGGCGGCGTGCCCGATCCGTGGTGGTGGTGGCGCGATTTGTAGCCGTGCCAGTGTTGACGGACGTTTGCGCTTGGCCGGTGGCTGTGCCAGCGACGGACCCGGTGGTTCCGTTGACGGCGCCGCCCACGGCGCCGCCGACTTGCGCAAACGCGGGCGCGGCGATCGCAAGGGCCGTCGTGGCCACTGCGGCCATCAAAATCTTTTTCATGCTTGTCTCCTGCGGGGAAAGCCGGCGTTAGGCCGGAGGGAAGTGACAGGAGACAAAACCCGCGGGCCGATTTGGGTCCGTGGTTCCGCTTTAAATGACAGTAAGAGTGGAACTTGTGCGGTAAGGACGCGCGCTACAACAACATCGCCATCGGGTCCTCGAGAAAGCTGCGGAACGCTTTCAAGAACGCTGCGCCAAGAGCACCATCGACGACGCGGTGATCGCAGGTGACGGTGACGCTCATCACGGTGGCGATGGCGAGCGCATCGTTGCGTACGACTGGACGTTTCTCGCCGGCGCCGATCGACATGATCATGCCGTGCGGCTCGTTGATGATCGAGGCGAAGCTCTTGATGCCGAGCATGCCCATGTTCGAGATCGAGAAGGTGCCCCCCTGGAATTCTTCGGGCTTCAGCTTCTTATCTTTGGCGCGCTTGGCGAGATCGGCCATTTCGTGGCTGATCTGCGCGAGGCCTTTGGTTTCTGCGGCCCAGATGATCGGCGTGATCAGGCCATGCGGGATGGCGACGGCGACGGCGATGTCGGCGTGGTGGTGCTGGGCGATGCCGTCAGGCGTGTAGCTGGCGTTGGCTTCGGGCACGAGTTTGAGCGCGAGCGCTGCGGCCTTGATGCACATGTCGTTGACGGAGATTTTCACACCGCTGTCGCCGAAGCGCTTGTTGATCTCGCCGCGGGCTTTGAGCAGCGCGTCGATCTCGATGTCGATGGTCAGCGGGAAATGCGGCACGTCGCGGAACGACTCGGTCATGCGCTTGGCGATGGTTTTGCGCATAAGATCGAGCGGTACGAGATCGTAGGTGCCGGTGCGGATGCCTTGGGACTCGAGCGATTTGAACGGCGCGGGTG
>JBAQGO010000051.1:0-1643 GCA_049287825.1 Vitreimonas sp. | reverse complement strand
GAGCGGGCCTGCGCGCGCGACGCCAACGGAGCCCATCTCAATGGCCAAGACAATGCTGATCGACGCCGCCCACCCGGAAGAAACCCGGGTGGCGGTGCTCGACGGAAAACTCGTTGAAGATTTCGATTTCGAGACAGCGAACAGAAAACAACTCAGAGGCAATATCTATCTGGCAAAGGTGACGCGCGTTGAGCCGTCGCTGCAGGCCGCCTTTGTGGAATACGGCGGCAACCGCCACGGCTTCCTGGCTTTCCCGGAAATCCATCCCGACTATTACGCTATCCCGCACGCCGATCAGGAATCGATCAAGGCCGAACTGGCCGAGGCCGAAGCTGAAGCCGCGGACGAAGAGGACGAAGACGCGGTTGATGAACGCCGCCGCCGCATTCTGACGCGCCGCTACAAAATTCAAGAAGTCATTCGCCGCCGCCAGATCATGCTGGTGCAGGTGGTCAAGGAAGAGCGCGGCAATAAAGGCGCTGCGCTCACCACGTACCTTTCGCTCGCTGGCCGCTATTGCGTGCTGATGCCGAACACCGGCCGGGGCGGCGGCATTTCGCGCAAGATCACCCAGGCGACCGATCGCAAACGTCTGAAGAAGATCGCGCAGGATTTGGAAGTGCCGCAGGGCCAAGGCCTGATCATCCGCACCGCGGGAGCCAAGCGCACCAAGACGGAGATCAAGCGCGATTACGAATACCTCTCGCGTGCGTGGGAAACCATTCGCGACGAGACCATGAAGTCGGTGGCGCCGGCTTTAATCTATGAAGAAAGCTCGCTGGTGAAGCGCGCTATCCGCGATCTCTACGACAAAGACGTCGATGAAATTCACGTCGACGGCGAAGGCGCCTACAAGGAAGCCAAAGACTTCATCCGCATGTTGATGCCGAGCCACGCCAAACGCGTGCATCTATGGAAGGACACCACTCCGATCTTCGCCAAGAGCGGCGTCGAACGGCAGCTGGATTCAATCTATTCGCCGATCGTGACGCTGAAGAGCGGCGGCTATATTGTTATCAACCAGGCTGAAGCGCTGGTCGCCATTGACGTGAACTCCGGCCGCGCCACGCGCGAACGCAACATCGAGCAGACCGCCTTCAAGACCAATCTGGAGGCTGCCGACGAAGCGGCCCGCCAGATGCGTCTGCGCGATCTCGCCGGCCTGATCGTGATCGATTTCATCGACATGGAGGAGCCGAAGAACGATCGCGCCGTCGAAAAGCGGATGAAGGACAATCTCCGCTTCGATCGCGCCCGCGTGCAAATGGGCAAGATCAGCGGCTTCGGCTTGCTGGAATTGTCGCGTCAACGCCGCCGCACCGGCGTGCTCGAAGGCACCAGCCATGTTTGTCCGCACTGCCAAGGCGCAGGACGCGTGCGTTCGGTTGAATCGGCCGCGTTGGCGCTTTTGCGCGCGTTAGACGAAGCGGCGGCGAAGAACCGCAATCGTCTCATCGAAGCGCGGGCGCCAACGGAAGTGGCGCTCTATCTGCTGAACGAAAAACGCGAAACGATGGCGGCGATGGAAGCCAATCGGCACGTGCGTTTGCGCGTGGGCGCTTCATCCAATCTGACACCACCGGACTTCGAACTGAATGTTGCGGCGCCGTTTGAGGAGGATGAACTCACCCCAGAGACCGAAC
>JBAQGO010000050.1:0-17764 GCA_049287825.1 Vitreimonas sp. | reverse complement strand
GGCACAATCGGCAAGCTCAAGGCTAAGTTCATCGATGGCATGATTGCCAACGGCTACGAGAAGAGTTTTGCCGAAGCGTCTTTCGCGCAAATCGAGGGGTTTGGTGAATACGGATTTCCTGAAAGTCACGCCGCAAGCTTCGCTATCTTGGTTTACGTGTCGTCGTGGCTCAAATGCTACTACCCTGACATCTTCGCGACAGCTCTACTCAATGCGCAGCCGATGGGCTTTTACGCTCCTGCGCAGATCGTGCGCGATGCGATCGACCATGGCGTGGATGTGCTGCCGATCGATATCAATCGTTCTGATTGGGACAATACGCTAGAGGCAAATCCGGCGCCGAAAGCGAAGCTGCACACGCGCCACACGGAAATGGAGAAAGATATAAAATCGACCCACGCTATTCGTCTCGGATTTCGGCAGGGGCAGGGTCTGAGCAAAGTGGCAATGGAAGGTCTGGTTGCCAAGCGGGGCAATGGTTACGACTCCGTCCGCAACGTTTGGCTGAAAAGTGAGTTGGATCACAGCGCTCTAGAAAAACTGGCCGATCTCGATGCATTCCGATCACTTGGATTGGATCGCCGTGATGCGCTTTGGGCGGCGCGTGCGCTCAATCGTGTTGGTGGCCAGGACGATCTGCCGCTGTTTAAGGAAAGCGATGAACGTTCAAAGGAGTCGGATTTTGGTTTGCCGCCCATGCTGCTCGGTGAGCATATCGTAGAAGATTATCGGACGATTGGACTGTCGCTTCGAAATCATCCTATTGCTTTGCTGCGCGATGAGCTGACCGAGCGGCGCGCTATCAAAGCAGAGACGCTAACAAAAATGCGGAATGGGGAACGAACTAGGGTGGCCGGCCTGGTTCTTGTTCGCCAACGCCCCGGCACAGCCTCCGGCGTCATCTTCATGACGCTGGAAGATGAAACTGGTATCGCCAATATCATCGTGTGGCCGCGTATGTTTGAACAATATCGTGCGCAAATTCTGGGAGGGCGATTAGTGGCGATCGATGGCGTTGTGCAGACGGAGAGCAACGTCACGCATGTGATTGCCGAACGCGCCTACGATTACACGCCTATGCTGGCGCAGCTTTCAGCACACGGCGCCGAGATCGATCCCATTGGCCCGACTGACGAACCCCGCAGAGGCACGCATGATGATCCACGTCAGGGCCATCCGCGCAACATGCGCATCAATCTGAACGTCGGCGCCGCGGCGAAGGTCATGCCGAAGGGCCGCAACTTTCACTAGCTGCGCCAGCGCGCGAAAATCGCGGTTGGCAACAGCAGGTCACGGCCTTCGTGCGGCAGCGCCATTTCGCCGATTTCCCAGGCGCCGCCGGCGCCCTCAAATGTCTGAGCGGCTGTTTGCGCAAGCGCCAAGTAGGAAAGGCGCACCGCGTAGACGGTGGCAATGAAAAAGCCCTGCGCGGTGGCGCGGTCGTGCGGATCGGTGCGGAGCAAGGTCTGGCAGCCATCAAAGAGTTCGAGAAGATTATCTTCCAGCCGCCACGTCTCCCCCTCAGGGCCCCGTCCGAACTTCGGCGGATCAAGGATGACGCCGTCATAGCGGCGGCCGCGGCGGATCTCGCGTTTCACGAACGTTAGCGCATCGTCGCAAATCCAGCGGATCGAGGCCTCGCCAAGTCCGGCTGCGCCTTGATTGTCTTTGGCGAAGCCAATGGCCTTCTTGGAAGCGTCCACATGCGTGACCTTTGCGCCGACGGACGCGCAGGCCAGCGAGGCCAGGCCTGTGTAGCCAAAGAGATTCAGCACTTCTGGCTGCGCGCCGGAATGCGTCTGCAAGCATTCGCGTGCAAACCGCCAATGCACAGAATGTTCGGGAAAGAACGCCAAGTGCCGGAACGGCGTTGGGCGTGAGATGAACTTCAGATCGCTCCATTGCATTGGCCAGCTTTGCGGCAGCTCGCGATTGAAGCGCCAACGGCCGCTGTCGTCATCGGCAGATGAGGGCGCGAAGATCGCATCGACCGCGTCCCATTCCGAAGCCGCGTGCGACGGCAACCACAGGGCTTGGGGCTCCGGCCGCACGAAGCGGTATGGCCCGACTTGTTCGAGCTTGCCGCCATTGCCGCTGTCGAGCAGGCGATAGTCTTGCCAATCGTCGGCGACGAGAATTTTAGGCGCGGGCGCCGTCATAGCCTCGTCTCCGCCAAAGATCGTACAGCATAACCGCGGTCGCGACAGCGAGGTTTAAACTGTCGGCGCGGCCGCGCATGGGCAATTTCACGAGCAGATCACACGCTGCTTCCATGTCAGGAGGCAAGCCGGATTGTTCGTTGCCCATCAGCAAGATGGCGCGCCCGCTGAGCGGGCGCTCGGCATCAAGGGCCGAGCCCTTCAAGGATGCGCCGACTAAGGAGGCGCCGCGCTTCGTCTTGTATGCAAGCAGCTCGTTGAACGATGCGCGCCCCAGTTTTACCGCGAAGATCGAGCCCATGCTGGCGCGCACGGCTTCCACGGAGAACGGATCACAGCTTTCACCCAGCAACACCACGCCGGCAGCGCCAACTGAATCTGCCGTGCGTAAAATCGTGCCAAAGTTTCCCGGATCGCGCACGCCCTCCAGCGCGACCACCATGTCGCCGTCGATGGCGTCGAGGGGTGAGAGCGCCTGTCTGTAAGCGCCGATCACCGTTTGCGGATTGTCGCGCTTGGCGATACCGCTGAGCAGACGTTCGTTCGTCTCCACGACGCGCACGCCTTGGCGCTCAGCCTGCGCGACCAATTCGCGAACCTGTCCGCGCTGCAATGCGTCGGCGGCGTAGAGCATGGTGTCGGGCCATACGCCGAGGTCAGCCGCCTCGCGCGCAAGCCGCGCGCCCTCGGCCAGGAACAAGCCGGTCTCGGCCCGTCCCTTCTTCGCGTGCAGCGCCTTGAGCGTCTTGATCAGGGGATTGGACGCGCTGGTGATCTGGTGCGCCATGGGCCTCTTTGCTGCGTTCAACCGCAGGGGTGTTTCGGGTTTTCGCTTAGATTGAAGGGCATTAGAAGGGCGTTAAGGACCTTCGGCTGCGCGCAAAGCGGGAAATATGATCGGCTTGTTCTTGTCCGAGGTGGTGTTGTTCGCGATGGCGGCGCTTTTGGGCTTCGCTATCGGCTGGCGGCTGCTTGTGTGGAGCGACACGCGCCGCCGCCGCGCCGAGGATCAGCATATCAGCACCTTGCGCGCCGCGCTGAGCGACGCGCAGGTGCGCCGCGCGCGTTCGCCATGAGCAACACCTTGATCGACCCAGGTGCGCGCCGGCCCATGCTTTTGTGGATTGGCGTGGGCGGCGCAGCAATCGCGGCATTGCTTGGCATGCTCGCGCCGAACGGCGCAGCCGTTTGGCGTGTGCCTTCTGTGTTGGAAAATCGCGTCGCCACCGCGCTGACGATGGCTGGCCAAGCTGGTCTCAACATCGAGATGCAAGGCCAGCGCGCCGTGCTCAGCGGTGTAGTTGAGGATCCCAACGACATTCTTGTTGCGCGCAACGCGGCGTTGACCGCCGCCGGGCCGGGCGGCGCTTGGGCGGGTGGCGTCACCAGCGTCGACACGACCGCTGTTACCGTGGGTGTCTTTGATAGGCCTTATGTTTGGAGCATCAAGCGCGATGGCCCGCGCGTCGTCATGACGGGCGCCGCTCCGACTCAGAATGTGCGTGCATCGCTTGTCGCCGCCGCGCACGACGCTTTTCAGAACGCGATGATCATCGACAACATGCACGTCGCGGGCGGCGCGCCGTCGCCGCACTTCAGCGACGTCGCCACAAACACCGTGCAAGGTTTGGCGCGGCTAGGGACTGGGGAAGCACGCATCGTTGGCGATCAAGTCGCGTTCATTGGGGACGGCACGCAGCAGGGCGTCGATGCCCTGCATCAGCTGCTCGCCGATCCGCCCCCGCCTTATCGGGTTCGCATGGACGTCACCATCGACGGGCTCGACGTCAATCACCCCGAGCTGCAAGGGCTCAATCTCGCCAACGGCAGCGCGGAGACCTGTACAAATGCCTTCCAGCGCATCATGGAGCGCAACGTCATAAATTTCCCGAGCGGCTCCGCCACCATCGATCCGTCGAGCCGCCGCTTGCTGGACGCGCTCGCATCGGTGGCGCTGCGTTGCGATCGCTTCACCATCGAAGTCGCTGGCCACACTGACAATAACGGCGCGCCAGACATGAACATGCAACTCTCGCAGGCGCGCGCCGATGCGGTGGCGGCCTATCTTGGCGAACAAGGCGTGGCGCGCGCGCGTCTCACGGCGCGTGGCTATGGATCGGCGCATCCGCGCGCGGACAATGCCACGGCAGCCGGTCAAGCCGCCAATCGCCGTATCGAATTCAACGTGAGCGGGTGACAGCATGATTTACCTGATCACCATTCTTGCGCCCTGGCTCTTGTTGACGGCTGCCTTTGCTGGCCTCGCGGGTTGGGCGATGGCCGCTGAGCGCCGTGCGCCCGCGCAAACCGCGCAGCGCCGTGAACGCGACAAGCTGGTGCGCGATCTGGCGCAACTCGCTGCCGGCGAAGCGACGCCGCAAACTGCTATCGTAAACGATGGCGACACCGCGCGCAGCCTCGCTGTCATCCGCGACGGCCGCATCGCGGAGTTGGAGCGAGTGCTGGAGCAGTCGCGCGCCCGCGCCGCCGAGTTGGCCGGTGAGTTGGCGGAACTGCAACGCCGCTCCGAACGCAGCGAAGGCGACGGTGCTGAACTAACGCGGTTGCGTGGACTCGTTGACGCCCACGAGGCGCAGGCGGCCCAAGCCATCGACGTGCAGCCCGACCCAGTTCATGACGAAGCAGCGGCGCTGCAGATATGGCGGCTTCGCTATTTCGAGCAGCGTGTCCAATTTCTGGAAGGCCGCACCCCACCTCCAGCGTTGCCGGCGCCAACTGCGGCGCCGCCCGAAGAAGCGCCGACGCACGAATGGCGTGTGCGCGAAGCCGAAGCCCGCGTGGCCTTCCTCGAACAAGAGCTGCGCAATCGCTCCGAGGCCCCGGACGCCGAGCCAGCTTCGCCCTTCGCGGCCAATGCCGACGACGACGTGTTGCTGCGCTGGCGCATGCTCTACCTTGAGCGCCGCACAGCTCATTTGCAGGCAAACGCCACAGGCGCCGCCGAGCCGGCGCCGCTCGCGACTGATGTCCCCGATCCGGATCGCTGGAAGTGGCGCGCCCGCTACCTCGAGGCGCGCGTGCGTCACTTGGAGCAACGCCCAACGCCAGTGCCAGTCAATGGCATCGCGCCCGAAGCGCCTGTCGCAGCGCGTCCGCCTGAGCCGCCGGCGCCGACTGTCCCGGAAGAGCGACCACCAGGATTGCCCGCCGCGACCAGCGGTGCGCCTGACGATTTCACGCTGATCGACGGCGTCAGCGCCCTGCAGCAATCGACGCTCAATTCACTCGGCATCTATCATTTCGATCAGATCGCCGCCTGGACGCCCGCGAACGTCGCGTGGGTGGATCGATATCTGCGCCTGCGCGGGCGCATCGGTGAAGAAGAATGGGTCGAGCAGGCCGCTGAGTTGGCCGAGCACGGCGTGCATGCCGCGCGTCCGCAGAGCGAAGGCGCCCGTGCCTAGCTTTTCTTGGCCGAAGCGTTACCAGGGCGGCCATGCGCGTTACGTTCATCGATCCCACGCTGCTCGATTACGATTGCGACACGCCGTTCAACGCGCCGCTCGGCGGCACGCAGTCGGGTGTCGCCTATCTCGGTGCCGAACTCGCCGCTCGCGGCGTGTCAGTGAGCGTCGTCAACGGTGTTACCAAGCCCCGGGAGGTGCGCGGCGTTCGTTTCGTGGGCGCTGACTACATGCGCGCTGATTTTCTCAACGAAGCCGATGTCGTTGTCGTTGTCTCGCACGCGGATGTCGCGCGTTATCGCGATCAGTTCGGCGTGCGCAAACCTTTGGTGCTTTGGGCGCACCACGGCCCTGATCAGAGCCCGATCATGGGTCTCCGCGATCGCGCAACGCATCCGGCCTGGAGCCGCATCGTTCTGCTGAGCGAGTGGCAACGCCAAACGTTCACCAATGCATTCGGCATCGAACCGGATCGCATCACCGTCTTGCGCAACGCGGTCGGTCCGGCCTTTCTCGAAGCGCCGCCGCGGCCGTGGTTTGAAACTGGCGTCACGCCGACGTTCATCTATTCCAGCACGCCATACCGTGGCCTCGCGCCGCTCCTGCTGATGTTTCCGACCATCCGCCGCGCACTTCCGAAGGCCGAGTTGCGGGTTTTCTCCAGCCTCGCCGTTTATGGGAAGAAAGAGGATGAGGATCCGCATCGCTATTTGTATGAAGTGTCGCGCTCTCTGCCGGGCGTACACTACGAGGGATCGGTCGCTCAGCCTGTTCTGGCAAAAGGAATGCAGAGCGCGGCCGCGCTGACCTATCCTTCTGTGTTCGCCGAAACGTCTTGCATCGGTGTGATGGAGGCGTTGGCGACAGGCGCCGAAGTTATCTCCACCGCTTTCGGCGCCATACCGGAAACTAGCGCAGGCTTTGGCCGCCTCATGAACCTGCCGCGCGAAAATAGCGAGCTGATCAATCACTTCTCGGCGCTCGTCGTGCAATCTATCCGGGATACGCTGACAAACCCCACTGCCGCCAAGCAGCGCCGCGACGCGCGCACCGCCTACGCGCGCCAACATCTCACCTGGGGCGCTCGTGCGGCTGAGTGGATTGCCATGCTCGAGCCGCTAAAGCTGGCCCGTTAGCAGCACCGCAAGCACTTCGTTTCCATGCTTCTTGAGCTTGGCTTCGCCAATGCCGCTGACACGACCCAGCGCTGCAAGATCGGTAGGCTTGGCTTCGACGATCGCCGCCAGCGTAGCGTCATGAAAAATCACGTAGGGCGGCACACCGCTCCTTGACGCGGTCTCCCGCCGCCAGGCGCGCAAGGCTTCAAACACCTTCGCATCGTCGCCTTGAAAGCCCGCGCGCGCGGCGCGCTTGGCATCCCTGGCGCCGCGGCGCTCCTCTTTCGACTTACGCGTCTTCGGCGCTTCTTCGCGCACGCGCACTTCTCGTTCCTTGCGGAAGATCGCGCGCACGGCGTCTTCATCGCCGATTCCGAGGGTCGGGCGATCGCCATCATCCTCTGCAAGCACGCCCTCAAACAACAAGTGCTCGATCACCCGCCGCCAAACCGGCTCCGGCGTCTCCGCGCCGATGCCGAAAGTGCTGCGCGCAGCATACTGTTCATCCAGCCCGTCGCCCGTGCGCCCGAGCAAATGATTGATGACCCTCAGGCGGCCAAACCGTTGCTCCATGCGCATCACCGCTGAAATGGCCTTCGCCGCGAGATCTGTCGCGTCAATTGAAACAGGCGACGCGGTGCAGATGTCGCAGACGCCACAAGGCTCGGCGCCGTCTTCACCGAAATACCTCCGCACGCCGGCGCGTCGGCAGGTGAGGCCGTCCAGGAAAGCGTAGAGCTGGCGCGCCTTTTTCACTTGCAGGGCCTTGGCTTGCTCAGTGGCGCTGGATTGATTGGCGAACATGATCGCTCGCCGCAAATCGTTGGGCCCGTAGAGCGCGATGCCTTCGGCGGTTTCGCCATCGCGCCCGCCGCGGCCAACCTCTTGCCAATAGGCTTCGATGGACTTCGGACTGTCGGCGTGGATCACGTAGCGCACGTCGGGCTTATCGACGCCCATGCCGAACGCGACAGTGGCCACCATCACCACATCGTCGTTTTCCTGAAACCGCTTCTGCCGTTCGCTGCGCACCGGCGCCTCCAGGCCTGCATGGTAGGCAAGTGCGTCGATATTGGCCTTTTGAAGTGATGCAGCGATGGTCTCCACGCCATCGCGCGTGCCGGAATAGATGATGCCGGAAGCCCCTGGGCGGGCGCGCACCAAGTCCAAGATGCGCTCCGAGGGGCGCGCTTTTCGCTCCGCCGCCAACACCAGATTGGGCCGATCGAACGACGCCACGAAGGCGCGCGCATCTTCCAACCGCAGTTGCGTGCGAATGTCGGCTTGAGTCTTAAGATCGGCCGTTGCGGTGACAGCGATGCGTGGCGTGTCCGGAAACAAGTCCGCTAGGCGCCCCAGCGCGCGGTAGTCCGGCCGAAAATCGTGTCCCCATTGGCTGACGCAGTGCGCTTCATCGATAGCGATCAGCGACAAGGGACATTGTTCGAGGAAGTCCAGGAAGCCTTGTGCGAACAGGCCTTCCGGTGAAACGTACAGCAAATCGAGTTTACCGTCGCGCGCCGCATCCAGCCACTCGCGCCGGTCACCTGTCGCGAGCGTAGAGTCTAATCGCGCCGCCGCCACGCCCGCAGCACGAAGCGCAACCACTTGATCCGTCATCAGCGCAATCAGCGGTGAGACAACCAAGCCGACGCCGGGCCGCAGCATCGCCGGAATCTGATAGCAGAAGCTCTTGCCGCCGCCGGTGGGCAGCACCGCCATCATGTCGCGGCCGTCGAGCACTTCGGTGATGACGTCCGCTTGCAATCCGCGAAAGTCATCGTGGCCAAAGACGCGCTTGAGCACTTCGCGCGCTTCGGTAAGCGAGCTCATGCCTTGCGCGGCGGCTGCGCGTAGCCGAGCCTTTGGTTGAGAGCGCTGAGCAAATCCTGCGCGATGTCGGCAATCGCGCCGCCGGGCGGATATACCGCGGCCGCGCCCATCTCCTTCAGCGTGGCGATGTCCTCCGGTGGAATGACGCCGCCAACCACAATCATGATGTCTTCCCGCCCGCGTTGCTGCAGTGCTGCGCGCAAGGCGGGCGTCAACGTCAGATGACCGGCCGCTAGCGAGGACACGCCAACAATGTGCACGCCTTTTTCGATGGCCTGCTCGGCAACCTCTTCGGGCGTGGCGAAGAGCGGGCCGATCTCCACGTCGAAGCCAAGATCGGAGAACGCGGAGGCTACAACCTTCTGGCCGCGGTCATGCCCATCTTGGCCCATCTTCGCCACGAGGATGCGTGGCTGTTTGCCTTCCGCTTCTTTGAACGCTGCCACACTCTGGCGTGCGCGCTCCACGGCGGCGTCGCTGCCGGCTTCGCGCGAGAACACGCCGGTGACCAGGCGAATAGGCGGCTGGTGACGATTGAACGCACGCTCCAAAGCTGCCGACATTTCACCGACCGTCGCCTTGGCGCGCGCGGCCCTCACAGCGAGGTCGAGAAGATTGCCCTTGCCGCGCGCAGCCGCCTCAAGTGCTTCGAGCGCCGTGTCGACTTCAATTTGCCTGCGGTCGGCCTTGAGCCTCGTTAGCTTCTCCAGCTGCATCGCCCGCACTTTGGCGTTGTCGACTTTCAGCACCGGCACGTCTTCTTGTTCGCTCAGCTGATACTTGTTCACGCCCACGATGGTCTGGTGCCCAGTGTCGATCCGCGCTTGCGTGCGGGCGGCAGCTTCCTCAATGCGCGCTTTTGGCAAGCCTTGATCGATGGCTTCCGACATGCCGCCAAGCGTTTCAACTTCCTCGATATGCGCCCACGCCTTGGCTGCCAGATCGGCAGTAAGGCGTTCGACATAGTAGGAGCCTCCCCAAGGATCGGCAGGGCGCGTCACGCCGCCTTCGTTCTGGAGCAGGATCTGCGTGTTGCGGGCAATGCGGGCTGAAAAGTCGGTCGGCAGCGCCAAAGCTTCATCGAGCGAATTGGTGTGCAGTGATTGCGTGCCCCCATACGCCGCCGCCATCGCTTCAACGCAGGTGCGGACGGCGTTGTTGTAAACGTCTTGCGCGGTGAGCGACCAGCCACTGGTTTGGCAATGCGTGCGCAGGGCGCGCGATTTGTCGTCCTTGGGATGAAATTGCGCCGTCAGCTTCGACCAAAGCAACCGAGCCGCGCGCAGTTTCGCAATCTCCATGAACGGGTTCATGCCAATCGCCCAGAAGAATGAGAGTCGCGGCGCGAACTTGTCGATGTCCAAGCCGCCCGCGAGCCCGGCCCGAATGTATTCGACGCCGTCGGCCAGCGTGTAGCCAAGCTCCAGGTCCGCGGTCGCGCCGGCTTCCTGCATGTGATAGCCGCTGATCGAGATCGAATTGAACTTCGGCATCTCGGTAGCGGTGTAAGCGAAGATGTCGCCAACGATCCGCATCGACGGCTTGGGCGGATAGATGAACGTATTCCGCACCATGAATTCTTTGAGGATGTCATTCTGAATGGTGCCGCTGAGCTTGGCGTGCGGCACATTTTGCTCTTCACCGGCGACGACATAGAGCGCCATGATCGGCAACACCGCGCCGTTCATGGTCATCGACACGCTCATCTGATCGAGCGGAATGCCCGCGAACAACGTGCGCATGTCGAGGATAGAGTCGATCGCCACACCCGCCATGCCGACATCGCCAACCACGCGCGGGTGATCGGAATCGTAGCCGCGATGCGTGGCGAGATCGAAGGCGATAGAGAGCCCCTTCTGACCGTGTGCGAGATTGCGGCGGTAGAAAGCGTTGGAATCTTCCGCCGTTGAGAAACCCGCGTACTGCCGGATCGTCCACGGCTGCTGCACGTACATCGTCGGGTAGGGTCCGCGCCCGAACGGTGCGAGGCCTGGGAAGCCATCAACGAAATCCAGGTCGGCGCGATCTTCCGCATCATACGCGGTTTTCACCGCGATGCCTTCGGGCGTAAGCCACGGTTCGCCGTTTGCTGCGCGCGTGGGTGAGACATCTACAGAAAGCGCGAGCTTGGAGAAATCCGGAAGCGTCATGTCGTCGGCGCCCGATTACGTGCAAAGCGGGCGAGCGCCGCCTCGTCGCCGCGGAACGCGTCCAAATCCACCGGGGCCTCGATGCCCGGCCGCTGCGCATGATTGTGGTGTTGCCAGATCACCCAGTCGCCGCGCCGAAACGCGGGGGGCGCATAGAGACTGCGAATCCAGAAGCGCTCGCGCGGAAAGTCGCGTTCATGCGCGTCGTGGAATTCGCGCGTGACATAAAGGATCGGCCGCGCGCCGTAGTGCGCTTCGACCGTGTTCAGGAATTCCTCGATCTGCGCGACGGCCGTGCGTGAAGCGCAATCCTGAAAATTCTCGACATCGACCGCCGGCGGCAACGCGTCGCTAGCGCGCGGCACAGCGCGGATGAAGTTCGCTGCTTGCGCCGCAGCCGAGCGACAAAGCGTAAAGCGATGATAAGCGCCGCGCCGAATGCCAGCACGCCCCGCGTCACGCCAATTGGCGGCGAAGCGCGGGTCGACGAACGTTCCACCTTCGCTCGCCTTGATATACGCAAAGCGCACATGCGCCCGGGCCAACGCGTCCCAATCGATGCGCCCCTGATGCGCGGAGACATCTACGCCTTGCGTGTAGTTTTCGGTCAGCGGATTCCACGCGCCCAGCGCAATCGGTGCGGCGATTGCCACCAACACTGCGCCCACAACCGCGCGACTGATCCAAAGCCGGTTCATGCGTCGATGCCCAACGCGCGGTGCAAAGCCGTCAGCGTCTCCAAGGCGTCCTGTCCGGCAAACACGAACTGATCGACGCCCGCCGCACGAAGCTTCGCTTCGCTCTCACCTGGCCGGCCTGCGAGAACCACCCAATCCGCCCCGCTTGCCTTCAGCCGCTGCGCGGCGTTCTCGGCTTCCTCTGCGTAGGCTGCATCGGTCCCGCAAATCACGGCTGCGCGGGCGCCGCTCTTGCGCAGGGCGTGGACCATGTCATCGCGCGACTTGAACTCCGTCTCATCGCATAGCGCGCCGATGCCGCCTGTCGCGAATAGATTGCGTGCGAACTGTGCGCGTGGGCCGAATTGCGGCAATGATCCAAGGTTGGCGAAGAACACGCCGGGCGCTCCATAGTCCTCGGCGCGGCTTCTCAACGTTTCGAACGGCGCAGCCCAACGGATCGTTGGAAGCGGTTCGCAGTCTCCGTGCTTCGTCTCAAATGGGGAGCGTTTCGCGGCGACGTCCGGCAGTTTCGCATAGAGCAGCGGATAGTCGGTCACCCCCGTGATGGTTTCGCGCCGTGTCGCGATGGCGCGCTGGCGCACGGCCCGGCCGCCGCCAACCAAATCCTGCAGCAACCCGGCCCGAAGTGCGGCGACAATGCCGCCGCGCCCCTCGATCAACTGCATTACTTCCCACGCCGCCGCCGCCAGATCGCGCGTCATCTGCTCAACGAACCAAGCGCCACCCGCAGGATCGGCCACGTGCCCGAGCCGGCATTCTTCAAGCAGCACATTCTGCGTGTTGCGTGCAACGCGCCGCGCGAACGCGGTCGGCAGGCCCAGCGCATCGGTGAACGGATAGATGGTCACCGCGTCGGCGCCGCCAATACCCGCCGCGAACGCTGCCGTTGTGACCCGGAGAATGTTCGTCCACGCATCGTAGCGCGTCATCATCCGCCGCGATGTGAACGCATGAATGTGCGCCGGGCGCGCTTCCGGCGCTGCGCCGGATGCCTCAAGCACGCGCGCCCAACACAAACGCAACGCGCGCAGCTTCGCCGTCTCGATGAGGACATCCGGCCCAACCGATAGTGCGAAGCTCAAAGTGGCAGCCGCATCTTCAGCCGACAGCCCATCGTCTTCCGTCAGCGCGCGCAGATAGGCGATGCCGACCGCGAGCGCTGCGCCGATTTCCTGCGCTTCAGCGCCGCCCGCCTCGTGCACCGGCCGCGCATCGACGCGCAGGCTGGTTGCTGTTGGCAAAGCGCCATGCACGCGCGCGGCGAAACCCGCTGCATCAATGAGATCGGATTCTGAGAAAGCGCCCGTGCGCATCAGCGCGCCGATCGGATCGAGGTTGAACGCAGTTCCCTTGGCCGCGACGCCTTTGAGTTTCGCTTCCAACATTGTCGCCGATGCGAGATCGGCGCGATCGAGCGATACCGGCGCCGCTTCCAGGATCACATCGGCCAGCGCTACATCCAAATCGCCGGCGCCGCGAATACCGATGCCGCCATCGAGCACAAGTTCGATGCCGACAACGCCGCCCGCAAGATCAGCTAGGATTTCTGCGTTCGTCTGCGTCGGATCGGGATGTTCGTAGCTTTGCAGGATCGTCCAGCGGCCGGCGCGATCACCGCGCATGAATGGCGCGCCGCCGGGAAAGCCCGAGACATCTGCCGCCGTGGCAATATCTGTCTCGCGATAGAGCGGTTGGATCGGGATGCCGTCGGCGGTTTTGCCGATGAGGCGCTCCCACTTCGCGCCCTTCAACCCTTGCTCGACCAGCGCGCGCCATTGCGCTTCATCCGCCGGCTCGCCCAAGGACAAAACGTCTGACAAAATTTGCTCCGCTTGACGCGATGGCAGCGTCGACGCGCTTTTGGCCAGAAGCTAGGCCTTAACGCAACTCAGGAGACGATGATGGCTCTGCCGCCTTTGTTCGACAAGCTGCGCCTGCCGGCCGTTGGCGCCCCACAATTCATCATCGCCAACCCAGAATTGGTGATCGCCCAATGCAAGGGCGGCATCGTCGGCTCATTCCCCGCGCTCAACGCACGCCCGCAGCCTCTGCTGGATGACTGGCTGCATCGGATCAAGGAGGAGTTGGCCGCCTATGATGAAGCCAATCCCGGCGCGCCGGCTGCGCCGTATGCCGTCAACCAGATCGTGCACAAGACCAATGAGCGGCTCGATGCGGATGTCGCCTCCTGCGTGAAACACAAAGTGCCGATCGTCATTACCTCGCTCGGCGCGCGCACCGACGTAAACGAGGCCATTCATTCCTACGGCGGCATTGTTCTTCACGACGTCATCAACATTGCCTTCGCCAAGAAGGCGCTTGAGAAGGGCGCTGATGGCTTGATCGCCGTCGCCGCGGGCGCGGGCGGTCACGCCGGCGCTTTGTCGCCGATGGCGTTCGTCAGCGAGATCCGTGAGTTCTTCAACGGTCCGTTGCTGCTGTCCGGCGCCATCGCCACGGGTCGCGGCATCTTGGCTGCGCAGGCCATGGGCGCCGACCTCGCCTATATGGGCTCCGCCTTCATCGCGACCACCGAAGCCAATGCGCCGGAGGCGTACAAACAGATGGTCGTCGACTCCGCGGCCGGGGACATCGTCTATTCCAACCTCTTCACCGGCGTGCACGGCAATTACTTGAAGGGCTCGATCGTCGCGGCCGGTCTCGATCCGGCTAACCTCGAGCAAAGTGACGCGACCAAGATGAATTTCGGCGGCGGCTCATCGAAAGCCAAAGCTTGGAAAGACATTTGGGGCGCCGGCCAGAGTGTGGGCGGCGTGCACGAGATCATGCCGACGGCCGACTTCATCGCGCGCCTGAAGCGTGAATACGACGAGGCGAGGCGGGGATTGTGCGCAGGCTAGTCCACGCTTTTTTAGGCGCAAGTCACTGTAATCAAACGAACAGCATGCCCGCCAATTCGACCGTTTCGGAGCGGCCGTAAACTCCTCGCTCAAATCGAGGAGCCTATGACCGATCCCACACCACAGACACCCGTCGCTTCACCAGAACAGCGCGCCGCCATTCAATCGCTCACATTGCGAAGCGCGGCCGCCATCGCCATCGCTGCCGTCGCAACGCGTCTCAGCATCGACCTGCCGGCCGGCGCCGCTCAGGACATCGCCGGCGCGGCAATCGATCTCATCACCACGCTTGGCTTGGTCGGCGTCGCCGTCGGTCGCACCCGCGCCCGCGGCCCAATCGTTTGAGGCCCACCATGAAGCACCCAATCCGCGCCCTGGCGCTCGCCTTTGCGCTCACGCTCACCCCGGCGTGCGCCACGCTCCATTTGACGACGCCCAACCCCGTCGCAGCCGCTCAAACCGCGGACCAGCGCGCCTATGCGCTGATCCAGTCCTACGGCGCGCTCGTCGAAACGGCGACGAGTGTCGTCCGCGATCCCTCCGCGCCAATCGAGGTCAAGCGCGCCATTGGCCGCGCCGAAGCGGCCGCGACCCCCAGTGTGCAGACTTTGGAGATCGCGTTCAGCGCGTACCTCCGGGCACACGCCGCCTACATAGCCGCGTCCCGCGCGAACGACAGCACGCTTACCCGCGCTCTCAATGCGCTCAACGCCGCGTCACAATCGCTCGGTCAGGCCATCAACCGCGCCCAAGCGCCGGTCTCCGAACTGCAATCTCTGATCAATGCGCAACGCGGAGTCTCTCGATGAGCAATTTCCTGTTGCAGCTGCAATTGCTGCTCTCAGTGCTTTCGACTCTGCTGCCGCTGCTTCCCGACGCTCTGCGCGCGCGCGCAGGTGAAATCCTCGACATCGCCGGCAAAGCGCTCTCGCTCGGCGACGTTCTATCCACCGGCGCCGAAGATCTCGCGCAAAAACTTGCCGCCATCCGCGCCGAAATCGAAGCCATGGCCGCCGCACGCCACGCCGTCACCGCTGATGAACTCGACGCAGCGATGGCGCGTGTCAGCGCCGCGTCCGCGGCGCTCCGTGAAGCGCTTCAGACTGCGGAGGCGGCGACTCCCTGAGCCGCGCCGCACAGGGGAGGCGCAAGCGTACTCGGCTGCCTTTCACATTCTCAGCCGTGGGTTGACCGCGGCGCCTCCCCGCTCTTTTGTGCGCGTCCATGAGCCAGTTCATTCTCGCCATCGATCAAGGCACCACTTCGACACGCGCCATTGCTTTCGACTTGGACTTCAATCCACGCGCAACGTCGCAACTCGAACTGGCGCAACATTTCCCACAACCTGGCTGGGTCGAGCACGATCCCGAAGAGATCTGGTCAGCGACGCTCAAAGTGTGTCGCGATGTGATCGAGAAAATCGGCGGCGCCGCCAACATCGCCGCCATCGGCATCACCAACCAGCGCGAAACGACCATCGTGTGGGACCGCAAAACTGGCGCACCCGTCCATCGCGCCATCGTATGGCAAGACCGCCGCACTGCCGCCGTCACTGATGCACTGCGCGCCGCGGGCAACGAAGAAAAAGTCCAGAAAACCACAGGCTTGCTGCTCGATCCGTATTTCTCCGCCACCAAAATTGCCTGGATACTCGATCGCGATCCCAACCTGCGCAAACGCGCCGAAGCCGGCGAACTCGCTTTCGGCACCATTGAGACATTTCTGGTGTGGCGACTTACTAACGGCCGTTCACACGTCTCTGACGTTACTAACGCCGCGCGCACGCTTGTCTTCGACATCGCTAAACGCGATTGGAGCGACGAGATGTGTGCGCTGCTAAATGTGCCGCGCGCGCTTTTGCCGAACATCGCCAAGTGCGACGCGCATTTTGGCGACAGCGATCCCACACATTTCGGCCGCGCCATTCCGATCAATGGGATGGCAGGCGATCAGCAAGCGGCGCTCGTCGGCCACGGCTGTCTGAAACGCGGCATGGCCAAAGCCACGTACGGCACCGGCACGTTCCTGGTTATGCACATGGGCGATCGAGTGCCGCATTCTGCCAATCGCTTGCTCGCAACGGTTGGTTACGAGACCAAGCAATCGCTCGCGTACGCGCTCGAGGGTTCAATCTTCTCCGCTGGCGCCACGATGCAATGGCTCCGGGATGGGCTGAAGCTGATCAAAGCGTCGCCTGAGTCGGAAGCCATTGCCTCTTCACTCCAGGACAATGGCGGCGTCTATCTCGTTCCAGCCTTCGCCGGCCTCGGCGCTCCACAATGGCGGGCGGATGCGCGCGCTGCGATCGTCGGACTGACGCGCGATTCCTCATCAGCACACGTCGTTCGCGCTGGTCTCGAAGCGGTGGCGTACCAAACCCGAGATTTGCTTGATGCACTGAGGGCGGACGGCGCTTCAGTGCAGTCGCTGCTCATCGATGGCGGCATGACCGGCAATGCGTGGGCGATGCAATTCCTCGCTGACGTTTGCGAAGTCGAAGTCGCGTGTCCGGAATTCCAGGAAGTTACAGCGCTCGGCGCAGCGAAACTCGCCGCTATAGGCGCCGGCCGTATCAAATCGCTAGAAGATGTGCCGCCAGCCAAAACGCGTGCATTCTGGGTGCCCAAGATGGAGAGCAGCGTTCGGGAAAAGCTGCGTGCAGGATGGTCGGCCGCAGTCGCCGGCGCGCTAGCGACAGCAGATGCCGCACGCAACTAGCGCCGCCGCGGGTTGCGCGGCAGCGCTTTGTCACTTAACTGCGGCTGCTTCGCGAGAGCCCGTAGCTCAGTTGGTAGAGCATCTGACTTTTAATCAGGGGGTCGCGGGTTCGAATCCCGCCGGGCTCACTCTCCAAATCAGCCTTGGGCCGGTGGCGCTGAATCCGGCATTTGTGGCGCCGTCGCGGCCGGCGGAATGGGCGCGGGTGTTGTCGGAACATCGCTTACCGGTGGTGGGGCCGATTCTTGGGGCTCAGGCGCGGAGCGGGATGATCGCCCTGATGGCGCTTGGCGACGACGGTCGGGCGCGGGCGTCGCGGCTGATGGAGTAGGGGATACCGGCTGGGCTTGGGGAATTTGTTCCGGCTGAGCGCGATAGCCAGCGTCCGCGAGCTGTTGTTGCTGTTCTTGTGGAGCGAGAGCGGCTTGCTGCGGCGTGGTGGCGGACCAAGCAAAATAACCCACGCCTAGACCTGCAAGAAGAAGCGCCATCAGTCCTACCCTTACGAGGCGACCGGAGCGGTCGCGATACCGAGGCGGCGGTGCATAGGGGTCGGCGGAGTCGGTGCGTTTGCGATCCATGAAAAATCTCCTGAACTGTGGTCAAGAAACCAACCCGCGCACCTAGTCCCGGTTCCAGAGTGTGACGACACCGCAACAATGCCATGAAATGGGCGCCTTTCGCGGTGGTTCGCGCTCGGCGAAGGCGGCGCGTTATGTCTTAACTTAAGTTGCTGTTCCGCGGGGGATAGTCTCGAGCCGTGGGTTCGGACGACACGCGTAGGGGCGATGAGGGGAAG
>JBAQGO010000049.1:0-10870 GCA_049287825.1 Vitreimonas sp. | reverse complement strand
GTGGTTCGGTAGCAACGCCCCTGAGTTTCCGCCGGTCGCCAAAACAAATCACGCGGGGCGCGCATCAAGCACCAACCCCAAACTACTCTTTTCTGCGCAAGCTTCTTGCGCGCCCCGCTCTCCCGCTTTTGCTTACGCAAAAGCGTCGCGTCGAAGCCTTCGGCGTAGGCGGACCAAACTTCGTTTTTCCGGTCGAGGAAGGACAACGATGAAGCGCGCCTATCCTACGGGACCGCCGGCGCCCTCGCCGGCCAGCGCCGGCGCATGGCGGCGAGTCCAGCTTAGGCGCTCCGCCGTTCGTCCGGCCGCTCCGTCACCGACAAATCGAGCTTAATTCGCGCTCCATCACGCAACACGTCTAGCGCCACGCGCCGGCCGATGCGATCGCGGCCCAAAAGCTTATGCACGGCGTCCACCGAAGGCGTCGGAAACCCATCCAACTTCAGCACCACATCGCCAACGCGCAGCCCCGCCGCTTCCGCCGGCCCGCCGCCGGACACCGCGACCACAAGCACGCCGCTCTCAACATCAAGCCCTAAGCGGCGCACCAACGCGCGCGACAGATCCTGAGTCTGGCCGCCAATGCCGAACCATCCCCGCACCACGCGCCCGCTGCGCATCAGGTCGGGGATGACGGTTTTCGCCGTGTTGCTCGGCACCGCAAAGCAAATGCCCTGCGCGCCACCGATGATTGCCGTGTTGATGCCAATGACGGCGCCATCCGCATCCACCAGCGCACCGCCGGAATTGCCTGGATTGAGGGCGGCGTCCGTCTGGATCACGTCCTCGATCAGTCGCCCGCTCTCGCCGCGCAGGGTGCGCCGCAGGGCGGAGATGACGCCCACGGTGACCGTCGCCTGCAAACCCAGCGGATTACCGATCGCGATCGCGAGCTCCCCGACATTCAGCGCGTCGGAATCGCCAAGCTCTGCGCGCTGATGCCCGCGTCCGTTCAAGCGCAGCAGCGCCAAATCCGTATCGGGATCAGTGCCGACGACTTCGGCGCTGACCACGCTGCCATCGTGCAGCACGCCCTCCACGCGTCCCGCGCCGCGCACCACGTGATTGTTGGTCAGTGCATATCCATCCGGCGAAACGATCACACCGGAACCAGCGCCGTCATAGAGATCGCGCACGCGGCTGGTGCGCCGCACGCTGATCACGGCGGGCCCAATGCTATCGACAACCCGGATCACTGTTGCAGAAAAATCGTCCCGCGGTCCGCGCTTGCGCGGCGCCGAGACGAACGAAGTCTTGCGGCCAAACATGAGAGCAAAGGTAGGAAGCGGTCCACGACGCGGCTAGAGGCGCTTCCTTGCGCCCACAACGCGGCCTACATGGCGCTCATGACTCCGCTCCGCTCCGTCCGCCGCTTCAACATCCTCACATGGCTCAGAAATTCGTTTCTGGCCGGCGTTGCGGTCGTGCTGCCGTTTGTTGTGACGATTTGGCTTATCTACCTCGTCGTCAGCGTCATCGACCACAATGTCGCCCCGCTGATCCCCGCGACGGTCAAACCGTTCACGCCAAGTTTTTTTGGCAGCGGCGTGCTCATTGCAGTGGCGGTGCTGACTTTGATCGGCGCATTGGCGGGCAATCTCGTCGGCCGCTGGTTGGTGGATTCCACCGACCAGGTCATCGGCAACCTGCCGCTGGTGCGCTCGATCTATGGCGGCGCCAAACAAGTGTTTCGCCAAGTCGCCGCGCCCGGGCGCACCTCGTTCAAACAGGCGGTGCTGCTGGAATTTCCCTATCCCGGCATTTGGACCATAGGTTTCATCACCAATGAACACGCCGCCGAAGTGGTCTCCGACATCAGCGATGAGGACTTAGTCGCCGTCTTCGTGCCACACGCGCCGGTGCCGACCTCGGGTTATTTGCTCTATATGAAGCGCACCGCCCTCAAACCACTGAGCATCGGTCCGGATGAAGCCATTAAACGCGTGATTTCACTCGGCATCATCAGCGCCGAAGACGCGCCTAGTCAATCTTGAAGTCGGACGCCTTCCAGTCAGGCTTCGGATATTTCGGGTCCATCTTCTCCAAAGCGCCGCGCACGATCGATGCAATGATCGCGTTACGCCGCCACTTCTTGTCAGCGGGAATCACGCGCCACGGCGCGTACTCGGTAGAGCAGCGCTCCAGCGCATCCTCATATGCCTGCTCGTAATCATCCCACAGCTTGCGATCCTCAAGATCGCCCGGATTGAACTTCCAATTGTGCTTGGGCTCATCCAGGCGCGCCTGAAGCCGCTTCTTTTGCTCGTCTTTGGAGATGTGCAGCATGAACTTCAAAATCGTGACGCCGTTCTCAGTAAGGTATTTCTCGAAGTCGTTGATCTGCACGTAGCGCTGCTCAACCACATCTGCCGGCGCGAACTTGCGCACCTTCACCACCAGCACGTCCTCATAATGCGAGCGGTTGAAAACTCCGATCAGACCCTTTTTCGGCACGGCGCTGTGAATGCGCCAAAGGTAATCGTGCGCCGCCTCTTCCGCGTTCGGCACGCCGAACGGCGTCACCACAACGCCGAGCGGGCCGCACGAGCCGAACACGCCGCGCACAGTGCCGTCCTTGCCGGAGGTATCGATCCCCTGCAGCACCACCAACAAGGAGCGTTTCCGCTCCGCCCAAAGCTGGTTTTGCAGCGCATCGATCTCTTTGACATCGTCGGCTAGGGCAGCCTCCGCTTCTTCCCGATCCGGGAACAGCTCCGCGCCGACCGTGTCGCGCTTCTTCAGGATCGCCTTGTCGCCCGGCGCGATCAGGATCGCTTCGTCGAGTTTCTTCCACGGCTTGCTCATGGGCGCGAGCATACAAGAAAAAAGCCCGCCGAAACGGCGGGCTTCGATCTTTTCACCGGTGAGGCGAACTTAGCTCGCGTAGTATTCAACGACCAGGTTCGGTTCCATCTGCACAGGATAGGGCACATCCGAGAGCGTCGGGATGCGCGCATAGCGCGCGGTCATCGCCTTGGGATCGACTTCGAGATAGTCCGGCGTGTCACGCTCGCCGCTTTGCAGCGCTTCCAACACCAGAGCCATCGAGCGGGCCTTATCGCGGATTTCGAGCACGTCGCCGGCCTTCACCAGGTAGGACGGGATGGTCACGCGCTTGCCATTCACTTTGACGTGGCCGTGGTTCACGAACTGACGCGCCGAGAAAACCGTCGGCGTGAATTTGGCGCGATAGACGACTGCGTCGAGGCGGCTTTCGAGCAGACCAATCAGGTTTTCCGCCGTGTTGCCCTTCCGGCGCGCGGCTTCCTCGTAGGTCTTGCGGAACTGCTTTTCGGTGATGTTGCCGTAGTACATCCGCAGCTTTTGCTTCGCGACCAGCTGTAGCCCGAAGTCCGACGTCTTGCCCTTACGGCGCTGGCCGTGTTGGCCCGGACCATATTGACGTTTGTTCACCGGCGACTTCGGACGGCCCCAGAGATTCTGGCCAAAGCGGCGGTCTGATTTGTATTTGGCTTCGATACGCTTCGTCATGGGCGGATTCGCCCCTTCTTCCGTTGACGGGGCCCGGCGACCTCACAACGAGATCGCGACTACCCTGGCGGTTCGCCCGTCACCCAGCATGTTCCCGGCCACCCCAATCACGGAGAGAGGGGGCCGCGGAAAGCGAGGGCTTTTGACGGATGGGGGGGCGGAAGTCAAATAGACCCTATGAGTTATCTCGAAAAATCCCTGGGCGCCGGCGAGCGCATCGTCGCCCAGGCGCATTTCCATTGGTGGTACAGCGTTAAAGCCTGGGCAGCGCTCATCTTTCTGTTCTGGTGCCTGATCGGCATCTGGATCTTCGTGGCCATGATGGTCCGCCAGAACACCACCGAGATCGCCGTCACCTCTCATCGCTTCGTTGAGAAGACCGGCTTCTTCACCCTGCGAACCAACGAGATCTCACTCCAGAACATTGAAGGCGTGAAGCTGGAGCAGAGCTTCATGGGCCGCATTCTGGGCTACGGGCATCTCCGCATTGAAGGCACCGGCGTCGACGCCGTCATCGTGCCGGACATCGCCAACCCCATCGCCTTTCGCGCCGCGATCGAGTCCGCGAAGGAGCAAAAAGCCTGAGCTATTGACGTGAGGATTGGGCCGCGGGAGGCGACCAAGGCGCGATCTGATCATAGACGATGCGCCAGCCGCTCACGTTGTACTGCCAGATGCGCGCATAGAAGCCTTGCCTGGCCTCGCCATTTTGCCACCAGCGCGCCTCGCCTAGGGTGAAGACGAGATCGCCGCCCGATGACGCCTCCGTGCGGCGATGGACGTAAGACACATCCGGTGCCGGGTAGATCAAATTCGCTTCCGATTCCGCGCCGCCATAAGCGCGTGCGCGGGCTGTCCGATACACGTGCGCGCCCGGTGCAAGATAATGGCGCAAAGCAGAGGCGGTGCTCGCGCTCGCTTCGATGTTGTTCACTTGCGCCATCGCGACGCCGGCCGAACCGACGCCCACGACGGGCGGCAGCGTCGGCGCTTCGGCGCCCTCGGAAAGATACGGCCCGGGCCGCTCCACTTGACCCGGCCCGCCGTCGTAGATCCACTTCCAGCTTCCATCGGGTTGCCTGCGCCAAACCGTGAAATATTGGATCGTTGGCGTTCGCGCGGCATCGGTGCTCGCGGGGCCCGTGGTGAAACCGAGATCGCCTGAACTCGCGATGCCTGCGAACGAGGGCGCCCAATAGAGGTTGCGATCGCCATCATCCGGTAATGCGCACATACGCGGATGCGCCGGCGTCAGGCCGGCGCGGCCGACCAACTGACTATCGGGCGCGCTGAATTCGCAGAACGCCGGGATCCAACCGATCTCATGGGCGCGCGCTGCAAATGCACGCTCCGCGCCAATCACCGGCGCCGCCGTCTCGGACGTGTGCTGCGTGGTTGCGCATGCAGAAAGCATGGCCGCTGCAAGAAGAAGGGCTCTCATGGCCGAGACGAAACCTGCTGCTGCAACTTGGTCAACGAAACACACGACGAAGTGGCATCACAGTACGACAGACGCACACACGCTTTCGTGAGCGGCGCGCTGAGACTTAACGCTTTCTCAACGACGCAGACGCAAACGCTGGTGTGAAAGGATTCTGCGTAGTGACGGTTATCCTCCGCCGAAACGAAGAGCTTGAGCTCAATCTGGTCGAATTCATCGGCAGCATCACGCTCGATGAGTTGAAGGCCGTCGCCAAGTTCCAGGCAGATAGGCCGGAGCTTCTGGCAAGCGATTGCCTCAACGTCGTGCGCGCCGGCGCCGATTTCAACACTGTGACGTTTGAACAGCTTGATGCGATGTTCGAGCACTACCGCAAATTGTTCACGCCGCTTCGGCTGGAAATCTTCCGGCGCGCGGTCTGGCTTTGCGAAGACGACGGCCCGAGGTCCCATGTCGCCCATTGGATGAGCCGCGACGCTAAAGAAGCCATGTCCAGCACGCTCAAGCACTGCTACTCGTTCGCGGAGGCGGCCGACTGGCTTTTGCTGATGGACGCCGAGCGAGACTTGCTTGAACGCGGCGAAGGCTTCGACGAAATCGCGCGCTTCGATCTTCCGGTAGCGCCTGCCCGCGCCGCGGTGCGTTAGCTGCTGCTATCGGCCTCAAGCTCGTACTGGCTCTGCAGGTAATTCTGCAAACCCATTTGGCCAAGCACCGCGATCTGTGTTTCCAGAAAATCGATGTGCTCTTCGGTGTCGTCGAGGATTTCCGTGAGCAGGTCGCGCGTAGCGTAATCCTGCTTTTCCTCGCAGAGTGCTATGCCTTCGACCATCGCCGTCCGGCCCGTTGTCTCGGCTTGCAGATCGCAGTCGAGCCGCGTTGGCACGTCGGCCCCAATCTTCAGCTTGTTGAGTAACTGCAGGTTCGGAAAGCCGTCCAGGAAGAGGATGCGCTTCACCAACTTATCGGCGTGCTTCATCTCCCCGATGGACTCTTCGTACGTCTTCTTGCCGAGCTTGCCCAAGCCCTCGTTCTCGTACATCCGCGCATGCAGGAAGTACTGATTGATCGAGCTCAGCTCATTCGTGAGAATCTGATTGAGCTTCTTGATGACGTCGGCGTCGCCCTTCATCGCGCGTTACTCCGCTGCGACGAGGCTCCCCTGAACGGCCCCGTCAATGCTGTCGGCGATCTCGGGCAGACAGCGGCCGCAGCAGGGCTCGCAACCGTGATGGGCGAGCACATCCTTAGGGCACTGCGCGCCGGCTTCGATGGCTTCCGCCACTTCACCGCGAGTCACACCGTTGCAATTGCAGACGTACATCCAGCACTTCTCTGAAAGCAAAGACGTTTTTGGCGACTGCGAAGCAGCCGCAGTTGCCATTTAGCCAGAGATAGCCGCTTTTGCAAGTCATTCGCAGCAGTAACTAGGGAATCTGGTAAACGCCCGCACGCCACCCGGCCTGGAGAGCACGCCCTGACCGTCATTTTGCAGCACAGCCGCGACGTCGACCTCAACCGAGTGGAGTATCGCGGCGCGATCTCCCTCGGGCAGATGGTTGCGCTTGCTGAATACCAACGCGACCATCCCGAGTGGCTGGCCTACGACATCTTCAACCTGATAGCCCCCGACGCCGATTTCAGCGCTGTGAGACTCGACGACCTCGACGCAGTCGTCGTGAAATTTCCGGAGCTGTTTAAGCCGAGCAAGCTGCTAATCTTTCGCCGCTCCGCCTGGATTTCGTTCAGCGCATGCTCGCAAGGACATCTCGACCATTGGATCGCGCGCCGCAATACGCGCCAAAACCAAACTCAAGAGGCGCGCCAATTTACGACATTCGCCGACGCAGCCTCCTGGCTGGTGCTCTCGGCTAGCGCGGCGTCAATACTCGAAACTGGCGAGGGTTTCACCGAAATGGCGCGATTGGAATCGCCCTAGCCAAGCGCTTTCCGCATCGCTTCCGCGCCTGCATCCATAGCCGCACCTTGCATCGGCGCCATGTCATCCGGCAAAAAATCCACGGTCCACACGAAGCGGCTGCCGTCGCCATCCGCGAACACTTGCGCTGCGGCGCTGTAGTGCGTGTACCGCGGGCTGTCGGTGATGGCATATACGAGGCGCCGCTCTCCATCATCAGCACTGACGAGGTGTTCGCGAATTTCCATGCCGTTCGCGAACGTCACCACGCGCACGCGGTCGCCTTCCATCTTGGTGGCGGTGACAAAGCCCTTCGCGAGTTCGTGCACTCGGTCGAACTTCTTCAGCACGCCCCAGACATCCTGAGCTGAGCGTGGCGAGCGAAATTCACGGCGAATGGTGGCCATCGGGCATCTCCTTGTTGGCGCACATTATCGCCGAAATCGGACGCGAGCGCTGGCCGTTTCCGGACCGCTTCATTTTTCAGCCCCAGCTCTTGGGATAAGCCGTCGCCTGCGCTAGAAGCCGCGCCTTCATATGACAAAAGGCCCAACCATCGGCGTGGTCAGCCTCGGCTGCCCCAAAGCCCTCGTCGACAGCGAGCGCATCATCACGCGTCTTCGCTCTGAGGGCTATCAGCTTAGCGGCAGCTACGAGGGCGCCGACCTTGTGGTGGTGAACACCTGCGGCTTCCTCGACAGCGCCAAAGCCGAAAGCCTCGACGCCATCGGCGAAGCCATCAGCGAAAACGGCAAAGTCATCGTCACCGGTTGCTTGGGCAAAGAAGAGTCGCTCATCCGCGACACGCACCCGAAGGTGCTCGAAGTCACCGGCCCGCATCAATACGAAGCGGTCGTCAGCGCCGTGCACACGCACTTGCCGCAGATGCACGATCCCAAAATCGATTTGGTGCCCGAAGGCGGCTTTCGCCTCACGCCGCGCCACTACGCGTATTTGAAAATCTCGGAGGGCTGCAACAATCGCTGCAGCTTCTGCATCATCCCGTCCATTCGCGGCGATCTTGCCTCGCGTCCGGCTAACGCCGTGCTGAAAGAAGCAGAGTCCTTGGTGAAGGCCGGCGTCAAAGAACTGCTCGTCATCTCGCAAGACACCAGCGCTTACGGCGTCGACGTGAAATATGCCGAGAGCAAATGGAAGGACCGTATGGTCCGCGCCAGATTCTACGATCTTTGCAAAGAACTCGGCGACCTCGGCGTCTGGACACGCCTTCACTACGTCTACCCATATCCGCACGTCGACGAAGTCGTCGGCCTGATGGCGGAAGGCAAAGTCCTTCCTTACCTCGACATCCCCTTCCAGCACGCATCGCCGTCCGTGCTCAAAGCCATGCGCCGTCCGGCGAACCAGGACAAAGTCCTCGACCGCATCAAAAAGTGGCGCAGCATCTGCCCCGATCTCACCATTCGTTCCAGCTTCATCGTCGGCTTCCCCGGTGAAGCCGAGGACGATTTCGAAACGCTGCTCGATTTCATCGACGAAGCCGAAATCGATCGCGCCGGCGTGTTCAAATACGAAAACGTCGAAGGCGCGCCCGCACGCGATCTGCCCGATCACGTCGATCAAGACGACGTCAACGAGCGCTACGACCGCTTCATGGAAGTGCAGACCACGCTCGCCCACGCGCGCGGCCAAGCGATGATCGGGCGCAACGTCGACGTCATCAATGACGGCTGGGACGACGACGCCGACGCGTATTCCTGCCGCACCAAAGCGGATGCGCCGGAAATCGACGGCGTTGTCTACGTCGAGAGTGAAAAAGAAATTGCCGACGGCGAAATCTTGAAAGTCGAAATCGTCGGCGGCGAAGGACACGAACTGGTGGGAGTGTGTACATGATCCGCGTCAAACTCACATCCATCCTCGTGAACGACCAAGCTCGCGCGCGCGCCTTCTACACCGAGAAGCTCGGCTTCAAGATCAAGCACGACGTCGACATGGGCGGCGCGTTCTGGCTGACGCTCACCGCGCCTGATGATCCGAAGGGCGTCGAACTTCTGCTCGAACCACGCGGCCTGCCCGAAGCCGCAACTATGGCAGAGAAGCTCTACGCCATCGGCATGCCGCAAGCGCAACTCTACACCGACGACATCATCGCCGAACACGAGCGGCTTGATGCCAAAGGCGTCGTGTTCAAAGCCGAGCCCGCCGAGATGGGTCCGACCCTTTACGCCGATTTCGACGACACTTGCGGCAACTGGATTCGGCTGGTGCAGGGCTGAAATAGTCTCCACCGGCTTGTCGGCCCGGGGCATACTCATCCGTCTTCAAGACGACCCCGAGGTTCCGATGCTCTACGCCTTCCTCTGCTACAACAATGAAAACACCATCATGTCGTGGTCCAAGGCTGAGGACGACGCGGTTATGGAGCGGCTGGAAGTTGTCCATGAACGGCTGCGCAAGCAAAACAAACTGGGCCCGTCGCTCAGACTGATGCCGACAACGGCGGCCACCACGCTGGTGAAAGAGAAAGGCCTGGTGCTCGACGGCCCCTACGCCGAGACCAAGGAAGCGCTGCTCGGCTTTTACGTTCTAGATTGCGAAAATCTCGACGAAGCCGTTTCGATCGCGCGCGAACTCGGACAAGCCAACCCTGGCGGCGCCTACGAAATTCGTCCCGTCCGTCTCTTCGCCGACGACCAGATCGCCCGGTGAGACGGGCTTGAGCGACCTCGCCTGGATCGAAGCGGCGCTCACCTCTGCGCGGCCGCAAGCGGTGAGCGCGTTGCTGCGCTATTTCCGCGACCTCGACACGGCGGAAGAAGCTTACCAAGAGGCGTGCCTCAAGGCGTTGTCAGCGTGGCCGAAGAACGGGCCGCCGCGCGATCCAGCCGCCTGGCTCATTTTCGTTGGGCGCAACGTCGCAATCGACGCGAAACGCCGCTTCGCCAAGCAGCAAGCGTTGCCGGATGAAGATCAGCTCTCTGATCTAGAAGATGCCGAAGGTAACGTCGTCGAGAAACTCGACAACGCCGACTATCGTGACGACGTCCTGCGTCTACTGTTCGTCTGCTGCCATCCCGATCTGCCCGCGACGCAACAGATCGCGTTGGCGCTGCGCATCGTCTCCGGACTCTCGGTCGCGCAAGTCGCACGCGCCTTCCTGGTCGGTGATGCCGCCATGGAGCAGCGCATCACCCGCGCTAAGCGTCGCATCGCCGACGCCGGCGTGCCCTTCGAGACGCCCACCGCATTTGAACGTAGCGAGCGCCTCGCGGCAGTCGCGGCTATGCTCTACCTGCTCTTTAACGAAGGCTATTCCGCCAGCGGCGACGAAGCCGCGCTACGCGCGCCGCTTTGCGACGAAGCCATCCGCCTCACTCGTATGCTGCTCGGCCTCTTCGCCGCAGAGCCCGAGATCATGGGGCTTTTGGCGCTCATGCTGCTGCAGCACGCCCGCAGCGCCGCGCGTTTTGACGCCAAGGGCGACATTGTTCTGCTCGAGGACCAAGACCGCAAACTTTGGAACAAGGATAAGATCGCCGAAGGCCTCGCCCTCATTGACAAAGCCATTCGTCACCAGCGCCCCGGCGCCTATCAAATCCAAGCGGCGATCGCCGCGCTCCATGCCCGCGCGCCAGCCTTCGCGGATACGGATTGGACGCAAATCGAACTGCTTTATGCGGCGCTCGAACAGCTGCAGCCATCGCCGGTGATCACCCTCAACCGCGCCGTCGCGGTTTCAAAAGTGCGCGGCGCGCAAGCGGCGCTCGACATGATCGAGCCGCTCGCGGACCGATTACAAAACTATTTCCACTTTCATGGCGTCCGCGGCGCGTTCCTGCTCGACCTGAAGCGCAACGCCGAAGCGCGCGAGGCCTTCAATCGCGCCATCGCACTTGCGAATTCGCCGGCTGAAGCCGCGCACATCCGCATGCACTTGGACAAGATCCAACAAAACGCGCGCACTTAACTGTGGACCGCCGGCTTCCAGCCGGCATTCGGTACCCAAACGGCCACGGACGGTTTGGCGGCGAACAAGATGCCGGCTGGAAGCCGGC
>JBAQGO010000048.1:0-16515 GCA_049287825.1 Vitreimonas sp. | reverse complement strand
CAGGTGGCGCGCGGCATCGCGGCTGGCTCGATCCAGACCCAAGCGCACGGCGAAAGCGATCTGGCCCGTCCGACCCGCGACGGTGTCCGCGAACCGCTCAACCGCCGTACTGCGGTTACCATCAGCTTCCAATAAAAGAAGCTGCCTAACTAAAGCGACGGGCCCGGCAAACGCCGGGCCCGTTTGCTTGGGGGCGCCTGGACCGGCGCTCGGGGCGCGGCTACCACGACCCCATGTCGGCCGATCAAATCGGAGCGCCGGCGCGCACCGCTTGGGGCGCCGGGCTGGAGCCATTGCTGGAGCGTCTCGATGGCGAGGCCGAAGCCATGGTGGCGCGCACCGAGGCTTGGTCGGCTATCAATTCAGGGTCGCACGAGCTTGCTGGGCTCCAGCGCATGCGTGCTCCGCTCGCCGATGCGTTCGCGGCGCTGCCTGGGGCTGTCACGGTCGAGCCGCTTCCGCCAAGCCAGCGCGTCCGCGCCGATGGCGAAGTGATTGACATCGAACACGCACCTTCGATCCGCGTTACCGTTCGGCCAGACGCGCCAATCAAGGTCGCGCTAACCGGCCATTACGACACTGTGTTTTCCGCCGCGCACTCGTTTCAGCAGCCATGGCGCGAAGGCGACTTGCTTCGTGGTCCGGGCGCGGCGGACATGAAGGGCGGTCTGTCGCTTATGCTTGCAGCGCTGCAAGCATTCGAACACCTGCCCGGCGCCAACCGTGTAGGTTACGAAGTGCTTATGAGCCCCGACGAAGAGATCGGCTCGCTTGGCAGCGCTCCGTTGCTCGCCGATCTCGGTCGGCGCGCGCACGTCGGGATGACTTACGAGCCGGCCCTGGCGGACGGTACGCTTGTCGATGCGCGCAAAGGCTCCGGCAATTTCAGTTTTGCATTCCATGGCCGCTCAGCGCACGTGGGTCGCGCATTTAGCGACGGCCGCAACGCCGTGATGGCCGCTGCAGAGGCAGCGTTGGCGCTTGATCAGCTCAATGGCCAACGCGACGGCGTGACCTTCAACATCGGCGCCATCGACGGCGGCAGTCCGGTCAATGTCGTGCCGGATCGCGCCGTGCTGCGCTTTAATGTGCGCGCGCCCGACAATGGTGGAACAGCGTGGGCGCAAGCCGAGATCAAGCGTATCGCAGACGGCGTCGGTGGACGCGAAGGTCTAACCGCTCATCTGCACGGCGGAATCACGCGACCGCCAAAGCCCATCACGCCAACACAAGCCAAGATCATCTCCTGGACGCGAACCGCCGGCGCCGCGCTCGGTCTAGATTTAAAGTTCCAAGCGTCTGGCGGTGTTTGTGAAGGCAATAACCTCGCCGCCGCCGGCTGTCCCAACATCGACACACTCGGCCCATGCGGCGGCAACATACACTCCGACCAAGAGTTCGCGCTCATCCCGAGCTTCTCTGAGCGCGCGAAGCTTTCCTTTCTGCTGCTGGCCGGCATCGAACGCGAAGTGTTCGACATCGCGGATCTGCGCGCATGAACGGTCCTACCTATGTCATGCGCGCTGCCGGACCGGGCGACCTCGAAGGTCTTAGGCAATTGCGCGCCATCGCCGGCGCTGGCTTCACCAGCTTGATGCTTGATGACGCGGCTATGGCGAAACGTCTCGAGCTTTCGCAGGAAAGCTTCGCTGCGCGGACCATCACAGCCGGCAAGGAGCGCTACTTCATCGCGCTTGAGCACATTGAAAGCGGTGAACTCGCTGGCTGCTGCGGCGTGAAGGCGACAATCGGCGAAACGCCGCCATTCTTCAATTTCCGTCTGATCACGGAGGCGCAATCATCGGCGATCGCGGGCAAGCGCTTCGACATGCGCGTACTGATCGGCGTCAATGACTTCACCGGCTGCACGGAAGTCGGCTCGCTGTTTGTACGCCCGGAGCATCGCGCCCGTGGCGTGGGCCGCGCCCTGGCGCAATCGCGTTACATGCTGATGAAAACGGCACCGCAGCGCTTCCACGAGCAGGTGGTTTCCGAATTGCGCGGCGTGGTTTCGCCAGAAGGCGTCTCGCCGTTCTGGGAAGCACTCGGCCGCCACTTTTTCCAAATGGATTTTTCCGAAGCTGATCGGCTCAGCGCCGCCACGGACAATCAGTTTATTCTCGATCTCACGCCGCAGCACCCGATCTACGTTGATCTATTGCCCAAGGAGGCGCGCGACGCGATCGGCAAGTGCCATCAGGACGGCGAAGGCGCGCGCAAGTTATTGGAATGGGAAGGTTTCAGCTTTTCCAACGTTGTTGATATTTTCGATGGTGGGCCGCTCGTCAGCGCTCAACGCGACCACATCCGCACCTTGCGCGAATCCAAACGTGTCAGGGTGGCGCCCGCGGCCGGTGAAGGCGGCTCTCGCGCCTTGATCGCGACACCCCGTATCAACGCCTTCCGCTGCGTATCGGCGCGCGCGAGCGTCGCAAACGGCGTCGCCAGCGTTGACGCCGCCACGCTCGCCGCGCTGAATTTGCAAGCCGGCGATGAAGCTCTGCTCTGGGTCGACAATGCGGTCTGAACTTTTTATCGACGGACAATGGCGCAAGGGCGAGGGCGAACGCTTCGCCTCACACGATCCCGCCACAGGCGACACCGTCTGGGAAGGCCGTGCCGCGACCCCGGATGATGTCGCGGCAGCAATGGCCGCGGCGCGACTGGCTTTCCCATCCTGGTCGAAACGTCCGGTCGAAGAGCGCGTCGCCATCGCCCGCACTTTCGCTAAGGCGCTCGAAAAACGCGCGGAAGATCTCGCGCGCACCATCAGCCGCGAAATGGGCAAGGCGCTCTGGGACGCGCGGGGCGAAGTGCAGGCGATGATTGGAAAGGTCGAAATTTCGATCAGAGCCCAAGCCGAACGTGCTGGCGCCAAGGAAGAGAAGAACGCCTTCGGCGTCACCGCGCTTTCGCATCATCCGCACGGCCTGCTCGCGGTGTTCGGTCCGTTCAATTTTCCAGGACACCTGCCGAACGGTCATATCGTGCCGGCGCTACTGGCGGGCAATTGCGTGCTGTTCAAGCCGAGCGAGTTTACGCCCGGCGTTGCAGCGTTGATGGCGGAGGCTTGGGAGGAAGCGGGTCTGCCAGATGGCGCTCTCGCGTTGCTCCAAGGCGCTCACGAAACCGGTGCGGCGGTGCTCGATGCGCGTGGATTGAACGGCGTGCTGTTCACCGGTTCCGCACAAACGGGTTCACTCATCCACCGCAAGTTTGCAGGCCGACCGGACGTGCTGCTGGCGCTCGAACTCGGCGGAAACAATCCGCTGATCGTGTGGCCTCCGGTCGACGCAAAGGCGGCGGCCAATCTCATTGTGCATTCAGCGTTTGCCACCAGCGGTCAACGTTGCTCGTGCGCGCGACGTCTCATCGCGCCGGAAGGCGCGCAGGGAGACGCAATCATCTCCGCGCTCATCGCGCTGGCGCAGGAAATGAGCGTTGGGCCAGCAACGCAAGCGCCGGAACCCTTCATGGGTCCGCTGGTGAACGCCGTCGCCGCGGAACGCGCCGTGAAGTTCGAAGCGGGACTCAGCGCGATGGGCGGCAAAGTTCTGCTTGCGGTGAAACGCGACGGCGCTGTCGTGCGCCCGGGTGTCGTCGATGTCACCGGTCTCACGCCACCGGACGAAGAATTGTTCGGCCCAGTGCTGCAGGTTTATCGCGCCAAGGATTTCGATCACGCGCTCGATCTCGCTAACGCCACGCGCTTTGGACTCGCGGGCGGATTGATCAGTGACGATGCGGCGCTCTGGGCGCGCGTGAAGAACGAAATGCATGTCGGCGTGCTGAACTGGAACCGCCCAACCACCGGCGCCTCGAGCGCTCTGCCGTTTGGCGGGCCGGGGCTCTCCGGTTCGCTGCGCCCGAGCGCGTATTACGCGGCTGACTACGTTGCCTATCCCGTCTCGACGCAGGCTGCTGAGAAGGCGGCGCCGATTGCCGCGCCCGGATTGCCGACGTGACGAGCCCGCGCGCCGAAGAGATCAATTTCGACGGCCTGGTCGGACTGACCCACAATTACGCTGGCCTCTCGGAAGGCAATCTCGCCTCAGCGCGCAACAAAGATTCAGTTTCGCGTCCGCGCGAAGCGGCGCTGCAGGGCTTGGCCAAGATGAACCGCTTGCGCGCGCTCGGGCTCGCGCAAGGCGTGCTGCCGCCGCAGGAGCGCCCCGCGATCGGCTGGTTGCGCGCTGCGCTCAATCTTTCGGGCGATGATCGCGCTGTTTTCGCGCAAGCATGGCAGATCTCGCCGCGCATCGCGCGCGCCGCCTGTGCGGCTTCCTCGATGTGGGCGGCGAACGCCGCGACGGTTTCGCCGAGCGCCGACGCCGGCGACGGCCGCCTGCACGTCACTGTCGCCAACCTGCAGACAATGCTGCATCGCTCGCTTGAAGCGCCAATGACAGAGCGCGGCCTGCGCCGCTTGATGCCGGAAGAACGGCAGTTCGTTGTTCATGCCGCGCTACCCGCTAACGAGGCGCTCTCGGACGAGGGCGCGGCCAATCACATGCGCCTCGCCGCCGAGCCGGGCGCGCCTGGCATCGAAATCTTTGTCTATGGGCGAAGGGCCGGCGACCTCCGGCCCGGTTTTCCCGGACGGCAAACTCTGGAAGCATGCGGCGCCATCTCGCGCGCTCATCGGCTCGATGTTGACCGCACCATTTTTGCCCAGCAATCGGCGAAAGCCATCCAGGCGGGCGCGTTCCACAACGATGTTGTGGCCGTCGCCTACGACAGCGTGCTCTTTCATCACGAACACGCATTCGACGACCGCGATGCGCTCTACGCTGAAATCCGCGTGAAGGCGAAGGGTCTGTTTGAGCCGGTGTTCGTTGAGGTAAAGGCGGCGGACGTTTCGCTGGAGGATGCAGTGTCATCCTACCTATTCAATTCACAGCTGCTGAGGCTGCCAGGTGACAAAGCGCTGACGCTGATCGCGCCCCGAGAAGTGCGGGAAAATAACCGCACCGCTAGCGTCGCGCAGCAGCTCACCGCTGGACCGAACGCGGCGATCGCCCATATCGAGTACGTCGATGTTCGCGAAAGCATGCGCAACGGCGGCGGGCCTGCTTGTTTGCGCCTGCGGGTTGTTATGACTTCGGCAGAGCGCGCCGCCGCTGCGCAGGGCTTCTTCCTTGACGACGCGCTCTCGCAGACGTTGTCGGCGTGGATCAACAAGCATTACCGCGAAGAGATCGCGCCTGATGATCTCCGCGATCCCAACCTCGCCGGCGAGACCCAAGCCGCGCTCGATGCGCTGACGCAAATCCTGCCACTGGGAAGCGATTTCTATCCATTCCAGCGCGCCTAAGATTCGCGCCGGTGTTTCCACCGGCGCGACGCTCCACAACTGCATTGTTCGTTGGTTAGTTGAGACTTTCAGGCCGGAGCTTGTAGCTGCCTTCATCGGTCTCATCGAACAGAAGCTCGATTTGCGGGTGGTCGACCGGTTCGCCGGTGTCATCTTCCGCGAGGTTCTGCTCAGACACGTAAGCCACATAATGGCTGTCTGAGTTCTCAGCGAACAAATGGTAGAACGGCTGCTCCCGGCTGGGACGGATCGGCTCGGGGATCGAAGTCAACCATTCTTCCGTGTTGGAGAACTCGGGATCGACGTCGAAGATCACGCCCCGGAACGGGAAGAGTTTATGGCGAACCACTTGTCCGATGGAGAATTTGGCAGTTTGCATTTTCTCCTCCTTAAACCGCTTCCTAATCTCTCGCTTCGGTAACGTAGGAATGGATAACGCACCAAACAACTGAAAGAGCCATGCAAGACGGGGGCACACGATTTTGTGTGGCGCATGGGCCGCGGCCGCTGCGGAAGGCGCATGAATCCTGGGTGAACGCGGGTGCGTTCGTGGCGAAATCCGGCTAGTTTCGCCTCGAAATGGCAATTTTGCGGAGCGGCCAAGTCCGTTCCGCATGGGACGATTTGAAATGGTTACGCATGGGCGGACCAACCCGTCGCGGGGCGACGGACGGTCCAGCCCGCGATCGCGCGCACCGCTCTACGCGGCGCTCGATCTGGGCACCAATAATTGCCGCCTGCTGATGGCGGCGAAAAACGAAGACGGCAGCTTGCGCGTTGTCGATGGCTTTTCGCGCATCGTCCGCTTGGGTGAGGGCCTCACACACACCGGCCGGTTGAGCGACGCCGCGATGGGGCGCGCCTATCAAGCTCTTGCCGCCTGCGCTCAACGCATCGAGGCGCGCCAGCCTGTTGCTGTCGGATGCGTTGCAACGCAAGCCTGCCGCATCGCCAAAAACGGGCAGACCTTTTTGAACCGCGTGAAGAGCGATCTCGGCCTCTCTTTCGATATCATCACGCCAGAAGACGAAGCGCGCCTCTCGGTGCTCGGTTGTGCAAGCTTGCTGGAACCCGAGCGCGATTTTGCGATGATCGTCGACATTGGCGGCGGCTCGACCGAGCTTTCGTGGGTGAAACCGAAAGAGGCGCTTGCCGGTGGCTTGGAGCCGCCGATCATCGCTTGGCGCTCGACACCGCTCGGCGTCGTCGTTGTCGCCGAGGAAGAAGCCGAGCCTGAAAGCGATCCTGACGCCTGGTACGAAGCGCTGGTCGCACGCTTGGCCGACACCATCCGCACTGCCGGCGGCGCCGAGGATTTGCATTCGGCCTTCGAGCAGGGTCGCGCCGATGTGATCGGCACGTCCGGCACCGTCACCAGCCTCGCTGGCGTCTATCTCGACCTGCCGCGCTACCAGCGCACGCGCGTCGACGGCATGTGGTTCGATGTGGCGGACTGCCGCGCGGTGATTAAACGGCTCTTGCATCAAACGCGGGACGAACGCGCGGCCAACGCCTGCATCGGCAAGGACCGGGCAGACCTGGTTGTGATCGGCGGCGCTATTTTCGACGCCGTGTTGCGCGTGTGGCCTGCGCCGCGCATCCGCGTCGCCGACCGCGGCTTGCGCGAAGGTGTCCTGATGCGTCTGATGGCCAACGCATGAGCGACGACCCGCCGCCCCCGAAGCGCCGATGGCGCAATAAGCAAATCCTGATGCCGAGCGGCGAACGGCAAATGGCTGAGCGCGTGCTGAAGAAGAACGTGCGCAAGGAGAGTTCGCGGCTGTGGATCGAACGCCAGATCAATGACCCCTACGTGCTGCGCGCTCAAACCGAGGGTTGGCGCGCCCGCTCGGCGTTCAAGTTGATCGAACTTGATGACAAATTTCATGTGCTCAAACGCGGCGCGCGTGTCGTCGATCTGGGCGCCGCGCCTGGTAGTTGGGCGCAGGTCGCGCAGAAGCGTGGCGCGTCGCAGATCGTGGGTATAGATTTGTTGCCGATCGATCCGATGCCGGGCGTGGTCTTCCTTGAGGCCGACTTCCTCAGTCCGCACGCACCCGCTGCGCTGATGAAGGCGCTCGGCGGTCCGCCTGACATAGTGCTTTCCGACATGGCCGCCAACACCACCGGCCATGCGCGCACCGACCAAATCCGCACCGGCGCACTCGCCGAAGCGGCCGCCGACTTCGCGCTTGAGCACCTCGCGCCTGGTGGCGTGTTCGTCACCAAGGCCTTCCAGGGCGGGCTCGACACAACGCTGCTCGCGACCTTGAAACAACATTTCGCAACCGTCCGGCACGCCAAGCCGCCGGCCAGCCGCGCCGCAAGCTCCGAGGTTTACTTGGTGGCGCAGGGCCGCAAACCGGCCGGCTAACCGTAACGGCGTCTGGACAAGCGTTCCGCGAATCTCTACCAGCCGTCCATGGAAATCCGTGAAGCTCTGACTTTTGACGATGTGCTCCTTGAACCGGGCGCGTCCGAAGTGCTGCCCGCCGACGCCATCACCAAGACGCGGCTGACGCGCACCATCGACCTCAACATCCCGCTCATCTCCGCCGCCATGGACACCGTGACGGAAGCACGGCTCGCTATCGCCATGGCGCAAGCCGGCGGCATGGGCATCATTCACCGCAATATGACGCCGGCCGAACAGGCCGAGCAGGTGAAGATCGTCAAGAAGTTCGAGAGCGGCATGGTGATCGATCCGATCACCATCACGCCGGATCAAACCATCGGCGAAATCCTGGATCTCAAGGAGCAACGCAGGATTTCCGGTTTCCCGGTCGTTGAGGCTGGAACCAATAAGCTCGTGGGCATTCTCACCAACCGGGACATGCGCTTCGCCGAAAAGAGCGAGAGGGTCGCGGAACTGATGACGCGCGAGCTCGTCACGATCCGCGAGGGCGCGGGCGAGGATGAGGCCAAGCGCTTGCTGCAGAAGCATCGCATTGAGCGATTGATTGTCGTTGATGGCGGCGGCCGCATTGCGGGCCTCATCACGGTGAAGGATTTCGAAAAGGCGCAGGCCTTCCCAAACCGCGCCAGCGATGAGCAAGGCCGGCTGCGTGTGGGCGCCGCCTCGACGATCGGCGACGCTGGCTATGAGCGCTCGATGGCGTTGATCGAAGCGGGCGTCGATGTGCTGGTGATTGATACCGCGCACGGCCACTCGAAAGGCGTTCTTGAAGCGGTTGGACGCGTCAAGCGCGCCTCGAACCAAACGCAAATCATCGCCGGCAACATTGCGACCGCAGATGGTTGCAAAGCTTTGATTGACGCAGGTGCGGATGCTGTGAAAGTTGGCATTGGCCCGGGCTCGATTTGCACCACGCGCATCGTCGCGGGGGTCGGTGTGCCGCAGCTGACAGCTGTTATGGATGCGGCGAACGCCGCGAAGAAGGCCAATGTGCCGGTGATCGCCGACGGCGGCATCAAGTTCTCGGGCGACCTCGCCAAGGCGCTCGCAGGCGGCGCCGAAGCGGCGATGATTGGCTCGCTGCTCGCCGGCAGCGAAGAAGCGCCGGGCGAAATTCTTCTTTATCAAGGCCGCTCGTACAAATCTTATCGTGGCATGGGTTCGCTCGGCGCCATGGCGCGTGGCTCGGCTGATCGGTACTTCCAAAAGGAAGTCAGCGATCAGATGAAGTTGGTGCCGGAGGGCATCGAAGGCCGCGTGCCGTTCAAGGGACCGGTGGCCAACATCCTGCATCAACTTGTGGGCGGTCTGCGCGCAGCGATGGGCTATGCGGGCGCGAAGACGCTGGCGGAACTCCGCACCAAGGCGCGCTTTGTGAAAATCTCGTCGGCAGGTTTGCGAGAAAGCCACGTGCACGATGTGGCCATCACGCGCGAGGCGCCGAATTATCCGCTCGGGAGCTAATTCGCTCCGCGTTTTTCTTGAGGGGTTCTCCCGATGCGTCCCGGCGCGCGCCAACAGGCGGCCATTGAAATTCTGACGTCGCTGGAAACCGAGCGCCGTCCTGCTGCGGACGCGGTGAAAGCCTGGATGCTCACGCATCGGTTCGCGGGTTCGAAAGATCGCGCCGAGATCGGTGATCTGGTGTTTGGTGCGCTGCGTTGGAAACAATCGAGCGCTTGGCGAATGGGCGCGGACACACCACGCGCGTGGGTTTGGGGCGCGTTGCGCTGGGGCTTCGGCCAAAGCGTGGAATGGCTCGCACAGAGCGTTGACGGTGATCCGCATGCGCCGTCGCCACCGACGGAAGCTGAGAGCGCCGCTTTGGCCGGCGATAACATCGGTGCCGCGCCCGCGCACGTTCGCGGCGACTACCCGGAATGGCTCGATGACAGCATGGTGCGCGCGTTTGGCGAAGCACGCGGTGAGGAAGGCGCAGCGCTTGCCGCGCCGGCGCCGCTCGATTTGCGCGCGAACACCTTGAAGACCGAACGCGAGGAGGTCGTCGCAGCGCTGGGCGAAAGTCCAAAACTGAAAGAGCCGCCGGCATCCACGCCATTTGCGCCGAATGGCATTCGCATTCCGTGGTCGCAGGGGCGAACGTTTCCTTGGGCGACGGAGCAGAGCTTTCTCAAGGGTTGGTTTGAAGTTCAGGATGAAGGCAGCCAGATGGCGGTGGCGTTGTCGGGGGTGAAGCCGGGCATGCAGGTTGCCGATGTTTGCGCGGGCGGCGGCGGCAAGACTTTGGCGCTTGCGGCGGCGATGGAAAACAAGGGGCAGATCTACGCCTATGACGTTGATGGCCGCCGGCTCGCGCCGTTGAAGGAGCGTGCCGATCGCGCTGGCGCGCACAACGTGCAGATTAAAACGCCGATGCGGACGAAGGATGCGTTGGAAGATTTGCGCGGGAAGTTGGACCTAGTGTTCGTGGATGCGCCATGCACGGGGTCGGGGACGTGGCGGCGTAATCCGGATTCGAAGTGGCGGTTGCGACCGAACGCATTGGCGATGCGGCTGAAGGAGCAGGGGGAGGCGCTGGCGCTGGCGGCGCCGTTGGTGAAGGCGGGGGGGCGGCTGGTCTATGTCACCTGTTCGGTGTTGCCGGAGGAGAATGAAGATCAGATCGCGGCATTCGCATCATACGCCGACTTCAAAGCTGTTGGATTGGCGCGCAGCGATATTCCTGGATACGCGCGCGGTCTCGCCTTGCAGATGACGCCGCTGCAGACGGGTTGCGATGGCTTCTTCGTCGCAGCGCTGGAGAAGCGCGCCTGATCCGCGATGTTGGCATCGCTGGGTGTGGCGTTGCGGGGCTCGCATGCGCGGCGCTGTTGCGGCGCCAGGGACTGCGCGTCGTTGTCTACGACAAACTGGAAACGCCGCAGCCGTTGGGCTCGGGCCTGATCTTGCAGCCGGTTGGCTTGCATGTGCTCGATGAAATTGGCGCCGGCGATCGCATTCGCGCGCTGGGCGCGGTGATCGAGCGACTGTTCGGGCGCGTCGTGCCTTCACAGCGCGTGGTGCTGGATGTGCGGTATGACGCGTTTGGGCGCGATGCGCCGACCGGCGTGGCGGTGCATCGCGGGGCGCTGTTTCAGGCGCTTTACGATGCAGCGCTCGAGGCGGGCACGGAGATTGCCGCGGGGCGCGAGATCGTTGGCGCTGCGGCCGGGCGATTTGCTTTTGCCAATGGCGCGCAGAGTCCGCGCTTTGATTTGCTGATCGATGCGCTGGGGGTGCGCTCGACGCTGTCGCAGGCGCCGAAAGCGAATTTGCCGTACGGCGCGTTGTGGGCGTCGCTGGATTGGCAGGCGGGGTTTGACCCGCATGCACTGGAGCAGCGCTACGAGGCGGCGCGCAAGATGGCGGGCGTTTTGCCGATTGGCCGCTTGCCGGGGCGCGAGAACAATCAGGCCGCGTTCTTTTGGAGTTTGCGCGGGCGCCACGAAGCAGCCTGGCGCGGTGCGCCCATTGAAGCTTGGAAGGATCAGGTGCGCGCGCTTTGGCCGGAGACCGCGGGGTTTCTGGAGCAGATCGGCGCGCATGACGATCTGGTGTTTGCGCGCTATGCGCATCGCACCTGCGCTTCGCCGCTCGGCCGGCATGTCGTGCATGTGGGCGATAGTTGGCATTGCACATCGCCGCAGCTTGGGCAGGGCGCGAACATGGCGTTGCTCGATGCGTTGGCATTGGCGACAGCGCTGCGCGCGCAATCCAATCTTGACGCAGCGCTGGGTGAGTATGAGCGGCTGCGGCTTTGGCATATTCGGCTCTATCAGGCGGCCTCCTATCTGTTCACGCCGGCCTACCAATCGGACTCAACATTGATCGCTGGCTTGCGCGATTGGTTGATGGCGCCGTTGTCGCGCGTGCCGCCTGCGCCACAGATTTTGGCGGCTTTGGTTGCGGGAAGCTGGGGCGCGCCGTTGTCGGCAATCGGCATCCGGCAATCGGCAGTCGGAAATTCAGACGAGCGCCATCGCCTGCAGTCGCGACGTTCGACTGCCGACTGACGGTTGCCGACCGCCGTGAAAGCAGGAGGCGGGGCGCGTGCGACGCGCTCGGTGGTAGCGTGGGTGCGTTCATTGCTGAACGCTGCGCGTTGGCGCGCGCCCCTTGCGATTGTTCTGCTTCAGCGGCGGAGTTGAGGAGCTTGTTCACTCCGGAGTCCGTCGCTTGGACGTGCGGGACCGCCTAAGTCCCGGGCCCCAGCGGTTTCAGGCCCCGCTGGCTTGGCTTACCGATGGTCTGGCAAGCGCTTCACGCTCAATCGCGACCCTCGCTTCTGGATTGCCCGGCTGCAGCACTCGAGAACCTCCATGCGAGGGATGCAGGGAGTATCACTCAGCGGGGGAGGTGTTGGATTAGAAAATTTTCGTAAGGTTAGTCATGCCGTCTCAGGATGAGCGGCCAATATCTGCTTGGCTCTGTTCTGAAGCGTCTTGGCAGCATCGTGATCGGCGACCTGTTGTATGGCGGATCGAACTGTCAGGTCTTTTCCTACGTCGTCGGCAAGCGCATCGAGTGCGATTGATCGAGACGGGTAGGTGAGTTCCCGGCGTTCGCCAAATATAGCAGCGATCAACGCGTCGCGACGTTCGCGGTCTGCAGGTTGCGCTTGTGTGATCAGGCGCAAGATTTCACGACGCACTGGCACCATACCATGCCCCTGAAGAAGTCGTACGCGCGCGACACCGAGTTGGTATGCATTCCGTCTCGGACCGCTTTGAACGATCTCGTTGACAAGAGCTTGAATGTCCTCCGGTGTGACGTCGCGGTCCGCCGATTTACGGCTTAAACGATAGTGCGGGTCGTTTGTTAGCGCTGCGTCGTCCTCAAGCAAAAATTCCGCAGCTCGTCGAATGCGCTCATCTCTATGCGCGGAAAGTTCAATCAACCGGTTTTTGTCATATGATGGAAATCTGTTAAAAACGCTGCCGTTCTTTTCCCACCCGTCCGATCCTTTTCGAACAAGCGCGCGAAAAGCGTCAGGTTCTGTGAAAGGGTCCAACCGGAAAATCGCGTGTTTTCTGTAGAACAGTTCTCGTTGCTGGGCATCTCGTGAGGCGGAAGAAATCGCCTGTAGCAAGGCAGCGAGGAAGACCAAGTCGATGAAGACGCGAACAAGGAAAACGGCGTGCAATGCGAGCGCCGACGTTGCAGCTACGGGTGCATCTCCTTCGACGTGATAGACTTCCGCCCAATCAACGAATGGCAACGCTTTGGCGAGTTCCGTTCCATAAAAGGCGATCCAAATTCCGACGTCGTGGACGTTGGCGCCGCGCGCTAAAGCGAACATCGGTACGCCGTAAGCATCCGCAAGCAGCTGCGCTTGCCGCAGCGCCAGCGGCACCAGTAGGAACATCGACAAAAAGACTACTAACGCCTCGTCTCGCAGGTCCTGATCGAAGCCAACGCGGATGTAGCGCTGAGAAAGGTTCGGGTTCAGCATCGCGAGTTCGCGGTCGCCTTCGATCCAAGCCCAGCGACGGGAGACTGCAAACGCGATAAAGAATCCCCAGGCGATTGGAATGAAGGACCACGGCGCGTCCCAGTAATAGCCAAGCGCGGCGCAGGCGCTAATCGTCGCAAGCAAGATTGCGTACCGAAGATAAAAGTTTTGCCGATTGGCTCCGACGGCGTTCGCGACTGCGAAAACCAGCACACCATCAAGGGCGCTTAGCCACCCGCCAACGCTGTCGATGAAGCTCCTTTTGTCCGAGGTGTATTCTTCATCCTCATCGACCTGTGCGGGATTTTGTCGATTTCGGTACCATCGCGCGATTGACGGCGCGGCGGCAACGAGCACGAATGCGAGCGAGACCAACAAAACTACGGCGGCGCCGAAATCCGCGTGAATTTTTCGATTGGCGTCGTTGCTGTGAGATGCCCACGAGACCAATCCGGCGATGAACATTACTACCGAGCCAAGAAGGATTGCGCTCCAGCCGCTGACATGCTCGTACTTCGGCTCCGCTCCGTTACTGCGAGGCAATTGACCGTCTGCGATAGCCCGTTGCCAGCTACAAAACACCGGACCCAAGACGGCGAATGCAAAGGCAACCCCTTGGAAAATGAGCTGGTACATGTGCGGGACGTACGCATCGACGCGCGGTGATATGGCGGCGAGGGTCGCGGCACTCGCCGCAGCGGCGGCGCCACAAATGCTTGAGACCAGCGCCCATCGCGCCCAGTTGATCCGTTGCTGTGGCAGGTCGCCAGATTCAGCCAGAACGCCCGCCGCAATGTCGGTCATGTCTCCCCCTAGGCGCTTGAGCGCTCTTTGTTTTGGCCCCGGATCAGACTAGGCGCGTGGGGATAAGTCTGCAACCGGGAGGGGAATGGGCCGGAGCTTGGGGCCAACACCCTCACCCCTTATCCCTCTCCCGCTTTGCGGGAGAGGGACGTGTTGTCTGGCCTCGCGCTTGGGCGGGGCGTGGGCGGCATCCTCGTGCTGCACTGCAATTGACGTCTCCGTCGACGCACTCCATTTCAGGCCATGGCGCAGAGCACAGTGAAGAGCGCGTCGTCTGATGTGGCCGAGCCTGCGGCCGCCCATCACGAGCGCGTTCTTATCATCGATTTTGGGTCTCAGGTTACGCAGCTCATCGCGCGGCGGGTGCGGGAGAGTGGCGTCTATTGCGAGATCCATCCGTACAACAAGGTCGACGCCGCGTTTCTGAAAACCTACGGGCCGAAAGCGGTGATCCTCTCGGGTGGGCCGTGCAGCGTCACCGACACGCCGAGCCCGCGGGCGCCGGATGAAGTTTACAAGCTCGGCGTGCCGGTGCTGGCGATTTGCTACGGGCAGCAAACCATGGCGCTGCAGCTCGGCGGCAAGGTCGAAGGCGGGCATGCGCGCGAGTTTGGACGCGCCGATGTCGAGATCCTCGCCGACAGCGCGCTCTATGAGGGCGTGTGGGAGATCGGCGGCAAATATCCGGTGTGGATGAGCCACGGCGACCGGGTCACGCAATTGCCGCAGGGCTTTCGCGTGGTCGGCACCAGCGAGAACGCGCCGTTCGCGATCGCGGTGGACGAGCAATACAAATTCTATTCGACCATGTTTCACCCCGAAGTGGCGCACACGCCGGACGGCGCAAAACTGCTGCGCAACTTCACGCATAAGATTGCCGGCTTGCGCGGCGATTGGACCATGCGCGCGTTCAAGGATGAAGCGATTGCGCGCATCCGCGCGCAGGTCGGCGACGGCACGGTGATCTGCGGACTATCGGGCGGCGTGGACTCAAGCGTGGCGGCGGTGCTGATCCATGAAGCGATCGGCGAGCGGCTGCATTGCGTGTTCGTCGATCACGGGCTGATGCGGCTGGGCGAGGCCGAGCAGGTCGTGTCGCTGTTCCGCGATCACTACAACATTCCGTTGATCCACGCTGACGAGAGCGAACGCTTTCTAACGGCGCTGGACGGCGTCGAAGACCCGGAAGTCAAGCGCAAGACCATCGGTAAGCTGTTCATTGACGTGTTCGAGGAAAAAGCCCGCATGGTCGGCGGCGCGCAATTCCTGGCGCAAGGCACGCTCTACCCGGATGTGATCGAAAGCGTGAGCGCGACGGGCGGCCCCAGCGTGGTGATCAAGTCGCACCACAATGTCGGCGGCTTGCCTGAGCGCATGAATATGAAGCTGGTCGAGCCGCTGCGGGATCTGTTCAAAGATGAAGTGCGCGCGCTGGGACGCGAGCTCGGGCTGCCGGACATGTTCGTGGGCCGGCATCCGTTCCCGGGACCAGGGCTCGCCATCCGCGTGCCAGGCAAGATCACGCGCGACAAGCTCGACATCCTGCGCCAGGCCGATGCGGTTTACCTGGACGAGATCCGCAAAGCGGGGCTCTACGATTCAATCTGGCAGGCGTTCGCGGTGCTGCTGCCGGTGAAGACCGTGGGCGTCATGGGCGACGGGCGGACGTACGAATATGTCTGCGCCCTGCGCGCAGTGACGTCCTCCGACGGGATGACGGCCGATTTCTTTCCCTTTTCAATGGATTTCCTTGGCCGGGCTGCAACGCGCATCATCAATGAGGTGCGCGGCGTGAACCGGGTGGTGTATGACGTGACCTCGAAGCCGCCGGGAACCATCGAGTGGGAGTGACGTGGGCGCGACAAGCTTAACGCACCTGGACCGTCTCGAGGCGGAGAGCATCCACATCATGCGCGAAGTCGTCGCCGAGGCGGAGCGCCCGGTGATGCTCTATTCCATCGGCAAGGATAGCGCGGTGATGCTGCACCTGGCGCTGAAGGCGTTCTATCCCTCACCGCCGCCGTTTCCGCTGCTGCATGTGGACACGACCTGGAAGTTTCGCGCCATGTACGAGATGCGCGAACGCATGGCGCGCGAGCTTGGGTTTGAGCTGATTGTGCACACGAACCCGGAAGCTGTGGCGGCGGGGATCAACCCGTTCGATCACGGCTCGGCGCTGCATACCGATATCTGGAAGACGCAAGGCCTGAAGCAAGCGCTCGACAAATACGGGTTCGACGCGGCGTTCGGCGGTGCGCGTCGTGATGAGGAGAAGAGCCGCGCCAAGGAGCGCATCTTTTCTTTCCGCTCCGCCAATCATCGCTGGGATCCGAAGAACCAGCGCCCGGAGCTGTGGCGGCTCTACAATGCCAAGAAGCACAAGGGCGAAAGTTTCCGGGTGTTTCCGCTGTCGAATTGGACGGAGCTGGATGTGTGGCAATACATCCATCGTGAGAACATTCCGATCGTGCCGCTCTACTTTGCTGCAGAGCGGCCAGTGGTGGAACGCAACGGCGCGCTGATCATGGT
>JBAQGO010000047.1:0-32879 GCA_049287825.1 Vitreimonas sp. | reverse complement strand
GCGCTGGAGGGGCGGCGAAGCGACGCGATGTCATGAGAAAGGAAGATTGACCCAGACGCGCAGTCTCGCGCGCGGCGCCTGGGCGGCGGCCGGCTTTGAGATCAAACGCGGAAAGGTTCACTGCGGTACTCCAAATCCCTCGGAGGCCGCGGTGTGAGGCTGACAAGGCGCGATTTGCGCGCCGTAGGTCCAGCCATCCGCTTGAGCCGGGGGCCGCCGGGCGCTTCCGGGGCTGTCCCCTCAAGCACACACGGCGATGCGAGGCACCATGCATGATTTGGAATGGGAAAGAAAGCGTTGCCATCGGCAAGCTCGTCCACTGCAGTTACTGGCGCGTTCACCTTTATTTTCAACTTGATAGCAAGCGCAGCCTGCTAGATTGCCACCCTTCATGGACGTCACTCGCCGTTCCTTCGCGCTTTTCGGAGCGACCGCCCTCGGCGGCGGCGCCCTAAGCGGCCGCGCCTGGGCTGACGCCCCGGCAGCGATCCGTGGCGTGCGCCTGAGCGCGGACGATGCGTCGGCGTTGGTTCGTCTGGAGCTTGATCGGCAAGCGAGCGCGCGGACTTTTTTCCTATCTAATCCTGATCGCTTTGTAATCGATGTATCCGATGCGCAATGGGCGATGCCGCAGGGATCGTTTGGACAGGGCGCCGGGCAGGGCGTGGTGCGGGCTTACCGGTTCGCTCCCCGTCCCGACGGCGTTTCGCGCCTCGTGCTCGACCTGAACTCACCCCTGAACCTGGTTCGCCAGGAGCTGGGCACGCGGCGCGCGCCGCAGCTGAGCTTTGGCCTGGGTGGCAACGTAACCCCCGTGGCCTTCCGCCCGGTCCAGCCGCTTGAAATTGACACGCCGGCACGCCCATCGCGCCGCCGCGTCATTGTTGTCGACCCCGGCCATGGCGGTCACGACCCGGGCGCCATCGGGGTCTCCGGCGTTCAAGAGAAAGACGTTGTCCTCGACGCGGGCAAGCGCTTGCGCGCCTCGCTCGAAGGCCGTGGCGGCTATCGCGTGGCGATGACCCGTGACGACGACCGTTTCATCCCGCTGGCGGATCGCGTGGCTTTCGCCCGCGCCCAAAACGCTGACCTTTTCATCTCATTGCACGCGGATTCGAGCCCCAATCGCGACGCCGCGGGCGCGACCGTCTACACGCTCTCGGATCACGGCGCGAACCGCGCCCAGAACCTCATGACCGCGCAGAACTGGGATTTGGACCTTGGCACAGCGCCGCGTCACGGAATGGTGGGCGATATCCTGGTCGACCTCGCGCAGCGCGAAACGACAAACCGTTCGGCGCAGTTTGCCGAATTGGTCATTCCGCGCTTGGGACAGGTATCGCCGCTTCTCGTGTCGTCGCACCGTAATGCCGGTTTTTTCGTCCTGCTCGCCCCTGACGTTCCCGCCGTGCTGATCGAAACCGGTTTCCTCACCAACGGTGCAGATGAAGCCCGATTGGGCGATCCCCGCCAGCGTCAGGCCGTGGCCACGGCAATTGCCGATGCTGTGGATGCCTACTTCCAAACGCCGCAGCTTTACGCTGGGGCCTAAAAACCGCGCGAATCTTCGGCTATCTCGTAATCTTCCAGTTGCTGCGCTGGCCTTAATCGCGCCGTATTGGAGGGCGAGGCCGCCTGAGCCTCTAACCACTAGCGCAAGCGGGGCGCGAGAACCGTGCAAGACGATTACAGAGACGACTATCGCGAGCGCTCCTGGACGCGTGACGAGCGCTATTATCCGGAAGAGGAGCCACGTCGCGGTTTGCCCTGGCGCAAAATTCTGATCGGGCTGGGCGCCACCGCCGGCGTAATGGTGGCCGGCGTAGCGGTTTTCTTGGTTCTCGCGCTGCAGGGACTGCCGAGCCTCGAACAGCTGCAGCACTACGAACCGCCGATCTCAAGTCGCGTGCACGCCGGCGATGGCGCCTTGGTCGCCGAGTTCGCGCGCGAGCAGCGCGTGTTCGTGCCGATCTCGCAAATCCCCGACTACGTGAAGAATGCTTTCATCTCAGCGGAAGACCAGCATTTCTTCGAACACTCCGGCCTCGACTATCAGGGCTTGGCGCGCGCCATGCTGACGAACGTCGGCAACGTGCTTCGCGGACGCCGCATGGAAGGCGCGTCGACCATTACCCAGCAGGTCGCCGGCAACATGCTCACCGGCCGAGAGCGCAACATCTATCGCAAGGTTCGCGAAGCTGTGCTGGCGCAGCGCATCGAGCGCGCGATGGATAAGGATCGTATTCTCGAACTTTATCTGAACCAGATTTATCTCGGTAACCGCGCCTTCGGCGTCGGCGCCGCCGCACTCAATTATTTCGACAAGCCGCTTGACCAGCTGACGCTTGGCGAAGCGGCGTTCCTCGCGGTGTTGCCGAAGGGCCCTGGCAATTACGATCCGCACACGGCGCGCGGTATGGCGCGTGCGTTGGAGCGGCGCGATTACGTGCTCGGGCGCATGGTCGAGCGCGGCTACATTACGCAAGCGCAGGCCACGGCCGCGCATAACGAACAGATCGTCGTGCACGATCGCCTCTCCGGCGATCAGTATGTCGCTGCTTCGCACTTCGTCGAAGAAATCCGCCGTCAAGTGCAGGGCCAATACGGCGAACAAGCGCTTTATGATGGCGGCCTCTCGATCCGCTCCACCATCGACACGCGCTTACAACTGATCGGCGCGCGCGCGCTGCGTGCCGGGCTCGAATCGTACGACCGTCGCCATGCTTGGCGCGGCCCCGTCGGCGCCGGCGATCCCTCGGGCGATATCCGCGCCCAACTCGCGCACGCAGCGGCCGCGCCGCAGCTGTCAGGCTGGGTGCGGGCGATGATCACGTCGACACAAGGCGGTGTGACCGTAACGGACGAAAACGGATCGGTCGGACGCTTGGCCGCGGCGGACGTGCAATGGGCCGCCCAATGGTCCCGGACGCAAACGCAACGCGCGCTGCGCCGCGGCACCATCATCTATGCCGTGCGCGGTTCGAGCGGCGGCTACACGCTGAAGCAGGTGCCCGAACTGCAAGGCGCACTCGTGGCGATGGATCCGCACACTGGGCGCGTGATGGCGATGGTGGGCGGTTATTCCTTCAACGAAGTCGGCGGCCTCAATCGCGCCACCCAAGCGCAACGCCAGCCAGGGTCTTCGTTCAAGCCTATCGTCTATGCAGCGGCGCTCGATTACGGGCTGACGCCAGCCACGCTCGTCGATGATGGCCCGCTCTCGATCAATGCGGGCGATGGTTCGCAATGGTCGCCAGAAAACTACGAACACGATTGGCTTGGCCCGACCACACTGCGGCGCGGCCTCGAATTATCACGCAACGCCATGACTGCGCGCGTGGCATACCAGCTCGGGCCGGATCGCGTGCTGCAGTACGGCCAACGTGTAGGCGTGCTTAGTCAAAATCAGATCGCTGTGTTCTCCTTGGCGCTTGGTGCGGGTGAAACCACGCTGCTGCGCATGACCACGGCCTACGGCATGTTCGTGAACGGCGGCCATTGGGTGCAGCCGATCATGATCGACCGGATTCAAGACCGCACCGGCCACTCGATCTTCCGCCGCGATCAGCGCCAATGCCCCGATTGCAACGCCGACTGGCACGGCCAGGCCCCGCCGACGCTGCCGGATACACGTCAACAGGTCATTGACCCGGTGACGGCCTATCAGATCGTCTCGATGGCGCAGGGTGTGGTCGAACGCGGCACCGCCGCGACCGCTGTCGGTTCGCTCGGCATTCCGCTTGCGGGAAAGACCGGCACCACCACCGATTTCAAGGACGCTTGGTTCGTTGGGTTCTCGCCGGATCTGGTCGTCGGTGTGTGGACCGGCTTCGACCGTCCGCGCAACATGGGTGAAGGCGAAACCGGCGGCCACGTCGCGGCGCCGATCTTCGGTGACTTCATGCGGCAAGCTCTGGCGAACGTGCCGCCGACGCCGTTCCGGATTCCGGGCGGTGTGCGTCTGGTGCGCATCGATTACATGACCGGTTTGCTGCCCGGGCCGACGACGACGCAAACGATCCTGGAAGCGTTCCGGCCGGGTACGGAGCCGACCAACAACGTCGCCAGCGCCTCGCCGTTCGTGTTCGGCGGCACCGATCCGATTGATCCGCGCGTGCTTTCCAACTTCACCGGCGTGCCGGCCGAGAACGCAAACACGCCGCCGCCGCAACAACAGCAACAGCAAAACCAAGATAAACAGGATCTGAACGGGCTTTATTAATATGGATCGCCGGCGCCCTCGCCGGCGATCCATAGGCGCCGCGCTTGTGTTCCACTATCTAAGCGCCAAAGGATTCTTCCATGCGCGCCGAAATTTCGACCCTCGCTGAACAGATTGAATCCGCAGCGGCTTTGCTCCGGAGGCGTCTTTGACTGGGATCGCGCCCACGTCCGCCTGGATGAACTGAACGCGCTCTCCGAGCGCCCCGATTTTTGGAACGATTCCGAGAAAGCGCAGAAGCTCATGCGCGAGCGCAACAAGCTCGAGGCGGGTGTAGGCGCGATCACGTCCATTGAGCGCGATCTGCGCGACTCGCTTGAATTGGCGGAGATGGCCGAGGCTGAGGGCGACGAGTCGCTTGTGGATGAAGCGCACAACACGCTGAAAAAGGTCCAGGAGCGTGCGGCCAAAGCGGAGCTTGAAGCGCTGCTCTCCGGCGAAGCCGACGGCAACGACGCCTACATCGAAATCAATTCCGGCGCCGGCGGCACGGAGAGCCAGGACTGGGCCTCGATGTTGCTGCGCATGTATGCGCGCTGGGCCAACGCGCACGGCTATCAGGTCGAAGAGCTGGAGCATCAAGACGGCGATACGGCAGGCATCAAGTCCGCGACGCTGCTGATCAAAGGTGAGAATGCCTATGGCTGGTTGAAGACCGAGGGCGGCGTGCATCGCTTAGTGCGCATCTCGCCTTACGATTCAAACGCACGCCGGCACACGTCGTTTGCCAGCGCTTGGGTCTATCCAAAGATCGACGATACCATCGATATTCAAATCGACGAAAAAGATGTCCGCATCGATACCTATCGCTCGTCTGGGGCTGGCGGCCAGCACGTCAACAAGACCGACAGCGCCGTGCGCTTGACGCACATCCCGAGCGGCATCGTCGTCGCCTGCCAAGCGGAGCGGAGTCAGCACAAGAACCGCGCCTCGGCCTGGGATATGCTTCGGGCTCGGCTTTACGAAGCGGAATTGCAGAGACGTGAGGCGGAGGCCCAGAAACTGGAAGACAGCAAGACAGAGATCGGCTGGGGTAGGCAGATCCGGTCGTACGTCTTGCAGCCGTATCAGATGGTCAAAGACTTGCGGACCGGCGTTGAAACGTCCGATACGCAAGGCGTGCTGGATGGCGATCTCGACCAGTTCATGGCAGCATCCTTGGCGGCCAGGGTAAGCGGGACGGCGGACAAGACGGTCGAGGATATCGACTAGGCGGCGTTAAGAGTTGGCGGGGACGATGGAAACGGGAATTCCAGAGGCGGCGATCGTCGAGCAATCAGGCGGTTGGCTGGCGGAATATCAGCGCGGCAAACGGGCAGGCGGCTCGGCGCTGGAGACATTTCAGGGCGTATTGGTCGACGAGATCGTGGTGCCGGAAAGCGCCGCGAATGCAAGCGATCCGGCAGCGATGGTGCGCGCGGCCGTAGCGTTTGCCGATGCCATGCAGAACCAAGCGGCGTATCTGCCCGGTGAGTTCGCACAGGAAGCCGCGTGGATTTTTTACGTCAATGACTACCTCGATCAGGTCAAAGACGGCGGCCACGTTCAATACTTTGCCAATCGGGGCGAGGATGAACTGGCGCTGCGCTGCACCGCGTTCGGTTTGAAGAGCATGCTCGCCGATCCGCATTTGGCGCTGTTTAATTTGTCGGTGCAGTTGCGCACCAGTGAGCCGAAAGCCGCGCGGCGTGCGGCGCTGAATGCTGGTTTTCGCAATACGTCGGAAGCCTCGCGCGATCTCGACCGCAAGTTCGCCGCGATCGAGCAAGAGGAACCGCTGATCCCGCGCCAAAAAACTTGGCTCAAGAGTTTGCGCAAAGTGCGCGTGACGCCGGATGAAGAAATCCGTCAGCGCATCGCGTACTTGATTGCATCGAATCCTCTGCGTGACGGGCGCTTACGCGAGGCGGCTCGGACGCAAGCGGAAAGAGACGGCACGGACCCAATTTATGTTTCGGTGCGCGCGCTTTGCGATCAGGCGGGTTTGCGGTTCACCGGATTGCGCGGCCTTGGCCTGACACAGGTGCGGACGGTTTGGCCCGAGGGCCCAAACAAGCGCGCCCATGCTTGGCGCGTGGAGACCGATCGTGGCGTGCGCACCGCGGTGTTTTACGCCGACGGCACATTCTTCAGACGGCATCTGGCGGTACTGACCGGCGAGGGCGAGGCGCTGCCTCTTGGGTCGCTTGCGATGAGTCCGGCGGAGTTTGCCGCGGTTGTTCCTGCACAGCGGCTCTGATTTTTCGGCGACACAGAGCGGTAGATGGGCGCGGAGCGGCTTGACGGCGTTTGATTGATCGTTCAAACAACGCGGGTGCCGAGCCAGTCTCCTCGCGAAAAGATCATCATGGCCGCTTTGGAGCTGTTTTGGCTCAAGGGCTACAATTCGACCTCGGTCGCTGATCTGTTGAGCCGCACGCAGCTCAATTCCGGCAGCCTCTATCACGTGTTTCCGTCCAAGCAGGACGTGCTGATCGGCGTGCTGGAGACGCTGCGCGACAATATCGGGCCGATGCTGCTTGAGCCCGCTTGGGGCGAGGTCGCTGATCCGATCGACAGGATTTTCGCGCTGCTCGCGCACTATCGCGTCGCCATTGTCGAGAGCGATTGCACCTATGGCTGCCCGATCGGCTCGCTGGCGCTCGAACTGCACGAGCCGGATCCGCAGGTCCGCGCTTTGCTCGCGGCGAATTTCGACGCCTGGACGGCCGCCGTGGAGCAATGCCTCAAGGGTGCGGGGCCGCGTTTGCCCGCGAAGCTGGATCGCCATGCGCTGGCGGAATTCATTCTGACCACGATGGAAGGCGGCGTGATGCAGGCGCGCACTTATCGCGATGTCGCTTACTTTGACCGCGCGGTGGAGCAATTGCGTCAGCATTTTGAGTTCTTGGAAGAGGCCGCGCTTGCGCGTGCTTAGGGGAGGCTTGCGATGGCTTTGAATTGGCTGGCGGTGATTGCCGCGGCGTTGAGTTCGTTTGTGCTTGGCGGTCTTTGGTACGGGGCTCTGTTCGACAAGGTCTGGATGAGGGCGGCTGGCGTTTCGCCGGAGCAAGTGAAAAACGGCAACAAGGCCATGATTTTCGGCGGCACATTTGTGCTGGCGTTGATCACCGCTGCGACGTTTGCGATTTTCCTCGGACCCACCATCACCGCGACGACAGGCGCGCTTTACGGCTTCACCGCTGGCCTGTGCTGGGTGACGACATCGCTCGGCAGCACGTATTTGTTTGAGCACAAGCCGATGTCGCTTTGGCTGATCAATGGCGGCTACCGGACGCTGCAATTTACCCTCATCGGTTTGATCTTAGGAGCTTGGCATTGATGCGCGCTCTAGTGTTCTCGCTGATCGCGAGCGTGGTGCTCGCGGGTTCGGCGTCGGCCGGCGATGGGCCGTTGGCGCAGCTGGATTTCTTTCAGGGCTGTTGGCGCGGAACGTTTCAGGGGCCGGGCAACGTCACGGACAATCGCTGCTTTCAACCGATGCTGGGCGGACAATACGTGCGCGACACCCATGTCGTGCATGGCGGCGCCGGCGCTTACAGTGGCGAGACCATCTACTATCTCGATGCACAAACGCATCAGCTGAGCCTGACATACTACGCCTCCGACGGCGGCGTTATGCGTGGGACGGGCAATGTCGATGAACACGGGATCACGTTTCCGCCCGCACAGTTCGTGAGTTCGGATGGTGAGACGCTGACATTGCGTGCGACCTGGCGGCGCGATGGCGCGGACCGGTATGTGGCGGTGGCGGAAATCCAGGACCACGGACAATGGCGTCCGCACCTCACAATTACCTACGTACGCGCGCCTGAGCTTTCGCCGCCGGCGCAATAGAGCGGACTTGATCGCACGGCGGAGCGGTTCATCTCTGCTTCTAAGGAGAACGAGATGGCGCGCAATGTGGTGATTTTGGTCGGCAGCCTGCGCAAAGAGAGCTTCACGCGGAAGGTAGCAAAATCTATTGCCAGCATGGGCGGCGACAAGTTGGCGTTCCGCTTTGTCGAGATCGGGGCGCTGCCGCTTTACAATCAGGATTTGGAAACCGATGCGCCGCCGGCGGAATGGGTTGTGTTTCGCGACGCCATGCGCGGCGCGGACGCGGTGCTGTTTGCAACGCCGGAATACAATCGTTCTGTGCCGGGCGTTTTGAAGAACGCCATCGACGTCGGCTCGCGCCCGTACGGAAAGAGCGTGTTTCAGCATAAGCCGGCGGCGGTGGTGAGCGTCACCGGCGGCGCGCTGGGCGCGTTTGGCGCCAATCATCATTTGCGCCAGTCGCTGGTGTTTTTGGACATGCCGACGTTGCAGCAACCGGAAATGTATATCGGCGGGGTCGCCAAGCTGCTCAACGAGCAGGGCGAAGTCGGCAACGACGACACCAAGAAACTGCTGGGGACGTTCGTGGATGCGTTTGCGGCGTGGATCGAGACGAATGCGCGCTGATGGGTGCGTTGGTCTTGATGTTCGGGCGTTACGCCGCGTCCCCTCCCCTTGAGGGGAGGGGATTAAGGGGCGGGGTGATGCTTCGCAGTTTCTAGATTGAGCACGGCTCGGAGGGCTGGCGGTTCACCACATCCCTTGCCCCCTCTCCTCGAGGAGAGGGGGACGCGCTTCATCGTTTGCAGTTTCGCGACTGAAACTGCGGAGTTTGGTCCTCCTACGCCAAGGCTTCGGAGGACATTTTGGCTCCCGCCAAAATGGGAGAGCGGGGCGCGCGAGTGACTTGCGCAGGTAGAAGAGTAGTTGGGGTTTTGTCGCTTGGGCGCCCCGCGTGATTTGTTTTTTCGACCGGAGAAGACTCAGTGGCGTTCCTACGGAGCCGCGAGGGGCCATGCGTTTATTGAGACGGGCCGACACAGCTTCGATAACTGAAGCTGCATCGATGAAGACTGGCGCTTTCTCTTCGCTAAACGGGATTGCCTCCCGACCAGTCCCCGCGACGCTGGGTATCTCGAGCGCCCTTGGCGCCTAATCTTCCTTGCCGGACGATGTGCAGCTGAAACACAACATCTTCAGCTGGACCTTTCGAGTTTCGTTTTCTCTCCTCGAAACTGCGGCATCTGCTCTCACGAGTTTCTTCCGCATCACACTCAAACCACATCTCTTGAACTGATTGGCTGTTGGATCCGTCAGCCTCCCGACAAGAGACCAGGGCAGTGTAAGCGGGTTTCAAGGCGGTCGGATTGCAAACGTCGCTTTCGTTGATGCGAAAGGGATTTTCGGTCGAAAACTGTAGGATTGGGACGCGCCAATCCCCCGTTCTGCTGTGAACGGCCGCTGTGCGCCCCATTCCAGACATTCGTTCAGATTGGCGAGAGGCCGGATTTCGCCGTTGGCGGACACTCGACTGACGCGTTGATCCACCCGCTTGGTTCCGCACGTCGGTGCAGCGCAACATGTGCAGTGCTCTTGGCCTAACTGAATACCAGGTGGGCCACATCGGATTCGAGATTCCAATAGATCATTGCGAGCGCCGTCAGATCGAAGGCAGCGTGCGCACACATGAGCATCCAGATTCGGCCTGTGATGGCAAAGATCGTTCCGTATACCAGTCCAACCACCGTCGCCTGTTCGGCGCCCGCCAGCCCCTGGTCAGGGTAATGCACCAGCCCAAACCACGCGGCAGTGATCAGCACGATAAATATTTTGGCTCCAACGCTAGCGCCGAGGAGTTTGCCGAGCCGTTCGAACATGAACCCGCGGAACACGGTCTCTTCCCCGAAACCGGCGCCCACGGTTAGTGCGTAGAGGATCGCTGGAAGCGCAGCCCGGTTGCCAGCAAGGTAATGATACGCGTGATTAATTGGATCGGCGCCGAGCAGCGGCATCACAATCGCTTTCATTAGAATCTTGAAGGCGGCGCCAAAGACGATGCCTATCAGCAAGCCAGCGACCCAGCTCGTGGGCCGCACATAGCCGATCTCGTGCCATGGAGTGCGCGATCGCCACGCCCAAATCAGCACCAGTACGGCGCTGAGCGGTACGACCAAGAAGTTGCCGGCGAAAATCGCAAGGATCGAGAGGATTCCGAGCGGGCCGAAGCCCCGCAATTGCCTGGCGACATCGTCTTGTGCCGACACGTCCATGCAGATTGCTACACCGGTTAAAGGGAGCAATCCAAATTCTTGCAGCCATCGAACCGATCGCCGCCATTTGGGCGGCTGGATATTTCCGCCAGCCGATTTCGCGATCGCCCGAGTTCAGCCGCCAATCTGTCGTTGGCGCCTCTACATCGCGATCGGCAGGATTTCGCCGAAACGGTCACTCCCAAAAATGCGCTCTCATGACCGAACTATTCCAGGGCAACAACGCCGGGGAAAGTCAGATCAATCAATGGCAGAGGTTGCGATCGGGCGAAGCGCCTTCACCGCCCACTGGACCGGGAGGGTTTTCCCAGTTTGTGCCAGGGCCGCCGGCAGGACCCGGCGGGTTGTCGTCGTGATCCGGCAACAGCCAACAGCTCAGCGCCGCATTCCAATAATAGTTGCGACCATTCCAAACACGATAGTGCCAGCCCCGATAATGTGGTGACGCGCCAGGGCCGCCTCGAGGTCCCGGCGGATTGCGCCAATTCGTCCCCGGGCCACCGACCGGCCCAGGCGGGTTGCGGCGAGGGCGCGCGTCCGCCGGCAGAGCAAGCACGACGGCAGCAAGCGTCAAAAGCGTCGCGTAAGTGTGGATCAGCCTCATTGGAAATCCCTCCCAGCCATCCTTGTCGCCCAGCGTTGCTCTATTGACGACCTCAATTGGCGTTCCCGCGATATTAAGGAAGGCCTTCGCGCGGAATAGCAAGGTCTATGCATAGCGGGCTTTCGCGGAGGTGACCCGCGGCGGGCTAGTTTTGCCAATTTCACTCCTGCTTCCCAAAAAAGCGCCTTTACTGCAGTGGCGCACGTAGTTGAGCCGTCGTCCAAGCACCCGGATACCGATCGCCGCCCCTAGGCGCCCCGGTGATCCGATGACAGTGCGAGCGTTGCTTCGCCTGATGGCGGGGGCGCCAAGTGAAAGAAAGCGATGAGCCGAAACATAACCGCTGTTGATAGGCCGAACAGAAGGGCCCCATTGATGGAAGCCAGCGGCAGCAGTGCACGCCACTCCGAGGTCCTGCCGGCATCGTCGCCGCCCAAAGCTGATATTGTTGTGAGCGCTAAATAGACGGCGTCACTGAAGCGCGACGCTAAGCCCAATGCGCAAAAGAGCACGGCCCACGCCAGCGCACTGATCAGTTGCAAGGCCATCAACGTGCTGATGGCGCCGCTCAATATTGGCGCGCTTCGCCAAGCCCCCATCCCACCAATGTGCCTTGATGCGCGTGCTCGCACCCACGGCAATGCGATGCTTACAAATGTTACATGCATGAGCACTGTTGCAAGGTTCATCACGAACCCAACGAGCAACGCAAAAACCTGCATTCGCAGCCCCTGACCGCAGATACTTCCCCACGGCGACGCGGTCAGCCTTCGATGCGGCAGCAGTGTGTCGACCGGGTTGAAACGTCTGGGAGCGAGTGTCGCAATGGAGCCGAGTCACGTCCCCAGTACAGCCGCCAAGCGGACGTTCGGGCCCACACATTACGAGCGCCAGGTTCTGCAGGTGGCGGACATTCGGCGCGGCGTTCATTCGACTGTATCGAACGGGCCGAACCGCATAGGTTGCCAGGTAAAGCAGCGCGATGATCGCGTAGGAAGGCGTGGAAAGCTCTCGCTCGGGAGCGTCCGACTTGAGCCTCTGTACAACTTTTCGCGCCCGTGCACGCTAAACGCTTTGATCGCCCCCGACGACCATTCGGAATGCGCGCGACGGCATGTGGCTCTGAAAACTACGCCGCGGCGCGTTCCAATGTTACTGCCGGGCGCGCCCGGCAAGGCAGATAAAGCGTGAAGGCAGAGCCGCGACCGAGTTCGCTGCGCACTGCAACGTCTCCACCCATCAGCCGCGCCAAACGGCGGGTGATCGACAGCCCAAGACCGGCGCCTTGATACTGCCGCGTCTCATGCTCATCGGCCTGCATGAAAGGTTGAAACAAGCGCTTGATAGTCGCTGCGCTCATGCCAAGGCCGCTATCACGTACATCAAAGGCAATCATCTCGCGGCCCCTGATGTTTGCGCATCTCACGCGCAAGGTCACTTGGCCTTGAGGCGTGAATTTCACCGCGTTCGACAGAAGATTAATCAAACACTGATGCAAACGTTTGGGATCGGCATAGACCACGTGTTCGCCCGCGGTCGCCAGCAAGTTACAGGTCGTGTTGTTCTTGGCAGCCAGCGGAACAAGGACATCCAATGCTTGGCGGGCGACTGCAACCGCATGCAGGTTCTCGCAATTCACAGCCATCTTGCCGACGTCAATCGTGGAAAGATCGAGCACCTCGTTGATCAGCCGAAGGAGATGAACTGCCGCGTTGCGGACCCGCTCCGCATGCTGGGCGCACTCGGTTGGATCGCCGTCAGCGAGATCCTCCTGGATAATCTCGGAATAGCCAATGACGGCGTTGAGCGGGGTGCGCAATTCATGGCTCATGTTGGCGATGAACATAGACTTCGCGCGGTTAGCGCCTTCCGCGCTTTGTTTGGCCAAGTCGAGCTCGGCGGTCCGTTCGCGCACGCGGCGCTCCAAATCGCCCGCCAACCGCTCCGCGGCAAGACGTGAATGCACGAGGCTAGCGAACGTGTTTGCGCCCGCTTGTGACGTCAAAATGGCGTTGATGATGAGGAGCGCAGCGACAATGCCCAGCAGTAGCGCGGGAAGCCCTGAGGCAAGCGCCACAGCGTTCGCTACGAGCGCCACAGCGGGCACCGGGATGGTAAAGTAGATCATATGTCGCGTCATCACGTCCGTGCTGGAGATGATCAGCACCGCCGCAGCGCTGCATAATACACCAAGCGCGGGCCCGGGCGCGGGCGCGAATGCCAGCAACAGAAACGACGCGCCATAGGCTGCGAGCACCAGAGCCTCTGAGCGGATAAATCCATGCATGACCGTTCGCAGTTGAACCGCCGACATCTCGTCAAGTTGCGCAGAAATTCGCTTCAGCCGCCGCGCGTCATTCGCGTCAAGGGCGATGCCCAATCCAGCAAGCAAAGCGCAAGCGATCCACCAAGGTCCCACCACGAGGATCGCGACGAACAGCGGAACGCTTGCCGCGGAGACGTAGCGAACAGGACCTGGGCGCTCCTTGGCGACCTCGGCGAAGCGCCTAATGGCGAGAACATAACTCCTCCCCTCAGCGTCCGAGGTATCCATCTGTGACTCCGTAGCGCCGAGGGGACCGAGAACCCCGCGATTCGAGCGCCGATCATTTAACAACCCGGCGTTAAACAATTCCTCAACCGGCATGGTCGGTTCATCGCGCTTCGGGCCCGCTGGTGGGGTTCTGCCTCAGGCACACCTTTTAAAATCTGACGGTTTTAGCGCCGCCCAACTTGGGAGGTCGCCGGCGCGCTGGAGACAAGGCGCAGTCGGATCGCCCCATGTCAGAGCGGACCACCGCCGCGGCGACGCCAGCGTCCCGCCAATCGCGCACACAGCGCAAATCGCAAATGTCCGGAATGGGCCAGACCTACCCCTATTGCGGAAATTTTGGGCGTCCGGTTTTGGCCAGCAACAAGACATTTGCGCATACACACCACGAGTGGCGTGAAGTCGCCGAATGCGGTCACTCGCATTGGCTGGCCTACATGAGGCGCTCAGCGCCGGCGTAGTGAACCGCTCCAAAGAACGGAAGGTCCTGTGATGAGGCCAATAAAAAATCCGACGTCGTAGATGACCCCGGCCCCTTCTTGATAGAAGTGCGGCGACCACGGCAACGTTCCTCGTGTCGCGAACTCGTTTATCACTTCTACGATCAGCGTCACGGGCGCGATCAACCCGTGCCAGAACCCGAGCACAAAAGTCGATAGGCCACCCGAATGGGCGGCGTGTTGCGCATCCGTCGATCCCGCTGCACAGGCGCACAACGTCAGAATAAGGACGGTGGACACCGCAATCTTGGACGTCCGGGTCACGTGTTGATCGCGAGGACCTGTAGTTTGATTGAGCATGAACGCTTCCTGGCGCAGTTCCCGAACGCGATGCGACATCGTTCGCTATTGGCGCACAAGTTAGACGCCCATGAGAGACAGGTCTGTCCGACAGCGCACAGTCAGCGTTGGACCGACGTACGTCACGACGACGATTTCGCGACCGGCTCACCTGTCCAACCCGGTCATCGGCTTGGGTATCGTGGGAGCAGCTCACGATCGCCGAAACCAGGCATTATCGGCTTCGAGCCCCCGCAGCGCAAACGAGCATTCGTGCTAGGCGCGTGGCTTTCCTTGGAAATAGGCCATCGCCACGCGCAAAGACGCTAGTGCTCCAAGCACTAAACATAGCCCGCTAATTGGTTGGCCCCACGTAGCTAGCCCAGTACCGATCAGAGCGACTGCGCACACCAATATTATCCAACGTGGCATAGGCACTCCTTACAGCGAAACAAAACGTCCCGCCTTAATGGTCAGCCGAGCTAGCTGACTGTGGACGTCCCGTCTGCGCCAACGCTCGAGGTAACGCTGATTCCTGGCGCGTTTGGAGCGAATGCGCAGTGTCGACATTCGATACTTCGATGGATGTGGTGCTGGAGGCAGTAAATCCCGCCCAATCGAAGAAATGTCGGAACGCAAAGTTCGCACGTGGCTTGCCTCTCATGAAGGACACGTCATGCGAATTCTGTTTGTAGAAGACGACCCCATCATTGCGCTCTCGGCCGACCAGACGCTGACCTGCGCGGGTCACGACGTGATTGGCCCTTTTCACAACGCTGAAGACGCGCTTGCCGGCGCGTCCGGTGCGCGTGCCGACATGGCGGTGGTCGACATCAACCTGTCAGGACACAATGAAGGTCTCGACGTCGCCCGTCAGCTTCGCAAACGTCATGGTCTTCGCAGCGTGTTCGCAACCGGCCAGGCTGACGTCGCGCGTGACAACCAGGACGCTGCATTAGGCGTCCTCCAAAAGCCCTATAGCGATACCGCGCTGCGCGAACTCATCGCTGTGGTTGCGATAATCCTAAAAGGCGGCCCCCGTCCAACCTCCATCCCTGCAGGCCTCGAACTGTTTTCCGCCTAGGCGCCAACGCCAGGCGCGAACGACGGATGAACCCCATGCTGGCGGGATTGATTGGATCGCCGACAGAAGCCATTCGCTCCACTATGGAGCGAGCGGGAGCGGCGCCCGAAGCAGACATTCGACGCCGCTCGGCTCAAACCGCAGTTCGACGGCCCCTGAAAAAGCCGTCGAAAGATTGAGCGTGATCAGCGATGACCCAAAACCCTTTCGCGTGGGCGCCGTGACCACTGGTCCGCCGCGTTCACGCCAAAAGAAGTTCAGTTCGAGATTCGCATTGGTCCACGCGATTTCCACTGCGCCGTCATCAACAGATAGCGCGCCGTACTTTGCTGCGTTGGTGGCAAGCTCATGCAAGGCCAAAGTCAATGCATGCGCCTGACGCCCGCTCAGCGCTATATCCGGGCCAGAGATCGCGACACGCTCGGGGTTTGAGATGTGCGCCGCCAGGGCGAGTTTCGCGACATCAAGAAGCAAAGCCGGTTCTGTTTCAGCGTCGATCAATACCGCTTGCGCGGCTGCGAGAGCGCTCAGCCTTGCATTGAAATCCTCAACGCGCTTCGCGTCAGCGTCACGAAAGGTCTTGCGCGCAATCGCCTGCACAACGGCAATGAGATTTCCGATGCGATGCTTGAGCTCCTGCGAAACCAACTCGCGCCGAATGCTTGTGCCCTCAGCCAATGCAAGCGCTGCTCGGAGCCCGACATTTTCGGCCACCAAGTCGATCAATTGCTCTGGTTCAAGGTGTGCTAGTTCGAGCGGCTTCGGAAATTTCAAAACAGTCAAACGCACCTCATCGGATCAATCCAGGAACAAGAGCGAGCGTCCCACGATGCTGACGTCAACCCCTACCATGTCGCTCCGCCAACAGCTAATGGCCGGCAACATCCATCATAAGACTTCGTTCTGTCAGGTACCGCACACATTGCCGACGACACAGGGCTCATGCCGCTGGCCCATAATGCCCTGCGCGAAGCCTGGGCCCGACCGAAAGCACGCGCTCACCCTATTCGGCAGCGATTTTGTGGGTTTGCGAGCCTGCTCGCTCGAAATCGGTGATGTAGTCACGTGTCAGCGGAACGGCGTTGCGGTCCTTCGCCATTTGGATCTGGAAGACCACGAGATCCCCCTCCCGGAACGCCGCCTCGGACCCCGCGAGATAAAACGCCCACATGCGGCAGAAGCGTTCGTCATAGAGAGCGCACACTTCATCCCAGTTCGCCTCGAAACGCTCGCGCCACGCTTTCAGCGTTTCAGCGTAGTGCAGGCGCAGGATTTCAACGTCGGAAACGATGAGGCCTGAACGTTCGGCAGCCTCGACGATTTGCGATAGCGCCGGCACAATGCCGCCTGGGAAAATGTATTTCTCGATCCAAGGATTATTGCGACCCGGACCGCGGAAATTGCCGATCGTGTGCATCACTGCGACGCCGTCTTTGGCAAGACGATCATGAATGGTGTCAAAGAAGACTCGGTACTGGACTTCGCCAACGTGTTCGAACATGCCAACTGAGACGATTCGATCGAATGTTCCCTGCACATCGCGATAATCGCGCAAGTCGAAGCGCACACGTGAATTCAACCCCTTCTTTGCGGCGCGGGCCCGCGATTCGTTCAGTTGCTCGGTCGAGAGCGTCACGCCGCTCACGTCGACGCCGTAATCTTCCGCAAGCGTGATACCCAAACCGCCCCAGCCGGACCCGATGTCGAGCACGCGCTGGCCGGGCGCGAGCAACAACTTGGCTGCGATATGGCGCTTCTTGGCGTCCTGCGCCTCTTCGAGGCTCATATCAGGACGAGCGAAGTACGCGCAGGAATATTGCCGGTCCGCGTCGAGAAAGAGCCGGTAGAGATCTCCTGAAAGATCGTAATGATGCGCCACGTTGCGGCGTGACGCCTTGCGAGGGTTGCGATGCTGCATGTCGAGCCAGCCGCGCGGCTTCACGTTTTTGCCATTGCGCGTTGCGAGCGCCAGGAAATCGTAGATCGAACCGCGCTCAACCACGAAGCCACCGTCCATGTAGGCTTCACCAACCGCCAGTTCCGGATTCCGCATTATCCGCCACAACGACCTATCGTCGACGATCCGGACGACGAGCGCACAGTCGTCCACGCGCGCGCCGTTGGCGCCAAAAGCCTTGCCGTCAGGCGTGCGGACGACGATCTGGCCTTCGCGGAAAATTGAATTGATCAGGTTTTGCAGCAGCATTGACGTTGCCTCAAGGCTCGGCCGGGAACGTCAACGCAGGTCACGCCGTTTGCGTTCCCTCAGTTCAACTGCGTAGCGCCGACTTCGCGAGTGTCTGAGTTCAGACGTTCACCCGCCATTCGCGGATGCACACCGGGCGTCCGCTTTGTGCCAGCGCCCGCCCCGGCGGCGATTTGTGACAGTCCGAGTTCAGACGCAAACCAGCCGGCTCGCGCATGCACATCACACGCGGCAGGATTCCGCCGAAGTCGGACACTTCCGTCCCAGCGTATCAGGGATTTCGGCTTGATCTGTCAGGCGCCGCACACATTGCACGGCGCAATGGGCGTAGGGTGCTGCGATGTATGAGATCGACTACATTGTGAACGGCGTGCGCGTTGCTGGCTTCGAGTTTTCAGGCTCGCAGGCCGCCGTTCGAGAGATCGCTGAGGATGGCTTGAAGCGCCATCGCGCCGACCACGCGCGCATCTTCGACCAGATTACAGAACGCGCCGAGATCTGGCCGCGGCCGAGCTGACTGGCGGGAAAAGAAAGCGGTCCGGCTGGGGCAGGACCGCTTTCAACCTGGGCCGATTGGTGGACTTGCGGGGGAAGGTAATCGGCCCGGCGGTCTTCAGCTTGGTAGGAACGTGCTCGCGATCACGAAGACTGCAGCGACAAAGCAGAGGACGGCATAAGCGATGACGGCGCGCGGAAAACCGGCCGGTTGAGCCGGGATGCGCGGGTCGTGATTGTTGCCCAGAACACGAGGCATGGAGCACTCTCCAATTTGTTCCGAGTATGAATTAAAAAAGCTGGGATTAACGGTAATCAACTTACATTTCCGTAGGTCGGAAACCGTACAAAACCGTACAAGTTCAATGCGTATCGGGGCGACCAGCGCGCAGCGCCCAACGGGAGTGCTGGGTGGTAGTCGCGAGTCTGCTAACGGCAACCAGTTCCGCGCCAGTGCGGAACCGCACGCAGGATTTTAACTGGGTAGGGCGCTTGGCGCTTGAATGAAGCCCATCGCGAGCGCGCTCCAAAAGATGACCCAAACCAAACCTGCTAGCAGGAGCAACCACCGCCAGGGCTTTCGGAAGTGACGCATGGGCTCGCTCCACGAGGCGGGAGCCCAAAGCGTCTCTCAGGCGTCGGCGACCTAGGCAAAGCCGACGATGCCCTGATGATAGTACGAAACCGTACATTCGCAATGCGCGTCGCCTAGGACGATCTCATTTCAGCTTTGGCCGGTGATTAGCGGCACTGTGATGAGCAACCATTTCTCGATCACGGCAGTCGAACATCTGCCCACAGGCGGGACAAACCGCGAGTTGCTCTTCCTCGGCGTGCGGATCGATCCCTTTGCAGAGGTCCATAACCGTGGGCGGAGGCTTGCGCGCGGTCGCCATGCCAATCGATGTGCAGGCGCCAGGAGAAGTTCCTGTACGTGGCGCGCCAGAATTACTTTTGTCCGAAACCGTACAAGGGGTATGACGTTAGAGCCGCCTTCAACCCGGCGGCCAGCCCCGTAGCCTGAACCAAGCCGGTGAGGGCTAAGAAGGTGGCCCTGCAAGGGGCGGCCTTCTTCGCTGCTCATTTCTACTTCGCGTCGGGGCGTGTCTAAAACCGTACACTTGAACAGAATGAGAGTAGGCTGCGCTAATCGTCTGCAAGCGCCTTGGGCGCGGGCGACCGAGAGATCCTTTGTGCTCTTGCCCCAACCGGGAAAGAGCCATGTCAGCCGTCCAATTCAGCACAAATGCCTTGCTTGCGCGCTTGTCTGCCGACGACCTCGCGCTCCTGAGCCCACATTTGGAGCGCATCGACCTACCGTTGAAGCGCGATCTGGAGCATCGTCACCAGGCAATTGAGCACGTCTATTTCATCGAGCGCGGCATCGCCTCAGTGGTGGCAAACGGCGTGGGTCCGGCCGGTGTCGAGGTTGGCTTGATCGGACGCGAAGGTATGTCTGCTATCGCCTTGCTGATGGGATCGGATTTAGCGCCGCATCACATCTACATGCAGGCCGCCGGCGATGGACTGCGCGCACCGGCTCGCGCATTCAGCAACGCCGCTGGAGCAAGCGCCTCGCTGCGCCAAACGCTGCTCAAATTCGCGCATGTGTTCAGCGTTCAAACGGCTTACACAGCGCTCGCCAACGCGCGCAACAAGATCGAGGAGCGCTTGGCGCGCTGGCTGTTGATGGCGGACGATCGTCTCGACACCGAGGAGCTGCCACTCACACACGAATTCTTGGCGATCATGTTGGGGGTGCGCCGGCCCGGCGTCACCGATGCCCTGCATGTGCTTGAAGCGGCCGGTCTCATCCGCGCCCAGCGCGGCGTCGTCGTCATCCTCAACCGCGCGGGATTGGAAAAGAAGTCGAACGGCTGCTACGGCCCGCCTGAAGCGGAGATGCGGCGGCTGTTTAGCTAAACAAATAATTGGAACGCACTGAATTCGTCTGTCCGCTCCGGGCCAGCCCGCGAAGTAGCGCCGATTTTGCGAGTGTGGTCTAAGCTCTCAACCGGTCATTCGCGCTCGCACACTCGGAGCGGCGGGTCGAATAGGATGGCGCAATGTGAATACGCTCGCGATCGCGAGTTGGACCGACGCCAGCAGAAGCGCCGCTACAATGGCCCAAAGGTCACTTGTCACGATGTCATTTCTCGAATGCGCGTCTGATCTTTGGGCGCGAGAGCACATACACGATTACGCTGGCGCAAGAACGCCAATGAGGCCTTCGAAGACTTCACCGGCTAAGAAGCGCGTCGCGTCGGCAAGGCCGTTGATGGCGAAAATGGCGACCGCTAGCGTCCAACCCCAACGCTTGCGCCTAAAGCATCCAACTGAGGTCAGCGCCATTGCCATGGCGAGCAGGCAAAATCCAAGGCCAGACCAGGGCGCCATCACCAAGAGTTGGCGATAGGCTGCAGGCTTGATCGCCCACATCCAATCAAACACGCCTGGGGCAGAAGAAGCGACGCGCCGGCAGCGGCGCAGATCAAGCTTGCCAGAGAATAGAACGCACTCACGATCGGCGGCGTTATCGGACGGCGCAGTGCGCCTAGGTCAGCGTGCGTCAACGATCACGCTGCCGTGCATCATCGGACACGGTAGACCTCCGAAGCAGAAGCGGCATCGTCAGCCCCTGCACGACAATGGAAAACGCCACTACCGCGAATGTGGTCACGACTATCTCGGAGCGGTACGGCATGGCGTCAGGAAGCGAAAGCGCCAGCGCCAACGCCAGCGCGCCTCGCAACCCGCCCCACCACAACACATGTTGATGCGCCATCGGCACCTTTTGACGCGTCGCCGCGAACGCCAAGCTGAGCGGATAGATCGTCACCGCGCGCGCGATCAGCACGAGAACGATCGCCGCGCCGAAACCCAATGCGGCTTCCGGCGCAAACGCGGTCGCGCCGATCGCCACGCCGATCAAGGGAAACACCATCGAGTTGGCGAGAAACGCGGCGAACTCCCAAAACTCCAGCGCGAACTCTTTGGCCTTCTTGCTGATGTCGGCTCGCTCAGAGAAAACGCCCAAATTGCCCACGACGAGGCCTGACACCACCGTCGCCAGGATGCCCGACGCGCCCACTTGTTCTGCCACGAGGAACGAGCCGTACGCCGCGAGCACCGTCAGCGCCACCTCGACCGAATGTTCGCTTGTGCGGCCCGCCAGGACGATGGCGAATCCGCCGCATGCCGCGCCAATCATAGCGCCGCCCCCAATGACGAGCAGCAAATGCCCGCTCAACATGCTCGCGTCGGCGCTTCCGCTCTGCGTCGCAAGCCCTACAGCCAATGAAAACAGGATCGCTGCCGCAGCGTCGTTGAATAGACTCTCGGCTTCCAACAGCGTGCGTAGGCGACCTGTGATGCCGTTGTCCTTGAACATGGCGATGACGGCTACCGGATCGGTGGCCGCAATCAGCGCGCCGAAGACAAGCGCCGCCGACAATGGCCAATGCAATGAGATTGTGAAGCCAAACGCCACCACCGCTGCGGCGATGACGGTTCCAAGCGTGGAAAAGACGGCTAAAAGGCCAGCGTCCACCCAAAGATCGCGCCAGCGAAGCGCCAACGCCGCCTCGAAGAGTAACGGCGGCAAAATCACGAAGAAAATGAAATCGTGTGTGAGTGTCGCGCCGATCTGCAATTTGGCCATTGCAATGCCGACGCCGACAAGCACCAGCCCCACCGTGTATGGCAGCCTAAGTCGCCGCGCGACAATTGCGACGACCACGGCAATCGCGAGAAGAACCACAAGCGGCACGGCCTGAGCCGATGCCACGCTTTGCGGCGCCGATCAAAGGGCTTCCGCCATGCCGGTCGCCACAGGGCGGCGGCTATCGCCAGAGAATTCGCTAAGTGAACTGAATGCTCAGAGATCGTGAGCGGCTGGAATGGGCCAGCTTAGCCCCTATTGCCGATTTTTCGTGCGTCTGGTTTTGGCCAGCAACGAGACGTTCGCGCATGCACACCGTGAGCGGCTGAAACTCGCCGATATCAGCCATTGTGGACTATTCGTTTGATGGTCCTACAGGGGGCGGTCCATCGCTCAATCGGAAGGATATTGGCACCCTCACGCGCTTGCCCGCCGCTGGAACGCCAGTCGTACTTTGCAAAACGCGAAAATCCTCCGCGATATGTAGCGCCGCCTCTCCGAATCCTCCGCCGATCGGGTCTTCATAACCTACTAGGCACCGCAAAGACCCATCCATATTGACGAGACAATCAAGCGTCGTACGTCCTTCAATGTCTGCGTCTCGGGCGCCCGCAGGATAGTATTGTTCGAATGCCCGCGCGCGTGGTCGCGAAACCCATTGCGGGTTCACTAGTGATCGAGCCCGATCCAATTCATCGAAGGTGACGGGCGCCAAAAGCGGTCCCGCGTATGGAAGCTGAGCATTGAAGGCAAGCACCACGTTGCAACCGCCTTCCCTAATCGGATCGCCCTCGACCTGAATGAACATCCCGCGGCGTCGCGAAGCATAGATGACATGATTGCCGTTCTGGTCGGTGCGCTCCCGGATTTCCGAACCCAAGCTCGTGATCGACGTGCTGACTAGCTGACCGCGCTCGCGCGGTCCGGGCGCACTACTGAACACGCCAAAGCTCGGTTCGAGTTCGCTTTCAATCCGCGACCTGATGGCCTCGTCGCAACGCGCCGACGTTGGCCCGTCCAAAACAATAGATTGAAGCGCGCCGTGATCGAAAACAAAGTTCGCCAAGAAGCGATCGGCGCCAACTTGTAAGAGCGGCCCGCCCATTAGGGCCTGAGTGTCGGCCAATGTGTCGACGTGCCAAGCGGCACGCGGTGCGGTCGCCTGGGCGTCGGCCAACGTCATTCCGAAGTGATATGGACCTAGCCCATTTTCCGAGACGGTCGTGTCTTGGGCCGAGGCTGCAGATGCCAGGGCCAACATGACTAAGAATGGGAGCGCGCCTCTCATATCTCCTTCTTTACATTGTTCGATGGCGCACCAACAACGATGAAGGTGCGTACGATCCGACTTGGGCCAGCGCCCGACCTAACGCAATTTCTCAAGTGTCCGAGGTCAGGCGCTAAGCAGTCGTTCGCGCTCGCACATCCAGGCTCTCGCCGAAAGCCGCCATTTGTGCCGTGCCTCGTTCCCTCCATAGAACCTTGGCGCCTAATAGTAATCGCCACGATCAATCGGCGCTCGTAAAGGAATTGCATGGTGGTCCGATACACGGGGCTTGCAGCTGGAGCATTGCTCCTTGTCCTTGGCGCCGGGGCCGCCGCACAGGATCGCGTCCCGCTGTCGACGAGCGAGCCCTATACCCAGGCCGCCAGCGGGATGGTTTTCCCACCATCGATTGGTGATTTTCAACGTGTCGAGGTGGTGCGCTACAACGCCGACGGAACAGACGAAAGCGCTGGGTACAACCGCACCACGCCGACGATGGAAATTGCGGCGACGGTCTATGTGTTTCGATCGCCGTCAATTTTGAGCATCGGCTCACCGCGGGAAACTATTGAAATTACGCGATCGATTTTGTGCGGTCGGCAAACCCAAGCAATTCAACAAGAAATAATGAGCGTGCATCCCGATGCTACTCAAATACGCACCGGCGCCTTCGCGCTCAGGCAGGGCGGAGCCAGCTATTTCGGCACCAAGGTATCTTACGCCTACAGCGGCGATTTTGCCGGTCGAACAGGTTCCCAGCTGCACTCGGACCTTTACGTATTCTGTTACGCTGGCGGCACATGGACGATCGAATATCGAATTGACTACCCCGCGGAATACGACGCCGAGGACGAAATAGCTCGATTCATGAACCACCTGACTTGGACAATTCCGCGCGAGAACTGGCAGGACCCCAGTCCGGTCCGCCATTCCGGAAGGTGACTTCGCTACGTAGTTTCTTCTCCGAAGAACGCCCCGAGGGTCAGAGTTCCGTCCTCAAGCCGCCGTTCGTGCCCGCGCACGGTGCGTGGCAGAACCTCGCCGGGAGCGGACGTTTTTCCCACACGGCCATCAATCAACGGGGCAAAGCCGCGACCGCGGGGCTAACTCCGTCAGGAGCTGGGTTCAGCCGGATCGTGAATGATGTCGTGGCAGAGATCGATGCATTCGTTACAGATGAACACATGGGGACCTGCCACCAGCTTCTTGATCTCGTGCTGGCTCTTGCCACAGAACGAGCAACGGAGCGTGCGAGGGTCGCCGGGCTTTATTTCTTCCATGCTTAGTCGCCCGTCTGGGGGCTCCCGCGTGACGTAGATTCTATTCCGTCCGCGCGTCGCTGCGTATGCCTTCGCTATTGCCAGCGCCGCGTCTAAGTCGTGTGCGCAATCCCAATCCTTGACCCCGTCAGTGACGGCGATGATCCCCTTTGCGGGTTTGTCCTGATAGACGACGACCTCGCCATCCCATCCACCAGGGGCGGCGTCTCGCGGAACCTCGATGATTTCCGGCTCATCCATAGCGCCAAGAATGAGCCGCGCTGGGCCCAAATTCTAGGTCCTGTCAACGGCGTCCGATCATGATCCGATAGATCAACGCTTGCGCCGTTAGCGATGACGCCATGGATGGTCCAGTCAGCGGAATTGATCTGTCGATGGGTGGTGTCGAGCTGGATGAAGCCCTCGCCGAAAACCGGTCAATGGCCCTTGACTCGTAACCGTTTAGTTACGTATTTATAGGTGTGCGTGAACCAGAACTCACCGCTCTCTTTGGCGCGTTAGCTGATCCGACCCGGCGAGCCATCCTAACGTCGCTGCGGCGGGGGGCGCTGCCTGTACATGAGCTGGCCCACTCCTTTGAGATCAGCCGACCGGCGGTGTCGAAGCACCTCGCCGTGCTGCGAAAGGCCGGTTTAGTGAGTGAGGAAAGACGCGGGCGCGAAAACATCTACACGCTCGAGAGGCAGCTCTTGAAGGACGCGCAAGATTGGTTCGGCGAGTTCTGGCGGGGTCGGCTGTCGGCGCTCAAGAAACTGGCGGAGGACGGTCGATGATGGAAAAGCTTGCTCCAATTTCGGAGTCGATTGTGATCGACCGGCCGCTCGCGTCGGTGTGGACCGCGCTCACCCTCCGGGCGCCAGATTGGCTCGGTTGCATGCGCTACAAAGCGGCGGTCGGGCACATCTTCTACATGCAGCAGGATCGAGAAAAGGCCGGTCGCGACGACATCGGCGGCGCAACCCATTGTGAAATTCTCGCGCTCGACGCGCCTAGTCTGTTCAAGTTTTCTTGGTACATGCCGGGCACGCCTGCGACCGAGGTCAGTTTCCAGCTCTCCGCACTCGACGAGGAGCATACGCGCGTGGACTTCCTCCATGAGGGTTGGGACAAGTTCCCCGTCGATCAAATCAAGCCGATCCGCGACATGTTGGATAACGGATGGCGGAGCTTTGTGCTGCCTGGCTTGAAGCGGGCCGCAGAAGGCTAAGGCTAGTTGGCGAGACGCAAGTGTGTGCGCGGTTCAGGAAAACCCAATGGCCGAATTGGGCCAGACCGCGACCTAGCGCCGATTTCTCGACTGTCCGAGTTCAGCCAACAACCAGACCTTCGCGCATGCACACCGGCAGCGGCGGGATTTCGCCGAAAGCCAGTAGCTAGTGACTTGCAAACATTGACGCGATCACCGGCACCAACGCGAGCGCAGCAAAATACCAGGCCACGGCAGCGACAACTCCTGTGAGCACGCAGAGCCCATAGCGCGCAGGCGCGTTCATTCCGCTCGCCATGATGCGCGTGTTAATTCCCCAGGCGACACCGCCGCAGAGTCCGCCGATAGCGCCACCAACAATCACAAGCGCCAACGGCCAGGCGCAAAAGACTTGCTGCAGAGCGGTCAATTTTGGTTTTGCGGGTTGCTGGCTGGGGACCTGTGTCATGACGTGTTACCCTCCAACCCCAGCACTAGGCCGAGTCCGAATTTCCCGCACTAGCTAGGATGGCGCTTCGCGGCGCCCTGCATCGGTCGGCTTGGGCGTCCGAATTTACCGACATCCGGCCGCTCGCGCTCGCACGCCGTGAGCGGCAGGATTTCGCCGTTATGCGACATTCGACATCACTGCTCACGCATGTAGGGTTTGGCCGCCGCCCGATGGAGCTGGCCGATGCGAAGTGTTGTGGTTGTGGCGATCGTGATGTCATTGGCGCTGGCAGGGTGCGCCATGTCTTCGCTGTCACGTGGGCCTGCCCCGTTTGGAAGCACGTCCACGTTCTGGGGTCTCACCTCTTTCCCGGGCGCGCCGATAGAAGGCGACGCCATTCTGGAGCTGGAGGGCCAATCTCTGTCTCTCGACATCCCCTGTTATCGGCGCTCGTGGGCGTACAACGCAACGACGCGGCGATTCACGAATGCTTGGGAGAGTGAGCCGAGGTGCGGGGAAACGATTCCGCCGGTTGTTGAACTGTTCGATCAGGAAATGCCGACCGTATCGGATGTGCGTGTAAGCGACGATCAACTCAGTCTGCGAGATGCGAACGGAAGGCTAGTTTTATCGGGTCGCAGGCTGATCTCATCCGGAATTGAGAATCGAAACTGGGAGATAGAGGCATACTTCGACGGACATTCTGTCGTCCGGACGCGGGATACGTTCAATCGTCGCAAAGCATCAACCGTGACCTTCATTCATGGGTCACTTCACGGCTCACCGGGATGCGGCGGACTAATCGGAAGCTACAGCGCGGCAGGTAGGCAGATCACCATCGAAGCGGGCGTCATACTGGCGGGGACTTGTTTGCGTCGTGGCAGTCATCGAAGCGTCGATGAATGGCCGCTAAACCAGCCGGTGCTGAATGCCTTAAACGGAGTGCGAACAGTCGAGCGCCGTGGAGAGCGCATCATTCTCAAGGATTCGACTGGCGCGGTCCAAGTCGTGCTAGCGCCAAATGAGTGATTGCGCGGAGCGCGTCCGGTGTCTGCTTTGGGCCACCTTAGGCCCCATTGCTGATTTTTCGTGCGTCCGATCTCAGCCGCATTGCGGACCTTCGCACACACACACTGCCGGCGGCGCGATTTCGCCGGAAGGCGATACTCAGCGCTTCCGGAACAGAACGTCGAAGGCAGGCTCCCAGCGCACGCCTCCATCTCTGGACAGCACTGCCGTCTCTCGCACGGCCTCGCCCTCGCTTCGCCAGGTGATACGTTGCAGGACGGTGGCGCCATTGCGCAGATGCACTTGGCCTTCAAGCACGAGCGCCGCGTTACGAAGCTCTCCCCACAACACCATGTTTGAGCCGTGATTGGTGATCCAGGTCTGCTGCCACTGCCGGCGCACGGGATCGAAGCTAAGGATGCTGTCGCCGACAAGGCCATCGGACTGTTCGTAGCGCTCGTGCAGAGCGCAGCCGTCAACGAGCGGCGTTATCACCGCATGCGCGATGGAGGGACCGTTCAGGGCGTCAGAGTCGAAGGTGTCCCAGTCGCCGATCCAGTAATCCAACTGCCGGTACTCAATCGCACTGCACGGCGTCAATGAAGGCGTGTCGGCTGCGGCGCTGGCGGCGGCGGACATGCTGGCGATGAGGGCGATCACGGCCAGCGCGCGGCGAATGCGCTGCAGGGGATACGTCGAGTCCATGGAAGTTTTGCTCCGGTTAGCCCGTGGTTCGGGCGCGGACGACGCTAGAGGCATCGCGCGGATTGGGCTCGCCACCTTCGGACATGAAACCCGTCGCTCGCCACTGCGCAGCGTCGGCTTTGAATCTTCGGCGCCCCGGGACCCTCCGCGAAGGTCGCACATGGGCCAATGGCGCACCTTAATAATCGCGCAACGAAAAAGGCCCGGCGTTGGCCGGGCCTTTGACTGGTCTTTCGACTGAATGCTTAGTTCGAACTGCCGACGATGACGCCGGAGACCATGCGGTCGCCGTCTGGATCTCCGAACACGGAGTTGCCGCCGAACGTGTTGGCGGGGCGGCTCGAGACCACTTGCGGCTGCGCCGCCGCGCCAGGGCCTGACTGCGAAAGTGGGTCCTGCAGGTAGCGGCACTGGCCTTCGAACACCGCGCCCATTTCGACCGAGAGCGATTGGTGGACGATGTCGCCGAGAACGTGGGCGTTGCGCGCCAGCACGACTTTGCGGGCGCGGACTGAGCCTTCGACGCGGCCGTGCACAGTGACGCTTTCGGAGACGACGTCGCCTTTGACCATGCCGGTATCGCCAACGGTCAGCGAACCGCCACGGACGTTGCCTTCGATTTCGCCGTCGACTTGCAGCTCAGCGCCGTCAGCTTCGATGGTGCCGGTGATCTTCACGCCGTTTGCGATGATTGATGCGATGCCCGTGCGGCCCGTCGTCGTTCTGCGTTGTGTCATTGGATCGGGCGCTGAGGGCATTGATATTGTTTCCGGCCGGTTGGAGCTGTTGTTGTTACCCTTGTTCGTGAACATGCCGTCCTGCCCTTAAGAAGTTCACAGGATCAACCGCCCTGCCGCGGAACCATACCTCATAGTGGAGGTGTGTTGCTGTGCTCCGCCCCGTAGAACCCATGGACCCGATGCGCTGACCGATGGCGACGTGCTCGCCTGGTTGCACCTGGATGTCGCGCAAGTGCGCGTAACGTGTTTTGAAGCCGTGGCCGTGATCGACCTCGACGCAATTGCCGTAACCGTTGCGGGTGCCGGCAAAGACGATCGTGCCAGGAGAGGTGGCGACGACCGGCGCGCGCTCGAAGGCGGCCATGTCGAGACCAGAGTGATAAGCAGTGCGGCCCGTGAACGGGTCGACGCGGCCACCGAAACCTGACGTTTCGCGATAATCGACGGCGACAGGCGCGGCCAGTGGCGTCGAGGCCATGATGCCGTCGAGACGGCGGCTTTCGCTGATGCGGGCGGCGACCTGTGCGACGCGGTTGGCGAACGCTTGGTTCAGGCCGCTATCGCGCAGATAGGCGACGAAATCTTGCGGAACCAGCGGGCCGCCAGCGGCCTCTGTTTCCGAGCTTGGGCCGGTGAGCGCCGACATTGGCATGCCGGTGAGACGCAGCACGCCGCGCTCTTGCTCGGTGCGTTGTTCGACTTGGTCTTCCAGTTGGTTGAGCGTTTGCTCTTGATCGGCGTCGAGGCGCTCGGTGCGGGCGCGAAAGCCGACGGTGGTGACGTGATAGGGCTCGGAGGCGACGGCGCGGCTCTCGCGCGGTTCGGCTTCATCGATCGAGGCCGCCATGATGATGCGGGCGCCATCGCGCTCAATTGGGCGGGCCGCCGCGAGTTGCAGGCTCGAGCCGCCAGCGTATTCCAGCAGCGAGCGCAGAACTTCGTGGCGGTTTTCGAAATCGGCGGTGGCGCGGTCGAATTGGCGCGTGCGTTCGGTGAGCAGGGCTTGTGAGGCGGCGGCTTGGGCGCGGCTTTCGTTCAGCCAGCGATCGTACTTGGCGCGCTCGCGTTCGATTTCGTTGTTGGAGGCGGTGACTTGGCTGCCGGCGAGGACGGTGTTGGCGGTTGCGTAAACGCACCAGCCGGCGAGGCCGACGGCGCTCAGCGCCAGAAGGGCCTGTTTACCAGGCGAGAGCGAAACATATCGGACGGTCCCCCCGCTCCGATGATAAATCTGACGTTCCGGAAACGCGCGATCAAAGAACGCTCGTGCCCGCGATCCGAACTGGCTCATGGTCCGCCACCGCCCGCTAACCTAAACAACAAATTCTCGTTAGCCCCACCAGAGCTGACTAGAACCCGAAAGGCTCCCGAATTGCAACAGCTAGGCACTGCCGTTTACAGGAATTTCAGGTTTCTTAACGGTGACTAGCGAATTCCGCGCCAAATCTGCGCCAGACATAGTAAAAACGGCCTATTTCTCGCCCAAGGCCTTAACCATTTTCAGTACGTCTTCCACATGTCTTGGCACTTTTACTTTGCGCCAGACGTGCTCAATGCGGCCCTTGGAGTCGATCAGGAAGGTGGCGCGCTCGACGCCCATGTAGGTGCGTCCATAAAGGCTTTTCTCGACCCAGACGCCATAAGCCTCGCAGACTTTGCCATCTTCGTCCGAAGCTAATTCAACGTTGAGCCCATGTTTGGCCACGAATTTATCGTGCTTAACGACGCTATCGCGGGAGACGCCGATCACGGTCGTCTTCGCAGCTGCGAAGCGTTTCGCGTTTTCAGTGAAGCTTAGTGCTTCTGCGGTACAACCAGGTGTGTCGTCCTTTGGGTAAAAATAGAGGACGACGCGCTTGCCTTTAAGGCTCGCCAAGCTGACGTGTCCGCCCCCGGCCGTTGGAAGATCAAACGGGGGTGCGGGGTCGCCAGGTTTGAGCGTTTTCGCCATTGCAGGCCTCCGGGCCAGCAGCCGAACGGCTGTTGGGCGCACTGCGGATTTCCGTAGCGCGTCGCGCTGGCTTTGCGCGAAAACAACGGCTCGCGCTAGAGTTTTGGCCGGCGGGGCGGCGGAGAAAAGCGGATGATACGCCGCTCGACGCTCATTGCCGTCGAAGTCCTGCTTGGCCTGGTCGCAGCACTCGCGATTGGGCTCGGCGTGGCTTGGTGGCGGCTGAGCCAAGGGCCGGTCGAACTGAGCTTCCTCAAGCAGCAGATCCAGACAGATCTGAGCCGCGCGCGCGGCGGCCGTCCAGTAGGCATCCAAGGCGTGGAGCTGGCCTGGACGCAGGCGGGCGCGCTCGAATTACGTGCAGTCGGGGTCACCGCAGAGGACGGTCGGGGTCATGTTCTCTCGCGGGCGCGCGAGGCGCGCATTGAATTGGGGGTGTTGCCGCTGCTTATCGGCCACATCTCGGTGGTGCGGGCTGAATTCGACGGCGGCGAAATCACGCTGACGCGCAAGGCGACCGGCGCCACATGGCTCGCGTTCGGGCCGCCGGGCAACCCGCCAGACATCATCCTGCCGCCGACGCCTGCGGGCGAGTCGCTGGAGCAGAGCGTGGCGCGCATGCTCGATGGCCTGCAGCACGCATTCGCGCCGGTCGGCAGCGCCGGCGGACTGAAGGGCTTGGGCATCCGTGACGCACACCTGACCATTGTCGAAGAAAGGAACGGCGCACGCTGGACTGCGAACGCGGCGAGCTTTTCGTTGGCCCGTCGCGGCAACGTGCTGGCATTGACGGCCGGCGCTCGACTAGAGGGCGCGCAAGGGTTGGCGCCAGCAAACCTCAGCATCACGACCGACACACGCTTCCAGTCGGCAGTCGTACAATTCGGAGCGCAGAATGTGCGCCCCCGCGCGCTCTTCTCGCAGGCGGCGCTGGGGCCATTCGGCGGCCTGGACGCGCCGATGACGGCGCGTGTGGTCGTGGGGCTCGATCGCCGTACCGGGATCAATCGCTTTGAGGGCGATGTGGTTGTTGGCCGCGGAAATGCTGAAATGGCGGGCGGCGTGTTCAATCTTGGCGGAGGGCATCTGCACGGCCGCTACGATATTCGCAGCGATCAGCTGATCCTCGATCAGCTACAGATTGCCGGGTCGCGCACACGCGTCCGCGGCGAGGCGAGGCTTCGCGATGTCTCGCGCATTCTGCGCGCGGCGCCCAACGAGCCGGCAGCGTTCGACATCGCCTTTCCATCGATGACGCTGGATGTGCCAGGCACTTTCAGTGCGCCGATCAATCTCACCGACCTGCAGGCGGTGGGCGCGATTGTGTCGGCGGATCGTTCGATCAATTTCTCGCGCCTGCATGCGCGCACGGCGCAAGGCGTCATCGATGGCGCCGGGCGCTATTATTGGGGTGAGGCTGGGCCGGATCATGCTTTGCATCCGGGGTTACAATTGGATGCGTCTGTCGCCGGCGCGCTAAGCGTGCGCGATGTCGTGGCGTTTTGGCCGATGACGCTGGCGAGCGGCGCGCATGGCTATCTGGATCACACGCTGCGCGCCGGCGCGGTGACCGATGTGCGGGCCCATATCGACATCCGCCCCACCGACAGCGTCAGCGGCCCGATGCGCGATGATGCGATCAACGTGACGTTTAATGTCACCGGCGCTCAGATGCAATTTCTGGATACGATGTCGCCCGTGACCAACGCACGCGCCAGCGCGGTGTTGGGCGCCAACAGCTTCCACATGCTGATCCCAGAAGGGCGACTAAATAATCTGGCGCTGAGCAACGGGCGCATCGATGTCGCGCAGTTCAGCCCCCACGACGGCCAATTCGTCTCCGTCGCGGCGCACGCCGAGGGCAATGCGAAGAACATCATGGAAGTGCTGATGCAGCGCCCGCTGGATTTGCGCGAGCGTATTCCGGTGGATGCGGCGAGCGTGACGGGGCGGGGCTCGGTCAATCTCACGCTGCAGCGGCCGATGGAGCATGACGTTCAGTTCGCCGATTGGCGCTTCAGCGTCGACGGACGGTTGCAGAACTTCGCGGGCACGATGTCGAACCGTCGCGTGCCGCTTTCGAATGGCCAATTGACGGTGCGCGGCGATCAGCGCGCGCTCACCGTCACCGGACCGATCCGGGCGGGCGGCTCCAATGTGCAAGTCGCCTGGACGGAGCGGCTGAACCAGCCGCCGGGGCGTGCTTCTTCAAGTTATCAGATCTCCGGCGACTTCGATGCGCGCGACCTGGTGCGGCTTGGCTACACGGTGGCGCAATACGCGGAAGGCCGCGTGGGCGTGACTATCAACGGCCAAGGGCGCGGCTTCGACGTTAATCAAGCGCGGCTGGACCTGAACTTACTGAATGCCTCAATCCAATCGCCGTGGAGTTTCTGGACCAAGCCCGTGGGCCAGGCCGCGACCATGCGCGTTACGCTCGGCCGCGCTCCGGATGGCGGGCTTGTGCTCAGTGATATCGATGGACGCGGGCCGGGCACGACGATCCAAGGCAATGTGAACTTGGCGCGCGACGGACGGATCATGGAAATCAATCTGCCGCGGCTTGTGATCCAAGGGCGCTCGAACGCGCGGATCACGGC
>JBAQGO010000046.1:0-42426 GCA_049287825.1 Vitreimonas sp. | reverse complement strand
GGCCATCGGAAAAGTGATCGCGCCGGCGGCGCTGTTCTGGTTCCGCTGGGCGGCGATGTCGACGTTGATCTTCGGTCTGCTGCTGGCTTGGAACCAAAACTACCTGATTCAAGCGCTGACGCTCGGCGCCACCGACGATCCGTCGTTTGCTGTCGGCAAGCACATCTTCATCGGCATCGGCATGTGGTTGGCCGTCATCATGTGGTTCAACGTTTGGTTCGTGATTTGGCCGAACCAGCAGAAAGCCCTCAACATCGACAACAAGTATCCCGATCTCGCCGCCGATGCGAAAGCCAAGGCCGCACGCACCGCGATGCTGTTCTCGCGCACCAATACCTTCTTGTCGGTGCCGATGCTGGTGGCGATGACGGGCGCGCAAACGCTCGGCTAAGGCAATGGCGCCGGACGCAGGGCTTGATGCCGAAGTCCGGCGCGTCGACGAAGATCGTTGGCTGGCGAGCCGCTTCGCCCCGGCTGATGTGCGCGCTCGGCTTGTCGCGATTTACGCGCTGAACAACGAGATCGCACGCACTGCGGACGTCGTAACGCAAGCCGCCATCGGCGACATCCGTTTGCAATGGTGGCGAGACGCGCTGGCGGAGGTGTTCGACGGCGGACCAGTGCGCGCGCACCCGGTTCTGGCGGCGATCGCGCAGACACATCGTGAAACGCCCTTGCCCCGGAGCGCACTGGAGGCGCTGATCGATGCGCGCGGGCGCGACTTGGATGGCGCAGCATTCGCGACGTTTGCGGAGATCGACGCTTATCTCGAAGGCACGGCGGGCAATCTGCTTCGAACCGCGCTGGCGGCGTGCCGCGCCGACATAGACGCGTCTGTTGTGAACGCGTCCGCGCGAGCATGGGGCTACGCGGGCTTGCTGCGGGCGGCATCTCACTGGCGCGCGAAGGGGCGTTCGGTGCTGCCGCAGGAAAACGGCGATCCGCATGCGATGGTGGAGCGCGCGCGCGCAGCGTTCGCAACCGCCCGCGCCGAGGTGATTTCTGCGGAGGCGTTTCCGGCGATGGGTTACGTGGCGCTGACGCCGCTCTATCTGCGCGCCATAGAAGACGGCCGCACTGAGCGGAGTCTCATTACGCGTCAGATGAAACTGGTTGCGGTTTCGGCGACGGGGCGCCTGTAGCCAGCCAGGTCTCGAGATCGGCTAGAGCGCGATCCGCCATTGCGCGCTTCTTGGCGCGGCCGCGTTCTTCACCTTTGAGCTTACGGCCGTTCGCATCGTGCGTCGGCGCTTCGATTTCGGGGAAGAGACCGAAATTGATGTTCATGGGCTGAAACGCGCCTTTCGGTCCGATGTGACCTCCGGTGATGTGCGCAATGAGCGCGCCCAGCGCCGTTGTTTGCGGCGGCGGTGCAGTCGCCGCGCCCAAACGCTCAGCCGCAGCGAAGCGCCCTGCCAACAGGCCCATTGCGGCGCTTTCGACATAGCCCTCAACGCCGGTCACTTGCCCAGCGAAGCGGACACGCGGTTCGCGCTTCAGGCGCAGCGTTTCGTCCAGCAGCTTCGGGGAATTCAGAAACGTATTGCGGTGAATGCCGCCGAGCCGCGCAAACCGTGCGTCACGTAGACCAGGGATCATGCGGAAAATTTCTTCCTGCGCGCCGTATTTCAGCTTGGTCTGGAAACCCACCATATTGAAGAGCGTGCCGAGCTTGTTGTCCTGGCGAAGCTGCACCACGGCGTAAGGGCGTCTGCCAGTGCGCGGATCGGCGAGGCCGACAGGCTTCATCGGCCCGAAGCGCAACGTTTCCGGTCCGCGTTCCGCCATCACTTCGATCGGCAGGCAGCCTTCGAAGTAAGGTGTGTCTTTCTCCCAGTCCTTGAATTCGGTTTTGGCGCCGGCGTTGAGCGCGGTGATGAACGCTTCGTATTGCCCCTGATCCATCGGGCAGTTGACGTAGGCCGCCTTGTCGCCGCCCGGACCTTCCTTGTCATAGCGCGACTGGCGCCATGCGATGTCGAAATCGATGGAGTCGGCGTGCACGATCGGCGCGATGGCGTCGAAGAAGGCGAGGCTGTCTTCGTCGGTCATGTTGCGGATGGCGTCTGCGAGTGCGGCGGAGGTCAAAGGTCCCGTGCAAAAAATAACTGAGTCATTCCGGGCGGAGGCGCGAAGCGCCGTAGACCCGGAACCCAGGGCATCGCCCTCGTCGTTGGCCCTAGGTTCCGGATCGCGCTCCGCGCGTCCGGAATGACTCAAGAGTTGGTCGATCAATCTGATCTCCTCACGCCGCACTTCAATCAGCGGATGCGCGTTCAACGCTTCCGTCACCGCGCCCGAAAACACGTCGCGGTCCACCGCCAGCGCCGAGCCCGCAGGCACCTGAGCCGCGTCACCACAACGCATCACCAGCGAGCCGCAGCGGCGCAGTTCGGCGTGAAGCAGCCCCACCGCGTTGCCGGTCCAGTCGTCCGAGCGGAATGAATTGGAGCACACCAGTTCGGCGAAGTTTTCCGTTTTGTGTGCGTCGGTCATGCGGACGGGCCGCATTTCGTGCAGCACAACCGGCACGCCGGCATCGGCCAACGCCCAGGCGGCTTCCGAGCCTGCCAGGCCGCCGCCCACCACATGAACAGGCTTCATTTGCATGGGCGCCTTGCTGCATCGCGGCGAGCCCGCGCGCAAGCGCTGCTTGTAGCGCCAAGGGGCCAGCCCTAAACTCTCGGCCAGTCATGGCCCTGAAATATCTCGATCTCGACGCCTTCAAACGAGCGCACACGGCGCGCGAACCGTTCTCGCACTTCACCGGCGAGGGTTCGCTGAAGGCCGATCAGATTGACGCGTTGGAGCGCGATTTTCCCAACCTGCAGCACGCCGGCTATCTCACACTCGACGAGGTGAAGCCGACGGGCGCGTTCGCCGAATTCCTCGATGAGCTACAGGGCGATGAGATGGCTTCAGCAGCCTCCGAGTTGCTGGGCTTTGATCTCCGCCCCCGTCCGCGCCTCGTCACCATTATGCGCCAATGCCCGAAGCGGGCCGGGCGCATTCACACCGATGGCAAGTCGAAGCTTGCGACCATGTTGATCTATTTCAACCGCGCTTGGCCCGCGGGCGCCGCCGGAACCGTACGCGTGTTCCGCGATGAGCATGATTTTGAATCAACTGTCGCAGAAGTGCCGCCGCTGATGGGCAACTTCTTAGGTTTCCTGCGCTCGGACAATTCGTGGCATGGGCATTTGCCATACGAAGGCGAGCGCAAGGTGGTGCAAATCACTTGGCTCGAAAGCGAAGCCGACGTCGAGCGCAAGAAGCGCGACAACGCGCTGGCGCAAGCGCTGAAAGGCCTGTGGCCGAAGCGGAAATCCGCCGCTTAGGGCTCGCAATTTGCGGCAAAGCCCGACAAGAAAGCGGCCATGACCAACAAAGTTTCAATTCGCGACTGCGTGGGCGCTGCCCTGCGGTTCGTGCGCGAGCGCTGGCAGCTCATCTTGATTTCGTCGCTGGCGGGTGCGGTCGCGACCGCCGCGCTTGTGGCAATCGGCATCACATCGCCGCCCATCGCTATCATCTGCGACGTGGCCGGTTGGGTGGTGCAGGCCTTCGTCTATGCGGCGCTCATCAAGGCCGCGCTGGGCAGTAGGGATCGCGTCGGCGTTCCCGACGGGTTGCGCCTGTTCGGGGCGATGATGGTGATCGGGTTCTTCCTGTTCCTCGTCTTCTTCGTGTTGATCATCCCCGGCGCCATTGTGTTGGTCGCTGGTCCGATGTCGGGATACCTCCCCGAGATGCAACGCGCGGGCCAGGATCAGGTGGCGATGATGCAGGTGATGACCCGCTTCGCGCAGGAAAATCCTGCGCCGTTGCTGGCCTTCTTCGCGTTTTATGGCATCTTGTGGGTCTTGCTGAGCTCGCGTCTCTATCTCGCGGCGCCTGCAACCACCGACGCCAAGCGCGTGCTGACCTTCGACACTTGGCGCTGGACGCGCGGGCACACATTGAAGATCGCCGGTGCGCGCCTGCTGCTTCTCTTGCCGGCTTTCATTCTCATGGCCGCACTCACCTACTTATCTGCGCGCGCGCTGGGCATCGATCCCAATGCGCCGTCGGCCGCGCGGGCGAGCATGGTGGCGTTCACGGCCTATGTCGCTTTCGACCGGATCGTGTTTTTTGCGGCATACCTTGCGCTGGAAGCGGGCCTTTCGACGGCGCTTTATCGCGCGCTGAAGCCCGTCGAGAGCGCGATGCCGAAAGCCTGAGGCTCGACCGCCGCGCCTTCGCCGCGTAAATACCGCCGTCCCATGACTGCTCCGCGTTCTTATGTCGGCGCGCTTTTGCGCCTTGCCGGGCCCGTGGCGCTTGCGCGCCTTGGGATCATCGGCATGGCCATTTCCGACGTGGTTGTGGTCGGTCAGCTCGCGCCGACTGAACTGCCGCATCAGGCGCTCGGTTGGGCGCCCACGGCGGTGTTTCTAGTGGCGGCCATTGGGTTGCTGCAGGGCGTCCAAGTTCTCGCCGCGCGCTCGCTCGGCGAAGGCAACCCGCAGGGCGCGGGCGTGGTATTGCGGCGCGGCTTGGTGCTGGCGCTCTTGGCGGGCGCTGCGTCGGTCGCATTAATGTGGTGGGGCGGCGAGCGCTTGTTCTCGACGTTTGGCGTCGAAACCGCGCTGGTGCCGCTCTCCGCACGCGTGATGACGGTGCTGGCTCTCTCGATCCCGTTGCACCTCATGTACATCGCGGGCACGTATTTTCTCGAAGCCATCAAGAAACCCGCGATCTCTACCATCATCATGTGGCTCGCCAACGCGGTGAACCTTGGGCTGAATCTGATTTGGGTGCCTGATTTGAGCGCGCACGATCACGCTGCTTCTGCGGCGCCGCTCTATGCGTTGTTGCGTGATCAGCCCGCGTTTGCCGCGCTCTATCATCTGGCGCCTGTTCATGGCGCGGTCGGCTCGGCTTGGGCGACCGTGGGTGCGCGCGTGTTTCTCGCCGGCGCACTGCTGATTTGGATTTTCCTTCTGCGCGATGGCGCCACGTTTGGTGTGCGCAAATTGGGCGCCAAGGGCCACGGCTACGGTGCGTTGCTCGGCGTTGGCATTGCCTCGGCGGTGAGCCAAGCGGTCGAAGCGGGCGCTTTCTCCGGCATGACGGTGATCGCCGGACGCCTCGGCGCCAACATCGTCGCCGGCTACCAAATCCTGCTCAATCTCATGGCCTTTGTGTTCATGATCGCGCTGGGCATGGCGGCGGCTACTGCCGTGCTTGTGTCGGAGGCCATCGGCCGCAAGGCGCCGACCGATGCAGCGCGCGCCGGTTGGACCGGCATTGGTCTCAACGAACTGAGCATGATCTTCGCCGCGGTGGCGATCTTCGTGTTCGCGGTCCCGATCGGGCATGCTTACACCGCCGACGTTCAACTCGCGGCGCTGATTTCATCTTTGATTTGGATCTGCGTTCTGATCCTGCATCCCGATGGCGCGCAAGTTGTGGCGGCGTCCGCGTTGCGCGCGCGTGGCGACAACTGGTTTCCGACATTCAGTCACATCCTTGCTTATGCCGTCGTGATGCCGGTGCTTGGCTATTGGTTCGCCGAGCATTTGCACATGGGCGTGCCCGGTCTCTTGTTCGCCATTCTCGCGGCGAGCCTGCTGAGTGGTGGCGTGCTCTTGTTGCGCTGGTGGGCAATCGCGGACAGACCAAGCAGCGGTGCTCACGCAGACGACGCGCTGATCGGTAGCGTTGCTGAAGCCGAAGTACGCGACGCTAGGGGCTGACGCCCAGGATCCAGCCTTCTTCGCGTTCAACAGCGTCGCGCCGCGGATCGTCTTTCGCCGGGCCGAAAGCCGCGCCAAGCTGGCCTTTCTCGTCGAGCGCGTTGAAGCGCTCACACACGGCGCGCACCTGCACTTCGTCCTTCACTGCGCTGGACGCCACCTTGCCGGTGAACAGCGAGGGATAGATTTCCGCAAACACTGCATCCACGCCTTCAAGGTCGGCAGGCGCGAGCGGCTTCCAGCCTGTTTCAAAGGGCCAAATGCGTGCCTTCTCGCCGCGCGCATCGCGCAGCCGCGACACCACGGGTATTCCCGTCAGCGCTTGGCCGCCAACCGAACCTTGATAGTAAAGCTTCCAAATCGAAGACGTGCCTTTGGCCGCTTCTTCCGCGAGCCGGAACTCCGGCAGATCGTTCGCGCCGTGATCGCGCACGCGCTTCACGGAGAGCATGGTTTGCGCGTCCCGAGCGGGCGAGCCCCAAAACGGAAATGCCTCGCCCGTCATCAGCCGGTTCATCTTGGCGCCGACCTGGAAGCGGTTGTTCTCGTTGGTCGGCTTGTCCTTTACTTCCTTGGTGACGAAATCGAGCATCTGCCGCCACGGCGCCGCGCCTGAAAGCTTCAATGCCGCCGCTGTGCCGCGCGGAAAGCCCAGCGGAAAGTCGAAGCCCACCAGCGCGCGTTCGCTCTTTCGGCGCAGATCACCGAAAATGTCTTCCAGCAATTTCTCAGCGGCCGCGCGCGTAGCGGGATTGTGCGCCTCGAACGCCATCTGGAAGCGCACGTTGCGCTTCATGACGCCGATCCAAATCGAGTCGGCGCCCGTCACCGGTTTCGATGACGCGCTCCAATCGACCATGACGTAGGCTTGGAAGAGACGTGGTGGCGGCATTTAGTCGAGCTTCACAAGCATCTTTCCGGTATTACCGCCCGTGAACAGATTGAGGAACGCCTTGGGCGCATTGGCGATTCCGTTCTCGATGGTTTCTTCCGACTTCACGCGTCCTTCGAGCACCCATTGGGTCATCTCTTTGTAGAATTGCTCGCGCATGTCGATGAAGTCGATGACGATGAATCCCTGCATCTTGATTCGCTTACCGACCACGTACGCCATATTGCGCGGCCCGGGCGCCGGCGCTTCGTCATTATAGATCGAGATCATCCCGCATTCGATGAAGCGCGCGAACGGCCGCGCCACTTCGAGCGCGACTTCCAAATGCTCGCCGCCGACATTGTCGAAATAAATGTCGATGCCCTTGGGCGCGCCGGCGCGGACGTTTTCGAGCAGATTCCCCTTCTTGTAATTCACGCCCTGATCGACGCCGACCGACTTGAGCCAGGCCAATTTTTCATCTGAGCCCGCCGAAGCGACCACGGTGCAATCACGGATCTTGGCGATCTGACACACAGCCGAGCCAACGGCGCCGGCGGCGCCGGACACGAACACCGTGTCGCCGGACTTCGGCTCGCCGATGCGATGAAAGCTCGTGTAGGCGGTCATGCCCGGCATGCCGAGCACGCCCAGATAAGCTTGCGGCGGCACGTTGGTGGCAGGCAGCTTGGTCAGCGGGGCTGCCGAGCCGACGAACGCGTCGCGCCAACCCAGCATCGATTCCACCAAATCACCCGGCTGGTAGCGCACATCGTTCGACTTCACCACGCGGCCAATGGCGCCACCTTGCAGCGCTTCGCCGATCTGGAACGGCGGCACGTAGCTCGGCCGGTCGTACATGCGCCCGCGCATATAGGGGTCCACCGACATCCACATGTTGCGTACGAGCACTTCGCCATCTTTCGGCTCTGGAAGCGATACCTCCGCCACCTCAAAATTTTCTGGTTTCGGCATGCCGACGGGGCGGCTCTTCAGACGAATTTCGTGCGCTTTCTCAGGCATGGGACGTGCTCCTCGATTGGCCATTACACTAAGCATGCAAATGGCCTTCTCCAAGCACATCCGCGACGGCTCGCACGCTAGACGAATGGCCGCTCAAACCCCATAACCTCCCGCTCCAAACGAGTCTGAACGAATGTCCATCCGCCTCCGCTTCGCGCCATCGCCCACCGGGCGTATTCACGTCGGCAATGTCCGTACGGCATTGCTCAACTGGCTGTTTGCGGAGCGTCAAGGTGGGCAGGTGCTGCTGCGCATCGACGACACCGACCTCGCGCGCTCCACAAAGGAGTTCGAGCAGGGCATTGAAGACGATCTGACCTGGCTCGGTCTTAAATGGCAGGAACGCGCCAATCAGTCGGCGCGCTTCGACGCCTACGAGCGCGCCGCCGAAAAGCTGAAGAGCGCCGGGCTGCTTTACCCAGCGTACGAGACCGAGGATGAACTCGAGCGCAAGCGCAAGATCGCGCAGGCGACTGGCCGTCCCCCAGTTTACGACCGCGCCGCGCTGAAGTTGAGCGCCGATGAGCGCCAGGCGCTGGAAGCAGAGGGTCGCAAACCGCATTGGCGCTTCAAGCTGTCGGGCGAACGCAAGGATTGGGTCGACCTGGTGCGCGGCCCGGTATCGATCGACACGGCCTCGCTGTCTGACCCGGTGCTGATCCGCGAAGATGGCGCCTTCCTCTATACGCTGCCATCAGTCGTCGACGATGTGGATTTCAACATCACCCACATCGTGCGTGGCGAGGATCACGTCACCAATTCCGGCGTGCAGATCGAAATTTTCGAGGCGCTCGGCGGGCCGACGCCTCAGCTGGGACACTTCCCGCTGCTAGTCGGCGCGGATGGCGAAGCGCTTTCGAAGCGGCTGGGCTCGCTTTCGGTCAGCGAACTGCGCGCGCAGGGCTACGAGCCGATGGCGGTGTGTTCGCACCTGGCCAAGATCGGCACCTCCGATCCGGTGGAAGCGCGGCTTTCATTTAAGCAATTGGCCGACGAGTTCGCGTTCGAGAAGATCGGCCGCGCGCCGGCGCGCTTCGATCCGGAAGAACTCAAACGCGTGAACGCAGCCGTGCTGCATCAAACTGCCTATGAGGTTGTACGCGAGCGCCTGGCGGCGTCCGGCGTGGATAAGGGCGAAGCGTTCTGGAACGCCATCCGCGCCAACATAGCTTTGCTGTCCGAAGTGAAGGTCTGGGCGAACATCGTCGACGGCCCCATCGAACCATTGGTTCCAGACTCAACGTTCGCGACCGCTGCGGCGGAAATGCTTCCCAAGGGGGTCTATGACGCAACAACGTGGAGCGCCTTTACAAATGCGGTGAAGGAGAAGACGGGCGCCAAAGGCAAAGCGCTGTTCATGCCGCTACGCCAGGCGCTCACTGGGCTCGATCACGGGCCAGAAATGGCGGCGTTGTTTCCGCTGATCGGCGAAACGCGTGCGCGCAAACGGCTGATGGGCGAGGCGGCGTAATGGCAGTGACGGTCACCAAGCCGCGTTTCTCGCTCGCGCTCGGCGGCGACTGGGAAGAGGCGCCCTCCGGCGATCCTGAAGTGACGCGGTTCAGTTCGCGCCAGCTGGCGGCCAGCATCGTTGTCTCTACTTTGGCATTGAACGCGAAGCTCGCCGATACTGGGCGGATTGCCGAGAAGCTGGCTGATCTGCGGATGGACTCGGAAAAGCAGATCGCCGCCGAGACGGGAATCGACATGACTATGGCGCGCCCGCACATCGTCCAGCAGCCGTGGGGTCACGCGATCGCTTATTACGGCATCGACGCCAATGGTCGGAGGTTCAATTTTTCCGGAATGGTGACGCCCAAGCAATCGATTGGCGTTTACGTCGAGTCGAACAAGCTTTCTGAGGAAGTGGTGCGCGAATTGCTCGAACAGGTCCTTGCAAAGTTAAAGTTCGACCTGACCTGAGCGCGCGCCGCTGGACAAGCGCGGCCAGCGTCCCTTAATCCCACCTCATGACCAACCTCGACGTCCGCTCCGCCCGGCCCGACCAATTGGTTTCAGGCGACAAGGCCCAATGGGAAATCATCGTGGGCCTTGAGGTCCACGCCCAGGTGACCTCGAACGCCAAGTTGTTTTCCGGCGCCAGCGCGGCCTATGGCGGTGCACCCAACGCGCACGTATCGCTCGTCGATGCGGCGATGCCGGGTATGCTGCCGGTGATCAACAAATTCTGCGTCGAGCAAGCGATCCGCACCGGTCTCGGGCTCAACGCACAGATCAACGAAAAGAGCCGCTTTGACCGGAAGAACTATTTCTATCCAGATCTGCCGCAAGGCTACCAAATCAGCCAATTCCAGATGCCGATCGTCGGCGAAGGCGAGATTGAAGTTGAGCCGGACGGTGAAGAACCGATCACAATACGCATCGAACGGCTGCATCTTGAGCAAGACGCCGGCAAGTCGATCCACGACTTGTCGCCAAGCGAGACCTTCGTCGATCTGAACCGCGCCGGCGTCGCGCTGATGGAAATCGTCTCGCGTCCGGACATTCGGTCCGCCAAAGAAGCCGCAGCTTATTTCAACAAGTTGCGCGCGATCCTGCGCGCGCTCGGTACCTGCGACGGCAACATGGAAGAAGGCTCCATGCGCGCCGACGTGAACGTGTCCGTTCGCAAAGCCGCAACCAAGGACTGGGGCACGCGCTGCGAGATCAAGAACGTGAACTCCACGCGCTTCATGATGCAGGCGATCGAATACGAAGCCCGCCGCCAAATCGAAATTCTGGAAGGCGGCGGCAGCATCGATCAGGAAACGCGCCTGTTCGACCCCGACAAAGGCGAGACGCGCACCATGCGCTCGAAGGAAGACGCGCACGACTATCGCTACTTCCCGGACCCCGATTTACTTCCGTTGGTAATCGAGAAAAAGTGGATCGAGGAAATTCGCGCTTCCCTGCCGGAGCTGCCGGACGCCAAGAAGAAGCGCTTCATTAGCCGCTACGGCCTCACGCCCTACGACGCGCGCGTCATTTCCGGTGACAGCGACACCTCCGCCTATTTCGAAACCGTCGCGAAGAGCCGGGATCCGAAAATGGCCGCCAATTGGGTGACGCAGGAATTGGCGGCGGCACTTAATAAGAAAGGGCTGGAGCTGAGTGCCTCGCCGGTGAAGGCAGAACAACTCGGCGCGCTGCTCGATCTGGTGAAGGATGGCACCATCAATGGCAAGATCGCCAAAGACGTGTTCGCCAAGATGATGGAAACCGGCGAAGCGCCGGGCGCAATCGTTGAGCGCGACGGCTTGAAGCAAGTCACCGACACCGGCGCCATCGAGAAAGCCATTGATGAACTGATGGCCGCCAACGCCGACAAAGTCGAAGACGTGCGGAAGAACCCCAAGGCGTTCGGCTGGTGGGTCGGTCAAACCATGAAGGCGACGGGCGGCAAGGCCAATCCGGCCGTGGTGAACGATATTCTGAAGAAGAAGCTCGGCGTTTAAGCCGCGAGCTTCGGCATTTGGTAGCGCGCCATGTGCGAAGCGGCGCCGAAAAGCGCGCTAGTCGGCGCGGGCGCTTCCAGCTGCGCACGCAGATGTGTTTCGAACGCTTGCGCTTGCAACGTCAGCATCTGCTGACCGCCCGGGAAGAACATCTGCGCCATGACGTTGAGCCAGATGTAGATGAGCATGCGCGCCTCCGTTTCGAGCGCGCGAGTTTCCGTCAGCGTGGTTGCTGGCTGGTTAACGCAAACCGCCCCGGAGCGCGAACTCCGGGGCGGAAGTGCCGAACAGGTCGTTCAACAACTTAGTAGTTGTTGATGATGGTGCTCAGAATGACGCCGGTGGCGATGCCGATGAGCAAGAACTCACCACGGTCGTCACGGACCCACCGATAGCCATACGGCGGCGCACGGAGGCGATAAGCGCGATAATCTACGCCGCTGTAGTAGTTGCGGTAATAAGCGGGCAGACGATCGCCACGCCGCCAGGACCGATAACCCGGCTCGTAATAGCCATTGTAAGCCTGCGGCGGCGGGCCGTAATACCAGCGGCCCTGATACGTATAGCCGTTATGCCGACCGCGGTCCCAACGATCCGAGATGCGGCGGTCACGCCGATCGCAATCACCGTCGCGGTCACGGTCGCAACGATAGCGCCTGTCATTGTCGCGGTCACGATTCCAGCGGCCATCATTTCGATCACGGTCATAACGACCGTCGTCATTCCGATCATAGCGCCCATCATTGTGGCGCCAGTCTTGAGCTGAAGCAGTCATGGGCGTGGCGAGCGGAGCGATGAGAGTCGCAGCTGCCAACGCCATAGTAGTGAAGCGTTTCATAGTGAGGTTCTCCTTCCTGCTCCCTTGAACGCATGCGTTCAAGAAAGGTGTCCCTCTCTGCAGCAGAATGTGTCGGCGCTTGAATGAACCTCAGCTGAATGAACGCGGAACTTCGGCGTTTGGCTGCCTATAACACCGCAAAAACGCTGCTATCAGTGCATTCCGGCAGATTAGTAGTTCCGGCTCACGCAATGGTGAGCCAAGCCCAAGTCAGTCATTGCCGAAGTGTTCGCCTCTAGCGCGCGTTGCACTGGCGTTCCTACCTGAACGCAACCTGAATCAACTGGCGAGGCCGGGTTATGGCGCAACCGATCGAAGTCTTTTTCTGGCCGACGCCCAACGGTCACAAGATCACGATTGCGCTTGAAGAGGTGGGGCTCGACTACGTGTTGAAGCCCGTGAACATCGGCGCCGGCGATCAGTTCAAACCCGGCTTTATGAAAATCAGCCCGAACAATCGCATGCCCGCGATCGTCGATCCCGAGGGGCCGGACGGCAAATCCATCTCCGTGTTCGAGTCCGGCGCCATTCTGCAATACCTCGGGCGCAAGAGCGGCAAGTTCTATCCGCGCGATGATCGTCACCGCGTGGAAGTCGAAGAATGGCTGTTCTGGCAAGTCGCCGGGCTTGGGCCGATGTCGGGGCAGGCCGGGCACTTCAAGAATTATGCGCCGAAGCTCGTGGATGATCCGGCCCAGCTCGCGTACGGGCAAAAACGTTATCTGAACGAAGTGAACCGCCTCTATGGCGTGATCGAACACCGGCTTTGCGATCGCGACTATCTTGCGGGTGAATACTCGATCGCCGACATGGCCAGCTGGCCGTGGACGCGCAACTACGTCAGCTATGACCAAGACCTTGACGCCTTCCCAAGGCTCAAAGCCTGGCATGAGCGGATGAAGCAACGCCCGGCCGTGCGGCGCGCGATTGAGAAGGGCGCGGCGCTCAGGACCAAGACGCTGGCCGAGCAATCGCCAGAAGAACTCGCACGTTCTGCGAAGGTGCTGTTCGGGCAAACCGCTGCAAGTGTCGAGAGCGCCGCCAAGCAAGCGGGTGGTTGATGAAAGGTTGCGCGCACCGCGAACGTTAAGCGCGTGCAAACGACAACTTCGCAAACGCGCATAAATACAAACAAGACTTCCGCCGCTTAAGCTTATCGCAAGTTATGCACGTTATTGGTCCAACCCGACGGCGCGAAAAATGCACGTCAGTGGGGTGGAACGGACATGGCAAACGCCAGACGTTCCCAAATGGACCAAGGGAGTAGCCGAACGTGGCTTATACGGATTCAGAAATCGCCGAAGTGCACGAAGCCGTGCGCAAGGCGGGACAAAGTGAAGATCTCTACAAGCTCGGCCTGATCTATTCGATCGGCGACAGCACGGACCTGGTGCAAGCGCACATGTGGTTCAACCTTGCGGCGGCGCGTGGTTCGGAAGCGGCGAAGGAATGCCGTCGTGAACTTAGCGACCAAATGTCGAAGGACGAGATCGCCTCAGCGCAGCGCGCCGCCCGCGAGTGGCTGAAAGTAACGCATCACTAATCATATCGTCAGCGCAGCATCACGCTTGTTGCGCTGAGATAGCGACGTGGTCGAATTGCGCCCGCTCGAGCGCATCGACCACACTGACGACGCGTTGGTAGCCCACATCCAGATCGGCGCGCACATAGATATGTGCGTTTGCCAGCGCATCCTCGGCGGTGAGGGTCGGATTGGCCGCCTGCAGATGCGCCAGCGCGCGTTGCGCCAGGTTGGCGCTCGTAACCTCTTCCTGATCTACGAAGATTTGCACCACGCCGCCGGTTTGCCGAATGGCGACAATAGTCGGCGGCAGCGCAACGATGCGCGCCGGACCCGGCCGCGGCATGTCGATCCGCAGGTCCGTCGTCGGCTTTGGCGCCGTGACCATGAAAATGATCAGCAGAACCAAAAGTACGTCGATGAACGGGATGACGTTCGGCTCGACCATCGGAAGCAATCGCGACCGCTTCCGCATCAGCATAGCCGCCATGTGAGCCTCCCAACGCCCTGAAGCGTGCGGCTCATTTTCTCGAACACAAAATCACGCACCCGCGAGCGGCGATCACAACGTCGCGAGCCCACGCCTGTCAAATTCTCCCAGAGTGGCCGCGCTTAGGTGCGGTGTGGCTCGCGGAAGAACGCCAATCCCGTGCGCACCAGGATTTGCGCGTCGAGCATCAGCGAAGCCCGCGAGATATACTCAAGATCGAGCCGCACGCATTTGCGCACGCAAGCGGGCGTTTGTGGCTGACCGCACGCGCCTTGCAATTGCGCCCAGCCGGTGATGCCGGGTTTCACCCGATGGCGGTGCGCATAATCGGCAACGATGTCGGAGAGTTCACGATTGGCGGCTTGCAAGCCGGCAGTGTGTGGGCGTGGGCCCACCAAACTCATCTCGCCGCGCATCACGTTCAGCAATTGCGGGAGGTTGTCCAAACCGCGTCGGCGCAGAAAGCCGCCCACGGGCGTTGCGCGCCCGTCCAATCGCAGTGTCCGGAATTTGAGCGCCGTGAAGACGCTATTGTTCAATCCAAACCGGCGCTCGCGATAAAACACCGCGCCTTTGCTGGTAAGCTTCACTAAGGCAGCGATCGCCAGCATCGGAAGCGCGAAGGCGACAAGCAAGGTCGCGCCAAGGACCAGGTCTTGCGCGCGTTTGATCAGCGCACGCGCGGTGTTGCGCTGGCGTCCGGAGACCGACACCACCGGCGCGCCGCCCAAACGTTGAACGCCGCGGCCCTGCACACTCTTGACGTCATAGTCGATCAACAGATCAACGCGGTTCGGCAGCGTCTTCAAGCGTGCGATGATGGCGCGAACCCGCGCTTCCGCCTTCGGCGTCACCGCGATGACGATGCGATCGACATGCGGCAGACCTTCCCACACCAACAGCGCTTCGATGTCGCCGCCCACCGGCGTGTCACCAAGCGCCTGCGGTGCGCGCTCCAGGCGATCGTCGGCGATAGCGATGATGCGCGCGTCGCCGCTCTTGATGGTGCGCTTGAGAAAGCGCTCGGCCGCCTGGGTGGCGCCAATAACGACGACGGTTTCGGAAAACACGCCCTTCTTGTGAGCGGCGCGGATCCACACGGCGAGCGCGGCGTGAACGCCGGCCAGCAGCGCAGCAGTAAGCGGCAACACCGCAGAGAGCGCACCGGCGTCCCGCACACTCGGCGCCAATGCATTGGCCACCAGCAGCCCAGCGAAAGCGCCGAGCGTCAGTCCGCCTAGGCCTCGTTCGGCGCGAATGCTTGCGGGTGTCGTGCGATAAGCGTCGGTCAGCCACAGGCCGGCCTTGAGCGCGACAGCGGTGATAATGAACGTCAGCGCCGCGCCGATGTTCATGTCCAGCAAGCCAAGGCCTGCGCCCCAGCGGGCCGCGAAATCGGCGGCGGCGGCAATGATGACCCAATCCAGGGCCTTAATGGTTTGGATCGGCAGCCTGGGATCGATGTGCAAACCGCGGCGTGGCAGCTCCGGCAGCCGGCGCTGCGCAAGTGGGTCATTGGCGGCGTCGAGAGATGAGGGCGCATCGGCGCGGTACGGCGCGTCCGCCCATTCACCATCTTCGACGGTTTCCAGCGTGCCAAACATGGCAAACGCCGCTTCCAATTCGGCACGGCGCGCCGCCTCGGCGCCTTCAGCGTCCGCGCCCGGCAATGCCGGCGCAACGTCTTGGCTTTCCTGGGTTTCTACGAGCGCGAGGAGGTCGTCGTCGCGCTGAAGAGCGGCTTGTGGCATAGGTTAATTCGCCCTTGGGATGAGAAGCTTTGCGCCTCTTCGCGCAAAGCCCAGGCCAATTAAGGATAAACGCCCCAGCACCGGGCCGCTTGCTTGCCCGCGCGCGGACCTCTAAGCGGAACGCCTGCTGGAGACGTGGCCGAGTGGCTTAAGGCGGCGCCTTGCTAAGGCGTTGTACTCGAACAGGGTACCCAGGGTTCGAATCCCTGCGTCTCCGCCAGCTTAGTTCTGCTAACGCGCCTCTCGCGCGCACCAGACAAAGAATTCTTGTCTGGCTGCATTATTTTTCGCTTCCGCGCTAAACTTTTCCGCCAATCCGCCGATTAATTATAAGCGGAGTGGGAAGGACTGCGTCTGATGGCTCCGCTGCATATTGGCGGGGACCGTCATGGTGGCGATATTCGTAGGTCTGGGCGCAGGCTTCGAGCGTGGCTCGCGCGCGGCTCTTGGCTCGGCGGGTCTGTTGGGCTCTGGCGTACAGGGGCGCAACGGCGAGGGCGTCGCGCTCAACGCCGCCAACGGCAACCTGATCCTCACGCAGCAAGATGAGTTTTTGGCCGGCTTGGGTCCCGATGTCGCCGTCGGGCGCACCTACAACAGCGCCAGCGTGCTCGACGACAACGGCGACCATTGGCGCCAATCCACCGACAGGCGCGTCTATGGCCTCACCGGCAGCGTCAACACTGCTGGCTCGACCATCACGCGCGTCTCAGCTGACGGCAGCGAAAGCGTCTACACCTACAACGCCACGCTCGGCTTCTACACCACAACGGACGGCGCCGGCGCCTATGATAAGTTGGTCTACACGCCGGCCGTCACTGGTCCCCCGGCGGTTGGCGCCTATTGGACGTGGACCGATGGGTCGAGCCAATACACCGAGACCTATCTGGCCGCCGACGGCGGCTTTATCAGCAAGTACTCAGACACCGACGGCAATGCGCTGACCTTCACCTATTCGAGCGCCGGCAAACTCGACCGCATCACCACTGCCAACAGCGAGTATGTAAAATACATTTGGTCCAACGGTGGAACCGGCACGGACATCGTCGCCATCGAGACGCACTTTGGCGCCTCCAGCGTCATCACCCGCGCCACCTATAGCTATGACGCTCAGCACCGGCTGACCACCGTCAGCGTCGATCTAACGCCTGACAACACCGCCGACTCTGTCACCTACACGACTACTTACGCCTATGTCGGGACCACCAACTACATCTACTCGATCAATCAGTCCGATGGGTCTTGGCTGATTGTCGGCTATGATGGCGCCAATCGCGTCACCTCGCTCACGCAGTACGACGGGAACGACTCACTCACCTCTGAAACGCAGGTGCTGGCCAGTGGGCATACGCGCCGCACTGAGATCGCCTATGGTGCTAACCAGACCTCGATCAAGGTTTACAGGCAAGAATATGCCAATGCATCGACCCCGTCGGACACGACGACGCTCACCTACAATGCGTTAGGCCAACTCACGCAGGCAACGGCGCCGCCGGCCTATGCGGGCGCGACCGTGCAAACTGTCCAATACGCCTACGACACCAACGGCAACGTCACTCAGATCACCGATCCGGCTGGCGCCATTACACGCTATGTCTATGACGCGTGGGGCAACGCTGTTCGCATCACCGACGCCAACGGCAATGTCACGGTGCGCGCTTACGATGTCGGCGCCGATTACACGGGTTATATCAACAACAACGCCGACTTGTTGGCCTTCTACAACTCGACGATCGCCTCGACCGGCGTCTCAAAGGCGGATTTCGGCGAGCAGCATTGGATCCTCTACGGGGCGGGCGAGGGACGCACGCTCTCTGCCACCGGCGGAACGAACGTGCTCCTGCGATCGGGCAGCGTCGCGTCCACAGCAGCGGTGGCAAACATTCTTGTGCTTTCGCGCTATGTCTACGACAGCGAAGATCACCTGCGCTTTTCGATCAGCGCTCAAGGCGTTGTCACGCAATATGAATACACAGGCCCCGGCGACGTTTCGCGTGCGACCAGCTATGCGCAAGACGCGTACGGCGTAGGCGCCCAGATCGGCGGTACCGGTTGGCTTTCCGGCGCTGTGGCGCCGTCGCTTTCAGACATGACGAACTGGGTGGCTACACGAAGCGACAAGAGCGCTGTCGCCATTTCGGTCAACACCTACGATCTTCGCGGCGACCTCGCCTCGACAACTCGCTACGGCGCCGCCGACGCCAGCGGTGCGGCCATCAACGGCGAAGGCTATGCGCAGACACTCTACGTCTACAACCAAGCCGGTCAACTCGTGCAGCGTACGCAAGGCCCGCAAGCCAGCGAAAGCTTCGTTTATGATGGGCTGGGGCGGCTCACGGCCTCGACGGATTTGAATGGCGGCACAACCAACGTCGTCTTCAATGACGGCGCCACTACGACCAAGGTGACGACCGCGTCGGGTTACACAACGATCTCGACCTACAACAAGGCTGGTGATCTGCTCAACAGGACAGACACCGTGAGTGGCCAAAACGCCAACACCACCACGGGCACGGACTATTTCGTCTACGATAAGAACGGGCAAGTGCGTCAATCGACCGACGCCACCGGAAAGGTGCATTACTTCATCTACGACAAGGTCGGACGCAAGGTCGCCGATATCGGCCAGAACGGCGAAGTCATTGAGTATAAATATGACGTCGACGACCGGCTGATCGCCTCGGTCCGCTACACCAACGCCTTGAGTTCAAGTGAGTTGGCTGTGATCGCGGCTTCGTCGACTGCCGAGTTCGAGTTTGGCGTCAATCTCACGCGACCCAGCGCCAACAGCGCTGACCTCTGGTCTTGGACGATCTATGATGCAGGCGGGCGGATTATCGAAACCATCGCCGGCGATGGGGCGGCGATCAAGTACGAATACGACGCTTCAGACCGGCTGATCAAAACCACCAGCTTTGTCACCAAGCTCTCAGTATCGGGTTTCATTGCCACGCCGCCGACGACGGCGACCTACCCGACATCCAACGCCGCCGATCGCATCACTCGCAGCTTCTATGATGGCGATGGACGCCTGATCGGGGCGCTCAACGCCGAGGGCTATGTCAGCCAGATCAAGTACGATAGCGCCGGGCGCAAAATCCAGGAGATCACTTACGCCAACAAGCCGACAGGAACGCCAGCCACAGATCCGTTTGCAACCATACTCGCCAACATCACCGCGAGTGCTGCCGCCGACATCTCGACGCGCCTTGTCTATGACGGGCAGGGGCTGCTGCGCTTCACCATCGACGCGCTCAACCATGTTACGGAGCTGGTATATCGTCAAAGCACCGACAGCTACGCCATTGGCCTCACGCGCAAGTCGATACAATACGCAACTGCCCTTGGGGCGGTTTCCAACTATAATTATGGAACCATCAAAAGTGCGGTGGCGCTGATCGTTTCGAGCAGCAACGATCGAGTCAGTTACGCAGTTTATAACACCAAGGGCCAGTTGGCTTGCACGCTCGACGCAACTGGCGCGGTGGTGAGCTTTACGTACGACGTGATGGGTCGCGTCATCAAGACGACCCAATATGCGGCGCTCAACACTGCGGGCCTTGCATCAACCGCCGACAGTTCTTGGCTATCGACGATGGATACGTGGGCCTCGGGTCAAGCCTCCAACACCGCCAACCGCACGACCCGCACCTGGTACACAGAACGCGGCGATGTCCGTTACGTGGTGGATGCGGAAGGCTACCTCACCCAGAATGACTACGATCCCGAAGGCCGGCTGACGGTCACGCATCGCTACGGCGATCGGCCAGCCAGCGGCGGCACGGCGTTGTCCATTGACGACACGACCACCTTCGACGCTTTGAAGAATGCAGACAAAGGCGCGACCGACGCGGCGGTTTCGTATTATTACGACCCGATGGGGCGGCTGAGCTATTCAATCAATAGCTTGGGTCTCTTCGACTACTTTGGCTATTACGGCAACGGCGAAGTCGCGTGCGAGATCGTCGGAACCTGGACCGACAACGCCCGCACCTATTTCTACTACGATCAAGCCGGGCATAAGACCAAGGAAATCCGCTACACCAGCCAAACCTTCAACGCGGCGAGCGTTGGCCCCAGCGCCGTCCAGCTCAATGGCGGACAAGAATTGGTTTCCGCCAGCGGCCAGTACAAATTGGTGCTGACGTTGAACGGTGAATTACAACTCTATCACAAAGGCGAACTGATCTGGACCAACGGCGTCCATGACGCCGCCGCCTACGCCACCTATCGGCTCATGGCGCAAACCGACGGCAATCTCGTCGTCTATCGCGATGTTGCGGGGCAAAGCCCAGTTGTTATTTGGAGTTCCAACACAGCGGGATCCTATAGTGGCGCCGCCTTTGTCGTCATGCAGGACGACGGAAATCTCGTCTTTGCTAAGGGCACAGCGCCGACCAGCCAGGGCACAATTTGGGCCAGCGCCACCGCGGGCGTCGTCGCCACCAATCCGCAGGCGACCGAGAGCATCGAAACCAATTATGCCTATGATGGTCTTGGCAACGTCGTAAGCATCACCGATCCGAACGGGGCGGTCACCAATTTCGCCTACGACAAGCTCGGACGCATCCTCACAAGAACCGACGCGCTCGGCGGCGTCACGACCTATCAGTACGACGCCTTCGGCAATGTCATCAAAACTATAGATCCGCGCAGCAACGCATCGACCATCGCCTACGACAAGGCCAACCGCATCATCGAAATGGTCGATGCCGAAGGCTATCACACGCGCACGACCTACACGGCCTTCGGTGAAGTCGCCTCGGTGGTGCGCTTCGCCAACAAGGATATCGCACCGTACACGCCGACCTGGGCGGCAGGGGGCGGCGGTCTTACGCTCACCCAAGAGCCGCTTGATGGCGGCGAGGCCACCGTCGCGCGCAACGGCCACGGAGAAGTGCCGACTTGGGATCCGAACAATGCCTGGGGCGGTGACATTGCGATCTTGAACGGCGACCGCAGTGACGGCTTGATGACGGTGGCGGCCGGCGATGCAGTCAGTTTCTCGTTCCAGGGCAAGTCGCTGGCGGCGGGCGTAACGATCTACGCGCGTCTGGCGTTCCTGCTGGCGGATGGCAGTTACGCTTACAGTCCAACTCTCAATATCAGCGCCACCACTTGGCAGACTTTCACGGTCTCGTGCGCCGCACCCGCCAACGCAATCGGCATGTTTCTGGGGGTTCTCTCGTATCGGCCCGACAAGGCGGTCAATGCCAGCTTCGATTTCGCAATGCGCGATGTCAACGTCACGCGCACCGCCGGCAGCACCACGACCGTCAAAGCCTCAGGCCCAAGCGCAGCCGATGAAATTACCAACTTTGCTTACGACAAGCTTGGACGTCTGATCCAAAGCACCGACGCCGCCGGCGCCAGTGAAAGCTATGGCTTGAGCGCCTTCGGCCAGCGCGTCTCAGTCACCAACAAGTTGGGCGGGGTCACCAGCTATGTCTACGACCGGCGCGGCCTCTTAAAGAGCGAGACATTGCCCGTTGCAGCCATGCGCAACGATGGGTCGCAGCAAGCGGCAAGCGTCACCAACACTTACGCCTATGATAGCCGGGGCAACCGCATCCAAATGGTGGAAGCGTCCGGCCTGACCGAACAACGCACCGCGACCTATGCTTATGATCTCGCCGATCGTTTGACGTCCGTCACGGGCGATGCGGTTCAAGCCACAAGCTCCGCCGTCAGCGGCGCGACCAGCGTCACGCCAACGACCACTTATGCCTACGACACGCGCGGCAACGTCATCAAAACCAGCGTCACACAGAGCACTGGCGTGATTGCCACCAGCTTCTCCTGGTACGACAAACTCAACCAGCTGATCGAGCAGGTGAGTCCGCTCGGCACAGTGACGCGCCTTTTCTACGATAAGGCCGGAAATCTCACCGAAAAGCGCATCTACGCCACGCGCATTACGCCGCCCGCCGATGCGCTCGGCGCGCCGTCCGCGGTTTCAGGCGCCTACCGGTCGACGCAATATGCCTATGACGCCTTGGGCCGCGTCACTCAGGTGAAGACGCCATCGGTTGAGATCGCGTCCTATGCGTCGAGCTTTGGGGTCGCGACTCAGGATCTCATCACGACCAGCCAATACGATGCCATGGGCAATGTGGTGAAGGTGACCGATCCGAACGGCGCCGTCACCTGGTCCTATTACGACAAGCTCGCGCGCAAGACGACGCAGATTGACGCGCTCAACTATCGCACCGACTGGACGTATGATTCCGACGGCAACGTGACGAGCGAAAAGCGCTACGCCAACGCTGGAACCACGCCGAGTAGCGTAACAACGCCGCCTTCAGCGCCTGCTGCAGACGCTGCTAATGATCGCACCACAACGTTCAGCCACGACAAAATGGGCCGCCGTCTCACCGAGACGCGCGCCAACGTGCTCATCAACAACAGCGCCAGCCCCGGCACGACGACCAGCGTCAACGCGACCGTCACCTATACTTACAATGCGCTGGGCGAAGTGCTGACCAAGGCGGAAGCCACCGGCGACACCACCACTTATCATTACGACACCGCCGGGCGCATGGATTGGGAAAAGCACCAGGCCTTCAACGATTACACGAGCGTGGCCGGCGGCGCCCAACACAGTGTTACGCCAGAGACCGATTATTTTTATGACGGCTTAAACGATCTGGTGCGCACCGTGCAGCGCGACGACGCCACACTTGCATCCCCCGTCGATCACATCACGCGATATTCGTATGGCGCCGGCGGGCGCTTGGCCTCGGTCACCGACGCCGAAGGTTTTGTGCATGCCTATAGCTACGACGCGGCGGGCCGCGTCACCCGGGATGAATACACAAGACAATTGCCGTCAGGCACGAGCCACGAAGCTATCGGCTACGATTATGATCTTGAAGGCCGGGTGATCCGCCAAGGCGTGGTGCTCGACGCCGCCAACACCAATTCCTGGTCGCACGCCGGCGCGGCGGTCGACACCACATCGATCAAGTACAACGCGTTTGGCGAAGTCAGCCAACGCGGGCTCGTGCACTTCTCATCCGGCAACACCGTCTCCGACGAGATGCTGCCGGAGAGCTTCGACTATGACGGCGCCGGCCGCTTGTGGCGCACCACGTCGGGCGACGGGACCAGCAAATATTTCATGTACGACGCCGCCGGCAATCAAACCCTGATGGTCGCCTCCACCGGGACCGATATCAGTTCCGGCGCCGGCTATTCCACCATCGACGCGGTGCTCAATCTGTGGGGCGCGACACGCTCAGCCATCGGCACAAATTATGTCAGCGGCATTGTGGCCACCATCACCCGCTACGATGCACGCAACCAAGCCATCGAAGTGAAGGAGCCGCAGCGCGAGCTCACCACCACCACCAAGAGCGATCTCTCCACCACGCGCGCCTACAATGCCTTTGGTGAAGTCGCTTACGAGATCAACGCGCTCAGCGCGCGGGTCGATTACAGCTACAACACCATGGGCCGGCTAATTCAAACCCAGAGCCCCACGGTCGCGGTCACCAGCGCCAGCGGCGCGGTCTCCAATGTTCACCCGACCGAAAATTATTATTATGACGCTTCAGGGCGCCGCGTCGCGGCGCGCGACGCCAACGGCAATCTCACCCAATACAGCTTGCTCGCCGGCTCCGGCTATAACGGCAAGGACGCGCTCATCGCGCAAACCAAGTTCGCCGACAACAACACCATCACCACCGGCTACGACATTTTCGGCAATGCGCGCAAAATCACCGACCAGATCGCGCGCATCGACACCCAAAGCTTCGACAAAATGGGCCGGCTCACCCAGCTCACGCACGCCAGCAGCCTGATCGATTATTATCAATATGACGGCCTCGGTCAGCGCATCAAAAACTGGAACAGCCAACTCGGCTCAGGCGTCGCGCAAACCATCAGCTACGACGCCCAAGGCCGCATCACCCAAACAATCGCCATGGGCGGGGATGCGACCAACTACGCCTACGCGTGGGACGCGACCATCGCCACCACCGGCCTCGGCACATTCGGCGGCTGGGCCAAGACCACCACGATGGCCAACTTCCTCACGCGCACCGATAAGAGCGACTACTTCGATCACGCCACGTATATTTCCGATCTCGGCGCCCACACCACCAGCTTCACCTACGACAAAGGCGCCCGCAACACCGCGCAAAACGCCAATTATAGTCTCACCTATTACAATACCGGCCGTCTCGCTTCGCAGGTGACCACCGGCGTCAGCGCCGTCGAGCACACAACCTCCAACACGCGCACCGGCGCCTACACCTACGATGCAGCCGGCGATCTGCTCACTGAAAAAGTCACCGAAGCCGGTGAAGCGCATTGGAGCTATTGGATCGTCGACAGCGAAGGCTATCCCGAAGAAGTGCCGGTCGACAAAACTTGGAACGGCATGACCAAGAACATGACCGCCAGCTACGATGCGCTGGGGCGGCTCACCGCTTGGTCGGATGCAGCGATCACCAATGGCGCCGCCAACGGCGCTTATGAATACGACGCCAACGGCAATGTGCGCCGCTCCAACGCCACCACGCACGTGATGAGCAATTCCAATCTCAGCGCCACCACCACCGCGCAAGATTATTGGTACACGTATGACAGCTTGAACCGCATCGTCATCGCCAAAGGCGCGCTGTCGGGCGGGGTGATCGGGCGGGGCGCCACCGGGGTTTCGATTTTCTACGACGGCGCCGGTCAGCGCGTGTATTCCTACGAAGCCATCAGCGGCGGCCAAACCCGGCGCGAGGATTACACCTACGATGCGGGCGGGCGCATCACCCAAGTCAACAGCGCCGATGGGTCAAGCCCGCCCTCGTCGGCCGGCGCAGTGCGCGCCACCTACACCTACGACGCCATGGGCCGCACGCTCACCGAGGCCAACAAGAATTCTTCCGGCTCGACGGTGTTCTCGCGCACGCTGACCTACAACAATAAGGGTCAGATCACCCACGACAGCACCAGCACTGTCATCTCTTCCACCACCAACCGCACCGAAACCGATTACGATTACGGCAGCATCGGAACCAATGCGGCGAACTCGAGCTATGCTTTGGGCGCCGCGGTCGGCGTCTTCACCAAGAACTATTCCAACAACAGCTGGGTGAAGGACAATCGCGTCGACAATACCTATCTGTGGAGCGATGGGCCCCAGCTCGGCGTCGCCATCACCACGCCCAATCTGGCCTATCCCAGCACCACGCTCGAAGCCGATTATCTCTACGGCTATCAAGGCGCGCGTGCGCAGCTTGAATATGTCGATCAGAAGAGCGCGTCCGAGCGTTATGTCGAGTTCACCAACGATCTGAACGGGCAGGTCACCGAACGCCGCGAGGTCAATCGCGACGGCAACGGCATGGGGCCCAACGAATATTGGTATCGCTTGGGCGGCAAGCAGCTGGCGTACGTCGGCAACAACAACACCATCACCACCGATTACGTCGCCTCGATCAGCAATAGAACCACGTCGCAAGGCAGCGGTCTCTACATGAACGGCGCGTCCTCAGCGACGCCGGTCAACGACACCGATCAAGGCTACGATCCGATCAACTCCTACGACAGCGGCTCGCTCGCCAGCACTGACGGCTACACCGTGCAGTCCGGCGACACGCTGCAATCGATCGCCTCGCAGCTCTGGGGCGACAGCGCGCTCTGGTACAAGCTCGCCGAAGTCAACGGCCTCACCGGCGATGAAGCCCTCATCGAAGGCACGCTTCTGAACGTGCCCCCCGGCGTCATCCGCAACACCTACAACGCCAGCACATTTACGCCGTACGACCCCGCCGACATCGTCGGCAACACCAGCCCCCGCGGCAAAAGCGGGGCCAAAAACAGCAATTGCGGCATCATCGGGCAGCTCTTCATCGCCGTCCTTTCTTTTGCAATCAGTCGACAGTTCGGCGCCATTCCCGGATCGATCATCAGTCAAGAAGTGGCGGTCGCGCTCGGCCTGCAACAGAAATTCAGCTGGAACCAAGTCGGCATCGCAGCGGTCGCCGCCGTGGTTGGAGGAAATTCAGTTGCAGATGGCGTCGGCGACGGCGTCGCCAATGCGTTTGGCGCCACCAGCGGCTTCATGCACGCGGCCATCGCCGCGGGCGTCGACACCGCGCTCACCCAAGGCATCGCCGTGGCCACCGGCATGCAGAACAAATTCTCATGGGCGAATGTGGCGGCGTCAGCAATCGGCGCGGGCGTTGGCTTCGAAGCCGGTAGAGCGCTCAACATTCAAGGCTTCGCGCAACAGTTCGGCAGAAACTCTGCGCAAGTCTTATCGGCAAGCACTGGCGCGGCGCTCGCCTCCGACCTCGCTAACGCCGCGACCCGCTCGCTGATCGACGGCTCCGACTTCGGCGACAACATGCTCGCCGCCATCCCCGATGTGATCGGTCAAATGCTGAGCGCCAGCATGAGCGGCGGTCACGTCGATCTCGACGCGCTGGAATCGCCAACGCCACTACCGCCGGACGATTTCGACAGCTTGCCGACGCCGACGCCGCTGCCGCCAGACAGTTTCGAAAGCTTGCCAAACCTGCCGCTGCTTGGGCCGGATAGTCTTGAGAGCATCACAACACCACCGCGCGTGCGTGCAAGCAATGGCTGGTCGTGGAGTTCTTGGGTCGGGGAGTATGCCGCGAACAATCCCGAAAACGAATCGCCCTTTGCCTACGGTTTGAACCTATGGGGCGATCACCCCACAACCGTTCGAGAAATTCAAGCCGATGCGCCGAACTTTGGTGATTATGCCTCCACCGCATTGTCGGCCCTCCGAGACGGAGCTGTCGATTGGGTGGGTGGAATTGTTACCGATCTCGGACGGCGAGGCGCCAACATGACGCTGGGCTTCTCACTAGATGAAGCGCGTCTGCTTGGTGTGGACGTTCCCGCCGGCGCGCCGAGTTTTGTTGGAGGTATGATCGACGACTTCCGCTCCTTGCAGAATCTTGGACGGAGCATTTCTGACTTTGCCTCGTCGGAGCAGGGTCAGCTCTTTGTTCGTGCTGAAGCCGGCGACTTCCAAGCAGGTGCGCAGTTATACGCGAACAACGCTGTTGGCGTCGCTAGCGACTTCCAGCGCAATTCGCTCGGTGCGACGTACAACTACGTATACCACGGCACTCAAGGCGGACTAACACTCGGGTCGATGTTTGTCGGGGGTGAAGCTGCGCTTGGACCGGAAGTCGCAGCACGGAGTGCGGAAGGTCTCGCCGGTGCGGCAGCTCCCGGAGCGAGAGTCCTCATAGGGCGCGCTCGTATTCCGGCGGTTGAACTCGCCAATCGACTTTCCCCAGCAGAGATGGCCGCGCTACAAGCCGAGCACGGTACCGAATTTGCACAAATCTACTTAACTGGGCCCGGCCGGAACGGCGGGGGCGGCACATACTATTTGCTCCAAGGAACCGAGGGTGCTGTGGATATTCCGCTTGGACCGAACGTTCGGCTAATCAACCACACGCATCCTGAGTATCTGAATGGGTACGAAGTACCGCTGTTAGCAAGCGATGAGGATCGGGCAGTGCTAACCGGACTTCAACAATATGGATCTCCACAACGAACCTCCCAGGTAGTACCACAAGCGGGCACACCATTTTCCTTTACGAGGCATCTCTCGCGTGTCCCATGATCTCGACAAATTTAGCTACCTCTGGTCTCCACCAAATGGTGAGTGGGTGTTGGTGCGGACAGCGGAAACATCAAACGGCTTCTCAATTTTCAATAAGTCGACGATTGTAATGAAGCTCATAACATCAAACGCATTGCATGATGCCGTCTGCGAGATGATGATCCGAGCGGGATGCGAAATTGTTGACGAATTTCCGCCGATGGCCCCAGTGGTAGTTGAGCCGTCGGACCAATGATGTCGAGTTCAGCAACGATCTGAACGGGCAGGTCACCGAGCGCCGCGAGGTCAATCGCGACGGCAACGGCATGGGTCCCAACGAATATTGGTATCGGCTCGGCGGCAAGCAGCTGGCTTACGTCGGCAACAACAACACCATCACCACGGATTACGTCGCCTCGATTAGCAATAGAACCACGTCGCAAGGCAGCGGTCTCTACATGAACGGCGCGTCCAGCGCGACGCCGGTCAACGACACCGATCAAGGCTACGATCCGATCAACAGCTACGACAGCGGCTCGCTCGCCAGCACTGACGGCTACACGGTGCAATCGGGCGACACGCTGCAATCGATCGCCTCGCAGCTGTGGGGAGACTCATCGCTCTGGTACAAACTCGCCGAAGTCAACGGCCTCACCGGCGATGAAGCGCTCATCGAAGGCACGCTTCTGAACGTGCCCCCAGGCGTCATCCGCAACACCTACAACGCCAGCACCTTTACGCCGTACGACCCCGCCGACATCGTCGGCAATACCAGCCCCCGCGGCAAAAGCGGCGCCAAAAACAGCAATTGCGGCATCATCGGGCAGCTGTTCGTGCAGGTGTTTGCCTTCTGGGTAGCGGCGGCGCTGACCTATTATCTGGGACCGAAACGCGCACCGCCATCGGATCGAACGTGCATGCGGCCGCTCCACCATGAGCTAAGAAGCGCAACGCCGCCGCAGGCGTTGCTGCGGCGGCGTCTCGTTGTTTGAAGCGAGCTGACTGAGCATGCTCGCTCGACCACGCGTGGTCTACTTTCTCTTCGCCTTCTTCGGCGCGGCCTTCTTTGCCTTCTTTGCTTTCTTAGCCATGACTAGCTCCTCTTCGGGCGGAATCACCGCGGGCATGAAGGTGCTACTGAGTCCGGAATCAAAAGTTAACGGGGCTCGCGACACCGAAACGATTTCGCGGAGCGCACTCGGCGTCAGCGGCGGGGACGCACTGCGTTCAAAAACAGAAACGGCGGCCATGCGCGAACATGGACCGCCGCTTCCCCTAGCCCCGCATCTACGAACGGCGCCGCCGCTGAGAGAGCATCCCCCAATTGGGTGATCTTCGCGAAAACGCCGCTGCACGTGCTTTTGGGCAACACAAACGGTTTAGAAGCGCAGACGGTTGACCAACGCCGCCAAATCCGCCTGCCTGCGGACGCCGGTCTTGCCCAAAGCCGCTTTGACCTGTGATCGCACAGTGGCGGTGGTGGTGCCGCGCCGCTCGGCGATTTCAGAGGGAATGGCGCCGCTCGCAATGTCGATGCAAATTTCGGTCTCCGCGGTCGTCAGCCCGTAGAGCCGCTGCAAGCGCTCCGGCAGCAGGCCGTTGCTGCGGAGTTTTTCTTCCAGAACAAAAAGCGCGCAGCGCACCGGCGCGGCCAAAGCAGCAATGGCGTTTTCAGCGCCGAGCGGCGTCGCAACCAGAACAAGCGGCGCCCCGCCGGACGGACGGCGTGCGAGCAGCTCAGCGCCGGTCCGGAATTTGGCGGACCAATCGTCGCCAATCGTTCGCGCGAGCGCCGCGTTTAGCTCAATCTGGGCCGGTGCGTCTGAGAGTACGATCTTGCCATCGCGCAGCTCGACGCCATCGCGCGCATTCAACAGCAATTCGCCAGCGGGATTGACGTGGGTGACCCGCCCGTCAGCGCCCAGGAAAAAGCACGGCGCGCCGATGGCGTTGTAGAGCTCTTTGACGTCCGGCGTGGAGAAGGCCGGCTGTGCGTCGAGGATTACGCCCAGCGCACGACGCAAGTGCGGAATGAGCAAGTCCATGCGTTTTGCGTCATCAACGCTGAAGGCCACGTGCGGCGCGACGCGATAAAAGTTCATGATGACGGCGCGGCGGTTTTCATCCGGCGTTCGAAGCATGGCGAAGATGCCGGAGGTAATTCCAAGCGGGATGGCGAGTTCTTGCCAGTAGGCGCTTGACGCCTGTTCGTCAGCAGGCATCAGTTCTTCGATGAGGAAGGCGCCGGGCGCCCTGCCGGTTGCAAGTGCGCGATGCGTGAATTCCGATTTTCCCGCGTATTTAAGATAGGCGTCTGTGATGCGCCCGATATCCAACCCGTACGCAACCAGCGGAACCGGGAGCACGCCACCAAAGGATGGCGCCAGCATGAGCCCCATGTCCGCCTCGAGGAAATCGCCAATCGCGCGCACGATGTCGGGCCAGGATTCCGGCGCGCGAATGCCGGCATAGATGCGGTCGAGCACGGCCGCAGTCTGCGATGGCGGATGGAGAACGCTGCTACTCATAGGGTGGGAACATGAGTGAGAAAGATGCCACCCATTATAACCACCAATGCCGCCACGCCATGCGGGCTCACTTCCCCACGAGCTTCGAATTGCCAGCAGATGCGCCGCCAACGCCCGAGAGCGTTAGCTAAGAACTTGAGGGGTTATCGCGGGGATGGGGTGCTCTGTGAGCGCAAATTGGCCGTTACACTATCATTTGGCGCCCTTGCAGCGCACGATGCTTTCCAGCACTTTGTTATTAGTAGATTTTTGAGCAGTGGCAGTTCTGCGGATTTCCTATGGCCTCAGACAAGAAACTAGATAGCCGCCCGACCAACGAACGCTTCGACTGGTCGGATATCAAGACCTTCCTTCAAGTGGCGGAGAGCGGGAGTATCAACTCCGCGTCGCGCGCGTTGCGGATGTCGCAGCCGACCGTGAGCCAGAACATTCGCGATCTGGAGTTGCGGCTGAACACGCAATTGTTCGTCCGCAATGCTGCCGGCGTTGAGCTCACTCAGGCCGGCGCTCTTCTGCGCGAACGGGCGCTGCCGATGCAGCGGGCTGCGCAGACCATCGACTACATGTTGCGTGAACTTGACGACAAGCCTGAGGGTCGCGTGAAAATTGCTGCGCCGGACGGCATTCTAGCCTTCTGGCTGGCGCCGCGCATCTCTACGCTGCAGGACGCTCATCCCGGGATCGCGCTTTCGCTCGATGGAGGTCTGTGGCCGGCGCATCCCTTGCAGACCGGGCTCGACATCTCGTTGCAGTATGACCAAACAGCGCTTGGTGATCGCGTCGTCGAGCCCCTGGCGACCGTGCATTACATCGCGGTCGCGACGCGCCGCTATCTCGAAAAGCACGGCACGCCGCAAAGCCTCGCGGAGATTGCCACCCATCGCACGGTCCACCACACGGCTGTTCAACAGCAAAAAGACACGTGGGATTCGCGCGCTGAGGCGGCGCGCACATTGTCGGCCTATAATATTGAGAGCAATTCGAGTTCCGCCATGACGTTTGCTGTTTTGGCGGACGCCGGCATTTCCTTCTTACCGACATTTGTCGCAGCCATGTTCGATGACTTGCAAACGATTGGCGAAACATCGGTGGCGGCGCCGGTGCTCTATCTTGTGTACGATCCGCGGGTGGCCCGTGTGGCGCGCTGCGAAGCGGTCCTAAGCTGGCTGCGAGGCGTCTTCGATCCGGCGACGAATCCGTGGTTTCAGTCTGATTTTGTGCATCCCCGGGAGTTTGCCTCAAGCGGTGATGCGGGCCGTTTGCGGTTCACGCCGCCCGTCCGTTGACCGGCCGCGCCATCAAGAAACCTGGCCTTGGCCTTCCCGAAGTTCAATTAGCCGCCATAATGCCGCTTAGGGGACGATCGGTGGGGATGGCTTGATGATCAAAGTTTTCAGCGCTGCTTTGGGTGCGTTGCTGATGGCGCTGGCGACGCCGGCCCTCGCGCAAACGCCGCTTTTCTCTGACAATACCGAAATCGCCATCACGCTATCGGGACCGCTCGGCACCATTCAGCGCAACGCCGCACGCAGCACCGAGCCGCGTCCCGGCACGGTCACGCTCGCTGGCGCGCCCCAGACGTTCAACGTCCAGATCGGCGCGCGTGGCTATACGCGTCGCGCCGGCGGCATTTGCCAGTACACGCCGCTGCGTCTCGATTTTAGCGGCGGCACGCGCGGCTCGCTCTTCCAAGGGCAGAACAAGTTGAAGCTGGTCGCGCCCTGTCGTGGCGGCGACTCCTACCAGCAACTGATTGTGCTCGAGTATCTCGCCTATCGCCTTAATAACGAAATGACGCCGATGTCTTTCCGCGTGCGGTCCGTACGCGTAACCTATCACGACACCGACAACGCACGAGGCCGCGACGATGTGCGCTGGGGCTTCCTTATCGAGGATGACAACGACGTCGCCCACCGCAATCATCGCGTGAAGCTCGATGTGCAAAATGGCGACGTCACGGCCGCCGGTCTCGATCCGCAGGCCGCGACGCGCGCGGCGCTATTTGAGTATATGATCAGCAATCTCGACTGGGATATGGTCACCGGCCATGTCGGTGATCCGTGCTGTCACAATCACAAGCTCATCGCCGTCAATGCGACTACTCGCACGAGCGTCGTGCCGCTTCCCTATGACTTCGACTATTCGGGCCTCGTGAACGCGCCGTACTCGATCCCGCCTGAAGGCATTCGCATTGCCAACGTCCGGACGCGCTATTATCGCGGCTATTGCCGCTTCAATGATCAGCTACCCGCAGTGATCGCCGACGTGCGCTCACGGCGCGCGGGGTTTTATGGAGTCATCGACAATCAACCGAACCTCGACGCCAGTCACAAACGCACCGCTCACGCTTTCCTCGACGGCTTCTTCGCGGTGCTCGACGATCCGGCGCGGGTGGCCAGCGAACTGACCAATCACTGCCGCCGAGGTTAGCTATTGCGCGGTTGCAGCCGCGCTCAAGTTGTCGCAACGCGAGGCCAGATTTGCGACTGCGCCGCCAGCGCCGTCGGCGGCCGCCACTTGATTGAGGTAGGCGCATCGCGCGGCGTCGGTTGAACCATTGAGCGTGATACGCTGGCCGCGATGCACCGTGGTCATCACGCCATTATTGATCTCGAGATAAGCGTGTGGATCGCTTGCGCCGTTCGCCACCGCGACATCCGTCAGGATCACTTGTCCCCCGAAGCGCGGCGCAATCGTCGACGTACGCTTGGTGTGGCCGACAATGATGTGCGTGGCATGGAAACGCATCAATACGGCGGCGACGTTCGTCGCTTCTGCGGTTTCCGCATTGAGCGCTAAGCCGCGATACCAAAGCGGGCCATCTTGATTGTCTAGGATGTCAGCAAATCCCGTGGCCGCCTGACCACGCAGCGCGGCGCGCACGGCGTTGTTGATGGTTTCGACGTTGGCTTCGGTGAACGTCGGCCCGATGCCGCCATGCATGAAGACGATATCGTTGAGAACGATCACTGCATTGTGTGAGGCCACCCAGCGTCCATAAACGCCGTTCGGCGCCCATGCGATGCGCTGTTCGACATAGCCGAGCGGGTGGCGCGTATTCCAATCGGCGCGATAAGCGTCGTCGAACACAGGCAAGCCGCTCGCCGGCGGATGCGCGCGCGCATGGGCGACGGTCTGCTGATAATAGTTGTCACGCAGCCTCGCCGCATTCGGGCCGGCATACGAGGCGAACTCACCGGCGCTGGTGTAGCGAAGGTCGCCGAGCATGTTCATGGCTTCGTGGTTGCCAATCAGCGCATGCACGTAGCCGCCAGCGCGTCGCGCCTGCGGCTCAAGCCGCATCAAATGATTGAGGATGGTGCGGCTGTCGGGTCCGCGATCCTCGACATCGCCCAGCTGAACGAAATGCGTCTGCCCGCCGGCCCAATTGCCGCTGGCGTCGACCAGGCCCGCGGCGCGCAGCATGTCTTCGAACTTGTCGGCTTCGCCGTGCAGGTCGCCGAACACCACGATGCGCTGGACGTTGTGAAACACCGATTGTGCGCGCGCTTGCGCAGGCGCGCCCCAGGCGAACGCCGCCATCAACGCAAACAGAAAAGCCAGCCGCCGCATCATGGGCTGAAGCTGGAGGGTGTTGCGGGCGAGATTGAGGCTCAACAAAGTCAACATAGGCGCATGGGGGATAACCGCTTTTGTCGCGCCGAGGCCAGTATTTCCTGGGTGCGAGCCAAGCCGCACGGCCCTAGATAAGCCCTCGGGAGAGAGAGTTCATGCACGATTCACCGGCGCCGCACATCAAGGCCGTCTCGGCCGAGGCGGGCCAGCATTATGAGACCGACGCGATCATCGTCGGTGGAGGCCCAGTAGGGCTGTTCGCCGTATTTGAACTCGGCCTCTTAGACTTGAAGGCGCACGTCGTGGACGTGCTCGATCGCCCGGGCGGCCAGTGCGCCGAACTCTATCCGGAAAAGCCGATCTACGACATTCCCGGCCTGCCGATCGTCACCGGCCAGGGCCTCACCGACGCGCTCATGCACCAGATCGCGCCGTTCAAGCCGACATTTCATCTGGCGCAAATGGCCGAGGCGCTTGAGCGTCTGCCGGACAATCGCTTCAAGCTCCGCACTGAGCTCGGCACTACCGTCACCGCGCCCGTGTTGGTGATTGCCGCCGGCGGTGGTTCGTTCGTACCGCGCAAGCCGAAGATCGACGGGCTCGACGCTTTCGAAGGCAAGTCGGTGCACTATTCGGTGCGTCAGATGGAACGCTTCCGCGGCCGTGATCTGGTGATTGCAGGCGGGGGCGATAGCGCGCTCGATTGGGTGCTCAATCTGCAACCCATCGCCAAGTCGGTGACGCTCGTGCACCGCCGCGACGATTTCCGCGCCGCGCCGCATTCAGTCGCGCAGATGCGCGCGCTGGTAGCAGAACACAAAGTGCGGCTCGAAATTACCGACTTCAAAGGTCTCACCGGCGCTGATGGGCAAGTCAGCGCCATCGTCTGCGAGACGAAGGAGAAAGGCCGCTACGAGCTGCCGTGCAACGACGTGTTGGCTTTCTACGGCCTCACCATGAAGCTCGGCCCCATCGCCAGCTTCGGCCTCAACCTGAACGAAAACCTGATCCCCGTGGATACGGCGAAGTTCGAGAGCTCCGAACCAGGCATCTTCGCGATCGGCGACATCAACACCTATCCCGGCAAACTGAAACTCATCCTGTGCGGTTTCCACGAAGCGGCGCTGATGTCGCAAGCCGCGTTCAAGATCGCGCGCCCGGGCGAACGCTTGGTTTTCCTCTACACAACGTCGTCGACAGACTTGCAAAAGAAGCTCGGCGTCGCCTCATAGAAGGCCATGGACGTCGCAGTGATCCTCAAGCGCTTCGAGAAGCCCGATGAAGTGCGAACTTTCGAGAAGGGTCGCTTCGAACTCGTGCATTTGGGCGGCATGACCATAGGTCGTGCGACCTACGAACCAGGTTGGCGCTGGTCCAAACACGTGGGCCCCACAACCGGCGCAACGCATTGCCACGTTGAGCACGTGGGTTTGGTCGTGTCGGGCTGCGCGACCGCGGCCATGGCGGATGGATCTGTCGTCGAAATGCGCGCCGGTGATCTTTTCTACATCCCGCCGGATCCACATGACTCATGGGTCGTCGGTGACGAGTCCTACGTTTCGCTGCATTTTCTGGGCGCCGATCACTACGCCGACCCGGATCACAAAGCATGAAGCTCGAAGCCTCGATCCTCGACTCGATTGGCAACACGCCGCTGATCAAATTGAGACGGGCATCCGAGGAGACCGGCTGCACCATTCTGGGAAAGGCCGAGTTTCTCAATCCGGGGCAGTCGGTGAAAGACCGCGCGGCGTTGGCGATCGTCAAAGACGCCGAAGCGCGCGGCGAACTCAAACCCGGCGGCGTGATCGTTGAAGGCACTGCCGGCAACACCGGCATTGGCCTGGCGCTGATTGGCGCCGCCAAAGGCTATCGCGTCATCGTGGTGATGCCGAGAACGCAAAGCCAGGAGAAGAAGGACGCCGTCATCGCGCTGGGCGCGGAGCTTGTGCAAGTCGATCCCGCGCCGGCCGCCAGCGACAATCACTATCCCAAAGTCGCGCGCCGCATCGCCGAAGAGAAAGCCAAGAGCGAACCAAACGGCGCCATCTGGGCCAACCAGTTCGACAACCTCGCCAACCGCCAAGGTCACATTGACACCACCGCGCCTGAAATCTGGCGCGACACCAACGGCGAAGTCGATGGCTTCATCTGCGCCGTGGGCTCTGGCGGCACGCTCGGCGGCGTCTCAATGGGCCTCAAAGCCAAGAACAAGAATGTCGTCATCGGCCTCGCCGATCCAGGCGGGGCGGCGCTCTACAATTGGTACAAAAACGGCGAACTCAAAGCCGAAGGCACATCAATCACCGAAGGCATCGGCCAAGGCCGAGTCACTGCAAACCTAGAAGGCGTGCAGATCGATGAGGCCTTCCGCGTTGAGGACCGCGATTGGTTGCCGGTGCTCTATCGTTTGGTGCAGGAAGAAGGCCTCAGCGTAGGCGGTTCATCCGCGCTGAACGTCCTTGGCGCGATTGAACTTGCGAGGAAGCTCGGCCCCGGCAAAATCATTGTCACCGTGCTTTGCGACTACGGCAATCGCTACAGCTCGAAGCTCTTCAATCCCGATTTCCTGCGCTCGAAGGGCCTGCCAACGCCGCCTTGGATGAGTTGAAGAATTAGCCCGCCGCCGAAGCTGGTTCGTCGCGGGGTGCTTGGGCGCCCGCGAGGCGCGCGCCGAGTTTAATCATCGGCCGCTCGACCAGCCGATAGAGAATGTCGGACGCGATCAGCACGGCAATGATGGTGGCGGGCAGCAGCAGCCCAAACAGCTGCATCTGCGTAAACACGCCGCGCGAAACCATCGCCCAGGTCAACAATTGCAAGATCGGCAAGTGCAAAATGTAAACCGAGTAGGAGCGGGCGCCGAGATATTGTGCGGGCTTCGACTCGAACGCCGCGCGAAACGCGCTGGCGATGACGCTTGGCTCCGTCCGCCAGCGTTCGCCATTGAGCAAGAACACGTAGAGCGCCAACCACACGGCGAACCACAGCATATCCGGAAACAACGCCCCCACCACCAAGCATCCAAGCGCTACTTCAGGCGGCAACGTCACTTGCTGCGCTTGCCGGAAACCAAGCCGGCAGCCGATGCCGATCATGAACATGTAGGCCGCGCCCGGCAGAAAGCTCGGCATCATGAAATGCCCGAACACATCAAGATGAAAGAGCGCGACAGCTGCGAACACCAGGGCGACCGTGAGCGGCCGCCAGCGCTTGCTCGCCAGCACCCAGACTAGGGCCGGCGCCACAAGATAGAACTGCCATTCAAGCGTCAGGCTCCATGCGGGGCCCAGGACCGCGGTAGCTGAAAATGGCAAGATGCTGTCGGGTAAGACGCCCTGCAGAAGCAGTGCATGTGGCGCGATGTAAGCTGCAGCGTTGTGCGTTGTCGTGCCAGCCCAATTGTGGATCAGGTCGTCCCACGTATAGGCGGGATCGTTCGCCCATGACATGTGCGCGAGCGAGGCAACCGCAAAGGGCAGCGCTGCGAGAGCGATGGCGTAGCCGATCCAATAAGCGGGAAACAGACGGAACGCCCGTCGCAATAAATAGCGCGGATAGGGCTCATGTTTGTCGAGTACCAGATGCGTGATTACAAAGCCGCTGATAACGATGAACACGAACACGCCTTCGCCGGCGCGGCCGGCCCACACCCAATGACCACCGAACATTTCGTTGAGCCCGAGGCTTTGATTGATGTGCGACAGCACCACTCCCCAAGCGAGCCAGGCGCGCATCCCTTCAATGGCCGAAAATCTGGGCATCCGCTGCGATTCCGCTCTGGGAGTGAAACTGGTTCTTATGCCCGTGCAAGCAGATTCACGTGCCTATGGCGCCGGGAGCGACATCCAGTCATCGAATCTCCGTTCATTCATCACGATAGACTGTGAGACTCTGCGACGATCTTCTAGATCGTCGGCGCGGCAACCAACGGAGGCATGGCGTGGACAGCATCACTCTTTATGGCAGCTCCGACAGCGGCAATTGCCTCAAGCCGAAATGGGTCGCCGAGCATCTCGGCATCGGTGTGAATTGGATTGAGATCAACGCCTTCGATGGCTCAACGCGCACGCCGGAATTTCTCGCGCTCAACCCCGCCGGGCAGGTGCCGCTCGTTGTGTTGAGCGATGGCCGCAAGCTCGCACAGTCGAACGCCATCATGCTTTATCTCGCTGAAGGCTCGGACTTCATCCCCAGCGATGCTTATGCGCGCGCCAAGATGTTCGAGTGGATGTTCTGGGAACAGTACAGCCACGAACCAGCCGTCGCCGTGCGCATCGCGCGCCTCCACTATTTGAAAAAGCGCGAAGACGAACTCGATCCCGCACTGCTCACCAAGGGCAACGCCGCACTGGCGCGCCTGGAGCACCAGCTCAAGGAAACCCCATACCTTGTCGGCGATGCCCTGACGCTCGCAGACATCGCCTGCGTCGCTTACACGCGTAAAGCCCATCTGGGCGGCTTCAACATGAGCCAGTTTCCAGCCGTTCAGCGTTGGGTGAAGCGGGTGGACGCCGATCTCGCCCCGCCTCCTGTCGCCTGAGCCAGATATCCGCACAGCCGCCCCGCCGCCGGGCTTCCATCGGCGGCGCCTGCGAGCTAGAAGCGCCGTTCTTCGGCGGGCCGCGGTAGCTCAGTGGTAGAGCGCACCCTTGGTAAGGGTGAGGTCGAGAGTTCAATCCTCTCCCGTGGCACCAGTTTTTGCCGGGTCAGCCATGCGCGAAAAACAGACGTCTAAGCCTCCCTCGCGATCGGAACGCCTCGCTGCGGCGCTGAAACGAAATATCGGCCGCCGCAAAGCCGCGCAGCCTGCAAAATCCGAAAAGAAATAAGCCCGCTAAGCAACCGTCTGCGCCTTGCTTACGCCGTGGCCGCCCCTCATAAACCGCTCCGGGCGCGGGCAGACGAAAGAGTTTTATGGACCGTATCGCCATCACGGGCGGCGCGCCCCTCCGCGGCAACATTCCCATCTACGGCGCCAAGAATTCAGCGCTGAAACTGCAGGCGGCGGCGTTGCTGTCGCCCGAAGCTTTGATGTTGGAAAACATGCCGGATCTGGCGGACACGCGCTTCATGGCGCAGCTGCTCGGCTCGCTCGGCGTGCAGATCGCTTGGATCAAGGAAGCGCGCACGCTGCGCATGCAGGCCGCCGAGATCGCCTCGACCATCGCGCCGTACGATCTGGTGCGGAAGATGCGCGCGACGTTCAACGTTCTTGGTCCGCTGCTGGCGCGCGTCGGGCACGCCACGGTGTCGCTGCCAGGCGGCTGCGCTATTGGTGCGCGTCCGGTCGATCTGCATTTGAGGGCGTTCGAAGCAATGGGCGCGGACATCGTTATCGAGCAGGGCTATGTGAAAGCCGCCGCGCTGCGTGGGTTGAAGGGTGCGGACATCGAGTTTCCGTTCCCGTCGGTGGGGGCGACCGAGCACACCATGCTCGCCGCCGTCCTCGCCAAGGGCGACACCGTTTTGAAGAACGCGGCGCGCGAACCTGAAATCATCGATCTCGCTGAGTGCCTGAACGCCATGGGCGCGCGCATCGAGGGCGCCGGCGAAAGTGAGATCCGCATTGCCGGCGTCACCTCACTCAAGGGCGCGAAGCACAAAGCTGTGTCGGATCGCATCGAAACGGGCACCTATGCGCTCGCAGTCGCGGCCGCCGGTGGCGACGTGTTGCTACAGGGCGCGCGCTTTGATCATTTGGGCGCGCTGATCAAGTTTTTGCGGGACGCCGGCGTAACAGTTGAGGTGCTAGGGCCGGGCCTGCGCATTCGCCGCAATGGCGGGCGATTGGGGCCGGTGGACTTCAGCACCGAACCTTATCCGGGTTTCCCAACCGACTTGCAGGCGCAAGCCATGGCGCTGATGTGCATGGCCGACGGCCAATCGCGCATCAAGGAGACCATTTTCGAAAACCGCTTCATGCACGCGCCGGAACTTGCGCGCCTCGGCGCGCAGATCGCGGTGCATGGCAACGAAGCGGTGGTGACAGGCGTGCCGCAGTTGATCGGCGCGCCGGTGATGGCGACGGACCTACGCGCGTCCGTGAGCTTGGTCGTCGCAGGCCTCGCCGCTCAAGGCGAAACCATCGTGAACCGCGTCTACCACCTCGATCGCGGCTTTGAGAATTTGGAAGCAAAACTCGCGGCGTGCGGCGCACAGGTCGCGCGGACGCACGAAGACTAAGAGCGATGGCTGAGGGGCTGAAACTTTTAGCGGAGGACGCCGCCGACCTCGATATTATCGCGGCGGCCGCCCAAGACGCGCTGGTGCGCGTCAGCGATCTTGCCTTTGACAAGAAGGCGCGCCGCTTCACCGCCGTGATCAATCGCTTTCGCTGGGAAACCGCTGGCGAACACGGGCCCTACGAACGCGTGCGTTCGGCGCTGTCGTTTGAAAGCGTGCTCAGCGTGAAGAGCCGCAAAGTCCGTCACGATGCGCCGGAGGCGCTCGCCGCGGTGCTGCAAGTCGGTTTCACGCCGGCCGAAGATCCGCCAGGCGGCACCGTGCAAGTCGTGCTTGCCGGAGGTGGCGAAATCGCCGTCGAAGTCGAGTGTCTCGACGCGCTGCTGATGGACATCGGTGCGCCCTGGCGCACGCCGCGCCGGCCCGACCACGAAGGCGCGTGATGAGCGGCGACCGCAATCGCCTGACGGACATCACGCTCGACGAAGCATCTTTGCCTCTGGCTGGCTCCAATGCGGAGCACGAGCGCCGCATCGCGTTGTTCGATCTGAAAGAGGCCAACAGCTTCACCATCGTCGGCGAAGATCGTGGTCCTTACGTCCTGGCGTTGGCGCTCGCCGACGGTCGGCTGGCGCTTGATGTGGCTGACGAAGCTGGTCAGCGCGTGCGCGCCCATCAAATGGCGCTGTCGCCACTGCGCAAGATCATCAAGGACTACGCGATCATCTGTGAAAGCTATCACGCCGCCATTCGTGATGCGCCGCCACAACAGATTGAAGCCATCGATATGGGCCGCCGCGGTCTGCACAACGACGCCGGCGAAGCGTTGGTCAAAGCGCTCGAGGACAAGTTCGCCATCGATCTCGACACCGGACGGCGCTTGTTCACGCTCATTTACGCGATGCACCAGCGGGGCTGATGCGTGGCCGACACTGATCTGCCGCGATCGGTGCTGTTTGCCTGCACGCACAATTCGATCCGCTCACCTATGGCGGCGGGTCTCATGCGCCTGCATTTCGGACCATTGATGCGGATCGATAGCGCCGGCGTTCGCCCCTCCGAAGAGGTGTCCGGCATGGCCGCCTTCGTGATGGACGAGGCCGGGATCGACATTTCCAAGCTCCGCCCCAAGAGCTTCGACGCCTTTGAGGAGGACGATGAGGGCCCGTTCGACCTCATCGTGTCGCTCAGCCCCGAGGCGCATCACAGCGCCCTCAATCTCATCCCCAAACTGGGGAAAGCCGCCGAGTATTGGCCCACCTTCGATCCCTCCCTCACGGAAGGCTCGCGCGAGCAGGTGCTTTTGGAGTACCGCACCGTGCGGGACGGACTCGAAAAGCGGATCACCCAACGTTTTCAACGCCCGTCGACGGGGTAAGCCCGGACGACTATAAGGCGGCCCGCTACCCGACTCAGGAGATGGAATGCCGAAAGAAGAACTCTTGGAATTCGCTGGAACCGTGCTTGAGCTTTTGCCTAACGCCACGTTTCGGATCGAACTGGAAAATGGCCACCAGATTATCGGCCACACCGCCGGCAAGATGCGCAAGAACCGCATCCGCGTGTTGGCCGGGGACAAAGTACTCGTGGAGATGTCGCCCTACGACCTGACCAAAGGGCGCGTAACCTACAGGTTCAAATAAATGGCGGGCTCTCTCGATCGCGCGGTCGTCGTCACCGGCGCCTCCACCGGCATCGGCCGCGCCGCCGTTGCGCGCGCCGTGCGCGAGGGCTGCCAGGTGTTTGCGAGTGTGCGCAAGCAGGCCGACGCTGACAGTCTGACGCAAGAATTCGGCGACGGCGTCACACCGCTGCTCTTCGATGTCGCCGACGAGGCGGGCGTGAAGGCCGGCGCGGCGCAAGTGGCGCAAGCGCTGGGTAACAAGAAGCTCTTCGGTCTCGTCAACAATGCCGGCATCGCCGTGCCGGGGCCGCTGCTTTATCTCGATGCTGAAGACCTGAAGCGCCAGTTCGAGATCAACGTCATCGGCGTGCATCGCGTCACGCAAGCCTTTGCACCGTTGCTTGGCGCGGACCAAGACCGCACCGGCGCGCCCGGACGCATTGTGATGATTTCGTCCGTCGGCGGTCAAAACGGCTCGCCCTTTGTGGGACCGTACGCCGCGTCGAAGTTTGCGCTCGAAGGCTACTCGCAATCACTGCGCCGCGAGCTGATGCTGTTCGGCATCGATGTGATCGTCATTGGCCCCGGCGCCATTGCCACGCCGATCTGGGACAAAGCGGAGGGTGAGGACCTCAACCGTTTCTCCAACACGCCGTACGGGCCAATGATGGCCAAGGTCGCCGACTACATGGTCACTCAAGGCAAGAAGGGCCTGCCGCCGGAAGACGTCGGCGCGCTGATCTGGAAGTGCTTGAGCGATCCCAAGCCGAAGACCCGCTACGCCATCCTGCGCAACGAGTTCATGGATCGCACGCTGCCGCGCATGATGAACCCGCGCACGGTTGACGGCATCATCGCCAAGCGCCTGGGCTTTCCGAAACGTCCATGAGCGAACGTCCGCGTCTGGTGTTGGCGAGCGCAAGCCCCAGGCGGCTGGCGCTGCTGGCGCAAATTGGCGTGACGCCAGACGAGGTGATCGCGGCGGATGTGGATGAAACGCCGCTGAAGGGCGAGACGCCCCGTCTGCTAGCGTTGCGCCTGGCGCGTGCAAAAGCCGAAGCCGTGAAAACGCCGGGCGCAATTGTCTTGGCAGCAGACACCGTCGTCGCGGTTGGTCGCCGGCTTTTGCCGAAAGCGGAAACAGAACAACAAGCCCGCGACTGCTTGGCGCTGCTCTCGGCGCGCTCGCACCGTGTTTATACCGGCGTAGCTGTGAGGACCGCCGGCTTACAGC
>JBAQGO010000045.1:0-23662 GCA_049287825.1 Vitreimonas sp. | reverse complement strand
GGATAGCCTTGTGACGGGCTGCCGCGCTCCGTTCCCTCGCGATGCACCGCCGGCGAGGTAGCGCCGTCGATGAAATCGATCAGGTGATTGATGTTGCTTGACGCGCTGAAACGGCCGAACGACCAATCCGGCGACGTCCAGTTGATCGTGAAGTCGAGGGCGTGTGTCTTGACGAACCCGCCATTTGTCAGCGGATCATCGATGGCGCGCACCGCGCCGCTTGCCGAACGGGTGATTGCAGAGCAGTCGCCATTGTTGACGCAGTTCTGCATGATGGTGTTCGGATCGGCGGCTTGGATCGCCTGGTCAATCGTAATGCTTGCATAGTTGATCTCGAACGTGACGCTGTCGCTCCATACCGTGTTTTCGAGCCAGTGCGGGCGCCACACGAAACCGACGTTCCAGCTTTCGCTGGTCTCCGGCTGCAGCGACCCGGTGCCGGTGACGAACACAGGCAGCTGATCGTTGCGCTGCGCGTAAGAGCCGTCGTTGGGTACGCCGTTGGCGACGCAGTTGTTGAAGATGTTGATGGGCGTCGATCCGCTCAGATTGTTGCACGGATCGATGATGGTTGCGTCGAAGCGCGAGCCCCCGCCGAACAATTCGCCGACCGACGGCGCACGGAAGCCTTGACCCCACGAACCCCGGATAAGGATTTCTTCGATGGGCCGCCACCGTAGACCCGCCGAAATGGTCGAGTCCGTACCGGATGTCGAATAATTGAACACGCGTCCGGCGAGTGAGCCTTCAAGTAGATAGGCGAACGGCCGGTTCGCCAAGATCGGCACCCGCAATTCGGCATAGAGCTCATCTACATCGTAGGAGCCGCTGCCGGAATGGGCCGGAATGTCTGACGTGAGGCCAGCTTCGGTGATTGGATCCGGATCGAAGCTGCCCGAAACACGGCGGTGCTCATAGCCCGTCGCAACGCTCAGCGGGCCCGCCGGAAGATCCATCAGGTCGCCGGTGATATTGAACGTGAAGTCGGCGATTTCAGATTCGCTCGAATTGTGCTCAGTGTAGCCGATGAAATTGAGCATCGCCGGCGTGATGCCGCCCGCGCCGCTAAAGATGTCCAACGGCACGCACGAGCCGGTGCAGCCAGCAGCCGGACCAAGAGCTTGCTGAACCTTAGCGACGTTGACATCGCCAGTGAACGCTTGCGCGGCGACGTTATCGCCCCACGTCGCGTTTGCATCCCAGTACCAATCGCGGCCAAACAGATTCCACTGGCCTTCAAGCGTGGCGGCAACGTCCCAAGTCTGCACTTCTTGTTCGAAGTGACGCGGTCCTGCCTCGACCAAGCGGCGACCAATGAATGCGTAGGTGCTTGGCGTCAGGGCGAAACCGAACGGATTGTAAAATTGGTCTGCAGCGACAACCGTATCGTCAAGGATCGTGCCGTTGCCGGCGTCCTGGCCGATAAAGAGTGGCAGCGGCGCCGCTTGGTTAGCCGAGCGACGATCCGCATAGCTCACGCGCAGACGGAAACGCAGATCGTCGGCGAGGTCTTGTTCCCAAGAGGCAAACGCGCCGAACCGTTCAGACGGCGTCAGCAGATAATTTGACGGGCCGAAATTGAATCGGTCGGCTACCGTGAAGCCACGGAATGTGTTGGAGCCGCTTACTGTGGTAGGGGCAAGCGGATTATAGGCCGGAGTAGCGCCGACGTTTCCCACTGTGAGGTTGAGGTCCTGGTTGGTGTTCGGATCATGGATGACGAAGCGTCCGTTCTCGGCGCCCGAACTGCAGGAGGTATCGCAGACCGTGCCGTACGGCGTCGGGAAACGCGACAGCGCCCGGTCCGCCGATGAGACCAGCTCTTGCTTCGTGTAATTGGCGCCGAACACGATGTGCGCGCCGGCGCCATTCCAACCGTAACTCGCGCCATAATCTTGGGTGACGCCGTCGCCTTCTTCGATGTAGCCGCCGTACTGGGCGTAAGCATCGAGGCCTTCTTGGTGGCGGCGTGTGATGACGTTTACAACACCGGCGATCGCATCAGAGCCATAGATCGGCGAGGCGCTCTCTTGCAGCACTTCGATGTGATTGATCATCGAAGAGGGGATGGTGTTCAAATCGACCGAGCCCGGAATGCCTGAGCCCGCCGTGCCCGCGACCCAACGCTGACCATCGACCAACACCAGCACACGGCGCGCGCCGAGGAAGCGCAGATCGACTTCCGCAGCACCGGCGCCGACGCCGCCGCCGTCAGGCGGGTTGCCGATATTGCCGGAATTGTTGTTGCGTGTGTTCAGGCCGCCGCCGGAAACCGGCAAACGCTGCAGCACGTCGGCCGTCGCTGAGAGGCCCGTGCGCGCAATGTCTTCTTGGCTCAGCTGCGTCACCGGTTGGCGGTTGGTCAGCGGATCGGTGTGGATCCGTGAGCCCGTGACGACGATGGTTTCATCTTGGCCGGCCGCCGGCGCTTGTTGCGCAAAGGCGGTGTGGCTGAAGGCCAAAGCGCTGCCCGCGGCGAGCGCGACGATCAACCAACGATGCGATACGCTCGACGCAAGGCGTCCGCGGCGTGATTTCCTCTGCATTGCACTCCCCCTCACAATCACCTTGCCGATCGTGGTGAATGCACTCGGGGCGCTTTATTGCGTGCTGCCTACCAAATTCAGATTCAGAGATGCACTGTGTTGCCACATTTCGCGTCATGGGCGAGATCGACGCACTGAACGTTGAAGGCTAAGACCCTGCGGCGGGTCAAGACTTCAGGAGCGCGTGTTCCATGACCACTTCCATCATCACCGGCGCCAATCGCGGCATCGGTCTTGAACTCGCACGCCAGCTTCACGCGCGTGGAGATGACGTCATTGCAATCTGCCGCCGCTCTTCATCGGACCTTGATGGGCTCGGCGTGCGGATCGAACCCGGCGTGGACGTCGGCCGAGCAGGGGCCGCCGCCGATCTTGCCAAACGCTTGCAAGGCGTGCGCATCGATGTGCTCATCAACAATGCCGGCATTTTGCGGGGCGAAAGCCTCGGCGCTCTGAATTTCGAGAGCATCGCCGAGCAATTCGAGGTGAATGCGCTCGGGCCCCTGCGCGTGACAGCAGCGTTAGCGCCGCTTCTCGCCGACAGCGCCAAAGTCGCCATCATCACCAGCCGCATGGGCTCGATGGGCGACAATTCCTCCGGCGGCTATTACGGCTATCGCATGTCGAAGGCGGCGGTGAACGCCGCTGGCGTCTCGCTCGCTCGCGATCTCGCGGCGCGCAACATCGCCGTAGCCCTCATCCATCCCGGCATGGTCGCTACTGACATGACCGGCAAGCACGGCATCCCGCCGCAAGATGCGGCTCGCGGCGTAATCACGCGCATTGAGGCGCTCACGCTCGAAACCACAGGCCGCTTCTGGCACGCCGGAACAGGGGAAGAGTTGCCGTGGTGAACGAGAGCCCACGTTACAGCGCATGCCGCATGCGCCTCAGCGCGTTTCGTTCAACAAGCGGGCGATAGCGTCGAGATAAGCGACGAACGCCGCGCGGCCCTTGGCGGTAAGCTTCACGCGCGTCTGCGGTTTCTTGGCTACGAAACGCTTGTCGATGGCGATGTAGCCGGCGTCCTCGAGCTTGCGCAAATGCACTGACAAATTGCCATCCGTGGCGGCGAGCTTGGCCTTCAGCGCGTTGAAGTCTGCTGCGCCCGCTCCCGCCAGATAGGCCATGACGCCAAGTCGGATGCGCCCATGAATGACTTCATCGATGCCGGCAATGTCGAACGCGCTCACGCTGGCGACGCCGGCTTGATGTTGGCCAGCGCCAGGCCGGGCGCGACTGCGACGAGCACCAGTGCGGCGGCATAAGCGAGATATTGTTCGCTGCGTCCGATCAGAAGGGCTGTACCGGCAGAAGCGGCGAAACACAGCCACGGCATCACCTTGACCCAACCTATCTTGGCGAACTGCGCGCCCACGCTCCAAGCGCCGCCATAGAGTGCAAGCACCACCGGCGCCATCAAGCCCATGATGATCCATTGGTTCGTGGTGTTTGCGGCGATCAGGAAGGCGACAGCGATGACGAATATGCTCAGACCGACGCTGCGCCAGACCTCTCCCATGGCGCGGGCCGACGCAGGCTTGGCCGAGCTGCCCCGGCGCGGCAGCAATATGAACATGCCCGCCAGAAACACTACCGTTGCGCCGAGCCAGATCAAGGGAAGCCCCCATCCGCTGAGCGCAAACATCCCGCGTTCCGCTGCCCATTGTGCGACGCTGGCCCCTGCATAAACGATCCCCGCAAGCGCCAGGATGCCGCCGCCGCGCGGCGTGGCCGCGCCGCCGTCGAGCGCCAGCGATTTCAAAAACGCGATGTCCTCGCGGATATCGTCGACCGAGCCGTTCATGTTTGCCTCCAAGGCGATTGGAAGCCTTATCCGACAATTACTTTGTTTTGTAAAGTACTTTAATTATGACATCGCAGATGGTGCGCGCCCCGCCATTTGTGGGTATTTTGGAAAACATGCCGCGCATACCGCATCAGCATGCCGAGGCCGAGCTTACCGCCTACGGGCTCACGCTTCCGGAAACGATCGCCGGCGCTGGCTGGCAAACAACGCGTGCGCTCTATGTGCGCAAGAAGATGTTCGCAGTGTTCGGCGAGAAGGGCGAAGCGCGCGACGCGCTGACCATCATCATGAAGCTGCCGATCTCAGCGGAGACGGCGGAGGAGCTTCCGTTCGTCCGTCCCGCCAAAGGCTGGTACAAGCAACACAATTGGGTGACGGCGCACTTCGGGCCGGACGACGATGTCCTCGCCGAGATGCACACGTTGAAGGGCTGGCTGAAGCAGAGCTACGTGGCCGTCGCGCCAAAGAAGCTGGGACGCGTCGTGTCCGCCTAATATTCAGATGGGCTTCACAAGCCCCAACAACAAGACTGCACACGCGCGACAGTTGTCGTTACAAGGCGCGCCCCCCAGAGCAACTCCGGAGCCACGACATGCGCGTTTTGTTGTCGACCTACGGGTCGCGCGGCGACGTTGAGCCGCTCGCGGCGCTGGCGGTGGCGCTGCAAAACCTTGGCGCAGAAGCAGTGGTTAGCGCCCCCGGCGAACAGGAATTTGTGGACCTGCTGGCCCGCGCTGGCGTGGCCTTCGCGCCGGCCTTCATGCCGGTGCGCCAATGGATCGAGGAGGCGCGACAGGCACCGGTGCCGTTGCCGAAGCTCGCCGCCAAGATGATCCCCTTGCAGGTCGAGGCGATCAGCACCGCCGCCGCGGGATGCGACGCGATCGTTGCGACGGGGCTGTTTCCATCCGTGGCCGCCGCCCACTGCGTGGCCGAGAAAGGCGGTCTCCATTATCAGACGGCGAACTTCTGTCCGCTGTCGCTGCCGTCGCACGATCACGCGCCATTCCCGCGTCCCGGCTATCCGCTGCCGCCGGAAGTGACCGACCGGCGCGCGTTGTGGGCGCTGAACGCCGAGCACATGAACGCGCTCTTCGGCGAGGCCATCAACACGCAACGCGCAGCGATGGACTTGCCGGCGTTGGATAGTGTCCGCGATCCCATCTTCACCAAGCATCCGCTGCTGGCGTCGGACTCGCTGTTGTGGCCATGGGCGGCGACCGATCTATGCGATCCGGTGCAAACGGGCGCTTGGATTTTGCCGGACAATCGCGCATTGCCGGCGGAGCTCGAAGCTTTTCTCAACGCAGGCGCGCCGCCAGTTTATGTCGGCTTCGGCAGCATCGCGCTGCAAACCGCGAAGGACGCGGCGCAGCTTGCGGTCGCGGCTGCACGTGCGCAGGGCCGCCGCGTGGTGCTGGCGCGCGGTTGGGCCGACGCCGCGCCCATCGACAACGATGACGATGTCTTCCTCATCGGCGATGTGAACCAGCAAAGGCTCTTTCCGCGCTGCGCAGCCATCGTGCATCACGGCGGCGCCGGCACCACCACCACCGCAGCTATGGCCGGCGCGCCGCAAGTGATCGTCCCGCAAATCGTGGATCAACCGTATTGGGCCGCGCGTGTCGCAGGATTGGGAATCGGCGTTGCGCATGATGGGCCCGTGGCGACGAAGGAGTCGCTGTCGGCGGCGCTGGAGGAAGCGCTTGAGCCGGGGATGAAGGAGCGTGCAGCGGGGGTGCGCGCCACGATGCGCGATGACGGCGCAACGATCGCTGCGAGATTGCTGCTCGATGCGGTGGCCGTAAACCAAAAGCGCGGAGCATGACTCGCTGGTTCAGCGTTCCCGTACCTGCGCAACATCACTCACATCGACCGCCGCTGGTTTCTGCTGCGGTGTTCTGTTCCGCCGCCCGTGTCAAATAGCCTGCATCAAAGTCGGCGGCATCACGCAGGCGAGGCCAATCGATGATCACCAACCAGTTGCGTCGACACTCAATCACCCCATCGCGCCGGAGTTGCTGCAAGGTTCGGTTGACGTGCACAGCCGACAATCCGAGCGCATCGGCCAACTCCGCTTGGGTTAGCGGAAGTTGGATGCTTGAATCTTGAGCGAGCCCAAGCGCGCGCATCCGCACATATAACTCGCAGAACAGATGCGCCATTCGCTGATACGCGGTCCGGCGCCCGACCGAACAAAGCCACTCGCGTCCAATCAACGTTGCGCCCAGCGAGAGTCGCCACAGGCTATGGCCAAGCGCCGGCGCCGCCGCCAGGGCTTCGTGAAACGCAATATGGGGAATGAGCGCCACCACACCCGGCGTCAAAGCGCTCACCGAAAAATCCGCCCGCTTAAAAAGTATTGTCTGCAAATCCGGGATATCGCCCGGCAGATGGAATGAGGTGATTTGCAATGCACCTTCGCCAACGCCCTTGTGGCCGCTGAAAAACCCTTCAACGATCAAGCAGCACGTGGCGGATCGTTCGTCCGCGACAACAATCGTCTTGCGAGGCGTGACGCTCTGAACGCGCATCGACAAGTTGCGAAGCGCGTTCTCACAGGCTGGGTCGCCATGCGCGTGGAGCGCGGCTGCAAGCAGCGTGTGCGCCCGCTCAAGGTGTGAAGAATTTTGTGCGACAGCGGGTGGGTAGGATGCCGGAGGCATCCTTTCTGCATCTTCATCCAGCCCATCACCCGATGGCAGGCGGCGCGACAGAGAAGGTTCGCTGCTCACGAAAGCTTCCGGACACAGGTGTTAGAGCCACGCACAGCAATACCTATGCGCACCACCGTTTATCACGTCTGTTCGGTATCGCACAAATGAACTGTGCGATGCCACGTGTCGTGGTGGTCCGTGGAACTCGCGGCCAAAGGCGCCGCTATTCCTCCCCGAACAACGCCCCCGTCGTCGGCGCGACCGACGGCGCTTTCTTTCCTAGCCGCTCGTAAGCTTTCGGCGCAGCCATGCGTCCGCGCGGCGTGCGCATGACGAAGCCTTGCTGCATCAGATACGGCTCGATCATGTCTTCGACGGCATCGCGCGCCTCGGACAGCGCCGCCGCCAGTGTGTCGACGCCGACCGGTCCGCCCGAATAGGTCTCCACCAAAGCATGCAGATAGCGCCGGTCCTGCATGTCGAGCCCGTCGCTATCCACTTCCAGCCGCTTCAGCGCTTTGTCAGCAATCGTCGCGTCAATCACATCGTCGCCCGCAAAGTCGCGCACGCGCCGCAGCAGCCGCACCGCGACACGCGGCGTGCCGCGCGCGCGCTTGGCGATCTCGATCGCACCTTCTTCGGTGATCGAGGCGCCGAGCTTCGCGCCCGCGCGCGTCACTACGCCCAGTAATTCCGCCGGCGAATAAAATTCCAACCGCACCGGAATGCCGAAGCGGTCGCGCAGCGGCGTGCCAAGCAGTCCCGCGCGCGTGGTTGCGCCCACCAAAGTGAATGGCGAAAGATCGATGCGCACCGAACGCGCGGAGGGGCCTTCGCCAATGATGATGTCAAGGTGATAATCCTCCATCGCGGGGTAGAGGATTTCCTCGACCGCCGGCGCCAAGCGATGGATCTCGTCGATGAAGAGCACGTCGCGCGGTTCTAAATTCGTGAGCAGCGCCGCCAGATCGCCCGCGCGCGCAATCACCGGCCCCGACGTGGCGCGAAAGCCTACGCCCATTTCGCGCGCGATGATCTGTGCGAGCGTGGTCTTTCCCAGACCCGGCGGCCCGAACAGCAGCACGTGGTCCATCGCTTCACCGCGATTGCGCGCCGCCTCGACAAACACCTTGAGATTGGCCTTCGCCGCCGGCTGGCCGACGAATTCGTCAAACCCCTGCGGGCGCAGCGCCCGATCGGCGCCTTCGCCCGGTAGGCGGGCGGGGCTGGTAATGCGTTCTGCAGGCTCGGCCATGAAGTCCCAATACCAGATTCGAGGTTCGCAATTCGTTCAGATCATTCCGACTGTGGAATTGTCGTCGTGCAAAATGTCGGGTTTGTCGGCCGGGCCACGTCCTCGGGCTGCTGCCCCACAGGAGTTTCCGCATGCGCTACATGTACCTGATCTACACCAGCCCCGAGACCATGGCCGGCCCGCCGCCCGCGCGGCTCATGGAAGAGGTCGGCAAAATGGCCGCCGTCCAAACCAACATGCTCTCCGGCGGCGGCTTGCAAACCATCGACCAAGCCGTCCGCGCTCGTGTCAAAGGCGGCAAGCTCACGGTCACCGACGGCCCGTTCGCGGAAAGCAAAGAAGTGATGGGCGGCTACGCCATCTTCGAACACGCCACCCGCGAAGAGGCGATCGAATCCATGCGTAAGTTCATGGACCTCCACGTTCGCTATGGCGAAGGCTGGGAAGGCGTCTGTGAAATGCGCGAAATGGTCGACGCGCCCGGCGGTCACGGCTGACTCGACGCGCGCGCGGCGCGGACTACATTACCTGCATGAGCCGCGCGTTCGTCAAAGACCAAGACGATGCCGTCGAAGACTTGCCCGAGCGGCCGGTTTCGACGGCGCCGAATCTTGTGACCGCCGAAGGCCTCGCCGCCATCGAAGCGGAAATCGCTGCGCTGACTGATGCCATGGCGCAAGCCGGCGACGATCGCGCCGAACGCGCCCACATCGGCCGTGATCTCCGCTATTGGAGCGCGCGCCGCGGCAGCGCGCAGCTGATGCCCGCGCCTGCCGACAGCGACACGGTCCATTTCGGCTCAACCGTCACACTCGATCGCGACGATGGCCGCCACCAGGTGTTTCGGATCGTCGGCGAAGATGAAGCCGATCCCGAGAAGGGCACGCTCTCACACGTCTCGCCGCTTGCCCGCGCTTTGCTCGGCAAGAGCGAAGGCGACAGCGTCCGCGTCGCCGGCCACGAACTCGAGATCTCCGCGATCAGCTAGGAGCGCTTCGCCTTCTTTGGCGCCGCTTTCGAGATGTTGAACACCACCGCTTCGCGGATCAGCGCCTTGAAGGCTTTCTCGTTGAGCTTGTCGCCTTCCTGAAAATCAATGGCGCGCCGCGTGCCGCCGTCGAGTCCCGCATTGAACAAGCGGGCAGGGTCAGCGAGCTTGGCGCCGTGGGCGAATGTGAGCTTCACCTTGTCCTTATACTTCTCGCCCGTGCAGATGATGCCGTCGTGCGACCAGGTCGGCACGCCCGCCGGATTGGATGCTTTCTTCCACTTCGCTTCTTCTTCGACGTCGGGATCGGCGTCCTTGATGAGCGCCCGCACGCGCGCCAGCAGCGCTACGCGCCAATCTGACCCGTCCTTCTTCGGCGCTGCTTTCTTCGCTGCAACCGTCTTGGCCATCACCCACTCCTACGCTCGCGCCGCGCGCCATTTGGCGACATGCGGCAGCGCAAACATGTAAAGCCCCGCTGAACATCAGCAGAAACAGGAACGGCAGCGGCGAATAGACGACCCACATCGGCGGTTGCCCGAACGCCATAACGCCGAAATTGGCGGCGACCGTCATCGTGAAGATGATCGAGAGCCAGCGGTGAGACTGGCGAATGAGCTTGCTCATGCGAACCTCCTGCGGCTTTTGCCGGACGAACTGCGCGTACATCAGCCGCGCGCCTCGATCATTTTCCAGCCATTGCCGGAAGGATCGCGGAAGCTCGCATCCACCGCGCCGTAGCGCTCAACCGGCTCCTGCGTGAACTCAACGCCGGCCTTGCGCATGCGCTCATAAGCGTCGCGGCAATTGTCGACGATCAGCACCAGCGGCGGCATTGCGCCCTTCGCCACGATCGTGCTCACCGTTTCCGCGGTTGCTGCGTCCACCGTCGGCGGCTGCGGCTTGTACAAGCCGAGCTGAAACGAAGGCTGCTCCGGATGCTGCACCGTCAGCCAGCGATAATCGCCGTTCTTCGCATCGGTGTGCACCCGAAACCCAAGCTTGCCGACATAGAAGTCGAGCGCTTCATCCTGATCGCGCACATAAATACCCGCGACGCCAACACCCTGTGTCATTTGGGGACCTCCGTTTTGTCTTCGGAATCCTTGATATCCGAGGCCTCCCGGCGTCGCTTCTCCGAAACTGCCATAGTGAGGTTGGGCCGATAGGCGGCGCTCACATAGCAATGCGGCACGTCTTCCAGCGCATGCGCCGCCACTTGCTCGCGGGCCCGGAATTCGCTCGGGCTTGCCCCGAGGATGTCGCGGAATTGCCGGCCGAACGTCCCGAGGCTTTGCCAGCCAGTTTCCAAGGCAATGTCGGTGATCGGCCGCTCCGTGTCGCGCAGCAGCGCTTTGGCCCGCTCGATCCGCCGCGTCAGCAAATAGCGATGCGGCGGCGCCCCGAACGCTTCCTTGAACGAACGCGCAAAGTGGGCCTCGGAGACGCCGCTGACGCTCGCCAACCGCTCCACCGGCCATTCCTCATGAGACGCCGCATCCATGCGGTCCTTCGCCCGCAGTAAACGGCGCAGCAGGGCGGGATCCTGCGTGCGGGCTGGGTTGGTGTCGGATGGCTCTTCCATATGCAGCTGATCTTGCGTCTTCCAGCTGCGCATTCAATCGCGCACGCCCTAGCGGCTGACTTCCTTCAGCGCGGCGCGGATCAATTCCGGCGCTGGCGCATCCGCATCGAATTGCTTGGCCGCCGCGCTCACCGCCCGCGCCGCGCTCGATTGATCAATGCCAAGATTGACCAGGGCCGACACCGCTTCCGCGCGCGATCCCGTCGTTGGGGCCGCCGCGCTGGCGCCGCGCGCCGCGCCGCCGCCAGTGATGGCGATAAAACCCTTCGGTCCTTGCTTCGCCGCCAATTCCGTCGCCAGCCGCGCCGCGAGCTTTGGCCCCACGCCATTGGCGCGTGCAAATGCGGCTTTGTCCTGCAGCGCCACCGCGTCAACCAGGATTGCCGGCGGCATTGCATCCAAAATCCCGAGCGCCACCTTCGCGCCGACGCCCGGGATGGTTTGCAAATGCGCAAACCAGGCGCGCTCCTCTTCGCTATCGAAACCAAACAAACGGATCGCGTCTTCGCGCACGTGCGTTTCGACAAACAGCTTCGCTGATGCGCCAACATTCAAGCGCCCAAGCGTCCGCGCACCCGCTTGCACGACATAGCCGACACCGCCGACTTCAATCAGCGCGGTATCTTCGCCAACCGCCGCAACCACGCCGTTCAGGGAACCGATCATGAAGTTTGCTTGCCCGGATTCGGGCGCTTGCGGCATCCCACGCTGTAAAAGTGTTTTGCGAATTACTCTCATATTGCCAGCACGCAAACTCGTGCTACCAATTCCCCTGAGGGACGTGGAGTAATTGCGAAACACTCGCAAATGCACGGGCGCGAGTTGCGCAGGGGATTTTGAATGTCTGATCAGAAGAAGCGTTTGAATCGTCGCTCGTTCATGAGCCGTGTGGCGGGGGCTGCGGTCCTTGCTGGCGGCGCGGCCGGCATCGTCACCGGCACGGCGAAAGCACAAAATTACACAGGCCGCACCGATAGCGACTCTGGCAGCCATGCCGACCGCTCCGGCTACGGCCGCACGGGTCTCAGCGATAGCGACTCTGGGTCGGGCGCTGACCGCGCTGGCTACGGCCGTGGCGGTCATCAAGGCGTCACCGATCACGACACCGGCGCATATGCCGATCCGGCCGGACGTGGCCGTGGCAACTCCGGCATGTCCGACAGCGATTCCGGCCGTTATGCGGATCCCGCCGGTCGCGGCCGCGGTGGCCGTACTGGCGTGACCGACAGCGACACCGGCGCCAACCGCGATCCGGTTGGACGTGGCCGCGGCGGTGGCCGCGCTTCTGGCGTGACCGATCATGACAGCGGCGCCGCAGCTGACCGCGCCGGATACGGCCGTGGTTCGCGCACCGGCACCACCGACAGCGACAGCGGACAATACGCCGACCAGGCCGGCAATGGCCGTGGCGGTCGCTCCGGCATCACCGATCACGACTCAAGCGATCAAGCCGGCAATGGCCGTGGCGGTGGCCGTTCTGGCATCACCGATCACGACTCAAGCGATCAGGCTGGTAATGGCCGCGGCGGCAATCGCTCTGGCATCACCGACCACGATTCAAGCGATCAGGCCGGCAACGGCCGTGGCGGCGGCAACAACAACGCTGGTTGTTCGGATTCCGACAGCGGCCCGAACGCCGATGGCGGCGGACATGGGCGCCGTTGTGGCCGTGGCAACTACACGGGCTACAACGACAACGACCCGACGGATCCGGCAGGCTATGGCCGTGGCCGGCAATCGGGCATCACGGACAATGACAGCGGCCGTTATGCGGATCGCGCCGGCTACGGACGCGGTACGGGCCGTGGCCACACCGGCCTGACCGACAGCGACGGCGGCGCCCATGCGGACCGCCCTGGCTACGGCCGCGGCACCTAAAGCTTAGATCATGCCTGAAGTCTGGCTCGACGACCCGCTCGGATACCTTATTGGTCCCGAGCGGGTCGAAGAGTTTTTTGCACGCATCTACGAGAAAGAAGCGCTCGTTGTTCATCACAACGCGCCCGAGCGCTTCAAAGGCTTGATGTCGATCGCCGACGTCGATCGACTCGTCACCAGCGTCGATCTGAAGGAAGGCCAACTCGATCTCGCGCAGGCTTCGTCAGAGCGCCGCTTGCAGCGTACCGACTATGTCGACGCCGCCGGCTACATCGACCGCGGCGCGGTCGCCGACTTTCACCGCGGCGGCGCCACCATCGTTCTGCAACAGGCGCACCAGCTCGAGCCGTCGCTTGGCCGCTTCTGCCGCGGCCTGGAATACATTTTCAGCTGCCACGTGCAGACCAATCTCTATCTGACTCCACCGCACGCGCAGGGCTTTCCCACGCATTTCGACAATCACTGCGTCTTCGTGCTGCAGATGGAAGGCGAGAAGGCCTGGCGGCTCTACAACAAGCCCGTCGACACCCCGTTTCGCGGCGAAGAGTTTCAGCGCGGCGTCCATCAGGTCGGCGAACTCCACGATGAGTTCGTTCTGAAGGCGGGCGATTGCGCTTACATCCCGCGCGGCATGATGCACGACGCTTCAACATCCGGAGAAGATTCATCGCTTCATGTGACGGTCGGCCTCATCACCCGCACTTGGGCCGATCTGATGCTGGAAGTGATTTCCGAAGCGGCTCTGCACAATGTCGACGCGCGTCGCAGCCTTCCGGCAGGCTACGCCAATCCGGGGTTCGACCGCGAACCGTGGCGCGCGTATTTGCGCAAACTAGCGCTGGCGCTTGCCAACGAGGTCGAACTCGATCCGGCGCTCGATCTCACCGCCGACAGCTTCATTCGCTCACGCGCCGCCGACAACAGCAGCGCGGTACGTGACGCAGCCAAGGGCGTTGCGGCCAGTGAAAGGCTGCGCCGCCATCCTTTCGCGCCGACCCGCCTGGCCGAAGACGGAGAGTCGCTGGTGCTGATCGCCCCCGGCGGCGAGCTGACGTTTCCGGCCACTGAGCGCGTCCGCCTAGAGCGCGTGCTCGCAGGCGCGGCGTTCACCCCCACAGAAATTGGCGGCGAATCCCCGGAGGAATTCGCCGCCAAACTGTTAGCCTACGGTATCCTCGTTCGGGTCTAGTCTGGACGCCCCGCCCGGTGTTGTTGCGGCGGCGGACGGCGGTGGACGGGTTGCGGCGGGGCCGAGGTCGCCACTTGTGAAAGCGGGTGTTGTGCGGCCATCACGTCGATCGTCAGGGTCGTCGTATAGCTTTGCACGTTCGCAGCGGACCCCGCCGGTGCGCTGGCCCGGTGACGCACAGCAAGCACGTAACGGCCGGGCTGATCGAATGTGAGGTTGGCTCGGCCGTCGGCGCCAGTCACGACATAGCGGTCGAGCTTGGTGTCGGGGTCGTTGGCTGAGTACACAACGATCGGCATGTTTGGAAAACCGTGGCCGTCAAATAGCAGTTCCACCTGGAAGCCGCTGCTTTGCACGATCTGGTTCGGGTCGGTGATCGGGTGCAGCGCTAAGCGACCAACTGGATGATCAACGGCGGTGCGGTTCGGCGTGCCGCGCGTCACGTAAACGCTCGACACCGTCACTGTTTGCAGCGTGTTGGTTTGCGCGCCGGCCGGCGCGGTTTCGCCTTGGCCGAGCGGGCGCCATTGGCCATCTGGGGTGCCCACCAGCGTCGTGACGCGCCCGAGCTGTTCACCGGTGGTGAGTAAGTACGTTCCTGCGTCCGGCGTTTCCACGGCTAGCGACGTCGCGTTCGCGCCGACGTCGACGCCGCTTAGGACGCCGGCTTGGCCATTCGGATCGATGACCTGGAAGTCGCCGCCCAGCGCGACCGATGGCGTGAAAAATTGTGTCGCGTACGACGCCTGCACGGAGGCCGTGCCGCTCGACGGCCAGAAATCCTGAGGCAGCAGGAAGCCTGTATAGGCGGCAGCCGGGCTCGCCGCTGCAGCGAACAGAGTCGCCGCAATCAAAATTGTCTTCATCGACTCCACTCTTGATGCCACGCGGACCGTCCGCGCTTAGTCCCCGTCACCAAATCACCATGTGCGTGCGGCGGATTCAAGGGCGAAAGATGGTCACCGGGGGCGACCGTCCATGAGCGCCAGCAGTCCTAACGCACTTTTGATGGTGAACCAGACCATGACGAGGAAGCCCAAACCGCCAACGATCCAAAGGATCGGGAACCCGATGAGGACGAACGTTAGGATTGCGCCGATGACGGCGGCGACCAACAGAAACACGCCCCACCAGAAGGCGATCATCCAAATGCGGATTTGGTCGTCGAGGTGGGAGCGCGCCAACGGGCTCGCGCCATCCCGGCTCGACAGCGCCACGATGACGCCGATCAGCGCTAAGATAGCCGCGCTTGGAATACTGAGCAGATAGAGCCCGTAAACCAAGAACGCCGCGCCGCGGCCGGCGCTTTGGTCGGAGCTGGTGGGCGTCATGGGTGGATTTGTCTCACGCCTTCCTGGCGCGCGCCAGCGGATGCTTTGTTTGTACGAGGGTTCGCAATCGGCCTTCCGCCACGTGCGTATAAATCTGCGTGGTGGCGATGTCGGCGTGCCCTAGCAACGTCTGCACCGTGCGCAAATCCGCGCCGCCTTCGACCATGTGCGTGGCAAATGCGTGCCGTAAGACGTGCGGGCTGACGCGCGCCGGATCCATGCCCGCCTTTGCGGCCGCGCTTTCAAGAATCTGCGCCACGCGCCGCCGTGTCAGCTTTCCGTCGGCCGCGCTCGCCGATGGAAATAGCCAACGCTGTGCCTTCTCGCGCTGGTTCTCCCGTTTCGGCAGCGCGCTCGTGCGCGCCTGCAAATGCAACGTCAGCGCCACCAGAGCAGGGCGGCCAAGCGCCACCAATCGCTCCTTGCCGCCTTTACCTTCAATGATCATGTGCTCTTGACCAGGTTTCGGCGCCGCGCGCAGCGGCAACGACACCAGTTCACTCACCCGCAAACCAGCGCCGTACATCAATTCGATCAGCGCACGATCGCGCGGCGTTTCCGCCGCCGCAATCAGCTGTTCGATCTCCTCTGTCGAGAGCGTTTTGGGCAACACCCGGGCGCGCTTTGGCGCGTCCAGCCGCGAGGTCGGATCATCGCCGCGCACATTGTCTGACAGCAGAAACCGATAGAATTGCCTGAGCGCTGAAATTCGCCGTCGCGCCGTCGCCGCCGAAAGGCCCCGCTTGGCCATGCCGGCGACGTACGCCTCGATGGCGCCCGCGCATGCATCGCGCAAACCCTCGCGCACCTCCGCGCGCGCATCTTCTAAGTCGCGCGCGTAAGCATCGAGCGTATTGGCGCGCGCGCCACGCTCAGCGGAGAGCATTTCCAGAAACGCCTCGATCAGTGCGCCGTCGCTCATGCCTTCCCATAATCACGAGCAGTGTTAAGACGGCGTTGCGATGATCCGCTTTGATGCCGCCGCTCTCTATGAAGCCATGGACGCGCACCGCCAGGCGCGGCGGCTGAGCTGGGCCGGTGTCGCGCGCGAAACGGGCGTCTCTGTCGCGACTTTGAAGCGTACTGCGCCCGGTGGCCGGCTAGAGGTGGACGGCATGCTCTCCATGGTGGGCTGGCTCGGCCGCAGTGTCGAATGCTTCACGCGCGAGAGCGCCACCTGAGCGACATGCACGACAGTCCGGCGTCAATCTTAGCGACCTCACGCGTTGCCAGCGGCACGATCGCGTAGCCTAGTGTGTTAAGCATCTCTGCTGTCCGCGGAAACGCATCGCTCATCAGTACGCGGTCGTTCACGCGCACCGCGTTCGCAGCACCTTCTTCGCCCTCCGGCGTCAACACTACGCGAAAGCCTTCAAACACCCCCGACGCCGCCAGCCGCGCCGTCGCCAGAATGGTCTCTTCGTCCAAGAGCGAACAATCCGACTTGAAGTGCAGCACGCCCGCCGGCGTCTCCACGGGCGCCCCGTGCAAGCCCAACTGATCCAGCAATCCGCAAAGCGCCCGCGCACCGTCCGCATTGGTGCGCGCCGATTGCCCGATGAACACTTTGCCCGCCGCCGTGAGCACATCGCCGCCATCGACGCTGCCTTGTATCAGGCGCAACACCTGCTCGAACCGCTCCGCCAGCGCCGGCGCAATCGCATCCGCTTCGCCGCGCCGGCTTTGTGCCCCTGGACGCAAGACAATTGCGGCGCCCTCGAACACCAGCGCCGCATCTTCCACGAAGATTGAATCCGGAAATGCCTCCAACGCAGGCAACATATCGACCTCGACGCCCGCCGCTTCCAGCGCCGCCACATAAGCAGCTTGCTCCGCCAGCACGCCCTCAAAGCGCGGCGCGCCGGCATCCACCGCGCGCAAGCCGTCGACGACCGATCGCGCCGGCAGCCGCACCAAAGCTCTGTTGAAATCGAACACGCGCGCGGTCGCTGCCATTCCTATGCCGTAGCAGACGCGCCGCCGCGGAACAAACCTGCGAACCCTCCGTTCGCTCTCGACACAGGAGCGCCCGATGAACAATGAATCCGAAATCCGTTCTAAGTTCTGGAAATCCCTGCGATCGGACATGACCTTGATGCTCGGCCTCACCAGTGAAGAGGGCGCTGCGAAGCCGATGACCGCACAGTTCGATGGCAAAGACGAGGGCGGCCCCATCTATTTCTTCACGGCGAAAGAAACTGGTCTTGTTCGAGCCGCCAGCGCGTCCGCGCCCGCCATTGCGTATTTCGTGTCAAAGGGTCACGACGTTTTTGCCTCCATCACCGGCACATTGACGGCCGACAACGATCGCGCCGTCATTGATCGTCTGTGGAACGCCTTCGTCGCCGTCTGGTACGACAAGGACAAAGGCAAGGATGATCCGAACCTGCAATTGCTGCGCTTCGATCCCGATCACGCTCATATTTGGCTGAGTGAGCACTCGCTGATGTCGGCGACCAAACTGCTGCTCGGCAAGGATCCGAAGCGAGAATACAAAGACAAGGTCGCGGATGTGCCGTTGAACTAGCGGGGCGCGGACGCAGCAGGCGCTGCCGGCCGCCGCGTCGGTTGGGCCGGTACGCCAGCAAGAACTGCTTCCACGGCCAGGCGCCGTGCATCGCTCTCAAGCCCAACTGTGCGCATAGCGTTGATGACTTGCGCGATCGACGCGGCATCGAGCCGCGATGGCCGCGGATTGATCGCCAGCGCGGAAAGCAGCGCCACTTCGCCGACGGCTTGCCGCTGCGCCGCGTCCGCGAGCGCCGTCATCGTCGCCGCATCAGCCGGTACGCCGCCCGTGGATGTATTCGCCGCCAAGAACGCTTGGGTCGCATCATCTGCTTGTGCGCCCAGCGCGGCGAGCAATGTCGCATCGCGCGCCGCCGATCGCGCCGCGCCGACGCCGGCGCTCTCAATGCGCCGCTTCATCGCCGTCGTGCCGTCCGCGCCGCGCAATCCTGTCAACGCCGCCAAAGCGGCGTCGAGCGGCGCCAGCGCGGTTTCACCTGCGCCGCCTTGGCGTGCGGCCGCTATCATGCGCTGGGCGTCGGCTGCGTCGCCATTTGTCAATGCCGCCCGCGCGAGCAACAGCGTGGATGAAGCATCCGGCGCGTTGCGCAGCCCGTTGATCTCAGTGCGGAAGAGGCGAGCCGTGGCTGTGAAGTCCTGTGCGCTCGACGCCTGCCGCAACAAGCCCGCAATCGCCGTCGCCGCTTCCACAGTATCCGGCGCCGCCGCGACTTGCCGCCAGACAACCAAAGCCGCTGGCGCGCCAGCGGTCACCGTCTCCGGCGTCGCCGTCAAAATCGCGCGCGCTTCATTCGGCGGCAACGCCGCGCGGCGCAACGCCGTCATCGCCGCCTGCGCGCGCTGTGGCTGCGGCGCATCTTCGCTCCGCGCCAGGGCGAGCATTGCCAATGTAGACGCGTTGTTCAGAGCGGTCGCAGCTGGGCGCAAATGCGCAGCGATCGAAATCTGGGTGGCGAGGGAATTGTCGTAGCGCGCAGCAGGCGGCCGTGCGCCCGGCGCCCCCGCCGCCGCCGCAAGCGCCGCGCGGTACCAAGTATCGTCCGCCGCTGCGCCATGGTTCATTTCAAGCGCCAGATCCGCGGCGGCGCGATCGCCGGTCACCGCCGAACAATACGCGCGCAAACGCACCAGAAAAATCGGCGGCGGATCGTCGACCGTTGCACCACGTCCGCGCGCACATGCTTCCGGTCTGCGCCCGCGCGCCAGCTCAGCCTGTGCTGCAAACTGTGCGATGGTTGGATCGCGCAGCGCATCCGGCGCGCCGGCCGCCATTGTCGCCAATTGATCCGCCGCGCCCATGCGTCCCAGCGCTTCGAACCGTTGGCGCGCTGCATCGGCGGCCGCACCGCTCGGCGCCGCGCCGCCAGAGAACAACGCGCGCTGCGCCAAGCGTTGCGCAGAGGGTGACTCGTAAATTGCCGGCAGCCGCGCAAACAGCGCGCCGACTACCGAAGCGTCGCTATGCGCCCACAGGTCCGCGCCAAGTGCGCCTTGTCCACGCGCCAGCGCGCTGACGCTCCATGCGTCGAGGCTCTGCAATTGTTGTGTCTCAACCGGCGTCGGCAGCGACGATTGCGCACTCGCACTTGCCGCTGCGATCAGCGCCATGGCGGCGGTGGAGAGAAATAGGCGGCGCATTAGTTCGATCCGTTTGCGGAAGCAGGCAGGTCAATGCGCACTTCGTGTTGCGCCGGCGGATGCGTTTCGGCTTGGCGCATCAGGAACACGAACAGCCCAATAAAGAGAACGCCGCCCGCGCTCATCACCATCCACGGCTTGATCGGAGAGGGGCGTGCAAAGCTGCTCCGCCGTCTTCTGCGTCTAAACATGTCGCCTCGTCGCACCCCTGCCGTTGCGAGCCGCCCAGATTGCCCGCAAAATGTGGCGAGTTTCTAGCCCGGTCCGCGTTTACCTTATTGGACCATTTTGAGGTGATTCGTGGCGCGCGTGGAAAGCAGCGATACCGGCGAGCGTGAAGACGCCGCCGCCGAGCTGCGCCGGCAAGCCGCGGGGATCACGATCGACCGGACCGTGGCGTTGGTCGGCCTGATGGGCGCCGGCAAGACCACGATCGGGCGCCGGCTCGCCAAAGCGCTTGGCCTTCGTTTCGTTGACGCCGACGACGCCATCGTTGCGGCCGCAGGCGCCAGCATCGAAGAAATGTTCGCCAGTCATGGCGAGTCCGATTTTCGCCGCGGCGAACGGCGCGTGATCGCGCGCCTGCTCGATGCGCAGCCGCACGTGCTCGCGACAGGGGGCGGCGCCTTCATCGATTCGCGCACCCGTGCGCTCGTGAAGGAGAAAGCCATTTCCATCTGGCTGAAAGCGCCGCTCGACGTTCTGATGAAGCGCGTCAGCAAGCGCGATCATCGACCGCTGTTGAAGGAGGATGATCCTCAAGCCGTGATGCAACAATTGATGGACGTGCGTTATCCCATCTACGCCGAAGCCGATCTCACCGTCGAAACCGGCAACGGCCCCCACAACACCGCCGTCAGCACCATCCTCGAGGCGCTCAAGAATCATGTGCGTGCGAAACCATGAACCGTTTGTTGGAGCGTCGCTCTCACCCATTCCCGGGGCGCGGCGCAGCCGCGAGCCCGGGACCCATAAACACGGAGCGAAGAAAGTTTCCACGTACGTCGCCAACTGTTGAACCAACAGCGTTTATGGGTCCCGGACTTGGCGCTGCGCGCCAATCCGGGAATGGGTGAGGGTGATGACCGATACTGTGCATGTCGATCTCGGCGCGCGCTCCTATGACGTGCACATCGGGGAAGGGCTGCTGGCGCGGGCCGGCGAACTCATCGCGCCATTCGCCAAGACCAAGCGTGTGTTCGTGGTCACCGATCAGAACGTCGCGCGTCTGCATCGCCCGGCGCTGGTGGCATCGCTCGATGCTGCGGGTCTGAAAAACTGGACCATCACGCTGCCGCCCGGCGAAAGCGGCAAGAGTTTCGCCGGCCTCGAATTGCTCACAAGGCACCTGCTGCAAGCAGGCATTGAACGCAGCGATCTTGTCATCGCCTTCGGCGGCGGCGTCATTGGCGATCTTGCGGGCTTGGCTGCAGGGCTCGTCAAACGCGGCGTCGATTTCGTGCAGATCCCGACGACCTTGCTGGCGCAAGTCGATTCCAGCGTTGGCGGCAAAACGGCGATCGATACGCCCGAGGGCAAGAACCTGATCGGGCTCTTCCATCAGCCGCGCCTCGTGATCGCCGACACCGCCGTGCTGCAGACGCTGCCGCCGCGCGAATTGCGCGCCGGCTACGCCGAGATCGTCAAGATCGGGCTCATCAACGACGCTCTATTCTTCGCATGGTGCGAAGCCAACGCCGCGACGCTGCTTGGCATAGCCGCGCCGCCCGTCGATCCGGGCGGCCACTATGACGGCATCCTCGCCATCGAGCACGAGATGCGCCGCGCCCAGAGCGAAGCGCTCACCTACGCCATCCGCCACGCCGTCGCCGCTAAAGCGGCGATCGTCGCGGCTGACGAGCGCGAGCAGGGCGCCCGTGCCCTGCTCAATCTCGGCCACACCTTCGCGCACGCCCTCGAAGCGCATGAGCGGTACGATGGCGCGCTCTTGCATGGCGAAGCCGTCGCCGCCGGCATCGCGCTCGCCTTCAACTATTCCGCCAAGCTCGGCCTCATCTCCCGCGCCGACGCCCAGCGCGTCATCGCTCACCTCGACGCCGCCGGCTTGACCACCGATCTCCGCCAGCTCCCCGGCGCGCCATTTGACGCGTCAACCCTTGCCAAGCTCATGGCCGCCGACAAGAAGAACGAATCCGCCGCGCTCACGCTCATTCTGGCGCGCGGCATCGGCCAAGCCTTCGTGCAGAAGCGCGCAGAGTCCATCAGCCTTCTCGCTTTCCTTGAAGAACAAACCCAATGACCGTAGCCGCATTGTTTGCCGCCGTGGGCGCAGCCGCCCTCACAGCCATGCTGTTGGCGCTGCTCTCCGGGCTCTTCGCCGCCTCCGAGACCGCGCTCACCGCGGCCTCTCGCGCGCGCATGCACCAGCTTGAGGCCAACGGCGACAAGCGCGCCCGCCGCGTCAACGCGCTGCTCGATCACCGCGAAAAGCTGATCGGCTCGCTGCTGCTCGCCAACAATGTCATCAACACCCTGGCCGCCGCCATCGTCACCACGCTGCTGGCCGCACCCTTCGGCGAGTTCGGCGTCGCCGTCGCCACCGGCGTCACCACCATTATCGTGCTGATCTTCGCGGAAGTGCTGCCCAAGACCTACGCCATTGCTTATCCCGACGAAGTGGCGCTGCGCATCGCCCCGGTTGCGCGCTTCTTCGTGGTGGTGCTGTCGCCATTCGTCACAGCGGTACAATGGATCGTCAACCACACGCTCCGCCTCATCGGCGTCACCAAGCCCGGCGCGCCCGACGCTTACGCCGCCGCTGAAGAAATTCGCGGCGCGGTGGAGATGCACGCCGAGGGCGGGGCGGTGGAGAGCGACGTGCGCGACCGCCTGCGCGGCGCCCTCGATCTTTCCGACCTCACCATCGCCGACGTGATGATCCACCGCAAAGCCATCAAGATGATCGACATCGATCTGCCGCCGCGCGAGATCATCGCCATTGCGCAAGCCAGCTCCCACACCCGCCTGCCGCTCTACAAGGACGATCCCGACAACATCGTCGGCATCTTGCACGCGCGCGATCTGCTGCGCGCCATCGCCGAAAACGGCCGCGACGGCTTTGACGTCAATGAAATCAAGCGCGACGCCTGGTTCACGCCCGTCACCACCGCCGCTGAAGATCAGCTCGCCGAATTCCTGCGCCGGCGCGAGCATTTCGCGCTGGTGGTGGACGAGTACGGCGCGCTCATGGGCCTCGTCACGCTCGAAGACATCATCGAAGAGATCGTCGGCGACATCAAAGACGAGCACGACATTTCAGCCCAAGGCGTGCGCCCCCAGCCCGACGGCGCCGTCAATGTCGACGGCACCGTGCCGATCCGCGATTTGAACCGCGTCATGAATTGGGATCTGCCCGACGAAGACGCCGTCACCGTCGCCGGGCTCGTCATCCACGAAGCCCAAGCCATCCCCGACCCCGGCCAACGCTTCGCCTTCCACGGCTATCGCTTCCAAGTCCTGCGCAAACAGAGAAACCAGATCACCGCGCTGCGCGTGGAAAAGGACGTGCAGGTGGAGGATGAGTTGGGGGGAGGTTAGGCGAACGGGTGTTTTGGGCTTTTCAAACCTGTAGTTGTAAGCTCTAATTAAGTGTCTGATGCGGGGGCATTCGATGAATCAAGAGCTTGAGAAAACGATTGCCGACAATATCGGTGTCGTCGTCAAAGATATTTATGCTGGGACCAAAGCGTTTGTGGGAAGAAACGCCGCCGCGTTTCAAAACGAAATCGAGAGCGGCTTCAAGAAGCTAGTGGTCGAAAGCTATCAGCGGAGATCGATGATCAAAACGCTGCTCGATGGCAATGAGCCCGTTCCTCTTCGCGACTACTATGTTCCGGTTCGGCTGTCCTTAAATGAAAAGAACGTTTCCGAAGCGAGGTTCATAAGCAACTACGCCAAGCAAAGGCGCATCATGATCATCGGTACGGCGGGCGCCGGCAAATCAATGTTCATGAAGCGCCTTTTTCTGTCCGCAGTTGAGGCACCGAAAGAACCCATACCGCTCTTCATCGAGTTGCGTGGAATAAACGACACCACATTCAGCTTGTTCGACTTGATACTGGACTCCGTGACGAACTACATCCCGAAGTTCTCGGCAGAACGACTGAAGGACGCGCTTCACCGGGGAAAGTTTTGCCTATTTTTGGATGGCATTGACGAAGTCGATCCGTCCAAACACGCCGACGTTTGCCGCCAGCTCATCGAACTTACTCAAAAAAATCGTTCCCTCTCCGTCC
>JBAQGO010000044.1:0-14877 GCA_049287825.1 Vitreimonas sp. | reverse complement strand
CTTGATGGGCGTCATCCGCGACGACCCGCGCACCCGCGAAGAATTTCTGAAACTCGCGCGCCAAGGCAGCGCGAGTTAGGCGACCAGCTGCTCAACCTTTTCCCAAAACGCCTTCGGTAGATCGAGCCCGGAAAAGCGCTTCAGCTCTTGCGCGAGCGTCGGCGACGTCACGTTGATCTCGATTAGCTTGCCGGCGATCACATCGAGGCCGGCAAACACGATGCCCTCGCGCTTCAACAATGGCGCGACAGCTTTCACGATAGCGCGGTCCGTATCGTCGACCTCTCCCGGCGCCGCTTTGCCACCGACCGCCAGATTAGCACGGAAATCGCCTTCCTTCGGCAAACGCTTCAACGCCGCGAATGGCTCGCCATCGAGCACAAAGACACGTTTGTCGCCGCCAGACACGGCGGCCAAGAATTCCTGCGCAAGGATCGGCTCGCGCCCCGCTGCGGCGATGAACGCACGCGCTTTGGCTTCAAACTCAGGATCGCCTGCGGAGAGTTTGATCACACCCTCGCCGCCCATCATGAACAGGATTTTGAGCACCACAGAATCGAAGCGCTTGGCGAACGCCTTCAGCGCTTCCAAATCGCGTCCCACCCAAGTCTGCGGAATGAGCTCCGGAAACTGCAGGATCGACATCTTCTCGGAGATATTGCGGATGCCGAGCGGCGGATTGATCACCAGCGCTTTGGTCAGCTCGAGCAAATACGTATTGGTCACGTAGCCCATGTCGAAAGGCGGGTCCTGGCGCACCAGCACCACATTGAAATCGTCGACATCCCGCACCGCCGTTTCCAGCATTTCGTAATGCTTGGCTTCGTTGAGGCTCACCGACACCCGGTTCGCCCGCGCCTTCACTGCGCCCGTCTCGTAAAACAAATCATTCGGTGTGAACCACCACAGCTCATGTCCGCGCGCCTGCGCTTCCACCATCAGCGCCAGCGAGGTGTCGTGATTGACGATCATCTTCTCAATCGGGTCCATCTGGACCGCGATGCGCATTGATTTCACGAGCCTGTCCTCGCCGCGCGGCCATTGATGCGCGCGCCGCGCAGGTTTTCGGCGATCAGGAAGGCGAGATCAATTGCTTGCTGACCATTCAGTCGCGGATCGCAATGCGTGTGATAGCGCGAGGAAAGATCTTCCTCCGTCACCGCCGAGGCGCCGCCCAGGCATTCCGTCACCGGCTGACCCGTCATCTCTACATGAACGCCACCAGGATAGGCGCCCTCGTCTGGAAGAACGCGCATGAAGCTGCGCACTTCTGCGAGGATGCGATCGAACGAGCGCGTCTTGTAGCCGGACGCTGTCATCGCCGTATTGCCGTGCATCGGATCGCACGACCAAACCACCGCGCGCTTTTCTTTCGTCACCGCCTTAACCAAACGCGGCAGTCCGGCATCGACCTTATCCGCGCCAAAGCGCGCAATCAGCGTCAGCCTCCCGGGTTCATTGGCCGGATTGAGAACATCGATCAGCTTCAACAAATCATCCGGCTCAAGCGAAGGCCCACACTTCAGGCCAAGCGGGTTCTTGATCCCACGCGCGAACTCGACATGCGCGCCATCCAGCTGCCGGGTGCGATCGCCGATCCAAACGAAGTGTGCGCTGGTGTCGTAATAATCACCGCTCGTAGAATCGACGCGCGTCATCGCCTCTTCGTAGCCCAGCAACAGCGCCTCGTGGCTGGTGTACACATCCACCTGCCGCACCTGCGGCACGCTCTGCGGCGTGATCCCGCACGCTTCCATGAAGTCGATCGCTTCGGAAATGCGATCGGCGATTTCCTGGTAGCGCTTACCCTGCGGACTGTCCGCCACGAAGCCAACCATCCAGCGATGCACATTGTGCAGATCGGCGTAGCCGCCATTCGCAAAAGCGCGGATCAGGTTCAGCGTCGCCGCCGATTGCGAGTATGCCTTGATCAGACGCTCCGGATCCGGCGTCCGAGCCTCGGGCGTGAACTCCATGTCGTTGATGTTGTCGCCCCGATAGGACGGGAGCGTCACGCCGCTGCGAGTCTCCTTGTCGTCCGACCGCGGCTTGCCGAATTGCCCGGCGATCCGCCCCAACTTCACCACCGGCTTCGACCCGGCGAAGGTGAGCACGACGCTCATCGCCATCAGCGTGCGGAAGGTGTCGCGGATATTGTCGGCGTGAAATTCCTTGAAGCTCTCGGCGCAGTCGCCGCCTTGCAGCAGAAACGCCTTGCCGGCGGCGACCTCAGCCAATCGAGCCTTCAGGTTGCGCGCCTCTCCTGCAAACACCAGGGGCGGGTAGCCACGGAGCTGCTTCTCGACACCCTCCAGCGCCGACGGATCGGGATAATCTGCGGGAATGTGCTTGGCGGGTTTCGTCCGCCAGCCAGCTGGGGTCCATTTTTCGGGCATTTCCCTGCTGTCCTACCCGATCCCATGCGCCCCTAGCGAGGCCTCACCACCAACATGTGCTTGCCTTTGCGGGGGGCAAAGCCCGGCACAGCCGCCATGCTGTCACAGCATGGACAGGGAGTAACACCGCCAACTAAGGTTGAGCCGGGCTGGACAAATTTCATGACGAGCGCGGCGTACCTGGCATTCGAGCCCGCCGACGAAGACGCCGCGCGTCTCGTCGCCGCCGCCCTTGAGCGCAACGGCTGGACGCCGCTCCTAGCCAGTCCCGAGCTCCGAAACAGCGAAAACCTTGCACGCCTGGTCGAGACGATCGGCAAGGCCGCCCTGGTCGTGGTGTTCGCTTCGGCCCCTACTCAAGAAAGCCGCTGGCTCCCCCGCGAAGTCGCCGCCGCCATCAATAACGGCCGGCCGATCATCGTGGTGCGCACTGGTGAGCTACCGCCCGAGTCCTGGATCTATGCCACGCTCGACACCGCAGACAGCGTCGACTTCCGGCACGGCCCGCAATCCGAAGCGCTGACGCGCATCACCGAACTGGCGCGCGCCGCCAGCGGCCGCGGCCGTGTCATCGCCATGCTCAACATCAAGGGCGGTGTCGGCAAGACCGTGCTCGCCGCCAATCTGTTCGCCGCGGCTCACCTCGCCGACAAACGCTCGATCAGCTTTATCGACCTCGATCCCCAGCACAATCTCACGCAATACTTTCTCTCGCCCGGCGAACGAAACCGCATCCGCGATCGCAACCACACCCTCTACGGCGTGCTCAATCCGCGCGGCGACTCCAGCCTGAAGCCATCAGATTTCGGCGGCGTCGCCGTGCCGCTCACCCGTGCGCGCGGCGGCAAACATCCAAACTTCGAACTTGTCGCCGGCGACGAGCGCCTGTTCGAATTCACCCTCGACACCCGCTCCGAGCGCGACAAAGCCGAAGCCTTCACCCGCTTCCGAGCCCTGATTGCCGCACTGCGAGCACGCTCTGACGCCGTCATCATCGACGCCAACCCGTGCGCCACCTTCCTCACGCGCCTGGCCATCACCACAGCCGACCACATCATCGCCCCGGTCCGGCCGGAGAAGTATTCGCTCACCGGATTGAACATGCTCGAAATGGTCGTGCGCGAGGTGAGGGGAAGGACGTTGCGGCCGGAAGAGTTCTCAGTTCTGCTCAATGGCGTGAACGACCGCACCAGATCCGGCGAAATTGGCGATCCAGACGCCATTACCCGCAACGAGATTGCCGCGGCGCCGTTCTTCGGAGCGGCGTTGTTGGAAGAAGAAATTCCCTATTCAGCCGTGCTGCGCTCCGTCCCCACCGAACGCATCGCCGCCAATCCGATCAACGTCACCGCCATGATGCGTGTCGGCGGCCGTCCAGCGAAGGAAGCGCTCACCGCCGCCGCCGCCGCCATCCTGCGCCGGAGCATGCAATGAGTCTCGACGCCGCTCAAAAACAGCTCTTGCGCGCTGTCCTAAAGAAGCGCTCGCGCACCGAACTCAAAACGCTGTTCACTGCCATCCGCGCCAACGACGACCGCGCACTACTCGCCGCGCTCGCTGCCCCGAAAACGAAATCAAAACGCGCCGGCGATCCGCTGCTGCGCGGCGTCGACCACATCTTGAAACCGCTCATGGGACCCGGCGCCGAGAAGGCGGAGCTGCTCATGGAACACCTAGCCAAGAAGCACCGCCGCAAGCTGGAAACCTCTGCGACCGGCCTCGCCAGCGCTATCCGCCGCCTGCGCGCCGCCAATCTGAGTGACGCGCAAATCCTCACCGGGGCCAAGGGCTTGATGGCCAGCCTCGCCAAGCTGCACGGCCGCGAGACGGTGGTCTGAACCCCGTAACCGTCCCATATCTCCAAGCGTAGAAGACCGCGCTAGGAGAACCCATGAACCGTTCGCAATCCGGCTTCGACCTGACCCCGCCCAACACGGACGAGCGCGCCGCGCTCGAGGCCAGCCTGAACGACGAAGAAAAGCGCGTGCTGCTGCATCACGGCACCGAGGCGCCCTTCTGTGGCGGCCTGCTCAATCAGAAGAACCCGGGCGTCTATTGCTGCCGCGAATGCGGCCTGCCCCTCTTCCGCGGCATCCAGAAATTCGAGAGCGGCACCGGCTGGCCGAGCTTCACCGCACCGATCGATCCGAAACACGTCGTCGGCATCGAAGACGATTCCTTCGGCATGCGCCGTATCGAGACCCGCTGCGCGCGCTGCGACAGCCATCAAGGCCACCTCTTCCCAGACGGTCCCAAGCCAACCGGTTTGCGTTACTGCATCAATTCAGTATCCCTGGAATTCGTCCCCGACGGCACGCCGCTCCGTGACCCGCTGCACCGAGGCGATAATCTGACCAGCGTTGAAAAATAGCGCGGACACGCCCATGCTTGGCGCCATGAATATCGATCTCGCAGGCTGGGTAGGCATAGCCCTTCCGATCGTCATCGGCGTGGCCACGGCGCTCCTGCTGACCTGGTACGCCGTGCGGAAGAAGCCAGGCGCCTAGAGGCGCGCGCTTCTCAATTGCTCGATCATGCGGTCGAGGTCGCGGTTCATCGTGCTGAGCACGACGTCTTCGGCCTCACCGCGCTGGCGCGTCAGCAAAGCACGCGACACCACGCGTCCAACAAGCAGGCTGGCTTCGTTTGCGCCGTCCGTAAATTTTCGCGCCCGGGCTTCAAGTTCGCCCTGACGCGAAAGGATAGCCGTAACTGGCTGCGCCATAAGCGCTCTCCCTTCGACCGGGCCGAACGCTCCCCCAGAGCAACGGCATATGCCCAAGAGCATAGCAGAGTTTTCCCCAGATTGGAGACGAAAGTGGACGCCTCTCCACATTTTTAGAGTGAGCGCGGCGTTGACTAAGACTGCAACGTCTCATGGCAAACGCGCGCTCACCACGCACCGCTCCGGTGAAAGGCTTTGTTAAGCGCAAAGCCGTTCCTATTGCTGGGGACACGAGCAGGAGCCGGCTCGATGAGCGAAGTGATGCCACCGCTTGACGTTACGCGGCCGTCAGCCACCATGGCCGAAGCGTGACCAAGCCATTTCCAACGAAGAACCTCAGGTTCTTTCTCACGGCGCCTTCGCCCTGCCCGTACCTGCCAGGCCGCCGCGAGCGGAAAGTTTTTACCGCACTCGATGGCGTCGACGCCGGCGCGCTGCATGATGTGCTCACCCAAGCGGGCTTCCGCCGCTCGCAGAACATAGCCTACCGTCCGTCTTGCGATGGATGCGAAGCCTGCGTTTCGGCGCGTGTGCCGGTTGAGCAATTCTCGTTCGGACGCCGCTGGCGGAAAATCATCGCCAAAAACGCCGACCTGTCCCGTTCGCTAAAGCCCGCGGAAGCTACCGAAGAACAATTCCGCCTGCTGCGCCGCTATCTGAATTCGCGTCACGCCGAAGGCGGCATGGCTGACATGACCACGAGCGACTACGCCGCCATGATCGAGGAAACCGCGGTCCACACCCACATCGTCGAGTATCGCTACACCGACGGCGCCAAGCGCGGCGAGTTGGCGGCCGCGGCGCTTGTCGACGTGCTCGGCGACGGCCTCTCGCTCGTCTACTCCTTCTTCGATCCATCCGAGCCGAAGCGCAGCCCGGGCATCTACTCAATCCTCGATCACATCCAGCAAGCCCGCGCTGCGGGCTTTCCTTATGTCTATCTCGGCTACTGGATTCCGGGCTCCGAGAAGATGGACTACAAGGCCCACTTCCGGCCGCTCGAACTGCTGCTCAGCGGCGAGTGGCGGCCCTACAAGCCGGTCGAATTCTAGGGACCGCCGGCCTCAGCCGGCCAGAAAAAGAATGCCGGCCATATGCCGGCGCTCCTAAGATGGACCATGTCCGATTCAAAGAAAGCGCTCTGGCGCGCCGGCGAGATCGCACCGACAGCGCGGCCCTTCACACAGAAGCTCAATCCCAATTCGCTCTTCCGCGCCGCAGCGCTCTCGCGCCTCGCCGGCATGAACCGGGCGCACGTCAGCCTCGTGCGGCTGCCGCCGGGCAAGGACAGCTTCGCCTATCACGCCCACATGCTCGAAGAAGAATGGATCTACATCCTCTCCGGCCGCGCCATCGCCGAGATCGACGGCAAGTCCACTGAGGTTGGTCCCGGAGACTTCATGGGCTTCGCCACACCCTCCGTCCCACACGTTCTCCGCAATACTTTCGACGAGGAGTGCAGCTATCTGATGGGCGGCGAAGACAAACCGATCGACGTGGTCTCCTACCCCGAACTCGAAAAGCGCTTCCTGCTCATGCAGACCGACAAAGGCACAGAGTTCTACGAACTCGGCGAACCCACCAAACCGTACGGGAAAGCCGACTAAAGCAACACGCCCTGGCGCGTACGCACGCCGTCGGGCGCGGTGTACACATACGTCGCGCATAGCCAGCTCTTGCTGGCGCTCTGCCCCGGTGCGTCGGCGCCGTTGAAAACCATCAAGGTCACGCGCGTCGAGCGCTGCCCGTAGATCAGCGCAACATATGTTGGTGAACCGCCGCTTGAGCACAGACTGGGCGCGCCCTGCACGAGCGACTGCGCAGTGACTCTGCGAACCTCGACAGCGATGTCCGGTGGCCCTAACGCGGCGGCGGCGAAGGACGGGCCGCCCTGCGCAATCGGTTCGACCGGTTCGCGCCGCGCAAGCGGCTGCGTCACCAACGTAGCGCCCTTCGCAAAGCTGAGGCGGGGCCCCTCGAGTGTTAGGTCGCCGGTGAAATTGCGCGCGGTTTCCGAGGCCGCGTTGAACACCAAGGCGCGGCTCGCGGCCGACTGCTCGCGCGCGGCCGGCGGCGCGCGCATCTCGCCACACGCCGTGAGGGTAAGAGCAAAGAAGAGAAGTGCAGCGCGCATCGTGGACCCGTATCTAGTCGGATGCGGGGGAGCGGGCGATGCGCCACATCGCATATGCAAAACGGGTCGTCGTGCACGCTCCATGTGTGCGACCGTCAAACGCCTTTCGTCGAAATACCGCACCTGCGGATATCGAATAGCGATGCCTTAATGCGCGCTGATTTGCGACCACCCTGTCCAGCCCGGCCCGCGAACGACTTGGCCGGGACGCGCATTGGTGTGTTCGCCGTCGCGCAACACAAAAGCGCCGTTCACCAGCACGTGCCTCACGCCGGTCGCATACTGAGCGGGATGATCGAAGGTCGCGTGATCCTGGATGGTGGCGGGATCGAACACGACGATGTCCGCTGCGTACCCCTCTGCGATGCGGCCGCGGTCACGCAGACGCATTTGCTGCGCCGGCAGATCGGTGAGCCGACGAATCGCCTCCGGCAGCGAGATCACGTGCTCATCGCGTACATAGCGCGCCAGGAAGCGCGCGAAGTTTCCATACGCCCGCGGATGCGAGTTCGAGCGCAGGAATACGCCCTCCGGCGCCGCACTCGCCTCATCCGAGCCGAGCATGGTGTAGGGCCACGCGATATTGCGGCGGATGTTCTCCTCGCTCATCACAAAATACGCGACCTCGACGCGGCTATCGTCCTCGATAATGAGATCGATGATTGTGTCTTCCGGGCTGGTGTGCCGCTCAGCCGCGACGCTCGCCAGCGTACGTCCCGTCAGCGGCTTCAAATGATCGTTCCTAAAGCCGAGCAGCAGCACGTTCTCGGCGCCGCCCGCGGCGCGATACAAATTCTCCCAACCAACAGGCGGCGCGCGCATTTCTCGGATCACCCGGGCGCGGATCGCCGGATTGCGCAGCCGCGCGATCCAAGCTTCCTGCCCACCTTCCTGAACCCAAGTCGGCATTGCGGCGCTCAGGCCAGTTGCGCCCGCCGTGTAGGTGTAAATGTTGGCGCTCACATCAATGCCCTGCGCTCGCGCTGCGTTCATACGCGCAAGCCCGGTCGCGGAGACCGGCCAGTTCGCCTGCCCCGCCGGCTTCATGTGATACATCTGCACCCACGCGCCGGAGCGGCGTCCGATCTCAATCAACTCATTGAGCGCATCGAGGTAATGATCGGACTCGTTGCGGATGTGCGAAATGTAGCCGCCGCCAAATTCATGCGCGGCGCTCGCCAGCGCCACCAACTCGTCCGTGTTCGAATAGCTCGCCGGCGCATAGATCAGCGACGAACCTACACCCACCGCACCTTCGCGCATCGCTTGGCGCACCAATTCCTGCATGCGCCCAAGCTCTGCCGGCGTCGCCGCGCGATTTTCGTAACCGACTTCGTGGATACGAACCGTCGTCGCACCGACGAACGAAGCCACGTTCGTCGAAACGCCCCGCCGCGCCAGTTGATCGAGATACTCGCCAAGCGTCGTCCACTCGATCGCGTAGCGGATATCGCCCTGCAGCCGCAGCTGTTCAGCTTTCATCGCGTCGGTGAGCGGCCCCATCGACCAGCCTTCGCCGAACACTTCCAGCGTCACGCCCTGGCGGATGTCGCTTTCGGAGCGTCCGTCGACGATCAACGAATCCGTCGCTTGGCTCAGCATATTGATGAAGCCGGGCGCCACCGCCTGGCCGCTCACATCGACTTCCTCGCGCGCATGCGCAGAAGAGAGATTGCCGAGCGTCACGATGTGCCCGTCACGGACCGCCACGTCTTCGCGCACACCCGGCGTACCGGTGCCGTCATAAATAGTGCCGCCACGCAAGATGATGTCGTAGGGCGCCGCGCCAGGCGCAGCGGCAGACGTCGTCGCGCACGCGCTGATCGCCAGCGCCGCCAGCAATAGCAAAAATCGTTTCATGAACGCCCCCGCGCTTGCCGCGGCTCAGGCGCCGCCCGCGCGCCCCGCCGCCATCGCCACAATGACGAGGAGCCCAATCAGCCCCACCAGCATCACGCCGTAAAGGGGCAGCGCTTGCTCCAGGAACCAATTCTTCCAATTAGCGCCCGCGGTGAGGCTGCCATAGATGCCATAAAGAGTCGCCACGACTGCAAAACAGGCGACGGCGACGAGGATCATTTCTGTCATGAGCGGCGCTTCCTGCCCCTAAGTATAGCGCCTTTAGGTTAGCCCGCGAGCACGACCGCCGCACAAATTTGCGCGACGGTCGTCCCAAGAACAATAAAGTCGGTGGTTACGCAGCGCGCAGGCGCATCACGCCGACGCCCGCGGCAAGCGCCAGGCCGCTATTGCCTTCCACGCTCAGCGGCTGCAGCGCAATGGAGCGGTCTAGACCGCCGACCAGCACGTTGGCGCCTAGGCCAACGCCAACCGTCGCGCTCGCGGACACGCCGCCATAACTGCCTTCAAGCGCGGTGCGGCCGATATTGGAGGTCGGCGCCACCACGGCCCAGACCAAAGTGGCGTTGTTCACATGGCCGATATCCACGCCGTAACGCTGAATCGAGCCGACATAGTGCTCACCTCTGCGATGATACGGCTCGTACATGCAATTCATCCGGCGATTTGAGGCCACCAAATGGCCCCACGCGCCGCGCACGTGACAAGTAAGGGTGCCGACGCGCACGCCGCTTTGCGCAGCTTGCGTTTGTGGCGCGAGCGCAAGCAAACTGGTCACGGCCACCGCCGCTGCAAGAAGTGCTTTCCGCATTGGTCATTCTCCTCAGTCCAATTTCACGGAGAACCAACAGAACCGCGCGCCATGCGTTCCGCGACAAAGCGGCCTTCGGAACCCGAAGTTCCGCAGTTCGCGCGCAACGATATGCGTTAGGAGCGATTCACCAGTTCACAGCGTGATCTATTGATCACGTTCCGCGCGCAGCTTCGCCCAATGTTCAAGACGCTCTTTGATCTGCGCTTCACGCCCGCGTCCCTCAGGCGCGTAGAAAACCTGACGCTGCATCTCATCAGGAAAATAGTTCTGTCCTGAGAACCCTTCTTCAGCGTCGTGATCGTAATTGTAGCCGCTGCCGTAGCCGAGATCCTTCATCAGCTTCGTCGGCGCATTGCGAATATGCATCGGCGGCCCAAGCGCGCCCGTCTCTTGCGCAGCACGCTTCGCCGCGCCGTACGCCAAATACGCCGCATTGGATTTCGGCGCCGTCGCCAGATGGATCACTGCCTGCGCCAAATGCACTTCGCACTCAGGTTGCCCAAGAAAATCCACCGCATCCTTCGCGGCGAGACAAATCATCAGCGCCGTCGGATCGGCGAGCCCAATATCCTCCGACGCCGCCCGCACCAATCGCCGCGCCAGATACAGTGGCTGCTCACCGCCCGCCAACATCCGCGCCAGCCAATACAAAGCCGCATCCGGATCGGAGCCGCGAATGCTTTTGTGCAGCGCCGAGATCAGATTGTAGTGCTCTTCGCGATCCTTGTCGTAAGCCGGCGCCCGCTTCTGCAACAGCTCACCCAGCGCCTTGGCGTCGAGCACTTGCTTCGCCGGCAGCGCAAACGCTTCCTCCGCCAGCGTCAGCAAATAGCGCCCATCGCCATCCGCCAAATTGCACAGCGCAATCCGCGCCTCGTCCGTAAGCGGCAACTTGCGCCCCAACGAAGCCTCGGCCCGTAGCAGCAACAGCTCAAGCGCCGCATCATCCAACCGCTTCAGCACAAACACTTGCGCGCGCGAGAGCAACGCCGCGTTGATCTCAAAACTCGGGTTCTCGGTCGTTGCACCGACCAGCGTCACAATCCCCTGCTCGACGTACGGCAGAAACCCATCCTGCTGCGCGCGGTTGAAGCGATGGATTTCATCCACGAACAACAGCGTGCCCTTGCCGCTCGCCCGCCGCCCGCGCGCCGTGTCAAAAACCTTGCGCAAATCCGCGACGCCGGAGAACACCGCGCTGATCTGCTGAAACTCCAGCCCCGTCTCTTCCGCCAACAACCGCGCGATCGTGGTCTTACCGACACCCGGTGGCCCCCACAGCACCATCGAGCCCAGCCGCTTCTGCGCCACCATCCGACCAATCGGCCCGTCCGTCTTCAGCAGATGCTCCTGGCCCACAACATCGGCCAACTTTTGCGGACGCAGCCGGTCTGCCAGCGGACGCGGTGCGCCCTGGTCTAAACCGGCGGCTTCGAATAAATCGCTCACGACGCCAAGGTAGCGATCATCGAGGAGAGAAACGATGGCAGAACCGACATCCGCGCTTCCAATCGGGGTTTATCCGTACCTGACCGTCCAGGGCGGCAAGGCGGCGGTCGAGTTCTACACCAAAGCCTTCGGCGCCAATGAAGAGTTCCGCTCCTATGGCGAAGACGGCGCGCGCATCATGCATTCGCGCCTGCGTATCAATGGTATGGCCGTGCTGCTCTCGGACTATTTTGCAGAGTACAAAGGCGGCGCCCCCGCGCCTGCGCCCGCCGGCATCATGCTGCACCTCGAAGTCGACAACGCCGACGCCTGGTTCAAGCGCGCCGCCGACGCCGGCGCCACCATCACCATGCCGCTGCAAGACATGTTTTGGGGCGACCGCTACGGCCAACTCAAAGACCCCTACGGCCACACCTGGTCCATCGGCGCGCCGATCAAGAAGTGAGCATGCTCACCAGACTCATCACCTCCGCGTTCTTGGTGATCGTGGCGGCGAGTTGCGGCGCCGATCACCGCAGCGCTGGCAGCGCGCCATCCGTCGCTGCGCAAACTTGGCCGCATCCTGACCCGGCGACGCTTGCAGCGGGTCCGCACAAGCAAGAAGTCCTCTACGGCGAAGCCTTGATCCGGCGCACTTACGCGATCGTTGGCCCACACGTCGCCAACGCCAGCCTCCGCTATTCGGGCAACAATCTCGCCTGCAGCTCCTGCCATCTCGACGGTGGCCGTCAGCGTTACGCGTTGTCGCTGATCGGCGTCGCCGACGCCTATCCGCGCAACATGGCGCGCGAGAATGCGGTTCAATCTCTCGCGCAGCGCATCAATGGCTGCTTCGAGCGCAGCATGAACGGTCGTGCTCTGCCGATGGATTCACGCGAAATGACCGCCATCATCGCGTATATCCGTTTTCTAAGCGACGCCGCGCCCGCGCACATGGAAGGCCGCGGCGCGCCGACGGTCGCATTGCTTGACCGCGCCGCTGATCCGACTCATGGAGCACAAGTGTACGCATCGCGTTGCTCTGCCTGCCACGGCCCCAGCGGGCAAGGCGCGCGCAATGCCGACGGCCAAGGCTATCTTTATCCGCCGCTCTGGGGTCACGACAGTTTCAACAGCGGCGCTGGCATGCACCGCACCATCACCGCCGCCAACTTCATCCGCGCCAACATGCCATTCGGCACGACGTTCGACCGGCCCGTGCTGACCGAAGCGGAAGCCTTCGATGTCGCTGCCTTCATCAACACCCAGCCGCGTCCGCAAAGAACCGGTCTCAGTCGCGACTATCCCGATCGTCATCGAAAGCCAGTTGACGCGCCTTTCCCGCCCTATGCAGACCACTTTTCTCAACGCCAACACACGTTCGGCCCCTGGACGGAGATGACGCCGGCGCGCACAGGACGAACGCAACGATAGACCGCGCAAGCGGCGAATAGATTTCTCAAGCAATAACAAACGCAACGAGGTGCGCTGATGTTTTCATTTCGAACCCTAGCGCTGGCGATGGTTCTCGCGCTCGCGCCCGCGGCTTACGCCGCCGATCCACCTGGCTTCTCGCGTGGTCCAGTGATTACCGACTACGGCCCCGTTGCGGATGTGCCGGACGCGGCGCCGATCCCAGCCAACACCCACTTCAAAGTGATCTTCGATGTGTCTGAGGCCGCCCAAGCCGGGACCGTCAATCGCAGCCTCGAATCCGCGGCGCGTTTTCTTAACATGCACGCACGCGCCGGCATTCCGCCCGAAAACATCACCATAGCGATTGTCGTTCGAGGCTCCGCCGTCCGCGATCTCACCGCCCATCCCCAGCCCCGGCATGACAACCCAAACGCGCCGCTCATTGCAGCGCTTATCGCCCATCACGTCGACATCTATGTGTGCGGCCAGGCCGCTGCGCATGCGGGCGTCAGCGCCGGAGAATTCCTGCCCGGCGTCAAGCTGGTGCTTTCGGCGATGACCGAATTCGCGCTGCTTCAACAGCAGGGCTACACACTTATCCCGTAGCGGCGCTCATCGGCAAAAACACGAATACCTACGCCGCAGGCGCGATGTTCTGATTGACGCGGAAGAGGTTGCTCGGGTCGTATTTGCGCTTGATCTCGGCGAGGCGCACGTAATTGGGTCCGTAGCTCGCTTGGATGCGGCCCTCGTTCTCGTCGTCCATCATGAAGTTCACATAGGCGCCGCCGAGGTTGAACGGGTGCACGGCCTGCCAATAGGCGCGGCCCCATGTCTTGAGCGCGCCGGCTTGCTTCGGATCGGGATCGATCGCTGCAATCACCATGGACCACTGCGCATCGCGCGTCGCCCAGGCCGTCTCGCTCGCGCCAACGCGGTGCACGGCGCCATCGATGGGATAAAGGTGCATCAAGCAAAGATCGCTCGGCGCTTTGGCGATGGAAGCGATGTGCGCGTCGATCGCCGCATCCGGCAGCTCTTTCACGTAATCGCCCTTCCAGTACCATTGCAGACCCTTTGGGAAGAACGGATCGAACAGCGACTGTATCGCTGGGAACGGCATCTCGCTCATCCAGTCGAACAACGGCGCCGGCAATGCATCCCGAAACGGCTTCATGGCCGCAATGCCATTGTCGGATGAACCATTATAGGCGCCGATCAGCGCCACCGCTTTTTTGCCCCAGTGCTCGCGCGGGAAGGGATCGGTCGGCGGCACAGTCTTCAGACCAACGAAAAGCCCGAGTTCATGCGGCGCCTCCGCGATCAAATCGCGATAGGTCTGCATCACTTTTTTTGCGTCTTTCAGGTCCCAGAAAATCGGACCGGCATAAACGTTGGCTACTGGCTGCGCCTTGAACAAGAAGCTGGTCACCACGCCGAAATTGCCGCCGCCGCCGCGCAGCGCCCAGAAGAGATCGGCGTTTTGTTTCTCGCTGGCGGTGACAAAGCGTCCATCGGCGAGCACCACATCGGCCTCAAGCAGATTGTCGATAGTCAGCCCATAAGCGCGCGTCAGATAGCCGGTGCCGCCGCCCAGCGTCAGTCCCGCGACCCCGGTGCTGGAAACAATACCCGCAGGAACCGCAAGTCCGAACGCATGCGCTGCATGCTCAACATCGCCTTGCGTGCATCCTGGTTCGACGCGCACCGTCTTGGCCGCGGCATCGACGCGCACGCCCTTCAGGCGCGAGAGATCGATAACCAGGCCGTCGTTGCATGACCCAAGACCCGGGCCGTTGTGTCCGCCGCCACGAATGGCGACCAGCTGGCCGCTCTCGCGGCCGAGCTGAACGGCGGCGATCACGTCCGCCACATCGGCGCAGCGCGCGATCAGCGCCGGGCGCTTGTCGATCATGCCGTTATAGAGCTTGCGGGCCTCATCGTAGCCGGGATCGGTGGGTCCAATCAGCTCGCCATGGAAGCTTCCAGCGAGCGTCGCCACTTGCTTTGGATCGAACATGTTCAGCTCCATCTCAACGCTTGAGACGCGGAGTTACCACCGGCGGACGGGCGATGCTTGTAGATTGGATGGAGAGGACATGAA
>JBAQGO010000043.1:0-1566 GCA_049287825.1 Vitreimonas sp. | reverse complement strand
TGCGGGCCACAGCTACCGGCCCGCGCCCGATGTCCTTCGCAGATGTCAGGGTTTATCGCGGGGTGGAGCAGCCCGGTAGCTCGTCAGGCTCATAACCTGAAGGTCATAGGTTCAAATCCTATCCCCGCAACCAAGATCACGGCTGGTCGTTCAGCCTCATCGAAAGCCGCCCTTCGGGGCGGCTTTCGCGTTTCTGCCTGCGCGATGCCACGAAGCTTGCCACCGAAGGTGGTATCGCTATATCGGAATTTTCCGCTGTGAAATGAGTGAGCCTGATAATGACCACCGACACCGACACCGCCGCAGCCGCCGAATCCCAGCCATTTCAGGCCGAGGTGGCCGAGCTCCTGCACCTGATGGTGCACTCGGTCTATTCGGAAACCGACATTTTCCTGCGCGAACTGATTTCGAACGGGTCGGATGCCTGCGACAAGCTGCGCTATGAAGCGATCGCCCATCCCGACCTGATCGCCGACGGCGCGCCGCCCGACATCCGGATCGCGCCCGACAAGAAGGCCAATACGCTGTCCGTGATCGACAGCGGCATCGGGATGGACCGGCAGGAGCTGATCGACAACCTGGGCACCATCGCGCGCTCCGGCACCAAATCCTTTCTCGCCCGCCTCACCGAGGCCAAGGACGGCGCCGGCCTGATCGGCCAGTTCGGCGTCGGTTTCTATGCGGCGTTCATGGCCGCCGACCGCATCGTCGTCACCAGCCGCCGCGCCGGCACCGATCGGGCCTGGACCTGGTCGTCATCCGGCGGCAGCGGATTCGAGATCGCTCCCGCCAACGGAGACGACGCCCGGCGCGTTACGCACGGGACCGAGATCGTTTTGCATCTGAAGCCGGATGCCAAAAAGTATCTGGAAACCTACGAGATCGAGCGCATCGTCGGCGCCTATTCGGACAATATCCAGTTTCCGATTCTGCTGGTGCCGGAGGAGGGCGAGCCGCGCCAGATCAATTCGGCCAGCGCGCTGTGGCAGCGCTCGAAGTCCGAATTGAAGCCGGAAGACTACACGCAAGCCTACAAGGCAATCGCCGGCGCGTTCGATGAGCCGGCGATGACGCTGCACTATCGCGCCGAAGGCCGTCAGTCCTATGCCGTGCTGCTGTTCGCGCCCTCGACGAAGCCGTTCGATCTATTCGAGCCTTCGCGCAAGGGCAAGGTCAAGCTCTACGTCCGCCGCGTATTCATCACCGACGACGCCGATCTGTTGCCGAGCTACCTGCGCTTCATCCGCGGCGTGATCGACAGTGAAGACCTGCCGCTCAATATCTCCCGCGAGATGCTGCAGAACAATCCGCAGCTGACGCAAATCCGCAAGGCGGTGACCGGCCGCGTGATCGGCGAGCTGGAAACCTTAAGCGACAAAGAGCCGGAGACGTTTGCGAAGATCTGGGACGCGTTCGGTCCGATGATCAAGGAAGGCCTGTACGAGGATTATGAGCGCCGCGAAAAGCTGCTGGTGCTGTCGCGCTTCACCACCACCGCCGGCGAAAACCGCTCGCTGAAGCAGTATGTCGACGACCTCAAACCCAATCAGACCGAGATCTATTATC
>JBAQGO010000042.1:0-2177 GCA_049287825.1 Vitreimonas sp. | reverse complement strand
GAAAAAACTGTCCGCCGAGGTTTTCGGCGGCTCGGTCGAGAAGACCTCCCGATACATGGGCGAAGAGGTCGAGCGCTGGCGAGCCGTGATCAAGGCGGCCAATATCGAGATCCAGTGAGATCGGCGTTCCGAGCCGCGGAACCCGGCGCCGGGGTGCTGTAATCGGGCCAACTCACCCTAGATAAAGGGGTGTTGTAAGATTTCAGAGGCGTCTGATGGCCTTGAAAAGTGTTTTCGCGGCAGTCTGTTGCGCGGCAGTTCTGGCCGCTGGTTCCGCGTGGGCGGACGAATACCGGCCGGACGAGTTCCTGACCCTCGACCTGTCGAAGGCCGCGCTCTCGCCAAAATCGCTCGGGCCGCCGTCGGAATTTGAGCTGATGCGCAACGAGGCAAAAACCGATCCGCAACGCAACGCCGCGCATGTGAACGCGGGGCCGAAGGCCGTTAGAACCAAAATTGTGCATGCACGCGCCGAGAAGCCGCGCGCGCCCGCGCAAACGAAGCTGGTGCGCCGCCACACCAATCCGCTGGACGCGCAGGCGTCCGATACGCGGATTCAGGTCTGGCCGTGCCGGTCGGGCGGCATTTGCAACTGGCAGCGGTGAGCGACGTCGCTATTGCGCGATTTTGATATTGCCGGCCTTGGCGACTTCGCCCCACCGCGCGATGTCGGCGGCGAGAATACGGGAGAATTCCTCGGAGGAATTGCCCACCGGCAGGATGCCCAGCGGTTTCAGGCGGGCGATGACATCCGGCAATCGTGCGATGCGGATGATTTCGTTCTCGAGCTTTCGCACGATCGCCGGCGGCGTGTCCTTTGGCGCGAACAGGCCGCTCCACAGCACGGCGTCGACGTCGGCGCCGGCCTCTTTCAGGGTCGGGATGTCGGGGAGTTCTTCCATCCGCCGTGGCGAGGCGACCGCGAGCGCCCGCGCCTGGGCTCCGAGCACCTGGCTCAGGGCTGGACCCGCGTCCGCGATGGTCGCCGTCACCTGGCCCGAGATCACCGCCAGCACCGAATCGTTGGCGCCCTTGTAAGGGATGACCTGCATCGGCGCGCCGGTCTTCTGCTTGAACAACTCGGTCACCAGCTGGAAGGAAGCGGATGAGCTGGAATAATTGGTCTTGTCCGGATTGGCTTTTGCATAGGCGACCAGTTCGGCGACCGATTTGATCGGCGAGGACGGGTTGACGATCAGGATCAGCGGAAACGATGCGAGTTCGGAGATTGCGACGAAATCGCGGACCGAATCGTAAGGAAGCTTGGCGTAGACGGCGGGGTTGATGGCCATGCCGCTGGCGCCGACCAGCAGCGTGTAGCCGTCCGCCGCGGATTTGGCGACATATTCGGTGGCGACGATGGCGCCGCCGCCCGGCTTGTTTTCAATGATGACCGGCTGGCCTAGGCTTTCGGACAATTTTTGTCCGTAGACCCGGGCGATGATGTCGTTGCCGCCGCCGGCGGTAAAACCGACGACGATGTGGATCGGTTTGGTAGGATATTTCGCCGGGTCGTCTTGGGCGAAAACGGGTTGGCAGGCTGTAGCCGCGACCGCAACAAATGCGAGACAAAAACGTCTGCGAACAACATTCATCGGTTCAATTCCCTTAAAGCGGCGTGATGTGAACGTGCAGCACCGCGGCCCTGCCGTCATTCAATGCTGCGAGGCAACGGTCGATCGCAGCGGCGAGGTCATCCGGGTCGGTGACGCATTCGCCGTGCGCGCCGAACGCCCGCGCCACGCCGGAAAAATCCCGCGCCTCACGCGGGCGGCCTGATCTAAGCCGCGACTGAAACGCGTCGGTCTCCGCGGCGACGCCCTTTGGATAAACGCGCTGTACCGCGGATTTCACCGCCTGCCAGCCGCCATTGTCGAGCACGACCGTGAAAATCGGAATCCGATATTGCTGCGCCACCGCATAGACGCTGTCGGGCGAGGAGAAATGATAGCCGCCGTCGCCGATGATCTGCACCACGCGGCGCTCCGGCTGCGCCAGTTTCAAGCCCAGTGCCATGCCCCCGCTGAAGCCGAGCCCGCCGCCGGCGAGACCGACATAGCTTTGCGGCTTCGTTCGCGTGATGTGCTCCTGCAGGACCGGCCCGTTGCGGATGGCTTCGTTGATGACGACGTCGTGCTGCGACAGTTTTGCGTTCAGCGTCGCGAATACAAAGGCCG
>JBAQGO010000041.1:0-10551 GCA_049287825.1 Vitreimonas sp. | reverse complement strand
GTTACCACCGGCGGACGGGCGATGCTTGTAGATTGGATGGAGAGGACATGAATACTCGGGCGCGAGATCGCAATTTGGGGGGATTGGCGAATGCCAATCCTACGGTTTTCGACCGAAAATCCCTTTGCCATCAACGAAAGTGCGTTTCGCAATTCGACCGTTCTCGAGCGCGCTTATACTGACGCCGTCTCTTGTCGGGAGGCTGACGGTACCAACAGCCAATCAGTTCAAGGGATGTGATTTGAGTGTGATGCGGAAGAAACTCGCGAGAGCAGACGCCGCAGTTTCGAGGAGAGAAAACGAAACTCGAAAGGTCCAGCGAAGCTTGTTGTGGTTTCGCTGCACATCGTCCGGCAAGGAAGATTAGGCGCCAAGGGCGCTCGGCATACCCAGCGTCGCGGGGATCGGTCCGGAGGCAATCCGGCTTGGCGAAGAGAAAGCGCCGACCTTCAGTTTCGCTGCTTCCGTTATCGAAGCAGCGGGACCTCGTCTCTGAAACGCATGGCCCCTCGCGGCTCCGTAGGAACGCCACTGAGTCTTCTCCGGTCGCCAAAACAAATCACGCGGGGCGCGCATCAAGCACCAACCCCAACTACCAACTTTCTGCGCAAGCTTCTTGCGCGCCCCGCTCTCCCGCCCTTTTGAGAGCCGCACCATTGATTTGGCTTTTCCGGTTGAGGATCAGCAGACGATGAAGCTCGCCATCCTTATGGAGCGCCGGCGAGACGCCGGCGCTCCATATTACTTCCCAAATCGCAGCTCCGCGTGCTGGCTTCCGCGCTGGACGCCGAGCGTCCAGCTGTCGCCAGCCGCAAGCGCCGCTTCCAACTCACCCGCGTCGCGGATCTGCCGCCCATTCACATCGGAGATGATGTCGCCCGGCCTGAAGCCCACACGCGCCGCGGGTCCTGTCGGGTCGATCTGCTGAATGAACACACCGGTCAGGAACGGATCGAGCCCCGCATCCTCCGCAGTCGCCGGTGTCAACGTCACCACCCGCGCGCCCGTCAGCGGCGAACGCCCGCCAATCAAACGCGGCGGCGGCGAACCACCGGGCGGCGGCTCAGCGGCGGCGTTCAACGTCATCGTCTGACCATTGCGGTTGATCACCAGCGGCGCCCGCGCATTGGGCTGCAACAGCGCGAATTGATAACGCACCCCCGCCTCGTCATGCACATCGGCGCCAGCGACCGAGACGATCACGTCGCCGCGTTGCAATCCCGCGCGCGCTCCAGCTGCGCCCGGATAAAGATCAGACACCAGAACGCCATCCGGCCGCGCCAAATGCATGGAACGCGCAATATCGGGTGTCACGCTTTGCAAACGGGCGCCGATCCACGGCCGCACGAAGGTGTGTCCACCTGAAACGGCGGAATCGACCACGCGCCGCACCAACTCCGCCGGAATGGCGAAGCCGATGCCGCTGGAGTCACCGGTGCTCGACAGGATCGAGCTGTTAATGCCCACCAGCTCGCCGCGCATATTCACCAGTGCGCCGCCGGAATTGCCGCGATTGATCGGCGCATCGGTCTGAATGAAGAACGAGTCGCTGCCGGACTCCGTGCGCGCCAGCGCCGAAATAATGCCGCTGGTCACCGTCTGCGAAAGCCCGAACGGATTACCGATCGCCAGCACCAGATCACCGACCTGCAGATTGCGCGTGTCTGCGATCGAGAGCGTCGGCAAACGCTCAGAGCCTGTGTCAATTTTCAGAACCGCTAGATCGACGCGCTCATCGGCAAGCATCACCCGCGCCGTAAATTCACGGCGATCGGCGAGCACAACCTTCAGCGTCTGCCCGCCCTGGATGACGTGATTGTTGGTGACGATCACGCCATCGGGCCGCACGATCACACCCGACCCCAACGACCGCTCCATGCGATCGCGCGGCACGCCAAACTGCCGGTAGAATGGATTGGCATACGCCGGATTCTCGATGGTGCGGTCGGCATAGACGTTCACCACCGCCGGCGAGGCGCGCGACGCTACCGGCGCGAAGGAAAGCTGCACCTGCGCCTGGCTCTGCGGAAGAGCGCGAGGATCAGTCTGCGCTGCCGCGACGCTCGCGACAGCCGCCACAAACACCACAGCCATCGCCGCATTGCGCCAAGCCGAAACAGAAACCTGCATGGAAACGCCCACTGCTCAATTACGAAGCGCGCGATCTTGCCCCGCCTCGCGGCGAAACCATGGCGAGCTTAGCCCTTCGCGGCGATCTGCGCCGCCAGCGCGGCCAACAGCGCACGCCAATGCTCGGCCTGGCGCATCTGGAATGGCTGCAGCGGGAAACCGTGCCGCGCCACATGCTCCTGCGCGATCGTGTCCCAGCCGCGATGCTCAACCGTCACGCGCGTCTCGTCCTCGCCCACCGCCTCGAAGCGCACATCGACATGCGTCGACTGCTCCGGCGCGAACGTCCCCTGCCGCCAGCTAAACGACAGCCGCTCGCCCGGCGCCCAGACGCCAATGCGGCCAATCTCAAACGTCCGACCGTTGGACATGTCTGTGACAAGCCGCCCGCCCTCGCCCGGCTCGAACCTCAACTGCCCGTCGCCGCGCGGCGTCAGCTGGAACAGCCCGTTCGGCTTCCACCAGAGTCCAATCTCCTGCGTGAAAACTTCAAACGTCTCCCGCGGCGTCGCCTTCACGCGTAGCGAGACGATGACGGCGGAGGTCACTTCCGCTTGCGCTCCACATGCGCCTTGAACGATGCGAGCTGATCGGCCCACATGCGCTCAGTATCGGCGAGCCATTTCTTCAGGTCGGCCATCGCCCCGTCCTTCAAAGCATAGATGCGTACGCGCGCATCGAACTCCGGATGCGTCTCCTCGACCAGCCCGCTTGCTTTCAGCGCCCGCAAATGCCGGCTCATCGCTGGCGCCGGCAGCTTCAGCGCATCCGCAAGCTCGCCTGCGCGGCGCGGACGCTGCCCCAGCAACTCCACCGCGCGCCGCCGATCCGGATCGGCGAGCGCGGCAAGCGTCGCATCAATCGAACGCTTGGCGCTCACAGGTGTGTCTGCGTCGTCAGCCCCATTGCCTTATCCCATTCCGAGGATTCCATACGCTGCACCGTTTGACCGATAGTCCAGATATGGCCTTCCAGATCGGTGCACCGATACGTACGGTCGCCGTAGAATTGCGTCTCCGGCTCCTGGAGAATTTTCGCACCCGCCTTGCGCGCACGCTCGCAATGCGCGTCGACGTCGTCTTCGACTTGGATGTGAACCGTCTGCGTGTTGATGCCGTCGATCGATTGCGGGCTGCGATGCTTGGCGGTCCATTCGGTGCCGATCATCACGACAGAACTGCCAAAGATCATCTCTGAGTGCGCGAGATTGCCGTCGCCGTCGAGAATGACCATGAGTGGCTCAAAGCCGAACGCCTCTTCCAGCCAGCGGAACGCCGCTTTCGGATCCTTATAAGAGAGAGCGCTTGAAAGACCCTTGCTGCGGTAGAAGTCTGTCATCTCCGGCCTCCTTGGCGTTTCAGATAATATTTCTAGTTTCTGCTAATTATATGTCAAGCGCGCATAGCAAAAGGGCCGCCCTTGCGAGCGGCCCTTTGAATTTGGAACACCGATCTGGCGCTTAGCCTTCGTCGGTGTAGATTGCCTCCGGACGTGGACCGCTGTCCTTGCCGCGCGCGGTCTCGTCGCGGTCGACGAACTCGATCACCGCCAGCGGAGCATTGTCACCGTAGCGATAGCCCGCCTTCAGCACGCGCGTGTAGCCGCCAGCGCGGCCCTTCATGCGGGGGGCCAGCGTGTCGAACAGCTTCTTGGTCTGGTCGAGATCCCGCATGCGCGAAATGACGAGACGGCGTGAGCCGAGATCGCCCTTCTTGGCCAGCGTGATGAGCCGCTCGACGACCGGGCGCAGCGCCTTGGCCTTCGGCAACGTCGTCACGATCTGCTCATGCTTCACAAGAGCCGCTGCCATGTTGGCGAACATCGCCTGACGGTGCGCGCTGGTGCGGTTGAGTTTTTTGTTTCCGGCGCCGTGGCGCATGGCACGCTCTCTCTAGATTTGATCTTCGTACTTTTTGGCGAGGTCTTCGATATTTTCCGGCGGCCAGTTCTCGACCGCCATGCCGAGGTGCAGACCCATCGAGGCCAGCACTTCCTTGATCTCGTTCAGCGACTTGCGGCCGAAGTTCGGGGTGCGAAGCATTTCGCCTTCCGACTTCTGGATGAGGTCGCCGATGTAGACGATGTTGTCGTTCTTCAAGCAATTGGCCGAACGCACCGAAAGCTCGAGCTCGTCGACCTTCTTGAGGAGCGCTGGGTTGAACGGCAGATCCGGCTTCTCGCCGCCTTCCTTCTTCGCCTTCGGCTCTTCGAAGGTGATGAAGACTTGCAGTTGGTCTTGCAGGATGCGCGCGGCGTACGCGATCGCGTCTTCCGGGCGAATGGCGCCGTTGGTTTCCACTTCGATCACGAGCTTGTCGTAATCGAGCACTTGGCCTTCGCGAGTGTTGTCGACGCGATAAGCGACGCGGCGCACCGGCGAATAGAGCGAGTCCACCGCGATTAGGCCGATCGGCGCGTCGTCTGGACGGTTCTGCTCAGACGGCACATAGCCCTTGCCGTTATTGATCGTCAGTTCCATGCGCAGATTGGCGCCGTCATCGAGCGTGCAGATGACCAGTTCTGGATTGAGGATCTCCATGTCGGAGACGGTCTGAATGTCGCCGGCCTTCACTTCGCCTGGGCCGGTCTTGGTCAGCATCACGCGCTTGGGGCCTTCGCCGCGCATGCGGATGGCGACCTGCTTCAGGTTCAGCACGATATCGGTGACGTCTTCCCGGACGCCTTGGATCGAGCTGAACTCGTGCACGACGCCGTCGACTTGCACCGATGTGATCGCCGCACCTTGCAGCGAAGAGAGCAGCACCCGGCGGAGCGCGTTGCCGAGCGTCAGGCCGAAGCCACGCTCAAGCGGTTCGGCAATCAAGGTCGCACGGCGCGACGCATCAAAGCCGTGTTCTACGACCGGCTTTTTCGGCCGGATCAGTTCAAGCCAGTTCTTTTCAATCGACATCATGCTCATTCGGATCACCTCATCGGCGCTGCGCGAAATCGCGCTGCAGCCATCGAGAAAATTGTTTAGACGCGGCGGCGCTAGACTCTCCGGCGCTTTGGGGGCCGGCATCCATTATGTGGGATCGGCGTCACGTCGCGGATCGACGTCACGGTGAAACCCACCGCTTGAAGTGCGCGCAGCGCGCTTTCACGGCCTGAGCCCGGACCCGACACGTTCACTTCGAGCGTGCGCATGCCGTGCTCCATCGCCTTGCGGCCCGCGTCCTCAGCGGCGACCTGTGCGGCGTACGGCGTCGACTTACGCGAGCCCTTGAAGCCCATCGTGCCGGCGCTCGACCACGCAATGGTGTTGCCTTGCGCGTCAGCGATGGTGATCATCGTGTTGTTGAACGACGCCGCAACGTGGGCGACGCCGGTGACGATGTTCTTGCGCTCGCGCTTTTTTACGCGGGTAGTGTCCTTTGCCACGGTGTGCGGTCCTTATTTCTTGGTCGCGATTTTCTTGCCGGCGATTGCCTTGGCGGGGCCCTTGCGGGTGCGAGCATTGGTGTGCGTGCGTTGGCCGCGAACCGGCAAACCCTTGCGGTGACGCAAGCCCCGATAGCAACCGAGATCCATCAGACGCTTGATGTTGGTTGCGGTTTCGCGGCGAAGGTCGCCTTCAACCGTGTAATCGCGGTCGATGGTTTCGCGGATTTGCAGAATTTCGGCATCGGTCAAATCGCTGACCCGGCGTTCCGCCGTCAGACCGACCTTCTGCGTGATTTCCTTGGCGTGGGCTTTGCCGATGCCGTGGATGTACTGAAGCGCGACTTCGACGCGCTTTTGGGTCGGAATGTTTACGCCGGCGATACGAGCCATGGTCGGGGTATGCTCCAAACGCAATAGGCGCGACGCCGCCGGACCGTTGGGCCCGGTGAGCATCGCGGACAGTGTTTCGCGAAGGCGCGGTTATAGCGGGGCGAAATGCCGCGTCAACCAGCCGAAGAGCGCCTTTCTTGCGGCGTTTCAGCCCCATTCGCTTGGTCAAAATGGGCGCGCGCCGCTTGAATACAAGGCTGGTGCCGGATGGCCCATTCACCGAGCGCTGCGACCGGTATCAGCAGGTCGCGGCCAAGGTCGGTGAGCTCGTAGTCGACCCGCGGCGGGATCGATGGCGTGACGGTGCGCTTGACCAGGCCGTCGCGCTCCAGATTGCGGAGCGTGAGGGTCAGCATCCGCTGCGAGATGCCCCCGATCATGCGCTTGATTTCATTGAAGCGGCGCGAGCCCTCGCCCAGCCGCATGATGATCAAAACCGACCATTTGTCGCCCACCCGCGCCAGGATGGCCGAGACCGCCTTGCAGTCCGTGGACTCCTGGTCGGACACATGGGTGTGCCCCGGTGAGGTTGCTGTGCGTTCTTGTTGGATGCTCATAGGCACTCATATAGCCCCAGTTACTGACCGTTACTAGGGGTACTTAAATGACCAAAGTCGCCGTGATCGTGGGCAGTCTGAAGAAGGCCTCGCTCAATCGCCAGTTCGCTAAGGCGCTCGCGAAACTGGCCCGGCCCAAGCTGGAGCTGAAGATTGTCGAGATCGGCGACCTGCCCTTCTTCAATGAGGACCTGGAGTCGCCGCTGCCGGCCTCGGTGGTTCGCTTTAAGAGCGAAATCGAAGCGGCGGATGCGGTGCTGTTTGTGACGCCGGAATATTTCCGCTCCATCCCCGGCGTCCTGAAGAACGCCATCGAATGGGGTGGGCGGCCTTATGGAAAAAGCTCGTGGGCCGGCAAGCCGGGTGCGGTCGCGGGCGTCACGCCGGGCACGATCGGCACGGCGGTGGCGCAATCGCAGCTGCGGTCGATCGCGCCGGTGCTCGACATCGCGCTGATCTCGCAGCCTGAGCTTTATCTCTCGCTCAAGCCCGGCCAGATCAACGAGAACGGCGAAGTGGTGGATGAAGCTTTGAAAAGTTTGCTGCAAACCTTCGTCGATCGCTTCTCGGCGTGGATCGAACGGCTCGAACAAAAGCCGACGTTGCAATTCTAAGCGACCTAGCGCGCGTCGATCGTCCCAGCGATGGCGCGCGCAACGCTTTCGACGTCCGCCATGCCGTCAACGCCGACCAACTTGCCTTGCTTGTCGTAGTACGGAAGCAGTGGCGCGGTCTGGTCCGTGTAGGCTTTCAGCCGGACTTTGAAGCTTTCGGGATTGTCGTCCTTGCGCCCCTCGTCGGCGAAGCGCTTGGCAATGCGGTCGATCAGCTTTTGTGAATCCACTTCGAGGCGGATGACGCGGTCGATCTGCTTCCCGTGGCGCTTCAGCATCGCATCGAGCGCTTCCGCTTGCGCGACGGTGCGCGGAAAGCCGTCGAAGATGAAGCCTGCTGCATTCGGATTGGACGCCAGCGCTTCTTCGATCAGGGCAATGACAATTTCATCGGAGACCAGCGAACCGGAATCCATAATCGCCGCGACGCGATTGCCGAGTTCAGAGCCGCTGGCGCGGGCGGCGCGCAGCATGTCGCCGGTTGAGAGTTGCACGTAGCCTCGCTCGGCGACGAGCCGCTTAGCCTGAGTTCCTTTTCCGGCCGCCGGCGGCCCGAACAGGATCAGATTCATCGCTTAACCAACGGCGCTGCGTTGTTGCCGCGAAGCTTCGAGCGCTTGATCAGACCTTCATACTGGTGCGCGACCAAGTGCGACTGAATTTGCGACACGGTATCGAGCGTCACAGAGATGACGATCAGGATTGATGTGCCGCCGAGATAGAAAGGCACCCCGTAATACGAGATCAGAATTTCCGGCAACAAGCAGACCACGGTGATGTAGGCGGCCCCGATCACGGTGAGACGCGTCAGCACAAAGTCCAAATACTCGGCGGTCTTTTTGCCGGGACGAATGCCGGGAAGGAAGCCGCCATACTTGCGCAGATTGTCGGCGGTTTCTTCCGGATTGAACACGATCGATGTGTAGAAGAACGAGAAGAAGATGATGCCGATGGCGTAGAGCGCCATGTGTCCAGCTTTGCCGTAGCCGAAATTGGCCAGGAACCAGTTCACCCATTCCGGGGCGTTGGCGCCCATGCCGGAGAAGGTGATGATGGTCTGCGGCAGCAGCAGCAGCGAAGACGCAAAGATTGGCGGAATGACGCCGGCGCTGTTGATCTTGAGCGGCAGGAACGAGCTTTCGCCCATGAACATGCGGTTGCCTTGCTGACGCTTTGGATACTGCACCACAAGCCGCCGCTGCGAGCGTTCGATGAAAACGATGAAGGCGATGGCGACGATCATCACTGCGCCGATCAGCAGCACGCCGAAATAATTGACATCGCCGGCGCGCGCCAAGGACAGCGTCTGGAAGATAATGCGTGGCGCGTCGGCGATAATGCCGGCCATGATGATCAGCGAAACGCCGTTGCCGATGCCGCGCGCAGTGATCTGCTCACCCAGCCACATCAGGAACATGGTGCCGCCGGACAGCGTGATGACCGTCGAAGCGATGAAGAATGGGCCCGGATTGATAACGAGACCCGGGCTCGCCATCAGACCTTCCGAGATGCCAAACGATTGCGCCAGCGCGAGTGCGAGCGTCAGGTAGCGCGTATATTGGTTGAGCTGCTTGCGGCCGACTTCGCCTTCCTTCTTCAAGCGCTCGAGCGCCGGAATGGAAGTCGACATCAGCTGAATGATGATCGAGGCCGAGATGTACGGCATTACGTTGAGCGCAAAGATCGCCATGCGCTTCACCGCACCGCCCGACATCATGTTGAACATGCCGAGGATGCCGTTTTGTTGGCTTTGGAACGCGTGCTCGAACGCGACCGGATCAACGCCGGGGATCGGGATGAAGGTGCCGATGCGGTAAACGATCAATGCGATGATCGTGAACAGAATGCGTTTCTGAAGGTCGGTCGCCTTCGAGAAAGCCGCGAAGTTGATATTAGCGGCTAATTGTTCTGCGGCCGATGCCATGCGCTCTCCGTACGATCCCGCCAAGTCCCTTGAAAAAAGGAGGACGGAAGCTCCCCTAGTGGAGAGCGTGCCTTACGAGGTTGCTGCTTCTTCCGCTTTCGGCGGATTGAGCAACGTCACCTTGCCGCCTGCCTTTTCGACAGCGGCGATAGCGGACGCCGAGGCGCCCGATACGGTGATGTTCACTTTGGCCTTGAGGTCGCCGCGCGCAAGGAGGCGGATGCCGTCTTTCTTCCGCCGCAGCAGTCCGGAGGCGACCAGCGCGTCTTCAGTGATGTCGTTCTTGGCGTCGAGCTTCTTGTTATCGATGGCCTTTTGCAGGTCGCCGACATTGATCCAGGTCATGCGCTTCTGAGCGGGCGGATTAAAGCCGCGCTTCGGCATGCGCATGTGCAGCGGCATCTGACCGCCCTCGAAACCGTTGATCGAGACGCCGCGACGGGACTTTTGCCCCTTCACGCCGCGCCCGCCGGTCTTGCCCTTGCCCGAGCCAACGCCGCGCCCAACGCGCATCAGCTCGTGGGCGGCGCCCGGATTATCGGCCAGTTCGTTCAGTTTCATCACACGTACTCCGACGGCGTCGCCGTCTTATTTCACGACTTCGACCAGGTGGTGGACTTTGCGGATCATGCCTTGCACTGCAGGCGTATCCTCAAGCTCAACCACTTGGTTGGCGCGCTTTAGCCCAAGGCCCATCAGCGTCGCGCGTTGGCTGTTGTCGCGGCGAACCGGGCTGCCGATGCGGCGCACTTTCACCGTCGAACCAGCGGATTTCTTCGTTGCCATGACTTAGCCCTCCGCCGGCACTTCGCCGAGGCTCGCGCCATCCTTACGGCGGGCGACCAGATCGGCGACTTTCAAACCGCGCCGGTTGGCGACATGACGCGGCGAGCTTTGCCGCTTCAGCGCATCGATCGTGGCGCGCACCATGTTGTAGGGGTTCGACGAACCCTTTGACTTGGCGACGACGTCGGCGACGCCGAGAACTTCCAGCACGGCGCGCATCGGGCCACCGGCGATCAAGCCTCTGCCGGCGGGCGCCGCACGGAGCATGACTTTGCCCGCTCCCCAGCGGCCATCGCCGTCATGATGCAGCGTGCGGCCTTCGCGCAGCGGCACGCGGATGAGCGACTTCTTGGCTTCTTCCGTCGCTTTACGGATCGCTTCCGGCACTTCGCGCGCCTTACCGTGGCCGAAGCCAACGCGGCCCTTTTTGTCACCCACGACGACCAGCGCGGCAAACGCGAAGTTCTTACCGCCCTTCACGACCTTGGCGACGCGATTGATGGCGACAAGCTTGTCGACGAGTTCGCCTTCAGCGCGCTCTTCGTTGCCGCCGCGATTGCGGTCGTCACGGCGCGGGCCGCCACGATTGCCGCCGGGGCCGCCTGGACCACGTCCGCCACCCGGACCACCGCCGGCGCCGCCACGGCGCGGGCCACGATTGCCGCGCGGACGTTGCTGTTCTGGCGCTGGTGCGTCTGCTGGCGGGCCGCCTGCTGTTTCGTCGCTCATGTCTTCCTCAGAAATCCAAACCGCCCGCGCGGGCGGC
>JBAQGO010000040.1:0-13874 GCA_049287825.1 Vitreimonas sp. | reverse complement strand
GTTGTGGTTGACCTGCACATCGATCGGGAACGGAAATTAGGCGCTAAGAGCGCGCGGCATACCCAGCGTCGCGAGGATCGGTCGGGGGGCGACCCCGCTAGGCGAAGAGAAAGCGCCGATCTTTAGTCCCGCTGCTTCAGTTATCGAAGCAGTGAGACCTTGTCTCTCAAACGCATGGCCCGCCGTGGTTCGGTAGCAACGCCCCTGAGTTTCCGCCGGTCGACAAAACAAATCACGCGGGGCGCGCATCAAGCACCAACCCCAACTGCCAACTTTCTGCGCAAGCTTCTTGCGCGCCCCGCTCTCCCATTTTGCCGGGAGGCAAATGTCCTCCGAAGCCCTGGCGTAGGAGGACCGTCACCGAACCCGCAGCGACCGCGCCGCGTGCGGCTGTTACGGCGACGGTGTCGCCGTGCTCGTCGTTGTGCTCGAATTGCTGCCGCCGCGCGGCCGCGTCGCCTGACGAAACAAATCTCCGAGCACATCGGCCGGTGATTGTTGCTGCTGTTGCTGTTGCGCCGGCTGCTGCCCGTTTTGCTGTTGACCCGATTGCGCCGGTTGTTGCGCACCGCTCTGCACTGGCTGCTCCCCGAACAATGATGCGCCGAGGGCTCCGAGCGGATTGTTCGATCCGCTCTGGCCGAAAATGCCGCGCGCTTGCGCGCGCAATTGATTTTGCAGCACATCGCCCAGCGCCGGCTCAAAGCTCACATGACTCCAAGGCCCGTGAATGCGGAATGGAATGCCGAGTCCGCCCAAGACCGCCGCGCCGCCCTGGCCCTGCGCTGAATTCACCACGCGCGGCGCCAGCCGCATGTCGAGCGATTGCTGGCCGATATTGATCAGCCCTTGCCCATCCATGCGCACATACGGATTGAGCATGTGCAGATCCTGCGTCGCCGCCACGCCATTGGCGATCTGGAAGGTCGCCGCCAATTCCGCGAAATCGGTCGCCGCACCGGGTCCCGCCGCTTGTCCCGTCAGCACCGATTGAATCGAGCGCGCGATCGCCGCGAGATTAACGCCCTTGATCTGCCCATCGTTGAAAGAGAACGACGCGCTGCCGCGCAAGCTCTGCATCAACGCCGCCTGCGAACGCCCTTGGCCGACGATCGACGTCACCAACCGTCCATGTCCGCTGATCTTGTCGAACGCGACCGCATCACGGAGCAGGGGCTCAGCTTGCACATTCTGCGCATTTAACTCAAACGCCACGCGCGGCGTCGCACCCGATCCATCGGCGATGAAGCGTCCCGTGCCGGCGCCGCCATACATCGCCAGCCGCGTCAGCCGCGCATCCGCCGCGCCGTTGGCGACGCGCAGATTAAGCGTCACGTTGGAGAAATTCAGCCGCTGAAACTTCAGCGCCGCGACATTGAGATCGAGATTGGCGTCAAGCGCCCGCAAGCCGCTCAAATCCAACGGCGCGGTGCTCCACGCTGTGTTCACCGCAACGCCGCCAGCCTGTGCACCTTGTGCCGGCGGCGCCAGATAGGTGTTGATGTCCAGCATCGGCGCCGACAGCGCCCCGGTAATGCGCAGTTTGCCGTTCGGTGGTTGTGTCAGCGTCAGATTGCCGTTGGCCTGCAGCGTGTCGAGCCGCAGCGACGCATGCGTCAGCGCCGTCTCCTGACCATGATGCGCCAGCGCGCCACTCACATTGAACGCGCCGAAGCCCGGCCCGGATTCCATCGGCGTGCCGAGCCAACTCAGCATCCGCCGCAAGCTGCCGCCGCTCGCACTGGCTTGGCCAGCAATCGCGCCGCTCTGCGCATTGAAATTGCCATTGATACTGGCATTCACCAGCGCCGATCGCACGCTCACATTCAGCGGCGTCTCGGTATGCTCGATCACCGCGCGCGGCTTGGTGATGGTGCCATCGATATTCAGCCGCTGCCCACGATAATCGAGCGCCGCATTCATGTGCGCCGGCTGATCCAAAGACTGCAGCGCCAGCTGCGCATCCACATGCGCCAGCTGCAACGGCTCCTGACCATCGGCGCCCTGAAACGAAATGGCGCTGTCGATCAGCCGCACATCGTCCAGCCGCAAATCCTCGAGCGTGGTCTGATCGTGCGAATTGTTCTCGGTCGGGAACGTCCAATTCGACTCGCCGTTCTGCTTGGCGCGCAGATTGACGTGCGCATGTTGGAAAGTGAGTTCGCGCACCTGAATGTCGCCGTGCAACAGCGGCGTCACCGCCACCGCGAAGGTCAGATGCTCGGCGGTGAGAAACGGCTGCGTGTCGCTGGCGAAGCCCTGCGGATTGGAAAGCGACACCGCATTCACCGAAAAGCCCAGCGACGGGAAGAACGTCACATTGATGTCGTCGCCCAAGGTGAGCTGACGATGCGTCGCTGCCTCGATACGCCGTTCCGCCTCACGTGCGGCGAGTTGCTTGGGGAAGAACACGAAGAATAGCACAACCGCGAGCACCAGCACGCCAACCAGGCCGCCCAGAACAATGCCGATTGTCTTGAGTCTCATCGCACCCGCTCCCGAACTCCGAATGTACGCGCAAGTGCTCACAAAATCGAGACATCGCTTCCCGCGCGGGCAGCGCTACGTTATCTCAAGGCCAATGAGCGGATTTCTGACATCAATGGTCGACGAAATCGGCGCCCGACGGCGCCGGTTGCGCGCCTCGTTCGGCGACCGGGGGCAGGCGGTAACGGAATTCCTGGTGCTTGGCGGCTTGGCGATCGGATCGATTGGCCTTGTGGTTCGCGAGGGCATGGTGCGCATTGCGCCTTGGGGCTTGGCGCTGCCGTTCGTGTTCGTGATTGGCTACTTGCTCATCGACGCGCGCCGGCAACGCGCCGTGCCTGAGTTCAAACGACGTCTCCCCGAGGTCAACGATGATCTCGACGCAAAAGAACTCAAGCGCACGATCACCGAACTTCGCGCCGAGCAAGATGTGGATGGGGAAGATCTGAACAGAGCTGAGGCGGAGTTTCGCGCCAACACCGAGGCGCGACGGCTCGCGCGCCTTGAGCAAGCGGACACTATCGTAGGGAGGGCCTACGATTGGCCCGTATTTCTGTGGTCATTCGCCTGCGCGTTGCTGGGCGTTGCCGCGTTCGTGCTGGCCTGGACGGCGGCGCAGCCCTCTGTGGCGCCGCACGAAGAATGGCAACCGCCGCGCGAAGCAGTGGATGTCGACATTGCGCCATGAAGCGCGCTTAATGTCGAGCGCTCGGAGCCCCAAGGAGGGAGCGTGGCTCAAAATCCAATCGCCGGCTTGATCCCGCGCGGATCGCTTGGCCTCAAGCTTTTGCTCGTGTGTTTGCTCGTGCTCGTCATGGGCGTGCCGCTCCTGTTTGTCGGCGCACTCGTCGGCCAACGCGAAACGCGCGCGGCGCAAGTTACATCTCAGATCGGTCAACTCTCCGGCGGCCAGCAGATCGTCGGCGGGCCGATGCTGCTGGTGCCGTATCAGCACAGCTACGACGCTGCCGACGATCAGGGCCGCATGCAGCATCGCATGGAGCAGGGCAACTACGTCGTCTTCGCCGATACTGGCACGGCGGACTCAACGCTCACAGTCGAACAACGTCGCCGCGGCATCTATCGCGCCGCCGTCTACAACGCCGCCATGCAATTCAGCGCGCACTTCGATCCGGCAAGCGCGCTGCGCGGCGTCGATTCGGCCTATCGCTTCGACTGGAGCCGCACGCGTATCCTGATGTTCGTCAGCGACAGCCGCGCCATTCGCAACGCAGCGCAAGTGCGCTTCGCCGATGGGACGACTGCAACGTTCGAACCAGTGTCCGATCTCAGCAGCAGCGCGCCATCGCCGGATTATTCGCGCTCCTACACTGCGCCGGCTGTCCAACCTGCCACAGGCCTGCAAGCCTTCGCTGCCTCGGCGCCCTTGCAAAGCCAGGCGCCGTTCGACGTGCAGACGCGTCTCGATCTCTCCGGCGCGCAGCGCTTCGCTTTTGCCGCGTTCGCGCAGGACACCACCGCCCGCATCCATGGCAATCGCCGCGATGCGAGTGCGGAGGGGTATTTCCAATCAAGCCAGCCGCTGCAAACCACAGACCAAGGCTTCGGCCTCGAATGGCGCGTGCCGTTCGTCGCGCGGGGCCTGGAGAAGGCGGCCGATCTAAAAGACTTCAATCTCGGCAACACCGCCGCCCGCGACATGGCGGTCAGCTTCGTCGATCCCGATGACGTCTACCGCGGCGTCGGCCGCGCTGTCGCGTACGCCATCATGTTCATCGGCATCGTGTTCCTGGCGACGCTGATTTTCGAAGCCGTCAGCGGCAAGAAGGCTCACCCGGCGCAATACATTCTCGTCGGCCTCGCGCAATGTGTGTTCTACCTGCTGCTGCTCTCGCTCACCGAACTCATCGGCTTCACCACAGCGTTCATCCTCGCCTCCGCCTCGACAGTCAGTCTGCTCGCCTACTACGCCGGCGTTTCGTTCAAATCGCAGGCAGTCGGCGTGCGCGCCTTTGCAGCGCTCGCCGTGCTCTACGGCGCCATGTACGTGCTCATGACGCTGGAAGACTTTGCACTGCTGGCCGGCTCCATCGTCGCCTTCGCGGTGATCGCCGCCACCATGATCGCCACGCGCCGCATCGACTGGTACGGGCGCGGTCAACCTGCCACGACGGCCGAATAGATGCGCGTCGTCGCTATCGAGCACGTGCAGCTCGCCATGCCCGAGGGCGGGGAGGCGCAAGCGCGTCAATTCTATATCGGCGTGCTTGGGATCCCTGAGACGCCGAAGCCGCCGCATCTCGCGGCGCGCGGTGGCTGCTGGTTTGAGCGGGGCGCGCTCAAAGTGCATCTCGGTGTCGAAAAGGCGTTCGCACCAGCGCGCAAAGCGCACCCCGCGTTCATCGTCGAGAACCTCCCGGCGCTCAGGGCCAAGCTCGCTGCCGCCGGCTTCACGCCGCGAGAAGACGAGCCGCTCGAAGGCTACGACCGCTGCTACGTTGACGATCCATTCGGCAACCGGCTCGAATTGATGGAGGTCAATTCGTCGTCTTGACGGGCTCGGCGGCGAGCGCCATCACGAACCCCATGGTCGAGCTGACTCTCCCAAAGAATTCCAAAGTCCGCAGCGGCAAGCGCCACCCAGCCCCGAAGGGCGCCAAGCGCACGCGAACCTTCAAAGTGTATCGCTATGATCCGGACAGCGGCGAGAACCCGAGTTGGGACACCTACGAACTCGATCTGGATAAAACCGGCCCGATGGTGCTCGACGCACTGATCGCCATCAAGAACAGCGTCGACTCGACGCTCACATTCCGACGCTCGTGCCGCGAAGGCGTGTGTGGCTCATGCGCGATGAACGTGTCCGGGCGCAACACGCTGGCCTGCACCAAGGGCATGGATGAATTGCCTGGCGGCGAGATCACGATTTCTCCGCTGCCGCACCAGCCGGTGCTAAAAGACCTAGTGCCGGATCTCACCAACTTCACGGCGCAATACGCGTCGATCCAACCGTACCTGCAAACCGAAACGCCGGAGCCGGACGGCGAATGGCGCCAAAGCCCGGAAGAGCGCGCCAAGCTCGATGGACTGTATGAGTGCATCCTGTGCGCCTGCTGCTCAACCGCGTGCCCATCTTATTGGTGGAACAGCGAACGCTTCATGGGACCGGCGGCGCTGCTGCAAGCGCAACGCTGGATTGCCGACAGCCGCGACGAGCATCAGGGCGAACGGCTCGATGCGCTCGAAGATCCGTTCAAGCTCTATCGCTGCCACACCATCATGAATTGCGCGCAGGTCTGCCCAAAGGGGCTGAACCCCGCGCAAGCTATCGCCGAAATTAAGAAGGCGATGGTGGAGCGGAAGGTTTAGGCGCGGCCTTCACGGCTGGCGCCGGATCGCGCCACGGACACTCCGGCCCCTCAGGATCGAACACCGCATCCGGCGCATTGCCGAGCACGCGCTCGACATAGTGCTTGATGCGCCGCGTCACGACGTTGGCGTCGCCCGCCAACTGCTCGGGCGGAATGATCTGGCCGAAATTCAAGCGATAGGTCTTGCCGTGCTTGTTCAGCAGTTCCTGAAACAGCGTGATGTCGCGCAGCTCAGTCGAGAACGCCGCGAAGGTGTGAAACCAGAACGCATACGGCCCCGCGACGTGACACGGGACGATCGGCAGTTCGTACTTGCGCGCCAGGCTCACCGCCGTCGCCATCCATTCAGGATCGACCAGAACGCCGTTGCGCCGCCGCGCCAAACGCCCGGCGGGAAAAATCATGATCGGCGCGCCGGCTTCGACCGCTTGCTCGGTCATCTTCAGCGTCAGCCGCGTCCGTTCGCGCGTGCGTTTGCCCGGCACCCATTCGACCGGAATGAGATTGTCGATGAAACCCGGGCAGGCGCGATGCGCGTCGGAATTGGCGTAGAACTTCACCTCCGGCCGTACCTGCTTGACCGCGTCATACACGGCGATGCCGTCGGTGATGCCCGTCGGATGATTGGCGAGCAGGAAGAACGAACCCGTGCGCGGCAAGCGATGAAGCCCGGTAAGCTCAAGCTTCACGCTCAGCAGCTGCGCCACGAACTCTAGCGCATCATGCCCATTCATCGGCGCGATCTGATCGGCCATATAGCGGGCCTTGTCGTAGTTCAGCACTGAGTAGAGCAGTGGCCGCAATATCGGCCACAACGGCCCATTCGACAGATGCGGCGCGCGCTCCTCGATCAGAACGTCGACGATGTGCTTCGCTTGCACGGGCGGCGCTGAGACGTCGTCCATCATCCCCAACTCAAGACTCGCCCAATTTAGATTCGTGGGAACAAACAAGCACGCCGGAGCGGCGCGGCAAAGAGGCGAGGTGCTTGCAATCGCACGCGAGGGACCGCATGCAGCGTCCATGAATTCGTCGTTGGCTGCATACCGCGCCCGCATCGAAGCGGGCGATTTGCAGCCTGATCCCGACCAAGCCCGCGCCGCCGAGCGGCTCGACAGACTGGCGCAAGATTTGGCGCAGTGGCGCCCTGACGCGTGGCTCGGCAAGGGCGCAACCCCGCGCGGCCTCTACCTCTACGGCCCCGTTGGCCGCGGCAAGTCGATGCTGATGGACGTGTTTTTCGAGAACGCGCCCGTTAGGAAAAAGCGCCGCGTCCACTTCCATGAATTCATGCTGGCGCGGCACGCCTTCATGCGCCGTGCACGCGAAAACGGCGAAGGTCACGACCAGCTCATCGCTCAAGCTGCGAAGGAGGTGTCTGACGAAGCGCGGCTGCTGTGCTTCGACGAATTGCAAGTCACAGACATCGCTGACGCCATGATCCTCGGGCGATTGTTCGAGCGGCTGTTCGAAGAGGGCGTGGTGATCGTCGCGACTTCGAACCGGCCTCCGGATGAGCTTTACAAGAACGGCATCAACCGCCAGCTGTTTGAACCGTTCATCGCGCTAATCAAATCCAAACTCGATCTCGTGCAGATCGCTGGTCCGCGCGATTTCCGGCTCGAACATCTGATGGCCGCACCCGTCTATTACGCACCGCTCGGCCCCGCGACGGATGAAGCTATGAACCGCGCCTGGTCGCGGCTGACGCATGGTGCTGCGCCGCAAGCGTGCACGCTCGATGTCAATGGGCGCGATCTGAAAGTGGAGCGCGAGGCCGCGGGTGTGGCGCGATTCAGCTTCGAAGAGCTCTGCGCTCGCCCACTCGGTGCGGCGGACTATCTGGAAATCGCTGAGTACTTCCACACAGTGCTGTTGGAAAACATCCCAAAGCTCACGCCAGCCAATCGCGAAGAGGCCGCACGTTTCCGCACGCTAATCGACGCGTTGTACGAGGCGAAGGTGAAGCTGGTCGCCTCCGCCGATGCGCAGCCCGCCGATCTCTATCCCGCTGGCGATCAGAGCTTCGAGTTCGAGCGCACGGCCTCGCGGCTCATGGAAATGCGCAGTGAAGCGTATCTTGCACTGCCGCGCCGCGACGCCGAATGGCGCAGCGGCGTCAGTGGCGCGGGACAGCCGTGAACGGACGCTGCGCCGCCAACAACGCATGACCTAGATGCACGCCAAGATGCGTTTGCATGCGGGCTTTGAGCGTCGGCCAATGAATCGGCTTGGTCACGTAGTCGTTGGCCCCGATGGAGAGGCAGCCGGCGATGACCTCGCCATCGTATTCGGCGCTGACCATAATGATCGGCAGCTGGATGTGATCAAACTTGGCGCGCAGATATCCAAGCACTGTCGAGCCGTCGATATCCGGCAAGCGCAGGTCGAGCAGCAGCAGATCCGGCGGAAATTGCTCTGCGGCGCGTAACGCCGCTTCGCCATTTTCAGCCTCGTGCGCGACATAACCGTTGCGCGTCAGCAACCGCTTGAGCAGCGCACGGCTCACTTCGGAATCATCCGCCACAAGCACATGCTGAGGCGCGTCGAAGCCGACGGAACGCAATAAAGCCTGTCCCATGACACGCTCCATACTTGTACCGCCCATCACATCGTCGCAAAGGACAGGAAACGTCGCGTTAAGCGGCACGGTGAATCCACGTAAGCCACGTTGATGGGTTCCCTGGAGGCGGGATGGAAGCGCGAGTGGAGCAGACGGCGGCGATCATGAGCACGCCGAAACGGGACGTTGGTCTCGACGTCGCGCGTGGTCTGCTGATGGCCTACGTGGTCATCATTATCCATGGCTCATTTTGGCTGGGCATCATCCCGGCGCCGGCCAACTCGATCCTGCTGTTCGAGATGCCGCTGATCTTCATCGTCAGCGGCGCGGCCTTCGCGCACGCGCCACAGCCGGCAACACTGCGTGCATATGGATTCTATTTGTTGAGCCGTGGCGTGCGGATCCTCGCGCCGTACTGGGCCTACACGTTCGTCTGCGCACTGATCGTAATCTACGCGCGCCAACTGCCCGTTGGAGAGACGCTGCTCGCCTGGCTCGATCCATTCCGCCGCGCTGAAGGCCACGCTTTCATGATGCTTAGCTGGCATCTGTGGTTCGTGACGCCATTCCTCGTGATCACCGCGCTGTTGCCGCTGCTGGCGCGCTTACCCGCATGGCGCATGGCGCCGCTCTGGGTTTGGGCGACGAGCGGGGCGCTGATCGTGCTGGCGGTCGATACCTATTGGACGCGCGCGACGGAGTTGGACCGCGAAAGCGTCAGTTACATGTTGTGGGCGCTGTTCGGCTTTGGCCTCGGCGCTGGCGCCGCGCGGTCCGCCACACGGGATTATGGCATGGTGCTCGTCGCCGCGCTCGCCGCGATGGCGGCCGCACTCACGCTCTATCCCGCGAACACGACGGCCGTGATGCAGGCGAACAAGTTTCCGCCGAATGCGATGTTTTTCCTGTTCAGCTGCGCGTGGGCGGCGGCGTGGCTGATCGCGGCGCGAGTGCTTGATGCGAAATGGATCGACAACCTCGCACAAGCCGCGTGGCTGAAGCCGTTCATCAGGTCAGGCTATTCAATCTATTTGTGGCAAGGGCTCGGCTACACCATTGCTTCGCTGGTGGGGACGCCCAATCATTGGAACGCCTTCGTCATCTGGATCGTGGCGATTGCATTGACCGTCGCGCTCGGCATGCTGGCCTCGCCGCTGGAACGGTTGCGGGTGCGGGCCAAGCCGCGATCATAGGAACAAGAACGATGACCGAGAAATTTGAGCGCCACCGTCAGCCGTGGAGGAGCGATGAAATCCAGAAGCTGCACATGTTCGCCAAGAAGGGCATGTCGCTGAAGGCCATCGCCAAGTCGCTCACCCGCAGCGAGGAATCGGTTAAGGACCGCGCCAAGGCAGACGGGCTGACGATCGCCAAATTGCGCTGACGCCGGGGGAACCGGGCGGGCGTGAAGCAACCGAGGGACGGTTGGAGCGTTGTTCCGGCTTAACCGAAGGAGCGTTCCCAATGACCGATCTCAGCCAAATTGAAAAGCATGCCGAAGTCATCGGCGCCGACGGCGTCCACGTGGGCACCGTGGACTCAGTTCATGGCAGCCGCATCAAGCTCACCAAGAAAGATTCCTCAGACGGGCACCATCATTACGTCGACGGCGGTCTCATCGCGGGCATCGAAAATGGCGTCGTGCGTCTGTCGGCGAGCGGCGCGAACGCCGTCACGCTCGAACAATAATCTCGAAAATCTGGTCAACGCCGTGACGCACCAACCGCGTCGCGGCGTTGCCGCGTCTAACGCCTACGGCGCGGCGTGCCCAAAATTCCCCGCATCAATTCCCGCGCTAGCGTGTTTACCACACCAGTCGCCACGCGCGTGCCGACGCGTTCCACTGGCGTTACGCGCTGCGCGGGCGCGCGTGCCGGCGCGCGCGGAGCAGGGGCTGAGGGCGTTGCGCGCGGCGCACGGGCTGCCTTTGCGGCGGCTTTCGCTTCGGCTTGTTGTTGTGCTTCGGCATTGGCGGCCGCGGTTGCGGCTTCGGCGCGCTTGCTGAGAATTTCAAAGGCGCTCTCGCGGTCGATCTCCTGTTTGTACGCAGGTCCGAGATCGCACGCGGCGATCATTTGTTGACGCGTCGCCAGCAGCAACGTGCCGACCTGGCTATTGGGCGGGCGCACTTTGGTGCGCGCCACCGGTGTCGGCGCGCCGCTTTCATCGAGGGTTGAGACAAGCGCTTCGCCGACACCGAGTTCCTGGATGGTCTTCACCACATCGAGATTGGCGTTGGCGCGGAACGACGCGGCCGCAGCCTTCACTGCCTTCTGATCCGCCGGCGTGTAAGCGCGCAGCGCGTGCTGGATACGGTTGCCGAGTTGGCTCAGCACGATGTCGGGAATGTCGGTGGGTGACTGCGTGACGAAATAGATGCCGACGCCCTTGGAGCGGATCAGCCGCACGACTTGCTCGACTTTCTGGATCAACTCCTTGGTGGCGTCGCGGAAGAGCAGGTGCGCCTCGTCGAAGAAGAAGACAAGCTTGGGCTTTTCGGGATCGCCGACTTCGGGGAGCTCCTCCCAGAGTTCGCTCATCAGCCAGAGCAGGAAGGCCGAATAGAGTTTTGGACTCTGCACCAGGCGCTCGGAGGCAAGCAGGTTGATCGTGCCGCGTCCATCGGGGCGCGGGCGCATCAGGTCGGAAAGCTCAAGCACCTTTTCGCCGAAGAAGCGTTGAGCGCCGTCCATCTCGAGCTGAAGCAATTTGCGCTGCAGCGCCGCGATCGTGGTCGGCGTTACCAAGCCGTAGTTCTTGCCTACGTCGTCCGCATTGTCGGAGATGTAGGTGAGGATGGCGCGGAGGTCGGCGAGATTGAGGAGCAGGCCACGATTCTTGTCCTCGTCGGTCGTGCCCTTGGTCAGCCAATCGTCGGCGATTTTGAACGCGACGGTGAGCGCGCCTTCCTGTGCGTCGGTCGCGTCGAGCACGCTCGCCATCAGCACAGGGCCCATTTCGGTGACTGTGGTGCGCACTGGGTGGCCGAGCTCGCCATAGACGTCCCAGAACACGACAGGCTGCGCTTCCGGCGTCAGCGTGACGCCGATCTCGGTAGCACGCGCCTGAGCCCAGGCTGGCGGAGGCGTTGGCATGGGCGCGGCGATGCCGGAGAGGTCGCCTTTGATGTCGGCTGCGAAAACGTTGACGCCGTTCTTGGCGAATTCTTCGGCGAGCAGCTGCAGCGTCACCGTTTTTCCGGTTCCCGTGGCGCCGGCGATGAGGCCGTGACGGTTGGCGCGCTTCAGCGCCAGCGATTGCGGCCCCTCGGGCGCGACGCCGATATCGATGCTCGTAGCCATGGAATTCTCCAGCTTTCACCGCAGCTTGGCCAGGGGCGCCGCACGAAGCAAGTCTGGCCTTGCGCCGCAGGCGCCGCACCCGCAAGACCGGTTCTCAGGAGCAAGGCATGGACTGGTCGGCCAGAGTAGCGATCTGGATCATCGCCACCGGCGTGATTGCCGCGATTCTCTATATGTTGCGTGACGCGCTGACGCCGTTTGCGCTGGCGCTGATCCTGTGGCTGGCAATCGACGGGCTGGCGGAGTGGCTGGACAAGCGCATTCCTTACACGCCGCGCTGGCTGGCGCTGCCGATTGCACTGGTGCTGGTGCTCGGCATGGTCACGCTGATCGGCTGGGTGGTGGTGACCAATATTAGCGCCATGACCAGTGACTTCGCGCTCTATGAAGCGCGCCTGGATCAGCTGATCGCGCAGGTCTACGCGACCTTCCAGGTGCGGGGTCCGCCGCCGACTTTGGCCGCCATCGCCGCACGCATTGATCCGGCGCGGCTGGCTGGCGATGTCGGGTCGAGCCTGCGTAACGTGGCCTCCGACGCCGGCTTCATTCTGATCTATTTGGCGTTCCTGTTTCCCGCGAGCGCGGTGATGCCGAAAAAGTTCAACTTCATGTTTGGGCGCGGCGAGGCGCGGACGGCGGCGCGTGACGTCATGCATCGTATCCGGGACTCGATGGAGCGCTATTTGTGGGTGCAGACTGTGGTCAGCCTGATCATTACCGCGCTCACCTATGTGACCCTGATGGTGCTGGGGCTGCAGAACGCGCTGTTTTGGGCGTTCCTGATTTTCTTCCTCAACTATATTCCAACGATCGGCTCGGTCGTTGCGGTCGCACTCACGACTTTGGTGGCGCTGGTGCAGTTCTCGTCGCTGGCGCAAGTGGCGGGTGTGTTCGTCGGCGTTGGCGGCTGGCAATTTTTGATCGGTAATTTCATTCAGCCGCGCATGACCAGCGACTCACTCAACTTATCCGCCGTCGTCATGTTGTTGGCGCTGTCGGTCTGGAGCGCCATCTGGGGATTAGCAGGCGCGTTTCTCGCTGCGCCGCTGACAGTCATGTTGATGATTGTATTGGCGCAATTTCCCGGCACGCGATGGATCGCAATTCTGTTGTCGGCGGATGGAAAACCGACGCCGGATTCGTTGCATCTGAGTAAGTCCGAATCCGGATCAAATTGATCTTGCGAATCGTCATTGAACATGTATCGCTTTAATGACGAACGTCGCCGGGGCTTGGGGCGTTTACTGAAAACGCAACTGATCTTCGCTCCTGTTTCGGCGCGCGCTCGAACGTCAGCTTGACGTGTCGATCCGCACTCGTGGGCTCATTGGGGGGCTTCATTCGCGCGGACCGGCCGTCCTCAACGGACCAGGCCTCCGCGTGCGTCCCCCACCCAGCCTGCTGCGAGGCCTGCAGGCGCCGCCGGACAGCTTGTCCCCGTTCGGCGGCGCCGCTTCGTTTAAGAGATCGCCTGCAAAACGTCGTCTCACGCGCTCGTGTGCGTGGTCATCCGGCAATGAGCGTCTCGCTCTGCAAAGTTGGGACGAATCCGGCGCTTACGAAGGTTGCGCCGGACGCCGAGAAGGCTAGGGTCCGCCCCGTCCAAATAACAAGGAACCGCCGCTCATGGACGCTGCTGCGCGTGCAGACATTTCGCCATCCGCCGATCAGTTTGTAGCGACGGCGACATCAGGGCCGTGGCCGGCATTCAAAGCCAACGGCGCGGTCGATCCGGCGGCAGAAGTCTTCTTGCGGGGGCTGTATGCGGACGCCTCGCCTGACGAACTGGCCGATCTCTCACTCGATGACCTGACCGCGCTCGGGCACGACTTTTGGCGGTGGCGGTCAGAGCGGAAGCCGGACGAGCAATTGGTGCGGTTGCGCCGCGGCGTCGGTGCGGGTGGGCGGCCGCTCGATCGTGACATTCTAGAAATTGTCGGCCCCGACATGCCGTTCCTGGTGGACTCGGTCATGGGCGAACTGGCCGACCAGGGCATCACCACGCTGGCTCTGTTTCACCCGGTGGCGCCATCGAGTGATGCGCGCGGCAAGGACTCGCTGATTCAGATTCACTTCCAGCGGCTGTCGGCGCAGCGCGCCAAGACGCTGGTCGACAACGTTCGCGGCAGTCTCGGCGATGTGCGCGCGGCGGTGGCGGATTTCCAGGCCATGCGCCGACGTATGTTGGAC